>NZ_JBEWYW010000002.1:0-723260 GCF_041366475.1 Pseudalkalibacillus sp. JSM 102089
TTAATATCAAAGGTGGGTCTTACAGATTAAGAGAAAAAGTAAAAGCTGGCATACAGCCAGCTAAGATACGCTAATATTAGGGAATTTGTTTCCGTTGAAATTAGGGAATTTTAAACCGTTATTGACATTCTTCTATTAATTCGTTTATTATTGTGCTTCCTCTTGCTCCTCAAAACGATTTTCTTTTACAAATAGCAAACCAAGCTCATGATGAGTATTATTATAAAGCGCTTTTTGCTCAAACCTAACTTCTCCATTAACATCAAGCACTTCCATTTTACAAAAAGCGGCATTACGTTGCAGAGCCGTATAAAATTCTACACCTTTTCCTAAAGGTATCCCATTCACCTTAGATATGACTTCGCCAACTTGTAAGTTCATTTGATCTGCAGGTGAACCGGGGAGAATTCCAAGAATAACAAGTCCATTATTTCGTTCATTAAAATAGGCAGGCTTATTTTTACCTCGATGAAGAAGTAAAATACCAGCTCGTCCAAGAATCACTAGGATGATCGCAACTAATGCAATCCATCTATTACTCGAAAGGTAACTCACTAGACCAATTAAGACCGTTGCTCCCCCGAGAAGAGCAACCTGCCTCCCATTACTCTTCATCTCTGGAAAGGGTAATGCATGGTGTATAAGCTTTCGAAAGCCAATAGGAAACGGCAATAAGATAAAGGCATAGGTGCCAGCACCAAAATCAAGAAGAGGCCACCATGTAAATGATTCAACCTGACCGACTGGAAGGAAGAGGAATAGTGGTAAAAGCCATAGTCTTTGGACTTCATGGGCCCCCACTAACTTTCCACGTTTACTTTCTACGAGTCTTGGTGACGTCTGTTTTCCAGCATTCATCGTAATGAATAACCCTTCCATGAATACTAGAAAGCCAACTAAAATAGCGAGCGCAATCGGCGATGCATTCCCGATCCCCTCTTGCATCGTATTGAGAGTATCGTTACCGAAATCGATTGGAGTATAAAAAAACGTTGTTAGTGTAGGTAAGATGAACACAAAAGCAGGTGATAAAAAACGAATTTGTCCTGTTACTAAAAGCAAAAATGCTCCGAGACTCATTGCTACGGTGGTACTGAAAGGAATCGTTAAACCAAGCAAAAGATTAAGTATCAGAAAAGCGGCTCCCATCAATAATCCAGGTATGATAGCAAATGGAACATCGTCCAAAACATCATGTACTCTTGTGTGAAAATCTCTTCTATCACGTTTTACTCGTGAAAGACCGAGCATAAATGCTCCAATAATCGTAATATACGTGAGGGGATGAAGGAAAAAACTAATAATTCCCTTAAGTATTGAAAGGCCAATAGTGTCCATTTTATATTCCTCCATGCTTCTTAGCAGTTACTAAATGTCTGGCTATGTTATATGAATGTTCTGCTCATTTTTGTCATGAGAGAATTATCGAAAATACCCTAACATTGCCAAATAATCATGAGACAACCATTCTAGTTTACCTCATTTTAAAAATGTCTTCTATTTGTTCAATGTGCATATCATGGTCAAAAAAATTCCGCAGGATTTCCTGCGGAATAGCTTCGACATCAACAGTTCATTTCCTTCTTGGAATTATTTAGCAAGTAGCTCGACCGCTGTCTTAAGCTGCACATCGTTATCAGGATTACGAATGGAATCAATAATTTTTTCCTGAAGTTTCTGCGCCGTTTTTTCATCTATTTTCCCAGTAATATTTATATCATTCGAACGTTGGAAAGCTTTTACTGCTGTAACTGTTTTATCACTAAAATATCCGTCTTTGCGTCCCGGTTCAAAACCAAGGCCTTTGAGCATGATTTGCGCAGACTCTACCTGCTCGCTGTTCTGATCAAATTCTAACGTCTTTTCAGTAGATAATGGATTTACGTAGAAGTAATCAGGCTGCTTCGCTTCAACCGTTGGCTCAATTCCTTCTTTATGAATCCAGTTGCCATCTGGTGTTAACCATTTAAACATTGTCAGTTTAATATTACTGCCATCTCCAAGATCTAGCGTTGATTGAACCGTTCCTTTACCAAATGACGTTTCACCGACCAAATCATAATCGCCTGCTTCTTTAAGCGCTCCGGCAAGAATTTCTGCAGCAGAAGCACTACCGCGATCAATAAGACCTACGACAGGATAATCTTTTTTCTCTTCAAGAGTAGAAACAGAACGCTGCTTCTCTCCTTCACGATCTTCAATTTGAACGTAAGGTTTGTCATTAGGAATCAGTTCTTCCGCCATATCCGAAACAACATTTAACAGGCCTCCTGGATTATTACGAACGTCAAGTACCAAACCATCAATGCCCTGTTTTTCTAATTTCTTCAACTCTTCTGAGAAGCTTTTAGCTGTATCCTCTGAGAATGAGGTGATTTGCAAGACACCGATTGTTTTTCCGTTTTCTTCTACCGTACTTGCACGCACCGTTTCAATAGGAATCTCATCACGAGTCACTTCTACCTTCATTGTCTCTGAAGCTCCCGGGCGTTGAACGCCGAGCGTGACAACCGTGCCTTTCTCCCCACGAATCTTTAATACAGCATCATACAAATCAAGTCCCTCTGTGCTTTCACCGTCGATCGTCATGATTTTATCATTCGGACGAAGACCTGCTTTCTCAGCAGGTGAATCTTTATAAGGTGACACAATCGTTACTCTTCCGTCAGTCATATTAACTTCCGCCCCAATCCCCTCAAAGGAAGAACCAAGGGATTGGCTAAATTGCTCAGCTGTTTCAGGGTCCATATAGACTGAATAGGGATCTTCAAGAGTATCTACCATTCCTTTAATAGCTCCATCTAACAACTCTTTTTGATCGATATCATTTACATAGCGATCCTGGATTAATTCATAAGCTTTGTTAATTTTCGTTAGCTCTTCTGTCTCTATTTCATTACCAGAACCAAGAGTTAAAGATTGAGTGCTCCCTTCAGGCTCGTCCTGTAATAAAGTGAAAGCCGCGTATGTACCACCTGAACCGATTACGAGGGCAATCACGACAAGTAAAGCGACAACTTTCCCCTGTATCTTCATTGTACTCACCTCTTCTAATTTGAAGGAAAAGGCACCCCATCATAACGATGCGATGCCTTTTCATCTTATTGTACTATATGATTCAGTTGTTTTCATTATGTTTCCATCTCAAATTGTGAGGGGGAAAGCCCGTTGAAGCGAGGCTCATCTAATTATCGAATGTAATTCATTGGGTCAACAGCATTGGACTTACTAGAGTTCCATGAACCTTTGTGAATTTCAAAATGTAAATGTTGTCCAGTTGAATGACCAGTATTCCCCATTGTACCGAGGTATGTTCCTTGACTTACTGACTGACCTGTAGAAACTGCGCGATTTTGCATATGAGCATACACTGTTGTGTACATTTGACCATTGATACTATGCGTCAAGAATACTACATTACCGTATGAATCTGAATGATAGGATCTCAATACTGTTCCATCTGCAGCAGCTGATACTGGGTTTTGACCACCTTGAGCAATATCAATTCCTGCGTGGAACGTTCCCCAGCGGCGGCCTAATCCAGATGTAATTGGACCAGCAGCAGGCTTAATGAATGTTGCGTTACTAGAAGGCGCTGGTGCTGGCTCAGGAGTTGGCGCTGGTGCTGAATTTGAACTGCTTGAACTATTTGAACTGCTAGACTTGCTTGAGCTTGCCGCTGCTTCCTTTTTCGCTTGTGCTTCAGCTTCAGCTTTTTCTTTTGCCGCTTTAGCTGCGGCTTTACGCTCTTCTTCAGCTTTACGAGCTGCTTCTTCAGCACGCTTGATCTCTTGCTTTACTGCTTTTTCTTGAGCAGCTAAAAGTTCAGCAGTTTCATTTAAGTCCATCATATGGTTATGAAGATCGCCTTCTTCTTCTTCAAGGGACTTCATTAGCTTATCTTTTTGTGCTTTTTTAGAATCAAGCTCTTTTTTAAGATCTTCAAGCTCTGCTTTATTCTCTTCAAGAGAGGCAAGTTTATCTTCTACTTGAGCTTTCTTTTCTTCTACTGCCTGCTTGTCCGCTTTATGCTCTTCAAGAATCTTTTTGTCCTGATCTGCGATTGTGTTAAGAGCAAGAACGCGTTCTACTAGATCACCAAAATCAGTAGCACCAAGTAAAACTTCCATGTAATCAACTGTTCCGCCGCCGTTTTGTTGCATTGAGCGAATGCGATCTTTCAATAACTTATCACGCTCAGCAATACGGTCTTCTAAAGCGCTAATCTCTTCTTTCAACTGATCGATTTCAGCATTTGTATCTTTAATTTCTTTCTCTTTCACTGAAATCTTCTCATCCGTTTCAGCTACTTCTTTATTTAACTGTTCAATTTCTGCTCGTACATCTTCTTGCTCTGCTTTCACGTCCGCAAGTTCAGATTCCTTTTGCTCAAGCTCTTCCTGGTTTGAAGACTGCTTTTCTTTGACATTATTAAGTTGATCATCAAGATTTGCGGCTTCAGTCGTTTGTGGAAGTGCTGCAGTTGTTAGTCCGCTTAAACCTAGAGTCAATGTTAGAGCCGTTGCTAATATTTTACGCTTCAATCTTTGTTCCTCCCCCAAAATAGATGAATCTATTTATCTCTTAATTTTCATTTTAAACTTTTAAGAATTTACGCATTGATGTAAGACTTCCCCATACTCCGATAATCACACCAAGGATAATTAACAGTCCTGATAACTGATAAACAAACGGTGTTACCGGTAGTAAATCGATGAATAAAGTTGGGAAACGATTTGCTATTAACTCAATTAAATAATAATAGCCGTAGATTAGAATACCAATTGGGATAATCGAGCCGAAAATTCCAATTAGGATACCTTCTACTAGGAATGGCCATCGAATGAACCAGTTCGTTGCTCCCACTAGCTTCATAATTTCAATCTCATGACTTCTGGCAACAATTGTTAGTTTAATAGTATTAGAAATGAGGAACATGGCTGTAAATAGTAATCCAACCACAAGGGCCAGTCCAACATTTCGTGCGATCTCAAGAACTTTAAATAGTCGGTTCACCGTATCTTCTGCAAACTCAACGTCTTGTACATTGTCTAGTTGCTCAATCTCTTTAGCAACTGCCGTTACATTCTGAGGATCTTTGGTTTTGATCAGGAAAGCGTCACTTAAAGGGTTTTCTTCTCTTAATGACTCGAACACTTCACCTTCATCCCCAAGATTATCAATTAAATTATCCAATCCTTCTTCTTTAGATTGATAAGTAACAGATTCCACTTCAGAAATGTTCTCGATCCTGGACTTAAGTTCATCTTGCTGTTCTTGCTGCGCCGTTAAATCAATAAATGCGCTGATTTCAACATCACTTTCAAGTTGATCACCAAAAGCATTTAAATTAAGAAGCAATGCGAGACAAACGCCGACTAAAAGTAGTGTAACGGTAACCGCAGAAATCGAAGCGAAGGTCATCCAGCCATTTCGACCAAGATTTTTGAAACCTTCTTTTCCGTGGCGACCAAACGTTTTAATTTTCATACCCGTACTCACCTCTTGCTTCATCACGGGTAACTATACCGCCATCAATTGCAATAACACGTTTTCTGAATGTATTCACAATATCCTTATTATGGGTTGCCATAATAACAGTTGTACCGCGATTGTTGATTTGATCTAATAAATCCATAATGCCCCATGCTGTTTCTGGATCCAGATTCCCGGTAGGCTCATCTGTTAGCAGAATGTGAGGGTTATTGACGATCGCTCTTGCTATTGAAACCCTCTGCTGTTCCCCACCAGAAAGTTCGTCTGGTAAGAACCTTGCTTTGTTTTTCAAATTAACGAGACTTAACGTTTCCATTACTCGCTTGCGCGTATTTGCTTTACTTTCCTCGATGACTTCAAGAGCAAAAGCGACGTTCTCATAAACAGTTAATCTTGGCAAAAGTTTAAAGTCCTGAAAAACAACGCCGATTTCGCGACGTAGCTTAGGAATGTACTTATTCTTCAATTTGCCAACATCTTTTCCATTAATTATGATTTTTCCACTTGTAGGCTTTTCTTCCCGATACATCATTCTCATAAATGTTGACTTACCGGCGCCACTTGGTCCTACTATGTAGACAAATTCACCTTTATCAATTGAAATATCGATACCGTTTATGGCTTTGATTCCATTGTCATATGTTTTCCAAACATCTTTCATTTCGATCAAACTGTACCACTTCCTACTTGCTTAAATTCTCGATGCAAATTCTTAGGAGTTAGTTTTTTATTGGTGTTTTATTTTTGATTAGTTCCTTTACATCTGAAGATATTATAACAAACAAATTCGCTATTTTAAGACAAATTTTTATTACATTTTTATTTCAAGACCCTCTCAATCTGACATCTTCTGCAATAATGCATTAATAGTCAATAGATTATTACACAATTATCTATGCTTAACTTTGTCCAGAAGGGAAATATAGAGATACACTCTCTCTTTAGTAATATTACATCCTTCTTTTTCCAGGTACACAATCATAAATAGGACAATAAAAAAAGCACTATTCAGTGCTTCTTCTCTACCTATTTCATATCAGCTAGCCAGCTAGCTACATTTTCTTCCACTTCCGTATCTCCACGTAAAATATTACCAGGCATTTGCCCTGTCCCGTTTTGAATGACAGAGAGAATCTCGTCTTTCGATAAACGTGAGCCAACATTTGAAAGTTGTGGCCCTACTTTCCCTTCAAGGTTGTCTCCATGACAGCTTAAGCAATTCGTTTGATATGTAGCCTCTGCGGCATTAGCATCATATTCACCAGAAGCTTGGCCACCATTCTCATTTTCTGAGTTACTTTCTTTTGAAGAGCCGTCATTCGTGCTATTTTCATTATTACTTGCACCACATGCAGCTAAACTAAAAATCAGAACAACTACAAACAGAAACCCTATCCACTTTTTCATTACCTTCACTCCTCATATACTGCCACCCATAGGACAAAGTAAAAACCTCACCTATAATGGAGCTCACTTTCATTTACTATAGCCGGCTTACTCTCTTTTAAAACCTTCTCCCAGCACTTCAGTGGCGTTGGATACAATCACAAATGCTGAAGGATCAACACCCTTCACGAGCTCTTTTAGCTTTGTAACCTCATTTTGCGCAACAACGACCATTAAGATGGGACGCTTATCATTGGTGTATCCACCCTGACCTGAAATTCTTGTCACACCTCGATCTATTACAGTGATGATCCCTTCACGCAGCTCTTCTTCTTTATCTGAAATAATAAGCGCCATTTTCGAGTAGCCCAATCCTAGTTGAACAACATCAATTGTTTTACCTGTTAGATACATTGCAATAAGGGCATAAAGTGCTTCTTCAAGGCTGAAAACAAACGCTGAAGCAACGACAATTAAGCCATCAATCATAAATACACACGTTCCGAGCGAAACTCCTGTATACTTGTTCACAATTTGTGCAGCAAGGTCTGTACCTCCAGTAGAGGCTTTTCCTCTGAATACAATTCCAAGGCCAATCCCCACTCCAAGACCACCGAAAAGCGCACCTAATAACGGATCTGTTGTCGCTGGTTCTACGTTTTCTGTCAATTTTACGACAAAAGGTAAGAAAAGAGTTCCAACCAAGGTTTTCGGACCATACTTTTTCCCCAAAAAGATTAAACCACTTATAAACAATGGAATATTAAAAGCCCACTGGACATATGCTGGTTTCCAATCAAAGACTCCTTTTGTAATAGTACTGATCCCGCTTACACCACCAGAAGCAATGCTGTTAGGGAGTAGGAAAAGGTTAAAGGCAATCGCCACAAGGGCTGATCCCACCATAACGCTTAAATATTCCAGTATCTTATGTGCTGGTGAAACCTTTCTAGCTGTAAATTTCGCTAACGTCGCTATCATAACTGCATTCACTCACTTACCTCTATGATTTAAGTCACTGCTCATTTCTAAGCAAAAGCCTTCAGTAGTATATCATCGGGCATATGGGGTGTAAACCGCATTGTAGCAGCGCGTTATCAAGTTGAAGCACTTCTTTCTCCTTTTATACTTTGCCCCATTTATGACAGAAACATGAAGAAACAATTGGTGATCGCAAAGGATAAATGACCGAAAAGTCAACAACGTAAATGAACATAGCCATTATAGAAAAAAGCCCACCTGATTATACAGGTAGGCTTGAAGTTAGTTTTAATCATTTAAACGAGAGCGGAGAAACGCATCAATAAATGGATCGAGATCGCCATCCATGACAGATTGAGTGTTCCCAACTTCCATATTTGTACGATGATCTTTTACCATACTATACGGATGGAAAACATAAGATCGAATTTGACTACCCCAGCCAATTTCTTTCTGCTCTCCTCGGATCTCATCTAGCTCTGCTTCTTGTTCTTCAATTTTCAACTGATATAGCTTTGCTTTCAACATTTTCATTGCCTGTTCTCGGTTTTTAATCTGAGAACGTTCTCCCTGACAACTCACGACTACTTTTGTAGGAAGGTGAGTGATTCGAACGGCAGAGTCAGTCGTATTAATGTGCTGACCACCAGCCCCACTCGCACGATACGTATCGATCTTCAAATCTTCTGTGCGAATGTCAATCTCAATTTCATCATTAAACTCAGGCATAACTTCGCAAGAAACAAAAGAAGTATGACGTCTGCCACTTGAGTCAAATGGTGAGATACGAACAAGACGGTGGACGCCCTTTTCTGCTTTTAAATACCCATAAGCATTATGACCTTTAAAGTTCAGCGTAACACTTTTCACACCAGCTTCATCACCTGGGAGGTAATCAAGCGTTTCAACTTTAAATCCTTTTTTCTCACCATAACGCGTATACATTCTAAGAAGCATCGATGCCCAGTCTTGTGACTCTGTACCACCAGCACCTGGGTGAAGTTCAAGAATCGCATTATTTTTATCATGTTCTTCGCTTAGAAGAAGCGTAAGTTCAAATTGATTGACTGCTTTTTTCAGATCTTTAATTTCTACTTCAAGATCTTCAAATAACTCCTGATCGTTTTCTTCTTTCACAAGTTCATAAGAAACTTCCAGGTTCTCATATTCTTCTTGAAGAGAATCGAACTCATTAACAGCTTCTTTTAGAGAGTTTGATTCATTGATCACTTTTTGAGCGGCATTTTGATCATTCCAGAAATCTGGATCAGTCATTTGAATGTCTAATTCATCGATACGCGCTCTTTTATTTTCGAGGTCAAAGAGACCCCCTAAAATCGTTTAATCGTGTTTCAATTGTATTTAATTCGTTGCGAATTTCATGCATTTCCATAGTTTGCACCTCTACATCATTATTTTACTTCGATTCTGGCTATATTGATGATCCAAAAATCGAAAGATCTACTATCAAAAACTTTCACACCTTTGATGGTTAGTACTTCAAGCAGACTTTTAGGGACAGCAAACCCACCAATACTCGTTGACTAACCTACATTTGGAGGTGGGGGTACTGTCCCTAAAGTACGGGAATAGCAAATGCTTACGACACCTGCTCGATTTTATTCAGCTTTGCCGTGACAGTTTTTATATTTTTTACCGCTGCCGCAAGGACAAGGATCATTTCGTCCAATATCCTGCTTTTTCTTAACAGGTTTTGGCTTCGAGCTTGCTTCTTCTTTTGGATTAACGGCTTTGCCTTCCGCTACTTTTTCTCGCTTTAGATTACTTTCAATCTGAGCTTTCATAATATAAGTAGAGACTTCTTCTTCTATCTCTGTAACCATGTCTTCGAACATTTCAAATCCTTCAAATTGATACTCACGCAAAGGATCATTTTGTCCGTAAGCGCGCAAGTGAATTCCCTGACGTAGCTGATCCATTGCATCAATGTGATCCATCCATTTACGATCAACACTGCGCAGAAGAATAACTTTTTCGAATTCACGCATGCGTTCCGGTTCGAATGCAGCTTCTTTTTCATCGTAATTTATTTTCATTTTCTCAACAAGAAGTTCTACGATTTCTTCCTTATCAAGACCTTTGATATCTTTCACTGTTACCTGGCCTTCTTGAAGGAAGATACCTTTCGCGTGATCAATAATCGCTTGATGATCCCATTCTTCTTGAATATCCTCATCACCTGTATGAGCATCAACGATACGTGTAATAACAGAAGTGAGCATCGTTTCGACAATTTCACGTAAATTATCTGATTCAAGTACTTCTGCACGTTGAGCATAAATGATCTCGCGCTGTTGTCGCATCACATCATCATATTGAAGAAGCTGCTTACGAGCATCATAGTTATTACCCTCGACGCGTTTTTGTGCTGATTCCACTGCTCTGGAGACAAGCTTCGATTCAATCGGCTGATCCTCTTCCATCCCGAGACGGTTCATCATGTTCATCATATTATCCGAGCCAAACCTTCTCATTAGCTCATCTTCCATAGAAATATAGAACCTTGATTCACCTGGATCACCTTGACGTCCTGAACGTCCGCGAAGCTGGTTATCTATTCTTCTACTTTCATGACGTTCCGTACCTAAGATAAAGAGGCCTCCAAGATCAAGTACACCTGTGCCTAATTTAATATCTGTACCACGTCCAGCCATGTTTGTCGCGATCGTTACCGCACCTTTTTGACCAGCTGATTCAATAATTTCCGCTTCACGAGCATGGTTTTTGGCATTTAGTATATTGTGAGGAATTCCGCGTTTCTTTAGGAATTGCGAAATCAACTCAGATGTTTCTACCGCAACTGTACCAACGAGGATGGGTTGTCCATTCTTATGACGCTCTTCAATTTCTCTAGAAAGTGCCTGGAATTTACCGTTAGTGGATTTATAAACGAGATCAGGATAGTCCATACGAGCAATTGGCTTATTCGTAGGAATCGCAATAACATTCATATTGTAGATATTCCGGAATTCTTCTTCCTCGGTTTTCGCTGTACCTGTCATACCAGAAAGCTTTTCATACATTCTAAAATAGTTTTGGAATGTAATCGTAGCTAGCGTCATGCTTTCACGCTGGATAACAAGACCTTCCTTCGCTTCAATCGCTTGATGAAGTCCATCGCTATAGCGACGTCCAGCCATTAAACGTCCAGTAAATGAATCAACGATCACAACTTCCTCATCCTGAACAACATAGTCCATATCGAGTTGCATGATAAAATTGGCTTTCATTGCCTGATTAATATGGTGGTTTAGTTGAACATGTTTGTAATCATATAAATTCTCAATAGCGAAGAATTTTTCTGCTTTCGTAATCCCATCTTCCGTTAATTGGACGTTCTTTGTTTTGATATCAACGTTATAGTCGTCTTCTTCTTTTAGTGTTCTAACAAATTGGTTCGCTTGAATGTATAAAGTAGTCGACTTCTCAGCACTCCCAGAAATAATAAGGGGTGTTCTTGCTTCGTCAATTAACACTGAGTCAACTTCATCAATGATGGCATAATGAAGAGGGCGTTGAACCATTTCTTCTTTATATAAGACCATGTTGTCACGCAAATAATCGAAACCAAATTCATTGTTTGTTCCATACGTAATATCCGCAGCATAAGCTTCGGCTTTTTCTTCTTTTGACAGTCCGCTAATGTTTAGTCCAACTGTTAAACCGAGATAGTGGTAAAGCTCTCCCATTTCTTCAGCGTCACGCTTCGCCAGGTATTCGTTGACCGTAATAACGTGTACACCTTTGCCAGTTAAGGCATTAAGATAAACAGGCATTGTGGCACTAAGGGTTTTACCTTCACCTGTTTTCATTTCAGCAATATTTCCTTCATGAAGAGACGCCGCTCCCATAATTTGTACTGGAAATGGGCGCATACCAAGAACGCGTTCAGATGCTTCGCGAACGGTAGCGTACACTTCTGGTAACATTTTGTCTAAATCTTCACCTTTTTGAATCCGTTCTTTGTATTCTTCCGTTTTGTTACGGAGCTGATCATCAGATAACTTCTTCATTTCATCTGAAAAAGTCTCTACTTGATCTGCAATCTTCTGTAAGCGACTAACCTGACGTTCATTGCCATTGGGTATGATTTTTCGTAATAAACCTTTCATCAAAACGCTCCTCTTTTGTTGTCAGTAGAGTGCTATCATATATCTAACTAAACTAAGAATTTTTTATACTATGTAGTTATTTTAACAATTAGTTGCTAGAGGCACAAGAAAGTAAAAAACCATGCTACTAACAACTATATTAATGTAGATAAAAAAATAAACCTCAGCACATATTTAAAGGGCAGGGGTGATCACCCCTGCCCTTGTTCATTTATTCGTTAATCTTGCTCGATCAGTCCGTATTTCCCATCTTTACGACGATAAACAACGCCTGTGCTTCCTGTAACAGCGTTTGAGAAAACGAAAAAGCTGTGTCCAAGCATGTCCATCTGAAGAATCGCTTCTTCAACGTCCATCGGCTTGAATGTAAAACGCTTTGTTTTCACTACTTGTAGATCGTCATCCTCATCCATATCAGCTTCAGCAACACTTGTTGTTGTAGGGTTTAATTCATCGCGGAACATATATTTAACGCTACCTTCCTGACGGAATTTGCGATTAACTTTTGTTTTATGCTTGCGAATTTGTCGTTCAAGCTTCTCAACAACTAAATCAATTGCTGCATACATATCCTGATGCTCTTCTTCTGCTCGAAGTAG
This sequence comes from Pseudalkalibacillus sp. JSM 102089, assembly GCF_041366475.1. Taxonomy (NCBI): domain Bacteria; kingdom Bacillati; phylum Bacillota; class Bacilli; order Caryophanales; family Fictibacillaceae; genus Pseudalkalibacillus; species Pseudalkalibacillus sp. JSM 102089. The sequence continues at coordinate 12,596 of NZ_JBEWYW010000002.1, forward strand.
AAGGTTTGGCATAGGGATGGTTACTTCAATCATTTGTTGATCGTTATAGACCTTCATGTTTACATGAACATCAGTATTAGGTGGAGTATCGAAATACCTTTCAAGTTTACTTACCTTCTTCTCAGTATATTCTCTCATTGCAGGTGTAACTTTAATGTTTTCACCACGGATGTTGAAATTCATCATGTGGCACTCCTCCTTCCATGCTATAACTATATTATTCGTTATACCCCCTCTATTACCCTCTATAAACTTTAAAAAATCACAAATATTTTTACGCTTTTTTCACAAAACGCTCTAAATTCCGACAATTTCTAACAAATACATACATATAAGGGCGTACCCTCCTATTATATAACCCGATCAATAAGCTTAATTAAAAAACATCAGTATAAACTAAAATAGTTTTAAAAATAAAAAGCCCCTATCTAATGATAGGAGCTTTAAGCGATTAATTTAATTTAAGAAACTTTTTCTACGTTAGCAGCCTGTGGTCCACGAGCTCCATCAACAATCTCAAATTCAACTGTTTGGCCTTCTTCAAGGGACTTGAATCCTTCCCCACTGATTGCTGAAAAATGAACGAATACGTCGTCGCCATCTTCTCTTTCAATAAAGCCAAATCCTTTTTCGTTGTTAAACCATTTTACTTTTCCCTGCATCTTGTTCAACATTCCCTTCAAAAATCTTCATGGCAGTGCCATATATTTATTATACGTTTATATTTACACACTGGCAAAGGGGTGTTTTTGTTGATATAACTCGAATGAAGGCGTTTTCTTAAAAATTTTTCGACAATACCTTATCCCCTACTTAATGTAAGGGAATAAACTTCAGATACACCTGCATTTCTTAGGGTGAGCGCTGCATAGTGAATAGTTGTTCCCGTGGTATATAGATCGTCTAATAGGAGTATCTTTTTTCCATTTAGTGCAGATCCTTCTGTTACGCGAAACATGTCTTCTGTACGATTCATTCTTTTTTCACGTGACAATTTACTTTGCTTTTCTTCGTTTTTGATCCGGATTAGTGGTGACTCTTGTTCAAAGGATGTCCCTTCAATCCAAACCTCACATTGATTAAAGCCTCTCTCATAGAGTCTTTCCTTACTAGTTGGCATTGGAATGACTTGATCGATAAAGGAATAAGATTTCTTTAACTCTTTTTGAATCAAATGTGAGAATGCTCTTCCTACTTCAACATCCCCTCTAAATTTATAAAGAGCAAGCGTGTTTTTCAAAAAAGCATTGTATTCATAAAACGACTTATTATGGATAAGAACTTTTCCCCATCCTTTTTCCTCCCACTTTCTACAATCAGAGCAGAACTGATTTTCTACAAATTTACTAGCAAGTTTATTTAGAGGCCGCCCACACTTCCGACATAAGTCTCCCTCAATTAGCACAAGCTGCTTTCGGCAAAGCTCACAACAATCCGGGTCACTTTTTATTCCGACCAACCAGCTCCAGGATACATTTTGACTGACATCTTCCCCACACATAGGACAACGATTTAATTGAGCCAACCTTTCTCCCTCGCTTCAACATTCATTTTCTTAATATGTTTTATAGCCTCTAACATGGCATTTGTTTTACCATAATGAAAAAAGCGAACATCTCCATCTGGGAATCTCTTACTTCTTCCAGCTCTTCCGGCAATTTGCACCAGGGCACTCTCTGTAAATACCTCATCCTCTGCTCCAAGCACGGCTACTGATATATTTTCAATCGTAATGCCTCTCTCAAGAATAGTCGAGGAGAGGAGAATAGGGATTTCTTTATTTCGAAAACGGAGGACTTTTTCGGCTCGATTTTCATCTTCAGAATGAACAGATTCACATCGAAAGTGATTTTTTTCAAATATATCTTTTGTTTGATTAATAATTTTTATAGACGGAAGAAATAAAAGGACGGGCTTTCGCTCAGATGCTTGTTTCTTTATCCATTCAATTAATATAGGAGGAAGATGACCTTTATTTATTTTCTTTCTCCAATTGCCACTCCAATGACAAGTTGGAATAGGCAGTGGGAAACCATGGTACCTTGAGGGAATCCGTACGATTTGGAGATTTTCTTTCTTCAAAATCAACGGCGAAGGTGTTGCTGTTAAATAAATGAGGGAGCTGCCTTGCTTTCTCGCTTTCTCAACGTTGTATTGAAGAGAAGAATCCACACTATATGGAAACGCATCTACTTCATCAATGATCATGACATCAAAGTAATTCTTAAAACGAATCATTTGATGCGTCGTAGAAACAACAAAATGAGAATGAGGATCGGAATGACCTGCATATAGGGGAGAAATCACAAGACTAGGGAAGACCTTTTGTAGGCGTGGAGCTAATTCTAGTACAACATCTGTACGTGGCGTAGCAATACATACAGACTTTTGATTGGTGAGGGCATGAGCTAATCCATTAAATAACACTTCTGTTTTACCACTACCACAAACAGCCCATACAAGGAGAGTAAGATTATGTTGAATAGCCCTGACAACAGCATTAGAAGCTTCCTTTTGACCATTCGACAATGTGCCAGACCACTCTAAAACAGCTTTATCTACATTTTTTGGTACCCACTTGGATATGGAATATAGTGGAGAACAAAATGTTACCTTTCCCATTCTGATACACTTTCTACAATATTTACAGTTCTTACTATGGCAGCGCGAGCACGCGAAAAATGAAAATGACTCAGTACTTCCACACCTCATACAAGTTGCTTTTCCATCAATGCTTTGAATACCAGGTTCAAAATGAAGATAGCCATTTAAATAGTGTTCATGAAGTTCAAGAAATGAGAAAGGGATTTCATCGATTAATAAATGCCTTCCATATAAAAACTTCATAAGTTGAACATTCGGATGAAAATCGGGATTTTGCGGTTGATTGGGAATCGAGTTGTACATACCAATCGGAGCGAAATTGAGGGAGTAAGAAGGTTGATTGAGCAATTCAGGTATAAATACTTGCTGGTTATTTAACACATAGGAAGCAAACCTCATGGATTTGCTTCCTTTTCGATTTTAACGATCATACACGATACCAGCCGAGTCCAAGAGAACCTTCACCGAGGTGTGTAGCAATAACTGGTCCGAAATAACTCAATATAATGCTTACGTTCGAGTATTTTCCTTCTAATTCAGCTTTCAAAAGCTCTGCTTCTTCTTTATTCGTTGCATAGATGACAGTTGCTTTAATGATATCTCCGCCTTTTGCAGCGTCATCAAATAGCGTCATCAGTTTATTTAATGCTTTTTTTCGAGTTCTAATTTTTTCATATGGAACAATTTTTTTATCTTCAAAAGTTAGTACAGGTTTTATTTGAAGAAGGTTTCCGACTACAAGCTGTGCAGCATTCAACCTACCACCTCGATGTAAATGGCTAAGATCATCCACAAGGAAATAGGCATTCGTCCCTTGACTTTTTATCTTATGAAGACGATTTAATATTTCTTTACTTTTAAAACCATCTTGCGCCATTTGTGCTGCTTCTAAAACATAAAAACCCTGCATCATGCAACTGATCTCTGAATCAAAAACATGAACGTCTGCGCCTTCAATCATTCCTCCAGCTGAATTAGCTGACTGATAGGTACCACTGATACCGCTGGAAAGAGTAATCGTAATAATTTCATCATGAGTACGAGCTAATGTTTCATATGCTTCGACAAAACTTCCTATAGAAGGCTGAGAAGTTTTAGGAAGCTCATCTTCTTTTTTTACTTTTTCAAAAAAATCCTCTGCCTGTATTTCTCTTTCTTCTAAATAGGATTCATTACCGAATATTACGCTAAGCGGAACCATCGTCACTTCGTATTCATCTAACATTGATTCAGGTATATAAGCCGTACTATCTGTTACAATAGCAACTGTCTTCATATTAACGCCTCTCTTCAATCTATTAAGTACTTCATACGATTTACGTTAAAAACCAGTCAAGTTAATGATAGAGCATTTTAGGCTTTGTGCCAACAAAAGCTTATAATATTTTTCACATAATTTGTCAACCATTTCTCCCCATATTTTTTAATGTAAATGTCGTAAAATGAAACTTTTAGTAAATTAGGCAGGTATTCTGTTACATAATTGTAATGTTATATTCATCCTCCTGTTATCTCAATCATGTAAACTAGCAATCGTGATAGAGAAAATAAAAGGTTTTAACTTATAAATCAGGGGGAATTATAATATGTTTAAGAAAGTCGTGATCACTACTACACTCGCAGGTACTCTTTTATTAGCACCAAACGTAAGTGAAGCAGCACTAGGCGACCGTACCCTATACAATGGCATGAGCAACTCTGACGTAACTCAACTACAAAATGAACTCGATAATAAAGGCTATTTTGATTACCATAAAGCAACTGGATATTTCGGAAATATTACTGAAGATGGCGTTCGCGACTTCCAACGTAGCGCAGGCATTAGCGTAGACGGTGTTGTAGGGCCACAAACAGTTAACGCACTAAAAGGTTCAACTTCATCTAAATCAAGCAGCTCTTCTAATACATACAGCAGCACACTTCGTCACGGTGATCGTGGACAAAGTGTAACAAATCTACAAAGTCAGCTTAAATCAAAAGGCTACTACAACTATTCCGTTGACGGCATTTATGGATCCATTACACAACAAGCAGTACGTAACTTCCAAAGTGCAAATGGTCTTAGCGTAGATGGTATTGCAGGATCAAACACATTTGCAGCACTTAATGGTTCTTCTGTAAGCTCATCTTCTTCATCTCAGGTAAAGAGTGCATCAACATCTAACTCTTCTGTCGTATCTATTGCTAAGCAATACATCGGTGTACCATATGTTTGGGCTGGAACTACACCATCTGGTTTTGACTGCAGCGGCTACCTACAATACGTATTCAACAAAGCTGGTAAATCCATCCCACGTACTGTAGCTAGCATCTGGAACGCAACAGACAAAGTTTCTTCACCTTCTGTTGGAGATCTTGTATTCTTTGAAACTTATAAATCTGGCCCATCTCACGCTGGTATTTATATCGGTAACGGTCAGTTCATTCACTCTTCTTCTTCATACGGAGTAACAATCAGTGACATGGATAACTCTTACTGGTCTCCACGTTACCTTGGTGCAAAGCGCGCATAATGGTACAAAAAATAGCCTCCAAAATTGGAGGCTATTTTTTTGTCTTCATTTTGTTTTCTCTCTACCTTTACGTCTCATAACAAGTAGACCCAAAGAAAAAAGGCGCGCCTCAGCGCACCTTAACCCATCCTTTTTTAATTGCTTCTACAACCGCTTGAGTACGGTCGTTTACATTCATTTTTTGCAAGATATTTGAAACGTGATTTTTTACCGTTTTTTCACTAATATAAAGATCTTCACCTATAGAGCGATTACTTTTTCCATCTGTTAGCAGTTGAAGTACTTCGCATTCTCGACGCGTCAAAATATGAAGTGGTTTACGATATTCAACTTCTTTGTAACCAATTTGAGTTGATGGTCTTTTACCTTCCGTAGCAAGACGACGATATTCATTCACAAGATTATGCGTTACTTTAGGATGAATATAAGCTCCACCAGATGCAACAACTTTAACAGCCTCAACAAGAGAGTTTGCATCCATTTCTTTCAATAGATACCCTGCTGCCCCTGTTTTCACTGCGTGCGTGACATATGTTTCGTCATCATGAATTGATAAAATAATGACTTTTGTCTCCGGTACTTGTTCAATAAGCTGTCTTGTTGCTTCTACGCCATTCACATGCGGCATATTAATATCCATTAAGACCACGTCAGGTTTATTTTCTTCGACAAGACGAAGTGCTTCATCCCCATCATCACCTTCAGCGATCACCTCAAAATCATCTTCCATGTCTAAAATCCGTTTAACTCCCTCGCGAAACAAGCGATGGTCATCTATTATTATAATTTTCGTTTTGGTTTTAGCTGCATACATTTCTTACACGCCCTCCTGTTCATGAATCGGGATTCTTATCAATATATATGTACCCTTGTTCGGCGTTGATTGAACCTGAATTGTTCCATTTAATAAACCGACACGCTCTTTCATTCCAATCAATCCAAAAGATTGATCTTTACGAACGTTCACATCAAAGCCAATTCCATTATCTTCAATGGTTACCACAATCTTATCACCATCAAGATTCAGGTCAACACTTATTTCAGTTGCATCAGCATGCTTTAGCGCATTTTGCACTGCTTCTTGTACAAGTCGAAAGATCGCTGCCTCAAGCCGAACGTGAAGTCGTTGAATCCCTTCAAAATAATCGAAAGATATCGTTGCCTCTGAGCGATCATCCACTTTATTTAAATACTTTAATAATGTAGGCACTAGACCTAGATCATCCAAAGCCATTGGACGAAGATCATAAATAAGTCGCCTAACTTCTTTTAATGCATCCTCAATTAAGGATCTCATATCCTTTATTTCCTTGAATGCTTCATCTTTTCCCTTTTTCTCATAAATTCGTTCAATTAATTGTGACCTTAATAACACATTCGCAAGAACTTGGGCCGGACCATCATGAATTTCTCTTGAGAGACGCTTTCTCTCTTCTTCCTGTGCTTCAATAATTTTAAGACCATACTCTTGTTTTCTTCTAGCGTCTTCGATGACCTCACCGTAGAGTCTTAGTTCTCCTCCAAGATAACTAAGTACTGTTGAGATTTGACTCATAAAAGACTCGGCTTTATCCGACGTAATTTGAAGGGAAGAAATCCGCTGTTCTAGATCTGCGATCTGGTCTTTAAGGCGAGATTCCTTCTCCATACTAACAGACAGCTTAATTTGGGCGTCTGAAGCCTTCTCATAAGCGTTTCTAATCTCCGGCTCTCCATAGTCTTGAAAGTTCTTACTAATCTTTACAAGCTCAGCTCGAGCGATTCTGTCCATATGAAGCCTTTCTTGCCTGAGACCCTGAACGGTCTCTAATTCTTCTTTTAATAATTGAAGTTGATTATTGATCTGCTGACATTCGTCATGAGACAGCTCTCCAATTTCGAACAATTTTGATTTACTTGTGTTAATACTCTCCATTGTCCTGTCAAGAATGACATCTAATGAATTTGGATCAAGCTTTTGAAAATCCAAGCTAACCCCTCCATTCCTTCAAGGGACGGACACTAAGAAAAGATAGTCCAAAAGTACTTCTTTTACAAAATTCGTATCTGACCGTCTTTTTATGACTTGAGGATATATATTTGATGGATTAATTTAAGAAACTTATAATAAGAAAGACACTAACCGGACTTATTACTTTCCCTCATAAATCACAATCTTTAATTATGTACTATTCGATGGTAAGAAACAAATCCCTTTCATTCTAAAGAATGTTCAATGATTATCTTGGAGGTTAACCAAATGCTTACTTCATATTATACAGTCAAAGGTGATGGAAAAAACGAAATCACTATACAAAAATCACGATTTATTGCACATGTAAAAAGAACCCCAACCGAAGAAGAAGCGCAAGAATTCATCCAATCGATCAAAAAAGAGCATGCAAGTGCTACGCACAATTGCTCAGCTTACTTAATTGGAGAACAAGATCTTATTCAAAAAGCTAACGACGATGGTGAACCATCGGGTACGGCAGGTGTGCCGATGCTTGAAGTGTTAAAAAAACGAAAGCTAAAAGATACTACGGTAGTTGTTACCCGCTACTTTGGTGGAATTAAACTAGGCGCAGGCGGTTTAATTCGCGCTTACGGTCAATCGGTTTCAGAAGGACTGAATGCGACTGGAATCGTTGAGCGAAGACTAATGGTAAAAATGACAACAGAAATTGATTATTCTTTATTAGGTAAAGTCGAAAATGAAATTCGTTCATCGAATTACTTATTAGATCAGATTGATTACATGGAGAATGTACAAGTTCAAACTCTTATCCAAAGCGGATTAGAAGAGCAGTTTACCGAATGGATAACGAATATTACAAGTGGACAGGCGAAAATCCTTTCAAATGGACAACTCTATAAAGAATATGATGTCTAAAAAGATTACTTATTAATTCTAAAGGGTATTGGTAATTAAATGTACCTCTATTATTCAACATGAAAGTCCATTATTCGGGAAAGATAGTAATACCATGAGTGATTTCGAAAGGATGCACGCTAAGAAACCTCTTGCAATACACACTTATTTTGATATGATATGAAAGGAATGAATTACTATTCCTCAGTTAGAGGGGGATTTTATTGTATTCGTTAACAGAGTATATCATAGCGTTTATCATCTCTATAACCGTCGCTATCATTGCTACACCAATTGTTAAATATGCATCACTTAAATTTAAAATAGCTGATAAACCAAATCAACGGAAAGTTCATAAAGGGCTTATGCCTTCAGCTGGCGGACTTGCTATTTTTGCAGGTACTGTCGCAGGCTTTTTATATCTTAGTCCTTATTCACCGTATATGCCAGAAATTATTATCGCTGGAACACTCATTATTGTTTTAGGCGTTTTTGATGATAAACTGGCTGTTTCACCGAAAGTTAAACTTGTTGGACAAATTATTGCAGCTATTATTGTTGCCTCATCGGGACTTCAGGTTGAATTCGTTTCACTTCCATTCGTAGGTAGAATTGAGTTCGGGTTTATGAGCTTTTTTATTACAGTATTGTGGATTGTTGGGGTAACGAATTCCATTAATTTAATCGACGGTCTAGATGGATTAGCTGCAGGTGTATCCACTATTGCTTTAGGTTCTATTCTAACAATGGCCATTCTTGACCATCAACTTGTAGTCATTGCACTAGCCGTGATTTTAATAGGTAGTACTCTTGGCTTCCTTATCTTCAACTTTCACCCTGCAAGCATCTTCATGGGAGATACCGGAGCTCTTTTTCTTGGGTTTGCCATCTCAGTAATGTCCATGCTAGGATTATTCAAAAGTGTGACGGTGTTTAGTTTGATCATTCCTGTCATCATTCTTGCAGTCCCCATTTTTGACACATTCTTTGCTATTATTAGACGGATATTAAGAAAGCAAAAAATCTCAACGCCTGATAAATTTCACATTCATCATTGTTTACTAGCTATTGGATTTTCTCACCAATCAACCGTGATCATTATTTACCTTCTCAGCTTTTTCTTTGGAATTACTGCCATTCTATTCTCAGCCTCTACGCTGTGGGGATCACTTTTCTTGCTTATCTTATTGCTTGTTGTGATTCAGTTTACGGCAGAACTCATTGGTTTAATTGGTAATCAGCGGAAACCTTTAATCAATACATTAAAAAAACTACTTGTTTTTACAAGTACAATGAAACGTTAAAAAGCATCCATAATCGGATGCTTTTTTTTATTTATTTAGTTGAATTTAAAGTGGCATTTAGTTGCTGACTGAGTGAAGCTACACTTTCTTCGTCTGGTTTAAAATAATACACGTTGTTAATTCTTTCATCCGAACCATCAATTGTAAGGCTTTCAATATCAGAGGACCTTACACCAGAATAAGCTTTTTGAAGAGCAAATAATTCAGTTGGCTTCAAGTTCGTTTCGATGTTATTTCCAATGTGCTGAGCAATATCGTCCAACTTTAGCAAACCTGATGCTGTAGAAACTTCGTCCATCGCAGCTTTTATTACTTGCTTCTGTCGATCACTTCGACCGAAATCACCGCGAGGATCATCCTTACGCATTCGTGCATAAGCTAGTGCCTCTGTTCCATCGAGGTTCATTGGGCCTTCTGTGAACGTTGCTCTCCCACCTGGTACATCCGTATGCGCAACGAAATCGAATGGGACGTCCACCGTTATACCGCCGATTTCATCGATCACATCTTTAAATCCTTCAAAGTTCACTTTCACATAATAATCAATTGGAATATTCAAGAAATTCTCTACAGTGTTAATCGTCATTTCTGTTCCACCATAAGCGTGAGCATGAGTAATTTTATCCTCAATCCCTTTACCAACAACCTCTACTCTCGAATCTCTAGGAATGCTTAGTAATTTAACTTTTTTTGAATCTGGATCAACTGTCGCTACCATTAGCGTATCAGTCCGCCCATTATCGCCACCCGTAGAATAATCCTCTATTCCCATGATTAATATCGAAATCGGATCCTTCGTTACTGCAACCTCCGCATCACGAAGGGCTGATTTTTCTCCGCGAGATAATCCCTGATAGGAGCCAGATGCTGCATCATAGGCATTATAGGCAAGATAAGCACCATAACCAATAAGGACAAGAACGATCAACAGTACAAACGTTAACAGTCTGCGAAATAAACTTTTCTTTCGCCTTCTTTTTATTCTTGATTGCTTTTTCATTAAAATTCCCCGCTTCTTTCAAGCTTCTCCAATTTCACCGCTATCTTGTTAATATAGCATGGTAAAATTCAAGCAGTTTTTTTTCCTCGCAAGACCAATTGTACGTGTTTTCAAAGGCTCTTCTGGCATTTTCACCGAGCTCTTTTGTTTTACTCGGGGAACTAAGAAGTTGATTGATTTTCATAGCTATATCTTTAGGATCTTCAGGATTAATAACTAAGCCACCCTGACTATTCTCGATTACTTTCGCATAGTGCGAGAAATTTGATGCGATAATAGCATTACTAGCAGCCATATATTCAAATAACTTGTTAGGAAGGGCAACAAGATGGTTGGGGTATGGTAGATATGGAAGAACCCCAATGGCAGAACGTTCGACATATGCCGATATCTGTTCGTATGGTACCCTGCTGATGAACGTAACATTCAGATCAATACCCAGCTTATTAATAAGTTGATCTACTTCATCTTTAAATGCAGTCGATTCAAAACTACCAAGAAAGAGTAATTTCGCATCAGGAGCTTTTTTCACAACTTCTCCAAAACCTTCAAGCAGCTGCAATACGCCCCTAATTTTCGTGATTCCCCCCAAATAGATAAGTTGGTTTTTATTTTTTTCTTTAGAGGCTTCTGGAAACATTTGTTTGAGAGGATAATTTTCAATCTTACACCCATTATAGCGGCGATAACGACGACCAATTTCTTCTGTTGTATAAATCACACCGCTTATTTTCATTAATGCCAATTTTTCAATGCCTACATAGGCGTATTTCATAGGGACTTTCACTAAAGAAGGAATATATTCCCTCCCCATGATTGTATTCGGGTAATGCTCGTGCACATCATAAATAACAGGCTTTTTAAGAAACACCTCGATCATAACCCCTACAATCATAAGCTCAGGATCGTGAAAGTGATAAAGATCCGCCTTTGTCTTTTTCGCAAGTTTATACAAATGAAAAGTTGATTTAAGACGCTCCTTTACGCCTGAAGGACGCTTAAAGGTAATGAGAGGGATTTCTTCTGATTCAGCCACCTCAGGCTCTGGAGCAATTAACACAACGTCATAGCCTGCTCTTTTTAAGCTTTTGCATTGCTTATGATAAATACGTCCATCATAAGGAGAATGAATAGACGTGATGACACACACTTTTTTCATTGCGACCAACCTTTTACATTGTCCTGAGTAGATTCCAATAAGTGAGCCAGGTTCTTGGATAGCTCCTGACGATTATATTTTAACAACATTTTACTTCGTACATCTTTCTCTAATAACTCCATAATTTTCGGATTAGAAGTAGCTTCTAACACAACGTTCGCAAGCGACTCAGCATTTTCTGGTTCAAAAAAGAGGCCAGCATTTAAACTTTTGACAATTTCTTTTGACTCTCCACCAATCCCTAATAGGATCGGTTTATTCATAGCCAGACAATCAAATAATTTTGAAGGAATAGTGATTTCAAACAGCGGATGGTTCTTTAAAATAACAAGACATAAGTCAGCAGCCGCATAAAATCCATTCAATTCCTGTTTAGCTCGGCTGTCGAGGATCAGAACATTCTGGAGACCTTTATCCTTTTGATACTGTTGTAAGCGTTCTTTCTCAGCCCCTTCACCAATAAGAACAAAGGTAATCGAAGAGACATCTTTCAGAACATTTGCCGCTTCAAGTACAGTTCTCAAGCCTTGAGCAATGCCCATGTTACCCGCATATAAAATAATGAACTTATTCTCCAAACCGTGCTCAGCACGAATCCTCACTCCCTCTTCAGGTACTAGGACTCCTGTCTCAGTTGGATTAACACCGTTAGTAATCACATCGATTTTATTTTCAGGGATACCCTTTTCAATAAGATATTGTTTGTACCCATGCGTAACTACAACAATATGATCAGCTTGCTTAAAAAGAAACCATTCTAATTTCCGAGCCAGCGTTAATAATTTTTTATTATTAATTTGATTTAAAACTTCTGCAAAATCCACCCATAAATCTCGAACTTCAATCACGAATTTGGCACGTTTCAGTTTACTTATTACATAACCGGAAAGCCCAACAAAAAGTTGAGGGGTAGTAGCAAAGACGACGTCAGGTTTTTTAGCAAATAATCCGGCTATGATAGAGGTTGTCATAAATGAAAAGTAATTCAGCATTCTTCTGAGCTTGCTCTTTTTTGTATCTTGTACGACAAAAGTACGAATAACATTTAAACCAAGATGCTTGCTCCATTGAAATATTTTTTTGGAAGAAACATGATTAGGAAATGATGTAACTACTGTTACATCGCAGCCTTCTTCTACCAAATTCATTGACATATCATAGGCGCGCGCCTGAGCTGCACCTATCTCGGGCGGGAAATGTTGAGATATATATAAAATCTTCATAATGAATCCTTTCCCTCTTCACCAGAATACGACATAAAAACACTTCTTTCATTATACTTCGTTATGATTCGAAAGAAAAGTTGATTGAGGAATGGATCAGAAGTGTAAACAAAAATTTACACTCAGTTCATAATTTCTATTGTTAAATTGTGCCATCCACTATTGTTGCTAACAACAATAGCTATTTACGAGTAGAACAGGACGACATACAAAAAGCCCGGTATTTTACCAGACTTTTTGAACAGTAGATAATGTTTGAAGTAACTCAAAGTATTGGGTGACGACTTGATTAATTGAATAGTGTTTTTGTACCTTTTGAATCCCCTTTTGAATTTGCTCATTACGTTCCTTTGCATTATCAAGGAGACTATCCACAATAGACTCACACGCTACCAAATCGTGTAATTCATATGTTAGGCGCCCTAAATCCCCCAGATATATTTCAGGAATAGCTCCAACCCTCGGTGCTACTGCAGGGCATCCACAAGCCATCGCTTCAATCAAACTCATCCCAAACGATTCTCCTTTGGAAGTGCTCACTGTACAACCACCGCTTTTAGCCACCATTGCATACAGCTTTGGCATTTCACTATACTCCATCCGGTCTATCCAATGAATACTGAGCTCTCGCTTGTTTGCTTCCTGAAAAAGGTGCTTAGTTGCTTTTGACGAAGCAGTCTCTCCACCGACAATCCAAAAAACGCAGTCATCTCTCTTCTGAGAAATTCGTGCTGAGAGGTCCAAAAAACCTTGCCAATTTTTATGATCATTGAGTTTTCCAACCCAACAAATGATCTTTTTATTTGTAATCGGTTCTACTTCTTTTGAGGAAAACAATGTCGTATCTAGACAGTTTGGAATGACATATGTTCGCTCTTCAGGTGCAGCATAATCTTCTACAATTCTGTTTTTACTATAATTCGAAGGCACAATATACCCCTGGAAATGGCGTTGATCCTCTTCTACTAAATAATTTAGCTTATAAGATATACCATGTACTTCTTGAATAATAGGGGTCTTGCAATGTACTTCTATTAAGTAGTCCGTTATTTCCTTCGTGTCAATTGCAATAACTAAATCGAAATCATGTTCTTTTATATACTGATAGATGGTCAAAGGTTCTGACATAACATGGATTTTCTCGTAATCTCCAAAGGCCGTCTGTCCCCCATGATCGGATAGAAAGATAAAGTGGGGATCACTAATCGATTTTAGAAAGCCAAGTCTATTCGCAAGTTGTGTGGTCACTCCACCTAGTAATAAATAGCGATAAATATAGAGGATTTTCAACGATCGTTCCTCCCCTCTAAGTGTAAGACAGCTTCCTCTAACAAGACACTGACTTTCTCTCCACTACCATAAGAAATAAATTCTTGATCTTCTAGTGGAGCACTCCATTCTTTAATATGAAATATAGGAATGCCTAAGCTTTCCATCTTTACAAGCGCGGAGGTTGACGCCGAATATCGAAATGGAAGGATGCCACCTGTCCATCTTCCGACTCTTTTCATTAAATCAACATCGTTTGCATACTCTCTGATCGTAAGTCTTTTCGAGTTGATAGGCTTTGAATCTGGTAGATTGTATCCAATTAACTCTATCCCTAGACCTTTGTTTTCCACGAGCAAATCTTTCATTGCTTGATAATCAATGCAGTCTTTTCCAAGATCACCAACAAAACCGATTATAATACGAGAAGATTCATTAGTTAATGTGTTCACTACAGAATTTTCTTCCCTTAATTTAATGGGATGCATGCGTCCCATTGACACTAGAAAGTGACTTGGATCAAGACTATTCATCAGAAATAAGTGAGCATCACGATCTACTATCTTTTCTGGTAAATAGAAAATACTCCATTTCTTCCACTGCAATCGCCCTATTCTTTTAGATATTTGGAGATCAGAATGAGTGATATACATTTCTGGCTCTTCAAATAAATGGAGGCTTCTCCAGAATTCAGAAGTCGAGATTTGTAAGAACCTCGATCCATCAAGGTGAATGGGAGTTATCACTTCGTTTTCCTCTTCATAGACGTAAACGACATTTTTGCCCCTATTCCTCAGTGTATCCACTAACTGATGTGCAAGCGTAAGACTATTTTTTCTATATACTTCGGAATCCCAATAGACAATCGTCATTTTTCCTAACGTTGAAAAATGAGCTAATTGCTCCTCAGGTCTCATTTTGTTAGGTTTCACTATCGTTTCTTCCGGCTCTTGAAGAAGGGTTTTTTTCTCATCACTCGTTAACTGGATTTGATTAATTCGCGTTTCGTGCTTTTTCTTGATAATAGGGAGCTTCATGAGAAGTTTATTCTTTTCTTCAAGCCTAACTACTTCCTCATTTCTTTTCGTTTCTAGCTCTTTTTGTAACAAGGCAGCACGCTTAGCTTTCTTTTTCACTATGACTTTTCTTATTTCTTCAAGAAAAGCTCTCCCTGCCTCCCTATAATCTGTAGGGGGATTTACAACGTTTCGTCCAACCCAACTCACGTAGTGTTCATCAATGCGCATATCAATTTCTTCAAAGTTATGAAATAGTGTTTCCCACTCATTTCTTAATTCTTCTGCATGTTCTAATGTTTCAGTTACAATTATTTTCCCATTCGGTTTAAGTAATCTCTGGACTTCATTATTCTGCGATGACATAACTTCGATTAACGTGTCTTCCGTAATAATGGCATCGAAGTAATTCATAGGAAAAGGAATCTCGCTCTTCAAATCCCCCGACCAAAAGGTACTTACACAATCCTTACTTAGTGGATGAGTAAGAACTACAGAGTCTTCACTAGCGAAAATATTTACAACATCTAGCTGAGGATCTTGATTAATGATCGAAAGAATACCTGGTTTTTGACTAATGTGAAGTATATGTTGCCCTGAAGCTCTAGACCCACACCACCTTAGTCTGGAGCGTTGAGATTCAGGAATGGTAAATGACTCATTTTGTAAATGTGTTAATTGATTTTTCAACATACCATTCTCCTGATTCTACTGCCAAAGCAGCTGATTAATTGAATACCATTTATTTGAATTATATATGATTCCACATGATCAAAAAAGGATTAAATGGTAAATTTCGAATGTTTTACATCTTTCCTTAAAGCTACTGTTAAAAAATGAGGTGGCATTCTTTATTATGAAATCAATCGCATGAAGGCTTCTTGCTTCTATATACAAATAAGGTTCCACTTATTTTAAGGCCTCTATTTTCTAAGTCCCTTTCATTTAGCGCATAAAACGCCATGAACTATTAGTAAAAAAAGCCGTCGGCACAACCCGACAGCTTTTCATATAAACGTTTATCCCCAGAAATTACGGAGAATTTGATTTTTTTCATTCTCATCTTCAACTAATCCATCGATGTAGCGATTTTCAAATGATGTAGACATGTTATTCGAGTGAATAACTTGCACATAGTTTCTTGGCTCTAACAATTCATGTTTCAGGCTGTGTACCGATAAATGCCCTTTTACAGGGTGGCGCTTGCCTTCTAAATATTCAGCAACATTATAAATAAGTGTATAAAAAGGTGGTGATTTGATTTTGGCAGTTGCTACTTTATCTGAATACTCGTCATAAAAATAGCCATACTGGTTGATAAGTGCTTCAGTACCTTCAACTGGCTGATGATCTTTCAGAAAATCAAAATAACCTTTGTGGTACATATCATCAGAATCAATGCGGGCGAAGTACACTTCATCATAGTCCTGAATTTCACGTTCTAAAGTTTTGTTATAGGCATTCTTAGGCACGAATCTAATATTATCTGGAAGTGGATCGTGCTGTTTAAGAGCGTTCATCACATGCTCTTCTGAACGCTGATCATACTGAAGAATTGTAGTGAAATCCTGGTTCGTTTGGGCTTTAAGACTTTTGCATGTGTATTTCATGAAAATCCCCATACGATGGTCAATCCATTCCTTTGTTAAACGACTCTCATTCACATCTGTTAAAGCCCAGTTATTAAATGCGATTGGCACTAGAATTTTTCGTTTCATCATCATCACTCTCCCAAATCCAATTCTATTTATTAGCTGCTACATTTTGGACAATCATTTCAGCCATTTGCTGTGCTCCATTCTCCTTCACAAGTGAAAGAGCACTTTTCCTCATATTTCGATTGTTCTCTTCATCAAGAGCTTCTCGAATCGCTTTTTCAAAATCAGTAGCGCCCGGATCTCTTAAGACGATTGCAGCCCCTGCGTCTCCAGCAATCATGGCTCTTGCCACCTGATCATCTGTTTTTGTATTCTCATTGGGAATTAAGATCGATGGCACTCCAAAATACATGACTTCGTGGAATGTGTTATATCCAGTAGCTGTAACGATGAGATCAAAAGCATTGAAGTAAATGGAATTCGGATAGTCTCTTAGTGTCAGAACACGATCCATTTTCAAATCCATTCGATTACCAATAATGGATTCCCCAATTACGACAAAAACATCATCTCTCTTTAGTAGTTCATTAAGAAGAATGGAAATCGTTGAATGAATATCATTGATCTTACCTGCTCCAAGCTGAACATACACCATTTTCATACCTTCTGGGATATTCCATTGTCGACGAACACTCTCACGATCCTTTAGCTCTTCTCGATCAAGATATAACACAGGCTCACAGTACGTTTTCATTCCTTCTTTTCGCATACTGTTTTCCCCACCAGCTTCACCAGGAACATAAACCTCATCGAATTCTGCTTCTTTCGATTCCACTAACTCTGCTTTACCTTCTTTATGCTGTCCTCGCTTTACCCAGATCTTTCTCAACCCGTCTTTTTTACGCATTGAGGCAACAAGACCTGCATAAGGAAACGCACCATCAAAAACAATCGTTTCTGGCTGGTGAATACTAATAACCGTTTCTAGATGGTCACGTAGCATCGCATTCCACTGCTTTGCGCTCATTTCTTTAGGAAAGAGCATTTTGGATGGTAAATGGTAACCTAGAAACCCTTCTTGCAATATCAAATGCATGGCTGAACTCGTCGTATGAAAAATAATTTTCTTAGATGGGTCAATACGCTTTACTCGTCTTGCAATAGCCAGTAATCTCGTGAGATGTCCAAGACCCGCCCCGTTAGTTGGTACAAAGAGAATAGCATTTCCGTCATCGATCGGTTCAATTTCAAATGATCCCGAACCATTCTTAATTCGACCTAATTTACCATTTTTTGCGTCCCTATAAATTTGAACAAGTCGCTTCGGTAGTCGAATTGCGCGACCGAATGATTTTGTTGATCCCATGACAGCATCACCAATTAAATATCTAGCCGATGCATTTGAATCCAAGTGGTTTACGATGTGCTGAGCACGGTTGTATTTTCTAGTGATCTGAGTAATTTGTTTTTCTTTCTTTTTCGAATCATTTTTAAGAACCTTAAGCTGTTCACTAAGCTCACGAATTTGAAACTGTTGCTGAATCATTTGATCAAGATTCTGATTTGCTACCGCTTTTGCTATCTCATCATTTTCTTGATTGTCACTCTTTTCTTTTACCACACGATGACTTTGATTCAACTTTTGAAGTGCTTTCTCCAGTTTCAAAATCGAAGCTAGTAGGCCACTTGTAACCTCTTGCTTGATTCGTTCTTCAGGGAGTACAGTACGGGGTTCTCCAAGGAAAAAGAAATAACCATCTTCAAACCCCATAGAAGTTGCTATAAAGAATTGGTTTAAGCAAAGAACAACTTCTGAAATATCCTCTGTAATTTCTTCATTCATTGGTAATTTGACTGCAATCATACCATTGATGTCTTCGGAAACTAAACCATGTAACGTTCCAAGAAATGCTTCTTCAAAGAACCTTTTTGTAAAGCTTCCTTCTAAAAGCACCATGTCTGTTTGGTATGAGCTTAGCTCTTCTGAATGATAGTAATTCGCTTTTTGAATTATGATATTTTCCTGAAGCTCTCGTGGCAGTGATTGATATGACTCACTCTTTCGTTGCAGCTCCTCATCAAAACGAACAAGCTCCTTCACACGTTGATCAAGTCTTGCTAGTTCTAATGAAGCTTGTGTTTCCCCATTACCAGAAAGAATAAGAAGGGAATTTGCTTTTCTTCCGCTAGCGATCATTTTGTTGTTTAAGCAACCCTCATTAATAGAAACCTCGATATTTTCTGTATAAAATGGGCTAACATCAAATTTCATGTAGAATTCTCCTTTTACTTCAATTACTTAGGATTCACACTTGAGTTTTCTTCAACATTCGTCGGTAGATCAAAGTTCTGCTGTCCACCTAGTAGCGTCACTTTACCTTTCGAATCTTTGTAGTTCTTTGTTACATTCCGTGTGTCATAAATTAGCTTAGAACGATCAATGACATAATCATAATCTACTGTTGTGTGATCAGTCGCGATGACAACTAGATCAGCGTCATCAAGGTTTTGGTCGTTCAGCTCAACGGAATATACAACTTCTTCTCCATTCTTAAAGCTTGAAACAAACGGATCATGATAATAAACGTGTGCTCCCTTATCTTCAAGAAGGCGATAAATTTCAAGTGCTGGAGATTCACGTAGGTCATCGATGTTTTTCTTATATGCCATACCTAGAATAAAGATTTTAGATCCTTTAATGGACTTCTCATTATCATTTAAAATATCTGCGGCCTGATTAAGCGCATAGCGTGGCATGTTTCCATTCACATCACTTGCAAGTTCAATGAAACGGTTATAGAAGTTAAACATTTTTGCTTTCCACGAAAGATAAGCTGGATCAAGCGGAATACAGTGCCCACCAATTCCTGGACCAGGATAGAAAGGCATATAGCCAAATGGCTTCGTAGCTGCTGCATCAATAACTTCCCAAGCATTGATTCCCATTCGATCACACATCATCGTTAGCTCGTTCACAAGACCGATATTAACGCTACGGAAAGTGTTTTCAAGGAGCTTAACCATTTCAGCAACGCTTGTTGAACTAACAGGAACGATGTTTTCTAAGAACGAGCTATAAAGAGAGACTCCAAGTTCAAGACATGGCTTTGTTGCACCACCGAGCACTTTAGGTGTGTTCTTTGTATTAAACTGCTGGTTACCTGGATCGACACGCTCAGGTGAGAAACAAAGGAAGAAATCTTCACCCGCACGGAAAGAAGTCTTTTCTTCAATAACAGCTTTAATCAATTCATCTGTTGTTCCTGGATAAGTTGTACTTTCAAGAACAACTAGCGTTCCTTCTGTCATAAATTCAACCAATTTTCCAACAACAGCATTGATGTAAGAAACGTCTGGCTCTTTTGTTTTAGCAAGAGGAGTTGGGACACAAATACTAACAGCATCCAATTTAGAGATAACTGAAAAATCATCTCCTGGGAAGAAGTTCTTACCAATAATGGCCTCTACTTGGTTATCAGAAATGTCCATTACATAACTCTTCCCGTTATTTAGAATGTCCATTTTTTCTTTAGATACATCGATTCCATATACTTCAAAACCCTTTTGTGCCATTTCAACCGCAAGGGGGAGTCCTACATAGCCAAGTCCAATAACTCCTACACGTGCATTACCTGTTTCAAACTTCGTTAACAATGCTTCCTTCATCTCATTCATCCTTTATAAATGTAATAAATTCGTGTTGATTTGGGATTCCCCTACTTTTTCATAACGGAAGCCAGCACTCTCTGCCTGCTTTTTATTTATTAAATTCTTCGTATCATAAAGCAACGTATGACGCATCAAAGGAGCTAGAGACTTAAGATCTAACGCCTTATATTCATTATGATCAGTTAAAATAATGAGACAATCTGAATGGCGTACAGTTTCTTCTACTGTATTAAATTGGTTTTTGATCCGCTTATCGACTACGTATGGATCATGAACTGCACACTCAATTTCCATATCTTCAAGTTCCTGCAATATAGTCAGTGATGGACTTTCACGCGCATCACCAATATTTCCTTTATAAGCAAGTCCAAGTAAAGATACTTTTGGGTTTGCAACTCCTTCAGTTCGCTCTTTAATTTGGTTAGCAATCCTTTTCGGAACATTATCATTGATTGCTCGCGCTGTTTGAATCAATTTAGCATCTTCTGGACTTGCTTCAACTAGGAACCAGGGATCAACCGCGATGCAGTGCCCCCCAACTCCAGGGCCAGGTGAGTGTACATTAACCCGCGGATGGCAGTTAGCCAGCTCGACAGCTTTCCAAATATCGCATCCTACCTGTTCTGCAATACGCGCCAATTCGTTAGCTAACGCAATATTCACGTCCCGATACGTATTCTCCATTAATTTTACCATTTCTGCCGTAGTTGCATCAGTCTGGTGAATCATTCCTTTTACAAAGATTTTGTAAATTCTCTCTGTCATGATACTCGAGTCAGCATTTACGCCGCCTACTATTCGATTATTATGAACAAGCTCATCCAGTAATTTACCCGGCAATACCCGCTCTGGAGAATAAGCAACATACAAATCTTTTCCGACTTTTAAGCCCGATGACTCTAGAATAGGTGACAGCACCTTCAGCGTCGTGCCAGGAGGGCTTGTTGATTCAAGAATGACCAGGTTCCCTTCCTTTAGTAAAGGCTGAATCATTTTAGCCGCCGATCGCACATAGTTTAAGTTCGCCGTTTTATCAGGATTAACTGGCGTTGGTACAGCAATAATAAAACCATCTGCTGACACCGGTTCTGTTCCAAAAGTTAAATGGCCTGAATCAATTGCTTCAACCAGCATCTCTCCTAGACCAGGCTCTTCAATGTGAAGCGTCTTATTTTTTAACGTTTCGATCACGTGCTCATTAATATCCACGCCATGCACTTGAACGCCGTGCCTTGCAAACATGACAGCAGTCGGTAACCCGATGTATCCAAGGCCCATTACGACAAGTTTCATAATTACAACTCCTCACTCACAGTAACTTCAGAAATTAAGATCTTCGAATTCTCCTTACTTACTTCGAAAATAATTCACCATACATTTGAATTAACTTTCGGGATTCATTCGGCCAATTCAATACTTTACTCGCTTCATTACATTTTTGTACGTAATAATCGCTTCTTTGCTGAATAGCTTCAATGCCTTTTACAATGGCTAGTTCATCTTCTGCAACAGGTAGACCAAAGTCATATTCTTCTAATAAATAGGCTTTCCCTGGATGGTTAGAAGATACTACTGGAAGCCCCATTAACATATATTCGAATATTTTATTAGGTGTAGAATAATAGTTATTTTCGCTTACATTTTCGTACATCACGAGTCCAATGTCTGCTTCCTTTGTTAGTGAAAGTATTTCTGAAGGCGGTACTTTAGGATGAAAATGTACTCTGGAAGTGAGCTTCTGTTCGTCCACTAAACGCTCAAGTGCTCCTTTTATATCGCCATCGCCAAGCAAAACAAGGTGATACGGATCAGGTAAATGATTCATGGCTCTGACACAAAGCTCAATTCCGCGATTTTTTGAGAACCCTCCTTGATATAGAAGAATGATCTTATCAGTAGGTATTCCAAAAAGATGATGAAAATAATGATCATTTTTACGCTCTTGTTCCAAACGAAGGAGCGGTATATTCTGCAAATAAATTGAGGGTGGTAGCTCGCCATAGCGTTTATTGAATTTATCAATCAAATACGGATTTACGGTAATAAAACGATCAACATGTTTCATTAACTTGCCTTCCATATAATAACCAAAACGTCGATCAAGCGGATTGCGACCGGTCATTTCATTAAAAAGTTCATGTGAGTCGTAAATCAACTTGCTATGAAAATGTTCTGCTAAACGCTTACCGGTATCGAGCGTATTTAAATCGTGACAGTGAATCGCATGAATGGTTTCAGAAGCCATCGTTCCCTTTACTTTTTTGTAAAACTCGTAGCTAGCATATTGATCCTTCGCCAGCTTTAAGGCTGGATTTCTAACCATCTTCGCTACAACAGATGGTTTTCGCGACGGTCCAGTAGCCATTCCCTTCTTTGCCTGTTTTGTTGAAATGGCTAGCTTATTAATCTTGATCAATTCATGTAAAAAAGGCGGATCAGTATCAAATTCATTTAAACAGCAAATGGTTACCTGATAGCCACTTTCAGCAAGCGCAATGGCTTCACGTTGAACCCGTGCATCGTAATCAATGTCTTTAAAAAGAACCATTAAGATGTGCTTCATTTTTTCTTAGCCTTCATAAATTCATCATACTGCTCGACAATTTCTTTCGTATCTCCAACCGCTTTTTGCTCACCGCGGTGAATCCAGACAACACGATCACAGATTTGCTTCACAAGACCTGATGAATGCGTAACGAGAATAACGGTCCGGTCCTGTTGGATTTTCTCTAATATGGCATCTTTACATTTTTTCTGGAACGCAGAGTCCCCTACCCCGAGAACTTCATCAATCAATAGAATTTCTGGGTCAAGCATAATAGCAGTAGAGAACGCAAGTCTTGCTCTCATACCGGATGAATACGTTCTTACCGGTTTATAAATAAAGTCGTCTAGCTCGGAAAATTCAATAATCGCTTCAAGGTTATCATCGATTTTCTTTTTGCGATTTCCTAACAGAAGGGCATTTAGGTAAATATTCTCGATTCCGGATAACTCAGGTTGAAACCCTGCACCAAGAGAGAGGAGCATCGGCCGCTTCCCTTCAACATGATAAGCTCCCTGATCTGGTTCAATTAAGCCACTCATGAGCTTTAAAAGGGTACTCTTTCCTGAGCCATTTCGACCAATAATACCAAGAACTTCACCTTTCTTTACAGTGAAATCTAGACCCTTTAATGCCCAAAACTGCTTTTTTTCTTTGCTAAGCAATTGTTTCAATGGGTTATCTGAATGCTCAGGGTAAGAAACCCAAATATCTTTAAGTTCAATAATGTCCTTTTTCAATTAAATCACCTTGGCATATTGTTTGTCGTATTTGTTCAAAATGCGTAGTCCAATAAACAATAGGACTAGTGAAATCGCTAATATGATGAAGAGATTGTCCCACAGTGGCTGGCCTTTGTAGAGAAAGATTCTTCTATAGGAAACTAGAAAATCTGTAAAAGGATTTAAGTAAAGAAGACTTCTTATATTTTCAGGCACAGATTCCATTCGAAAGAGTACTGGAGATAGATAAAGCAATGTGCGTGAAATGTATTGCATCATGTTCTTAATATCTTTTAAGTACACGCCAATATGAGCCATAATAATCATAATTGGTAGCAATAAAAGAAGGTTCAATACAATTAATATAAAGAAATTCAATGCGTTAACTGTCAACTCCACTCCACTAAAGTAGAGGAATAAAACCATAATGACAGAGCTCACAAGAAACTTAAATGTATTAACACCAAGTCTCACTAGAATAAAGGTTAGCTTCGGCACATAGACCT
This sequence comes from Pseudalkalibacillus sp. JSM 102089, assembly GCF_041366475.1. Lineage (NCBI taxonomy): Bacteria > Bacillati > Bacillota > Bacilli > Caryophanales > Fictibacillaceae > Pseudalkalibacillus > Pseudalkalibacillus sp. JSM 102089. The sequence goes on from NZ_JBEWYW010000002.1 coordinate 36,575, forward strand.
GCTGCAGAATTCGCGCTTTTGAAGAAATCGCTGTAGTCGCATCTACCATACAAGCGGTTGCCCATTTAAGCGGGATTAAACCTGTAAAAAGATAAACAGCATAATCGTCTCCACCTCGATCTAACACAATCCCTACGAGAAAATAATAAATCGCCATATACAGAATCGGATCGACAATCCACCATAACGTTCCAAGGTATGTTCTAGCTGTATTCGATTTCAGCTCGGATACGGTTAGGTGATAAAGCAAATCTTTGTTGTTTCGCCAATCATTAAGTAATTTTTTAATCATTCGCTTGTTAACTCCTAATCTAACTGCATTTATATTTCCAAACGTCATATTATATTTTATATAATTCCGCTCCTGTCGTCTACCAATATCAGAAGCGTGGCATCCTAGGTAATAACCCTTGCTATATCAACTTTTCTCTACACTTTTTCGCTCATCTCCTCCTTAATTCAACCGTAATTTACAAAATCTTAACGTTTCTCAAAAAGTAGAAACGATTAACTTATTCTTTCATAATCCAACCTGAATTACCATCTTTTGTAGATCAAACTTTTTATCTTGCTATTCCATACGGTTTATTTACATTGATAAATGAAAAAAGCAGCCTGGCGGCTGCTTTTATTGTCTTATTGAATCGTAGCCAATTCAGCTACTTCACTTTCTCGTTGATCACCAGTCATTTCATACACCTGTTTAATCATACCAACGCCTTCTGCATAGTAGGTAGTAATTTCAACTTCATCACCTTGATTTCCAGACACTTTTAGAACATGATCAAACTCTCCATATGGAACCTCTACGTTATCTAGAAGAGTAATCTCTATTTCTTCTTCGTTATGAGGTTGCAATAAGATCGTTTCCACTTCTTCCACAGCTTCAAATTCATCTAACATACTTTCTTTGTTAGATGAATCGCTCTGTTCAACAATAGCTGCTCGATCCTCAGTCCATTTAATAACTTGAGCTGTCTTCATATCACCAAGCGTAATAACTCTTTGTAGATATTCTTCATTTTGATCAACGATATATTCAGTAAACATCGGTTTCTTTTGAGAAGTAAATGTCTTCGTCACACCAGTATCCGGTCGATAAGAGGATAGGTCCAAATTCTGATCTTCTTTTTGTTCGTTAACCTTTCCACTTCCTTCACCAGATTGAAACGTGGTGTCCGGACTAGTATTTGACGCTGTTCCACAGCCTGATGTTATTAAAAGAAGAAGGACAACACTCCACGCTATTCTCTTCATAAAAAGCCTCCTAGTTTATGATGATTCAAGGATTTCATAATCAATACAATCGGTTAGCAACTTGATTTTTAGGCTTTTCTTCGACTTTTCCACCGATTGTAAAGAAGGAAGTGACTCGATTTTGCATGCCGTATTCAAAGAGAACATCTTGAACATTGGCATTGAGTTCTTTGTGAACAAGAACAAGTGGGGCATCTGTCTTAACAGCTAATGCGGATGATACGAGCGCATCCGGGAAATCCTGGCCTATAGATAGAATCACCGTGTCCGACTTTATCTCATCACTAAATTCATCCAAAATGGATGCAAGAGTTTCATACCTATCCTTTCCAGATAAACGCTCTACCGTTTTCGAGCCATTTAGATTTTTTAGTTGTTCTTCAATATTTGAAGACATGACAGCTTCTCCCCCAAGGATCGCTGTATTCTTGCCCTTTACATAAGAAAGAGCTGCATTTGTTAATTTTTTCTTATCAGACAGGACAATCGACCAATTAGAAGAAGAAGCGATCGGTGAACTTGCAAGAGCATCCGCATAGCTGAATCCATTTGCAACAAATACACCTTCTACTTGATCAAGTCTACTATTGATCATAAGATTTGTTTCAAATCGATCTATCCCACCGATACGTTCCACCGTAACTCCTAGCTTTTTCACTTGATTCTCCACCGTTGTTGACACTGCATTTTCCCCGCCAATTAGAAGAACTTTATCGGCTTTCAATCGCTTAATTTCTTTCTCAGAAAAGGAATCTAACGAAGAGGGTCTGGTCAGTAGAATTGGAGCATTTCCTAATTGAGCAGCTAAAGGTCCAACGGATAATGCATCCGCATAGCCTAAACCATTCGTCAAAACAACAGTTTTCAATTCTTTATCCGCATTAAAACCATTTGGGTAGATCTCTTTTGATATCTTCACAGCTGTTTCAAAACGATCTCTACCAGAGAGCGCCTCCACCTCAAGTGATTTCGTGATTGTTTCTCCAGAAATATTTGTCCAAAGAACGTCGCTCGAAGACCGGCTGATGACATTGACATTCTTCATAGATTTGGCAACCTCAATCGCCTGACTCTTTTCGTAGTAATTCCCCTTACTTACTCCATCCTTATTTTGAATCTGATAAGGACGCTGTAAATAATTAGACCATTCAACTGTTCCCTTTTCTTTTGCAATTACTTTTGTGTTTTTTCGATCACTTGCATAAGCAATTGCATCTGACAGTTCAGTGAAGGAGATCACTTCGTCTTTTCCTTTCATGAACACTTCATAATTTACTTTAGTAGAATCATAGATTGTCTTCTGCTTGTCTTTATCAAATACAGTCACGTTCTTCAAAGTCTTTGCAAACGTAATGGCCTCATCACGTGAAGTAAACTGTTTGATTTCATTTCCTTTATTATCAAATACCTCGAATACTTTAAAGAAATTAATCGCAGCTTGAGCCAGCGACTCAGCTGCATCGTTTTGAAAATGACTTGTCTTAATGAGGCTTTCTTCTGACGGATTGGACATATACCCAATCTCCACCAAAACAGAAGGCATTTGAGCATTTCGAATAACGAAGAAAGCCTGATCATTTTGGATACCTTTATCATGCAACCCTGTACCACTTAGTACTAAAGGATGAACGATACTAGCTAACCTGCGACTTTCAGATTCAAAGTTAACTTGAATGGGATCTGGTGGGTATTCCTCATCCCATGCTGCGCCTTTACTATAATAGTAGGTTTCATATCCTTTTACGAGCGTGCTAAAAGGGTAGGCATTGTGATGAATGGAGATAAAAAGTGAATTATCATTATTCCCCTTTACGTAATTGTTTGCGATTTTCGTTCTTTCAATCAAATCTTCCTTTGAATCCTTCGCAAAATCTCGATCCGTTTGTCTTGTCATAAATACCTTGATATCGGTTCCTTGCAATTTTTCTTTTAGTTTTATACCGATTTCAAGTGTCCCAACTTTTTCATAAAAGCCTGTTTGATCCCCAGAATAACCAGACGTACCTGTAAAACGTCCCCCATGTCCCGGATCAATAACTATGTATTTTTCTGCTGCAGCAAATGACGGACTGAATAAAAACACGATCAACAAAAGAAAAAAATGAACAATTAACCTTTTCTTCATATCCCACTCTCCTATCATGGTAATCTATTACATTTTATTATAGTATGACTGGAACTTCTATGCTCCTTGACAAATTATTCTAAAATGTGTGATTTGTACGATATAACAGAAGCATCAAAAAAAGCCTTTCTGCACTCTAAGCAGAAAGGCTTCTCATCATTTATTCAACAAATGGGACGGGCTTCGTTTCAGTTACTCCATAATAATATAAAATCGCCTCAACGATTCGCTTAGATGCTTCACCGTCTCCATAAGGATTAGATGCTTGGGACATTTTGTAATACTCTTCTTTATTTGTGAGAAGAGTCGATGCAGTGGAATAGATCGTCTCTTCATCCGTTCCAACAAGTTTTAGTGTACCCGCTGATACACCTTCAGGTCTTTCCGTATTTTCTCTTAATACAAGAACAGGTGAGCCAAGAGATGGGGCTTCTTCTTGCACACCACCTGAATCCGTTAAGATCAACGTAGCTCTTGATGCAAAATTATGAAAATCAATCACGTCAAGAGGTTCAGTTAAATGAACACGTGACTGTCCACCTAGCGCTTCATCCGCTAACTGTCTAATAGCTGGATTTAAATGAACAGGGAACACCACATGCACATCATCATATTCATTAATAATGCGGCGAACTGCTTGAAAAATATGCCTCATTGGTTCACCGTGATTTTCACGTCGGTGTGAAGTAAGCAGGATCATTCTCTTGCCATCAATTTGTTCTAAAAGTGGATGAGAATAATCCTCTTTCACAGTATGCTTCAAAGCGTCAATTGCTGTATTTCCAGTAATATAAATATGTTCTGTTTCTTTTCCTTCATTATATAAATTATCAAATGCACGCATCGTCGGTGCAAAATGCAAATCAGCAAGCACACCGGTCATCATACGGTTCATTTCTTCTGGATATGGCGACATCTTATTAAAAGACCTTAGACCAGCTTCCACGTGACCTACAGCTACTTGATTATAAAAAGCAGCTAGACTTGCAGCAAACGTCGTCGTGGTATCACCATGAACCAGTACGAGATCGGGTTTTTCTTCCTTCATGATCGAATCTAGACCATTTAAGGCTCTCGTTGTAATATCAGCAAGCGTCTGTTTGCTTTTCATGATATTGAGGTCATAATCTGGCTCTATCTTAAAGATAGATAAAACTTGATCAAGCATTTCTCGATGTTGCGCTGTTACAGCAACAAGTGGTGTAATAAATTGTGGATGCTTTTTTAATTCGTTCACTAGCGGCGCCATTTTTATCGCTTCAGGTCTTGTCCCAAATACACTCATTACTTTAACAGGTGCCATGTTGACTCTCCTTTTGGTCGAATGATGGTGCACGTTCAGTACCATCTTATTAAAACACACATAAAAAAGCAAAAGCCTTCCTATTCATAAGGAAGGCTACCTATTTAGTGACCACTGAAATAATCCACGATAAATTCTCCCCAAACGTCAAAGCCTTTATCATTTGGCCTTGAGTCTACTAAATAGTCTTCTATTTCTGTAGTATCAACAGCTGGCCAGACTGACCAATGATCCAAATAAATCAGGTCATTCGCCTCAGCATAATTTCTTAACGCATTGATTTGAATATTATAATAGCCAGGGTCCGCAATTGGGTTAGAGGGCATTAGCATAATGCTCACACCAGGTAACGACTCGTTTAATTCTGACATAACAGTCGAAAGATTCTGGTGCCCTTCATCAATAATAACCTTCCCATTATCATTTAACGTAAAGGCTTCTAATACAACAATATCTGGAATTTCGTCGATAACATCATCATATAACTCATCCTGAACAATCGTCTTTGTTGTGGCTTCTTCAAAGGTGAACGCCTTCACAGTAAAAGCCCCTTTCCAAAACGACTCTTCCAAACCTTTTTCAACGCTTTGCTTGAGTCCATTTTTCTTTGTTCCAATCGATTCAGACCCAACAATAGCGACTGAAATCGGATCATTAGAAGACATTATTTTCTCCTGTACCTGCTCTGGAAAATTGGAAACAAGTTTTTTTAAATCCTTATCACTTACAGGATTTTCATTTAGTTCACTATTTCGAGTATCTACATTCGATTTTGAATCGACTTGTGCCCAAACAGTCTCACCTGTTTGGGCAATCTTATCGTCCCAATGCAATTTCCCAACTATTACAAGTGCTAGACACCCAATGATCGTAATCAATAATACTACATTCTTCATACATTCCCCCCTGAAATCTGTCGAATAATGGTATCTATTAATATTATTGTAATAAAGGGAAAATGATTGCAAGTATAAATTAAAAAAGCCGCTCTTTTTTTAGAGAGCGGCTTTTTGGGATAATTACTTATTTAACCATTTGTTTAGTTTATTTTTCACATCTTTGTTCACGGCATTTTCTCCACCAAGCACTTTCGCTCCAGATACATCCGTTGTTGTAAAGTACTTAACAAGATAAGATTCAATCTCTTTCGGGATTTCATCACTCTTCACAAGGAACATACTACCTTGATCTTTCACAACAAGTGGTGCAGCTGCAAGCGCATCCGGGAAGTTCATTCCATTTGCAACAAACAGTTGATCTGTATTTGTACCTAGTTCTTTATGAATTTCAACAAGGGTACCAAAACGGTTTGCTCCGGCAAGGCGTTTTGTCGTAAGCGATAGTTCATTAGTCATATCAACTACCTCATCTGAGATCACCGCATCTCCACCAAGAACATATACTTGCTTACCTTTCATTAGCTTTTTCGCATCTTCAGTAAGCGTTTTTCCATCAGTCAGTACAATTGGCATATCGTTAGCACCAGCAATGGAAGCTGCACTTAGAGCATCTGCGAAGTTTTTACCAGTAGCAAGGAAGACCGCTTTACTAGTTGAACCTTTTTCAGCAAGCTTTTTAATAATTTGAACGTTCGTATCATAACGAGTGTTTCCGCTAAGGCGCTCGATATCAGCTGTACTTACGCCAATGTTTGCAAGCTGCGTGTTTACTTTCTTCGAGATTGCATTTTCGCCACCAAGAATCATCACATTCTTAGCTTTTAGGCGAGAAATTTCGTTTAGTACTTCATCTGAAAGTATTCCATCTTTATTAGCAAGTAAAATCGGTGCATCGTAGGCACTTGCTAATGGCCCAGCAGATAGTGCATCCGGGAAATTAAATCCAGTTGCGATGAATACTGTATCAGCAGTAGTACCTTCTGGGTACATTTGCTTTGATACTTCAATAGCCGTTTCAAAGCGATTGTCTCCTGCTACTACTTCTACCATCTCGCCATCTGTCTCAACCGGCACGATTGAAAGAACTTCACCAGTCGCTTTATCTTTCAAGAATACTCCAGCTGTATATTTACCGCTATTTTCTGGTGTCGTAATTTTCACATCCGTCGTTGCTTTCTTACCTACCCCTAAATCAAAGCTAGATTTACCAGTAACTTCAATCTTACCGGCACCATCTTCTCCTGCCTCAAGAACTTTAGCTTCTGTAACAGAGAGGTCGAAATCTGTAGTATCTCCAACCGTTGAATAACCTTCTACACGGATTGTATATTCACCATCCGGAAGATTTTTAACAGAGAACGATTCTTCAGAATCTCCATCTGCATCAATAGCAATATAATCCCCGATCGTTTTACCATCTTTTGAACGATAAAGGTAAAGATCAAGGTCATCGCCCGCATCACTCGTATTGCCGATTGATACATCAAGAGAAATATTATTCTTCAGGGTCATTGTCTTATCGTAGACCCCACCTTTACCTTTGACTGTTTCACGACTTTTCATTGTTTCAGGCTTACTAAATGCGCCGCCTACTACTTCTACTGAGCGTTTCGTAGATAAGTAGTTTTCAAATGTTACAGATTTAGATACTTCACTTCCCGGCATAGCGCTACCAAGCGCAATTCTTCCCGGGCTAGATACAACATCCTGAACGAATGCTTCTAGTTTAAATTTATTCATATCAAGGTCGTCTTTTGGAGCTGCAGTACCATAGACCGCTACTTCCCAAACACCAGACTTAGGACTTTTCGCAACATAGTCTTCTACGCCAATTCCATCATAACCAGCATAGCCTTGGAATGCGTTAACCTGATCGCCATCAGGATTCATAACAAGCATGCGTACGCGTCCCTGGAATTCATCGTTTTCTTTAAGAGCTTCCAAGGCAAATCGTACTTCTTGTGCGCCTTCTGCAACATTAAAGAAATAACTCTTCGTCTTCGAAGATTGCACTTCATCTTCATGAGTTAAACGGAAACGATCTTCAGAAGTAAACTCTTCTCCAAGTATGATGGTTTGGAAAGAACGTGCTTCTGCATAAGCGGTATCTGGATCATCGATCAAAAGTGTGCCTGCATTAACACCAATATCCATCTTGCTCTTATCATACTTCACAGTCATTTCCTTAAATTCACCTGGTTTAAGTTTGATGCTTTTCACAGAAGGAGTGAACCAATCAGAGTTTGATGAAACGTTAAGGTTTTTCGTCTCATCTGTTGGATTTTCTACCATCACTTTAACTTCTTCAGGTACTTCTTTGTTTCGAACGTAAAGTCCTGGTCCACCGGACACCTTTTCCCCGTGGTATACAGTCACATTAACTTCTTTTACTTCATTAATATAATGCTTACGAATGTATTCATAGGCTGCAGGTACATCAATAAGTCCAGCACCTTCTTGAACACGAGTGTAGCCATCCACATGAACAGCTGTTTGAATAAGCGCTTCACGAGCAAGCTCGTAATCGAACGGAATACGATCTTTAAGGGCAGCTTGCTTTAGTGTTGCTACCGCTCCAGCTACATATGGAGAAGACATACTTGTTCCTTGAAGAACTTCGTAATTACCTAAATGCTCTGGGAAAGAAGCATAAGCAGATCCCGGTGCCACAAAGTCTGGTTTTTGTTGACCATCTTCCGTCGGTCCGTTTGCAGAGAAGTACCATAAACCTTCCCCTTGTACTGGAGATCCATCTGCATTTTTTCCATATGGGTAGTATCCATACTCAGTTGCCCACATCTTACTGTTAATGTATGCTCCAATCGAAAGAGCTTTCACTCCATCACCAGGAGCACCTACGGAATCCACTCCGGGTCCATCATTACCAGCAGAAGTGACATAAATCGTATCGAATAACTCGCCCATATCTTCAATGATTTTCGCATAAGCACCGGATCCATCATTAAGGTCTGGTGAAGAGCCAAGACTCATGTTTACAACATCTGTTCCAAATCCACCTAACTCTTCAGGTACAGCAGCAAGATACATTGCATTCGCAATACTCCAGCCAAATGTTTTACCACCAGAGTCAAATACTTTTAGACCATATAGATCCGCCCCAGGTGCTACACCTTCAGCAGCTACAGCCCCAGTTTCATTTTCTCTTTCAGGTCCATTTGCAGCTGTAATACCGGATACGTGTGTGCCGTGACCGTCACCATCAAAGAAAACTGTCGCAACTGGGAATGGATACAATGTTGAATCTGGGAATTGATGACCTTGATAAGTAGGACTAGGACTTGCAATTCTAAAGTTAGCACCAGCTACTTTATCTTCGGGGTTAAGGTCCATGTTATCAACATCGCCCTCGCCATATGCTTTTTCGTCAGTGAAATCTTTGTCCTGATCGATATCGATATAGACTTTGTCATCTACGAGAAGAACATCGAAATTAGCATCTCCTGTTCCATCTCCATTTAAATCTCTATACAACGGCTTGCCTTTTCCATCTACATCATAAGATGCTGGATTCAACGTACCGAAATAATATGTATCGTCTTCCGCATCAATACCTTCTGTTTTATATGTGACTTCTTCTACAGTAATAGAGTCGCCTTCAGCTGCTTCTTGCTGAAACCACACGTCCCCTTCTCCTACTGTATCTACGACGCCTTTAATTTTAGAAGAAATAATTTCGCCTTTTTCATTATATTGAGTAAAGGCTTCATGGCCTGGATCGACACCAGTGTCAATAATCCCTACTTTCACTCCCGTTCCATCATACTTGTCGTGGAATTCATCAACACCGGTTGCTGAGTGAGTTTCTTCGGTTGCAGGTTTAACAACATCTTCAGGGTTTTTCACTTTCGGTTTAAGATCAGTATCTTCTTTCGGACCTTCATCCAGCACGATTTCATTGTTCGCCCCAAGCATACCAACAGAGTCTAAACGATATACCTGCAGAACTTTATTTGTTGGAACTTCAGCAAGATACAAGTAGTTGTTTGTATTCTTCTTTACTTTCACTCCAAGTTTTTCAAGCTCTTTTGTAAGATCAGCCCCACCGTGTTCGTTTGCAACAATAATTAATTCCTGTTTTGATTGTTCACTTGCAGCAAGTGAGGCAATCTCCTGTGTGACAGGAAGCTTAAATTTCTTGGTTTCTGTCAAAGCAGCCTCAGCTTTTTCTGGATTATACGTCATTCCCGCGAATGAAGAAGCAACAAGAGAAGCGCCCGCAACAATAGTCAGGACTTTTTTCTTAAACGTCATTTAATTAAATCCCCCTTAGTAATTTGTGAAGTTCCTGCAATCGATCCTCCTTATGAGCGGAATTATTATAATAATTCACTATTTTCAGTTTAATTATAAAGCGATTAAGAGTCAATCTTAAACTGTTAAAATTGTGAAATTTTTTGATAATTTGTAGATATTTTAGGACTTTTGTCCATAAAAGCTTAATAATGACGTAATGAATAAATACTCTCAAACGCTCAGTTAACTAGATTACATAAAAAGAAGCGTCAGTATTTTCACTGACGCTTCTTTTTTATTGAACAAGCATTTGATCAATATCCCAGGCTTTTGTTTGATTAATGGCCGCAGGACCACCTAGAATCCGATATTGATTTATTCCTTGATTATTTAAATAGAGAATGGACTTCTCTAAAGCATTATTCTCTCTAGTAGGGTGAACCAAAATAATAGAATGACTTGATAACGATGCAGCCGCCCCACCAGTTAAGGCATCTGGAAACTTAAGACCAGTAGCAAAGTAGACTCCCTCACTATTTTCTGCTACTCCAAACCTTAGCAATACTTTGAAGTTTGTATCAAAGCGGTCTTCTCCCCCAATTCTCTCCGTATTGGAAGATTTGATTTGAGAGTACACACTCTTACCGATGATCGATTCTCCACCAATAACATAAGCTTTGTCTGGATCAAGATCGTTCAAAAAAGCCTTCGTTTCAGCTGGTAAAGAATCACTCTTCGTAAAAAGCACAGGGGCTCCGAGCCTTGATGCGAAAGATGAAATAGACAAAGCATCTGGGAACTTTTCACCAGAAACGATGAATACTTCCTTTGTCTTTTCACTACCGACGATATTCGCAATTTTAGTAGCTGTTTCATAGCGGTTATCTCCTGCAATGCGTGTACTCGAAATCCCTTCCGCTTTAAGCTGTTCTGTAATTGCTTCAGGAATTGCATTATTCCCACCTATAACTAAAACATGATTAGCAGATAACCTACTAAGTTCCCTCATTACACTGACAGATAGACTATTTTTTTTCGTGAGTAGAATCGGACTACCAAGCATAGAAGCAAGCGGAGAAGCAGCTAAGCTATCAGGAAAATCATCTGAGCGAGTAAGTACTACGAAGCGACCTTTCTTGTTATCGCCTCCAATGGATAGCGTTTGTTCCTCCAACGTAGTCCAATTTTTTTTGGAAATTTCGATTGCTGTATCAATTGCAGTGTCACCATAGATACGGTTAAACTCTGTTACTCCGTTAATAGCTCCTTCCATATTTAACACGCCACTTCCAAGGTCGTATGAATTAGTCAGAGCACTAGCCGTTTGCTTTAATAATTTAAACGTTTGCTTATTCGTTAAATATGGAGCATATTCCTTTAGTAACACACCTGATGAAGCGACAATTGGCGCAGACATACTTGTACCTTTATCAAAAGCATATTCTCCATTCAATGAAGTACTATAAATGTCCGTGCCTGGAGCAGCAATATCAACTAATGATCCATAATTTGAAAAGGAAGCTTTTTCTTCAGTTCCTGTTTTAACAGAGGCTACGGCTAAAACGTCAGGATAAGCTGCTGGAAAAACCACTCCTGAATCATTGTCATTACCTGCAGCGCCTACTATAAGAATATTTTTTGAAATCGCTTCTTCAATTACAGTTCTTAAAGCAAATGAGTTATTATAGTTTCCTAGACTTAAATTGATCACATCTGCATCGTGATCAATTGCATATCGAATTCCTTGAACAACTGTTGATAAATTACCAGTACCGTTTTCTGTTACTTTGATTGGCATAATCGAAGTTCCACGCGAAGGAGAAACTACCCCTAGTTGATTGTTCGTTACAGCTCCAATAAGTCCAGAAACTTTTGTACCATGACCATCAATATCCTGAACCGATTTAGACGGTTCGACTAGGTTAATCCCATCTACAAGATTTCTTTTTAAATCTGGATGAGTCAGATCAACTCCTGAATCAATTACCGCAACCTTTAATGAACTTGCTTCAACATTAGCAAGCTCCCACCCTTTTATGAGATGAATCTGATCGATCCACGGCTTTTGATATGATAAATAAGTGTCATTGGCTTGTACTGAATCCATTAAATAAACTGGTTGATCCATTTCGACATGCTGTACATCTTTATTTGCTTCAAACTGTTCAATCATTTTATCTACTTCATCGACAGGTACATCAATCATTTCTACTTTCGTAGAAAGTTTTGAATCTCTTGACGGACTTTTAGTCTGTTCATATGTAACAAGAATACGCTCTGTCTCATTATCAGATTCAGCTTCTGATAATTCAGGCTCTACAGAAAAGAAGAAACTGCATAATAACAAAAGAAAAATAGTTTTTGACTTCAGTTGTGACACCTCTCCCATGATTGATAAACTTCATTTATGTTATCTCTAGTCTATAACGAATCTTTCGACAAATCACTAGAATAGTATCACAATAAGAGTTAGAAAAAAATGGTTTAGGGGGGGAGTAAAGTCGCATTTATTTAGGAGTTTTATCGCTGAAAAAGGGGTTAAACACGTTCATGTAGAAGGTTTTGGTGTTGTTGCTGGATTGCCTGGAGTTTTTCTTCGAGGTTATGTTGTTCTTTCCGCATACTGCCAATAATTTGAATCAAACTCGTGATCATTGCTTCTACGCGTTCTAATCGATCTTCTTGCATTTTCGACACCTCCTTTTCATTTTCATCATTTTACCATATAATGGGCAGTATCGTTCGAAAATTTTTTCGACAAACTCATGTTGGGAAAACTACGTCGAAAATCGGCATTTAAACCTTATAAATTCGTTTATATTTCCCAACCTCAAAACTATTCTCTTTTCTGAGAATTTTTAGTAAACTGTAATCAAATAGTTCTAGGAGAAAGGGAGCAAAGAATGATTGGAGCAAAAATCCGATACTTCAGACAAATGAAAGGCATCACTCAAGAACAACTTGCTTCCGGTATCTGTTCTATTCCTTATCTAAGTAAGATTGAACACGGACTTGCCCAGCCAAGTGAAGAACTTGTCGAACATCTATGTAATGAGCTAGGTGTCTCTTTAGAACAGGTTGATGATGAAGATAAAATGAAAAAACTTCATCTTGACCTTGATGCTTGGTACAAAGAAATGCGTCTTCGTAATTTTGAAGAAGTAATAAATTTTAAAAACCGTATTGATGAAGAGATTGATGGTGTAGAAGATCCAGATATGCTCACAAAATATCTTCTTTTAACATTTAGATATTATATTTTGTTCAGAGAAACTGAAAAAGCAAATGATATATTAGAGAAGCTCTATCACGTTCAAGAAAGATTATCAGAAAATCTAGAGTACTTTTACTTCTATTTTCTCGGACTCTACTATTATCAAAATCGAAAGTTTAAAGAAGCTTATGAACAATATTCCAAAGCACATAAATTACTTTTATCTATGAAAACAAACAATGCAGAATTAGCTGAGTTTTATTATCAGCAAGCGCTTGTTCACAATTGCCTTAGTCAAATAACTTTATCCAATAATTTAGCGATTAAGTGCTTAGATCTCTTTAATAAAGAATATAATTTCAAAAGAACAGCAGACACTGAAATTTTACTAGGTGTAAATAATAGAGTTATTCTCAATTATGGAGAAGCAGAACACCATTTTCAGAATGCTTTAAAGTATGCTGAGTCGTTTAATGACAAGAGATTAAAAAGCATTATATATCATGATTTAGGATATGTATATTCATTTCAAAACGATACCGAAAAGGCATTAAGATATTATCAATCTGGACTTCAAAATAACGAAGAGCACGAAATCGAAGACCGTGCTAAAACTATTTTTTTAATTGCTTCAGAATATTTGAAAATTGATAATATTAACCTCACTTTATCTTGGATTGAAGAAGGAATGAGGTTAGTAACAAAAACAGGATTTCTAGAGTATATTTATCACTTTAAGATATTAAATTCTAAATTAAAAAACTCTGTTAGTGATGAGATGGGAACTGAAGAGCTTTTGAAGGATGCAGTCGGCTATTTTAAAGAAAAAAATTATTGGAACTATGTTTCAGAGTATGGTGAGTTGTTAGCAGACTACTACTTTACTAGTGGACAATATAAAAATTCCAGCTTTTACTTTAAACTAGCTAATGATAGTAGGAAAAAAATTATGAATTAGAAAGGAAGAAGAATGATGAAGAAATTTTTAGTAAACATGTTGCTAGTTACAGGTGTCATTGGGATCGTTACATTTGCTAACCACGATAAATTACCTGATTCTCATGATAAATTACCTGACTCAAGCCCAGCAAAAACCGAAGTACACATCTAATAACCAAAACCCGTCTCAGATTGAGTCGGGTTTTTATTTGCCCTTCCATCCTCCACAACGCTATACTAGTCATAATTTAATTCGAATAGGAGAGTGCTAATATGGCATTTTATATGTTTGATGTTGATGGCGTTCTTACAGATGAGAATGCTAGACCAGATAAAGAAGTTGTTAAGATGATTGAAAAGCTAGCTACAGAGGGACATATTCTTTCTTTCGTCACAGGGCGTTCTAGAGGCTGGCTTTCCGATCACCTTTTCCCTCTATTTGATGATGAAATTGACTGGTCTTCCTTATATTGTGTTTCTGAGCACGGGGCGATAAAAGGGCGCGGAACCAATATTTCTTCCTGGGAGCTAGATGAGGAATATGTGATTGCAGATGATATAAAAGATAAATTATATAAAGTTAGTCAAAAAGAACAATATGATGGTCTTATTCAATGGGATCAGACGAAAGAATCGATGGGTACGGTTGAAGCAGTTCATGGTGATCCAGGTGATAAAGAGCACTTAAAGAAAACACGAGAAGCTCTACAGGAATATGCAGAGAATGTGGATTCGATTTCTTCTGAATCTGGTAATAAAACCGTCGTTTCCACTTATGGGGTCGATGTGATTCATCCAGATTTGTCTAAAAAAATTGGAGCCACGTGGATTATTGATGAAATCCAATCTGCCGATAAAGTATTTGTTTTTGGAGATAGCAGCGGTGATATGGTTATGGCTGTAACTGCTAGAGAACATGAATTAGATAACATTACGTTTCATTGGGTTGGAGAAGGTGAAACACCAGAAGAAAAGAATATCACTTCTATTTCAAGCAAATATTCCTATTCAGAAGGAACGAAAGAACTTCTAGAAAAGCACATTGGCTAATCCAATGTGCTTTTTTGTATTATACTAGCTCAACTGGTTGATTTTTATCAATAGATTCAAAGCAAGCTTCTATCGCTTTCAAATTATTTACTGTCGCTTCACCGGAATAGGATGGTGTATGCTTATTTTCAACACAACGCGTGAAATGTTCAACCATAAGTGTATACTGCTCACCGTTAGCCATTTCTTCTCTCACATTACCTTCGCTATTTTTAATTCGAATTAAACCACTAGCTTCAGGCGCGTCTGGACGGTATGCAAATGGAACATGAATACTTCCTTTTGTGCCAAGAATTTCATAGGAATTGCTCATTTGTCGTTCGAAGCTACAATCAAAAGAAGCTGTCACTCCATTTGCAAACGTAAAGATTCCTGCAGCCGAAAGATCCACGCCAACTTCCTTAGGAATGGAAGCCTGAGCGTAAACTTTTAATGGTTCGCTTCCAATAATGAATCTAGAGGAGTGAATACAGTAACATCCCACATCCCAAATGCTGCCACCACCTAGTTCACTGTTGAGACGAATGTTATTTCGTTTGTCACCCATATAGAATGAAAAATTAGTACGCATATGTTTGACGTCACCAATTTCACCTGAAGCAATCACTTCTCTTACAATTTCATGTTGGGGATGGAATTGATACATAAATGCTTCCATAAAAATAACACCGTTGTCTTCACATACTTGCACCATTTCCATGGCATCACGGGCTGTAATGGCAGCAGGCTTTTCGCATAGTACGTGTTTTCCTTTTTGAGCCGCTGCAATTGTCCATTTTTTGTGTAAAGTATTGGGAAGTGGAATGTAAACCGCTTCGATTGATTCATCATCTAGCATCGCTTCATAACTGTCATGAAAATGCTCAATACCCATTTCTGCTGCAAATTCTCTCGCTCGACCACTACCGCTAGCAACACTCACCACTTCAGCACCTTGAGCATTTTGTATAGCTGGAATAACCGCTTTTCTAGCAATATTGGCTGTTCCCATAATACCAAATCTAATTCCCATATTTAGCACTCCCTTTCTAAGTATATCTATATGATTTTACCATATTATCCCACGAAGCAAACTACATCAAATTCTTTCATTCTTCCTACCCTTCTACCCCCAGCGTAATAGCGTATAAACCGAAACATTAAGTAATCCCTTTAATCCCCCCTTTTGATTATAAGGAAAAAACAAGAGCCGTACTCGTTATGACGAGTACGGCTGTTTTAATTAGTGATTCTTACATAGTCAGTTTTCATTTATATTAGCAACTAATCTACGAGCTTCTGTAGCAGTAACAAGCGATTGACTCAATCTACAAATCGTTTGATCACTTCCATAAGCTCAGGACGAATATGATGCTCTAAATCTTTAATTTGAGATTGGTTACGGTATTTTTTTTCAATAAGATCTCGCTGCTTACTATTTTCTAGCAACCAGTGCAACCAGTGCTTATCATCTGTTTCCGTAAACGCTTCTGTTTTTTCGTACTTGTTATGTAGATCTTTCAACAAATGCCCGAGACTTTTCTCTGGATGTTCATTCCAATATGTTCGTAAAGCATCGCAGAGTATTTCAATTTCTTTTTCCTGGTGCAAGACATCACATCCCTATCTGAGTTTATTTTGCTATATGTCTCTCGTTATGTCTACGTTCTTATAAAAATGAAATTACTCATTTTAACTATAATAACATAAAACACCTCTCTATTTTTAAGAGAGGTGTCCATGGTTAATTTGATAGTTTATCAACTGTTTCTTCAACGGGTTTACTAATAGCAGCTTCCCCGCCCAGGAAGTAGTATTCTCTACTCATTGATTTCTTAACGTACTGTTCAGCTTCATTCGATAGTTTATTTTGCTTAGTTAAAATGACTGGTGCGCTCATAGCAGCGGCAAAGGGCGATCCAGGTAGTGCATCAATAAATACATCTCCATTTGCAAAGAAAACACTCTTATTTTCAAAATCAAATGTTTCTGCAATCTTCACGCTTGTTTCGTAACGATTATCCCCAGCAACTCGCTGGACCGTTGAAGTTGTATCAAGCCTGTCCTCAACAACACTTGAGACCGCATTTTGCCCACCGATAATCGTAGCCGCAACAGGTTTCGTTGTATTCATATACGAAGCAGTAGCCGCACTTAACTTTTCACTATTAGTCAATAAGATTGGAATTTGCTTTGAAGCTGCATAAGGAGCGATTGATAGAGCATCAGGGGATGTGTCATCTCCTGTTGTCACGATCACTTGATTACTATTCCCTACTTCATTAGCAACTGCGATTGACGTTTCATATCGATTTTGACCGCTTATTCTTTCTACATCAGAAATATATCCTTTAGTAGAAAGTTGATCAACTACCTTCTCTGAAATGGCTGCTGGTCCACCTAGAATATAAATCTTTTCAGGTTGTAAACGATCTAATTCTTCCTCAACGACAGAAGGCAGTCTCTCACTTTTTGTTAAAAGTAATGGAGCATTGTACTTTTTAGCAAGAACGCTTCCCGTAAGAGCATCTACTGAAAGATCTCCTCTTCCAAGTACAACAACATCTGATGAATGCTTCCACCCATCTTTTGATATAGCTACGCTAGTTTCATATCGATTATTTCCTGCAAGTCGTGTAATCAAGTTTGTTTCAAATGATTCTTTGACTAATTCTGTCCCAGGATAATAGAATGATAGAATTTGTTCGTAATTACGTCCATCTTTGGACTGTTGATAAGCTCCGTATTGGCTCATGCCTATGCCATGCCCAAAGCCACTACCTGAAACGACAAATGAATTACTCGTTTGTTTAATTTCTTTTACATAAGGACTTTTCATAATCGTTGTACCAATCATAAATCGGATATTATAAGAAGTATCCTCGATTTTCATCGTATGCTTTTTCAAATCCCCATTTGTATCCATAACAAATCCATCTTTGTTTTTTAAGAAATACTGAATCTCGACACTACCTCTTAATACTTCATCAGATTTAAATGGTGGAACTGTGAAATTAATATTCGAAATATCGGTGATTTTTATTTCATCTGTAGATTTAATTTTCCCTTTAGATAATAGCCATGACTTCATATTTTTTATTTCTGTTACGTTTGAACTTAGCTCAGTCACATTAGACCACCAGGACTCAGGTTTCTTCAAATCTAGTTTTTTTGTGTCAATTTGTTGCTTTCCTAGTGTGTAGTCCCAATAATCATAGCTTGTTATCATCTTCTCATCATATGGATCTACTTTCGTCTGCAAATATGGAATCCAACTACTCCCCCACGAGTTCGTATTGGACATAACCATTCCACCATTTGTGGAAGAATAAAAGGCACCAATGTACTTCCCGTTATACTTTAGTGCTTTTCCAGCAGTTGCATCTACCGCTTCGTTTGTCGTTTGATACCAGTCATAACCTTTATAAACTTGACTGGATTGACTATCCATTAGAGAATCTTTCTGTGGTAAAGCGAAAGTTCTAGCAGCGATTGCCTGGGCTTTTAAGGCTTCCATTCCACCATTATTTCCCCAGTAGGCCGGCATTTCACTAGGCACTACCCCTTTTAAATATTCTTCAATAGAGAGCGTATTTATCGGACGGATGTACTTTCCCTCAATTGTAAATTTCATTACTCCGAGATATTTTTTGTCACCTATTCCCACATAGCTGTCCATCGATTTGGATATTGTTGGAACTATCGTCATAGAATTCCCGAAGTCTTCAAGTTTGGTATTGCCTCGATAAAGGACCACTTTACCCGCTTCTGCTTTTACACTGTATTCATCAGACTGGGAACTGTCTATTTTAATGCTACTATTTTCAATCTGATAACTGCCTGTCACATTAAATTTGATTACGGTCGTATCCTTAATATAGTTTACTAGTTTAACCGTAACTGACTCTCCTGCAGCCTGAACACCATTCATAGATAAAGAAAATGCTAAAATGCCAATCAAAAATGACGTAAAAAGTTTCAAATCTTTTCCCCCTAAGATTTTTTAAGAAAATATTAGTTCTATTCTCCCTTTTTAACACTTTAGCATAAATTTTACATTAAAATATCATCCAAATGACGAATATTACAAAAATAACATAGAATACCCAGGTACATTGTCGAATCTATAGGTTATTTTTACTACAAAAATAATAGTAGTGATTTTTGAAAGGGTCTATGTTAATAAGCGATGTTGATTTTTGGATCATTTACGTTCTGTGCCAAAACTCAACAGTATAAGCTAAGCTATCACATAAAAAAACTCCCGCTATGCGAGAGCTTTTAAAGTGGAAGAATGCCATATTTTATAAATGATAACGCTATGTAGGCATCCAGCAAGATCCACAATCACATCAGTGAGTAACGCTGTCCTTTCTGGTAAAAAGGCTTGAATAAATTCATCCGTTACAGCAAAAATAGCTACAACGATAATGACAATGAATGTACGAAAAACAGATGAGTCTCCTTTAAATAGCTGTAGTAAAATTAATGCTATGAAACTGTAAACAAAGAAGTGACCTAGCTTACGAACGACAAAATGCGCCAATCCTAGTTCTCCGTTTTTTTCTAAACTTAACGTCAAAGGTCCGTATTGGAACTCTCTTGACTGGATGATGGAGGATACACCATCCACAATGAAAGGAGCTGGTTCATGCCCTATTAGTGTAAGTATTGCCATACATGAAATCAAAAAACCGATTCCTAACCAGCACTGAATACAAACCGAAACGATAGTCTGGGACACGGACATGATTGTCTCCTCCCTATATAAGCTCTCTTAAGTATCGCCTAATCGGGAAAAGGTTATTCCGTTCGTTCAGCCATTTTCTTTAATTCAAGGGCTCTCTTTTCTAGCAGATTTTTCATATACTTTTTTAAAAACAAAAGGTTTGCGATGCTACCAATTAAACCAAACGGAGCTTCATAACTAAATTCATCGATCATTAACGTTACATCATCGATTTCTTCAAAACGATGAGAATGAACAAAAGATTTAAATGCTCCCTTTGTCATTTCATCAATAAACCAATCTGGTTCCTGCATCCCAGTGATTTTGGCAGTTAATTTTTGCTTAATGCCAAAGTGAGTCGCTTCCCATGTAACGGCATCACCATTGCCTAGCAATCCTTCCGTAACCCCCCTTACTGCTTTCTCATTTGTTTGCTCTGTGCTTTTCATATGCGCTTCAACACTTCTTGCGTAATTGAAGCAGATTTCAATTGGAGCTTCAATCAATGTTTCCAGGTAAATAACAGGCATGTACCAACACCTCCATAATTCCTTAGACCTTATTATCTTCCATTATATTGAATAAAAACGGGCCATAAAGATTATTTCTTAAAATTCGACATTTAAGGCTAAATTATTTAAACAAATGAACCGATAATAAAAATAAACGAGATTTCACTTTCATACGCATTATACATTATTGGAAAGTGACGTTACTGGGCGGATTCATATGAGACGAAACTGGAAAACTCCTGAAGAAATTCAATTTCAAAAAAAACGCAGGGAAAAGATCCTTTTCCTTGCCATACCTATCCTATCCATCCTGTTAGGTGTTGTTATTGCGATAGCCGCTAATAGCGGATTTTAATTGTGTTATTCTTTTTCTACTTCGCTTTGTGTTTTCAAAGATGGGAACGCTCTCTATAGGAGTTTGATTATTTGTTATTGTAGCGTTCGCTTTACGCTTTCTCCATAAAACTTGCCTTTACTTGATTAGCTTTTACATTTCATCTTGGTTCACGAATGTTGACTTTAAAAGAATGATTTACGAGATCTTCGAAAAAAGCATTCGCGCTTTAACTATGACATTGGGAAACCTGCTTTACAAAAGCTTAATTTGATAAAATAAATTAAATGCATTTTCCCAATATACATAGTTTCCAGAATACGCTATACTTGAAACTGTAGTCATTTTTCGACAATTTCTAATTTTTTATGACTTCGTTTTCTTACTTTTATATGCTACAAATCGTACGAGAATGGCAAAATCATTGAAAAATGATGACGCAAAGCTATAGGGACTTCGCGGACTGGTTTCCGACAGTCAGCCAGCTGCCGAATACGGCCTCCACTGCGATTGTTGCAAGAAACACAAGGGGGATATGAATGATGAGAGAATCTTGGCTAACGCCAGAGGAAATCCAGTACAGACGACAACGTAAAGAGAAGATGATTTATCTTCTTCTACCCGTTTCTGCTATTGTAATTGGAGCAGCTATTGCTTTCCTTACACAAATGACATATTAAGATCGGGGAAGGGGAGCGAATCATAGCTCTCCTATTTTATTGATCTTTTTTGAACAAAATAAAAAAGACAACCCTCACTTCAGGTCATCTACTTCGTTTCGCTCTTATTTTTTACTGATTTACGTACCTTTTTTAGCCCAATTAAAACGAGGCGTATGACCACGTATATTATGAACAACACAATAAAGCCCTGCATTCCAACAACAGCGTCTGCAAACTCCATATTTCCTCTTCCGGTGATTTTCTGTTGAATTTCAATGGCAAAAACGACTACAAGCAATACTGTTACCGTATAAATAAACGAAATCGCTGTGATACTCCAATTTGCAAGTATACGGAACAATAATTGCACAACAATAAATCCCGCCATCCCTAGTAAGCCAATCACCCAAAAGTGTAGTTCTTTATCTGTGACCGAAAAGCCAAAGCTATACATTAATGTAATGACAATATCATGAAGCTCATTAACAATGGCAACGATTAACTTGATAAACTCTCCCATATCACACTATCCTTTAAAGTCGAATACTCATTATTCTAGACATGTTTCATTCAGGTGACAAGTACCCCTCCCCAACATCCAGAGCTTCTCATGCAAAGCTCGTCCTAAAGAAAATAAGTTGCCCATTATAGGTTATTTCTTCTCTACTACTGCCTCATAAAGGTAGTCTTCATTGTTCACTTGAATTTCCGTTAAATCTTTTCCACAATATGGACAAATCCATACTCCTTGATAATTACTGCTATAAGAAGGTTTTTGACATTTATCACACGTTTTCTCTACCATTTTATCACTCCATTCAATACTTTTTATTTCATTCAGAAATCATAGTTGTCTCCATAAAGTATACTGACAAACATATTTTACCAAAGTGGATGTTTTTTTCAAGTATAAATATTCTGAACTCGAGATATTTATGTGCTGTTATTAAATTTTCACGCTATGTTACTTTATGTTATTGGTATCTTGATATTTGTTTCACTCGAATGACCCTAATATCAACAACATTCATTAACATACCGAAATTTTAATATAAAAATGGTAAAAAAATAATCCGACGAACAGCTAAGGCTGTTTTGTCGAATTATTATACCGTTGAAGAGACTTGTAACTGATTTATGGTAGGCCGACCTATAGAGATATAGTTTAGTGAATAGTTCGCCGCATCTTCTAATGAATAGCAATTCCTTCCGTCTATCACAATGGGAGAATTCATTCGTTTCACATATACATTCAAATCTAGCTCTTTAATTTCTTTCCATTCCGTTATGATGAGTGCCGCATCTGCTCCAGTTAAAACCTCTATTAAGGATTCTTTAAAGATCACCTCTTTAGGCAAGTGGCCTTTAGCATTCGATATCGCAATGGGATCATAAGCAAGGACTTCTGCTCCTTCTTCTACTAAAGATCGAGCAATTGGGATAGAGGCCGCCTCACGCATATCGTCTGTATTTGGTTTGAAAGCTAAACCGAGTAGCGCTACTTTTTTCCCTTGAAGTGGTCCAACTACCTCTTTCGCTTTTTGAATGAGCTTATTTTGTTGAGTATTGTTTACCTCGATAACAGATTTCAACAATTGAAAGTTATGTTGGTTGTTACCGGCAATTTGTACAAGAGCGTTTATATCTTTTGGAAAACACGAGCCCCCATAGCCAATCCCAGCTTGTAAAAATTGATCCCCAATTCTCTTATCCTTTCCCATTCCAAAAGCCACATCATCTACATTTGCTCCAACTTTTTCACAAATAGCTGAAATTTCATTGATAAAACTTATCTTCGTTGCTAGAAATGCGTTAGACGCATATTTAATTAGTTCAGCGCTTTTCCGATCCGTATGATAAATTGGAATCCCAAAAGGCTGATTAATATCTTCTAATACTGCGGCGGCTGTTTTATTCTCTGATCCAATAACAATCCGATCTCCATGAAACGTGTCATGTACAGCTGAACCTTCTCGTAAGAATTCTGGATTTGAAACAACTTCTACTTTATTGTTCGATCTTAACGTTTGCTCAATCCACTTTTGTATCAGTTCATTTGTTCCTACGGGGACCGTACTTTTGGTTACAACGATACTATCCTGCTGAAGTGATGTGCCGATATGTCGGGCAGCTTGCTGGATGTATTGAAGGTCGGACGTTCCATCAGATCGTTGTGGTGTACCGACCGCAATATAGATAACGTCCACCGTTGCCAATGCTTCCTGATGAGCTGTTGTAAAGTGAAGCCGACCATCCAATAAATTTCTTTTCATTAACTTCTCTAAATCAGGTTCGAAAATAGGCGAATAGCCGTCAGTCATCATCGCAATTTTCTTGTGGTCGACGTCAACGCACGTTACTTGATGGCCGATTTCAGCTAGGCATACTCCTGTTACTAGACCAACGTAACCGGTACCGATTACAGCAATCTTCATCTTATATCTCCTTTCTCTTTCATCTATTTTCTATTATAAGTGAGCAGAAATAGTTTCAGATCCCCTTCACTCGATCAACACAAAATCTTAATATTTCTTTAGAAAACCACTCCCTATTATGCACGAAATTCGGTATGATAGGGACTAAACTGCTTAAGAAAGAAAGTGGAAAATGCATGAAATGGTTCGATAAGCGAAAATGGTTTAGCCTCGCACTCTTAATGATGATCATACTTTTCGTCTCCTCTAATACCCCTTATCAAAAACAGGATATGAAACCGTTCTTTAAAGGAATGATTTCGATCCAAGAAGAGGATTTACCCCCAATTGAATTCACCTATGATGGTGCACTTGTTACACCTTCAGCGCCATATCAATATGTTGAATTTTTTCTTAGGAAGGGAGCACATGTTGCCTCGTTCGGTTTACTAGCGTTTTTATGTATCATGGCATGGAAAGAAAGCAATCGAAAAGCCTCCCTTATCCTAGGCTCATTAACAGCTTTTCTCTATGCATTATTTGATGAATACCATCAAAGTCTCGTTGAGGGAAGAACAGGACATTTAATTGATGTGCTTGTACCAGATTCATTAGGTATAGTGCTTACGTTTATGGCCTTTGTCATCATCTCACGAAGAAAAAGTAAAGCTGCACGCTGAAAAGCCCCGCTCAATTTGCGGGGCTTTTCAGTGGAATTATAGAAAGTTAAAGATCCTGTCTCGCCTCAGAGGACTGTGATTTATCGGTCATTTGCTCTTCGTTCTCAATATCTTTCCCCATCCCTTTCAAAAAAGTAATTAGAATGGTTAAAGATCGATTAATTTCCGGGTCTTTTAGTGCCCGAAGAAGACTCAGATAGCTAGTCTTCTCGTTGTCATCAGAATGCTCAGCAACATTCTCAATACCTGAGTTTACCTTTAAAAGCAATGGCTCGAGATCCTGAACGTTAATCTTTCCTGCTGCTCCAAAGAGAAGCATCAGATTTTTTAACGCCGTTGTATTTTCCGGAACATTTAATAGATCGACGATGACCTTCAGAACGCGGTCACCTTCTCCAAAAAGACCGTTTAAAAGCGTTAAAATGCCTCGATCTTTCATCCCACCTACAACGCTTAATGTTTCAAGAAGGGCATCTTTATTTTCAATCAAAGCATCTTCAATCTCTCTAAGATCACTTGCGCGCTTCTCTTCTTCAGAAACTTCAATACGCTTGATTTGCTTAATGGCTTTTGCCATAGTTAATGCCCTCCTTTTTCACCATATCTCCAGGGAAGAGATAATCTTTTCTTGCCCATTTCCGCTCAACCATGACCCCTTTTTGAGGCTGTGGATTTCCATAGCGATGATTGATCTTTGGTAGTGGTGAAGTCCCTTTATCTTTCAAAATTTCCATCTTCGCTTTCACTTCTTTATAAACAGGCGTGTCTGTATCTTTATCCGCCTTGCTACTTGTAAGTAAGTTAATCGCAGCATCATCTTGATCATTTAGCGGAATGTATACTTCTTTTCCTAGCACACGATCTGTTACAAGACATTTAATCTTAACAGCTCCATATGGTGACACAAGTCTAACTAACGTTCCGTCAGATAACCCTCTTTCTTCTGCTAATTCAGGAGAAACTTCAACGAACGTGCTTGGTGTTTTCGATTTAATGCCTTCATTTCGATACGTCATATTACCCTCATGAAAATGCTCTAGCAAACGCCCATTATTGACATGAAGATCGTACTGATCGTCGTACTCGAGTGGTTTTGTCCATTCGACTGGAAATAGTCTTGCTTTTCCATCCGGAAACGGAAATTCTTCTGTAAAGAGTAGTGGTGAATCCGTGCCATCTGCCGCAACTGGCCACTGCTGACTCTTATATCCTTCAAGACGTTCATAAGAAACCCCAGCAAACATATCAGCAAGCTGAACAGCCTCAGCCATAATGTCACTCGGGCTATCATAATCCCAACCTGCTCCCATTTCATTTGCGATTTCCATAATAATTCTCCAGTCGGGTTTCGAATCTCCAAGTGGTTCTAGTGCCTGATAGAGACGTTGAAAACGGCGTTCTGTGTTTGTGAACGTTCCTTCTTTTTCAAGGCTTGGACTTGCTGGAAGGACGACATCTGCAAACTGAGCTGTCTTCGTAAGGAAAAGATCTTGCACGACGAAAAAGTCTAGTTTCTCAAATGCTGCGTGAACATGGTTAATGTTAGAGTCGACAATTCCCATGTCTTCTCCTTTTAAATACATCGCTTTTAATTTTCCTTCATGAATATGTTCGACCATTTCATGATTATTTAAGCCGACTTCTTCAGGAAGTGGCGTACCCCATGCTTTTTCATACTTATCACGCACTTTTTGATCGGTCACATTTTCGTAACCGGGCATTTTATCAGGCATGCTTCCAAAGTCACTCGCACCCTGGACATTATTATGACCTCGAAGTGGATAGGCACCTGCTCCTGGTTTACCATAGTTTCCAGTAACAAGAAGTAAATTTGAAATGGCAGTACTCGTATCTGACCCGCCACTATGTTGTGTGACGCCCATTGCCCAAAGTGCTACAGTTGTCTTTGCTTCATGGATCATTTCAGCAATTTGGATTAATTCCGCCTCATCAATTCCTGTTACTTCAGATGCATAGCTCATAGTGTACTTTTCAAGACTAGCGATATAGTCATCAAGACCATTCACACGGTCCTTCAAGAAAGCCTCGTCAGCCCATCCCTGATCAATAATATACTTCGTTACGGCAGAGAGCCAAACAAGATCAGTACCTGAAGAAGGGCGAATAAATAAATCAGAGCGTTCAGCCATTTCATGTTTTCTCAAATCGGAAACGATGAGTTTTTGACCGTTCAATTTATTCGAACGCTTTACCCTTGTCGATAAAACAGGGTGAGATTCCGAAGTGTTTGATCCAATAACAATGACAAGCTCAGACATTTCGATATCTTTTATCGATCCAGCATCACCACCGTGGCCTACTGTACGGAATAACCCTACTGTTGCTGGAGTTTGGCAATAGCGAGAGCAGTTATCAATGTTATTTGTTCCGATGACACTTCTTCCTAGCTTCTGCATTAAATACGATTCTTCATTTGTACACTTGGAAGAACTAATAAAAGAAAGAGCATTTGCACCATGGTCTTCTTTCACCTCAGAAAACTTTCGGCTAATGAGTTTAAGTGCCTCTTCCCATTCTGCTTCTCTAAATGAATCGCCTTCGCGAATAAGCGGTTTTGTTAAGCGTTCTTCACTATTCACGTAATCCCAGCCAAATTTCCCTTTTACACAAGTGGAAATCCCGTTCGCTGGAGCTTCTACCTGAGGCTCTACTTTTAGGATATCTCTCCCTTTTGTCCAAACGTCAAAACTACATCCTACACCGCAATACGTACATACGGTTTTCGTTTTTTTAATTTCATTTTCACGCATGGACGATTCCATATCAGATATTGCAAGAATAGAATTATAGCCAGTCTCCACGTTTTTTGTTAATTCGATCATAGGGCGAAGCGTATCTTGTTGAATACCAGTTAAAAAGCCAGCCTCACCTTCCATGCCTTTCTCCATCATGGCATTACAAGGACACACGGTTGAGCAATGTCCACAAGAAACACAAGAAGATTCATTAATATCAACGTCATTATCCCAGATGACGCGCGGACGTTCTCTCTCCCAATCAATTGTTAACGTCTCTGTTACCTGCACATCCTGGCAAGCTTCGACGCAGCGTCCGCAAAGAATACACTGATCTGGATCGTATCGATAGAAAGGATTTGAATTATCAACAGGGTCTGGTTTTTGTTCAAAAGGAATCGCCTGATGATTCATCTTCATTTGTTTCACCGTATTATGTACTTCACACGTGCCGTTATTGTAATCACAGACAGTACAATAAAGCTCGTGATTATGAAGAATACGATCCATTGCAATATTCTGAGCTTCCTTTACGTGAGAAGCTGTTGTGTTAATACTATCTCCATTTGAGAGAGTCGTTGAACAACCTCTTACAACTTCTCCATTTACTTCCACCATACATGTGTCACAAGTTTCGATGGCTCCAAGACTTGGATGATAGCATACGCTCGGCAAGTCTAGATTATGATCATTAAGTGCTTCAAGTACACTTTTCTCACTAGGAATTTGTTCACTTTTACCATTAATCGTTACATGGATGGAATCCGACAAATGACATCACCCTTTATCATAATTTTCAATATTACTAATTATTTCTTTCCCTACTTATTGAAGCTTTAGACAGTATTTTCTAAAAAACATTTAATAATCTATTAAATATTCACATGCTCTTTTTTTGGAAGCTAAGAAGGTTTCTAGTGTTGATTATCACATTTAAGTATAATCAAAAAAACACAGCTCATATCGAGCTGTGCTTCAATTGATTTTTTAAATGATGGAGAAAAGAGTCTTTCATTGGTAAATCAACTTTTCCAGTTACGCCATCCACCATATAAACTTCTCTTCTATTTCCTTTGATATAGCCTACCCAATAAGGCAAATACAGTTTGGATGGTTCCTCCAAAGAAATGTTGATCTGTTTTTTCTTTTTTTCTTTTCCAAACGCTTCCCAATATAACGCATGTTTTGCTTTATCTGGATCAGGAGAACTATGGCCAAACATTTCCCCAGGGGCCTCTCCTTCTTTAAGAGGGTAGTCCACTGGAAGAATAGCTGCTTGTTCAGTGATTGACTCGATCGCAATTCTTCCATTAATTCCTTCTTTCAACGAGGTTGTTTTCAGATGATACTCATACATCCAAAAAGGGAGGTAAACGAGTTCACTCGATTCAATCCTTTTTTTATTTTCAACGATGCGCAGCAGCAGACTAGAGGTATATTGTTTCATCGCTTTCAAAGCTTTCTGCCGATCAATTGTTGGTTCAATATAATAAGTCATCTTTTATAACCTCCTTTAGATCAGGCCTATGAGATAGAGCACAATCATAACGACAACGAAATACCCAACTAAATAAATCGGCCATCTTGACGTACGACGTTCTTCTTCAATTTCTTCATCACTTAGAGACGACGCTGCTTCAGAACGTGCTTTTAACACTTCTTGTATATCGTCATCTAAATCAAACAGCGTAAGCCCTGCTAGTTTCTCAGCTTTAGGTTTTGCTCCAATAAAGCTAACAACATATCCAACCCCTACTGAAACAATCGCCCCTACGAAATTATTGTATAACCATGATACTTCAGCAAACTGAGTAACGCCCCAAACAGAAAGCATCCCCGCTATAATACCAGTCACTGCACCTACGCCGTTTGTTCGCTTTGTAAAAATGGCGAGGATAAACACACCCAAAAGCGCACCATAGAAATAGGAGCCTATCTTATTTACAGCTTCAATAACCGGACCAAGATTAGCTGCAAAGAAAGCGAAGATTGTGGCGTAAATTCCCCAAAAAATTGTAGCCCATCGCGATGCTTTTAAATAATGCTGATCCGATGCATTCTTTTTAACGAATTGACCATAGAAATCTCGAATCGACACGGCGGACAATGAGTTAAGAGCAGAGTCCAGGCTAGACATAGCGGCTGCAAACACACCTGCAATAATAAGACCCGAAATTCCCGCTGGTAATTGGTTCACAACGAATAGTGGAAATAGTTCATTTAAGTTATCAACATTCGGGTCACCAAATGTTTGGTAGAATACAAACAAAAGAATACCGATAAAAAGGAAAAGCAGCATTTGCGGGATTAGAAGAACTCCGCTTAGAACGAGTGAAAGTTTACTTTCGCGTATTGACTTACTTGTTAAAACACGCTGGATTTGACTTTGGTCTGTTCCAAAGTAAGCAGCATGAAGGAAGAAACCGCCAATCACACCTGCCCATACGCTATATTCAATAGAAAGGTCAAAGGAGAAATTGAGCGATTGAAGCATACCTGCGTCTGAAGCGCTGGCAAGAATACTACTCATTCCGCCCGGAACTTTCACTAAAATAACAACGATACTAATAGCAGCACCTAACCATAATACGAACATTTGGATCACGTCAGTCCAGATAACAGCACTGATCCCACCAAGTACCGTATATGATACCGCTATCACAGCCATTAAAATAATCGTTAGCTTAATATCCCATCCTGTTACGACCGATAGTACTAATGCAGGGGCATAAAGAACGACACCTGTCGCAAGTCCACGAGCCACTAAGAAGAGGCCAGCGGATAAAGTTCGTGTTCCCGCTCCGAAGCGTCTCTCTAAATACTCATAAGCCGTATAAACTTCTGCTCGATAGAAAAAAGGGACAATTGTAGCGATAAGAAAAGCCATTGCAAGCGGCACATTAATAAACGTGTTAATGCGCTCTAGTCCACCTTCATATCCCCAACCAGGTGCACCTATAAATGTGATCGCACTCGCTTGTGTTGCCATAACTGAAAGCCCGATTGCCCACCATGGAATGCTTCTTCCGCCAAGAAAATAATCCTTTGTCGTGTTTTGATTCTTTCCGAAACGCGCTCCAAACCAAGCAATCCCAAGAATATAAACAACAAGAACCACGTAATCTAGCATTGTGAATTGGCTCATCTTCTATTCTCCCTTCCCCTTATTAATCCATTGATAAAGCGTCATAAAGCGCTTGCTTGCACGGTACAATAACTCTGGTCCTCGAGTCATGGCTTCTTTCAATTCCATTGGCTCATCAATAATAGGTAAAACGGTCATAATGCCCATCTCCCTATCTTCTAGAATCGTAGAAGTACCAGCGAAAGCGATCGCAGGAACATTAACAGATTTAGCTAGCCGAGAAATACCCGAAGGCACTTTACCATATAACGTTTGGGCATCTAGCTTTCCTTCTCCCGTAATCACTAAGTGACTCGACTTCATTTGTTCTTTTAAACAGCTATGCTCAGCAAGTAAAGAGAAGCCGCTCATAAAAATTGGATCTAAGTAGGCTAATAGGCTAAAACCAAACCCGCCAGCTGCTCCGCTTCCATCACTGTTCTCCAGGTTCATGCCAATTTTTTCACTTACTCTATTCGCATAGTTTTTCATTCCAGCTTCAAATCTATTAATATCGTTAACTCCCTTTTGTGGACCGAACACAGTAATAGCGC
Organism: Pseudalkalibacillus sp. JSM 102089; assembly: GCF_041366475.1. NCBI lineage: Bacteria > Bacillati > Bacillota > Bacilli > Caryophanales > Fictibacillaceae > Pseudalkalibacillus > Pseudalkalibacillus sp. JSM 102089. The sequence goes on from NZ_JBEWYW010000002.1 coordinate 67,360, forward strand.
CTTCCTTACCAAGTAAAGGATTTGTTACATCAGACGCCACTACAACTTCTACGTTTTTCAGACGAGAATCTAATGCTGTAAGGTCGATAGAAGAAATATGAGCAAGAGATGCTCCATTTGCCTTTATTCTTTCACCTTTCTGATCGAGAAACTGAACCCCGAGCGCTTCAAAACAACCAGTTCCTGCATCAACAGTTGCGCTACCACCTAAACCAAGTATGATTTTTCGCGCCTTCTTATTAAGAGCATGCTTAATTAACTGCCCTGTCCCATGAGTGGAGGTTTGATGCGGATCGAGTTCATTTTCTTTAAGAAGAGGGAGACCTGAAGCTGATGCAGTTTCAATAATCGCAGTAGATGTTGATTCTACCCAACTGTATGTCGCCCTGATTGGCCGACCAAGAGGGTCGCTGATACCTTCAACGACGATCTCTTGCCCATTAAGAATAGTAGCTAATGCATCTACCGTTCCTTCACCACCATCTGCCATTGGTATGAGAATCGTTTCTGCATCAGGAATAACTTCCTTTATCCCACGTTCAATGGCGTGGGCGGCATTAAGACTACTCATAGATCCTTTAAAAGAATCAGTAGCTATCAAGATTCTCATTCACTCACCTCCGATGTTGTACATACCCAAAGAACTTCATAAGGAGATACTGTTATCTCCGAAGAAACTTCACACTCGGAAATGAGATCGAAAGCAGTACCATCAAAATAACGATCAAGTATTTCTCGTTTGAGCGTAACGGTGTCATCTGAAACATTTGTAATCGCTACAACTCTGTCTCCCGTCTGTTCATTCGTACGAACTACAGAGAAAATGCGCTGATCCATTTCCAACACTTCTTGAGAAGCATTGGGATGAAAAGCTTTATTAGATTTGCGCGTTCTGATCAGTTTTTTTAGATCATTGAAAACTAGATTCCGTAAGCTTCCTTCCTTTTGAAGTTCATCTTCAAGCGTTGATCGTGTTAGCTTCTCTCGATTAATCGAGCGGTATCGTCCTGTTTCATCGACGCCACTTTGATCATTTTGAGAGCCTAGTAAACTATGAACGTAGATGCCAGGGACGCCCATTAATGAAAGCAGTACTGATTGAGCTGCAATAAACCGCTTTGCCTTTTTCTCATTCGATTCTCCATTATTTGAAATCGCATCTAAATAATTAATGTTCAATTCATATGGACTCTTTGTTCCATCACCATTATTTTTATAAGAGACGTAACCACCATTTTCTTGAACTTTATCCGCCATTCTCTGCACTTCAGATGCTGATAGGATACCTTCTACAGGTCGAACACCTACTCCATCATGAGAAGCTAGAAAGTTAAAATAAGTAGTTGTTTCCGTAGTAGCTTCAAGTGATTTGGCCCATTTCGTTAACTCCGATGCATCGCCAGTTTGAAAGGAATGGAGCGTCAATGGAGGTAAAGGGAATTGATAAACAAGATGGGCTTCGTTTGAACCGTCCCCAAAATAACTAATGTTATCTTTATGGGGAACGTTGGTTTCTGTAATTACGATCGTTCCCGGTGCTGCTTCTTCAAGTACTTCTCTCATAACCTGCACTAGCAAATGAGTTTCCTCCAGGTGAATCGATGTGGTACCTAGTTTTTTCCACATAAAGCCAATCGCATCTAACCTTAAAAAGCGTGCTCCTTTCTGAACATAAGTGAGAAGAATATCAAGGACTTCAAGGAGCACACGATCACTTTCGTAATTTAAATCAATTTGATCTTCACTAAACGTCGTCCAAATGTGCTTCTCTCCATTGTTCGTTTCCACTTTTGTTAAAAGAGGAAGTGCGCGAGGACGCGTCACTTTGCTATAATCCGCTTCAGGATCAGCTTCAATAAAGTAATCCTGATAAGCCTCGTTTCCTTTCAAATATTCTTTAAACCAATTACTTTCACTTGAAATATGATTTATAACAGCGTCAAACATTAGATCCGTTTGATTAGAAAGCGCTTGAATATCGTCCCAATTACCAAGCTCTTCATTTATTGTTTTATAATCCATTACTGAAAATCCGTCATCACTCGTATATGGATAGAAAGGAAGAATATGCACCGCATTGATTTCATTAGTAAGGTGATCAGATAAAAATTCTCGCAGCGTTCTAAGAGGAACTTCCCCCTCTTCTTTAATAGAATCACCATAAGTGATCATCATAATATCTTTTTCATCTACCCATTTTTTATCAGGCTCTATTTCCTTCCGCTTATATGATTTAATTAGTTCCATTACTTTAGATGTCACAGAAAGCGCTCTTTGTTTTCCGTATAGTCGCTCTAACTTGTTGTATATGCTCTCCTGAATTGATGTTCTCATCTGTTATGCCTCCCGAAATATGTTCTACTAGTAGTTTATTAAATCTCCCAAAAGCATTCTATGTTACAGATAACTAAAAAAATGTCTTTTACACATATATTTTTAGTACACATAATAAAAGACACTTTTTTTTCAAAGTGTCTTTTACGTAGGGTTGGATTTATAAAAAGCAAGAGCTACTTGCAGAAGAACAGCATCCTCATAATTTCTAGGATCATATCCAGTAAATTCACTAATTTTCTTTAAGCGGTACTGAAGAGTGTTCTTATGAATATATAAATCACTCGATGCTTTTTGAATAGACCCATTTGCTTTATAGAAAGCTTCAAGCGTTTCAATCATTTGATGTTTTTTCTCTAATTGTTCTAAAGGGAGAACCCGCTCAACAAAATCTAATCTCACTTCTGGGGGGAGATCATACACAAAAGATTCAATGCCAAGTTGATCATAGAAAAACAAATTACTCTGCTTTCTGGAATGAAGCAAGGCTTTCTCTGCTTCTTGTACAGACCTTGATATTTCTCGTGGCGTTGTATACATCCTTCCAATACCTGCAGCCATTGTGAAGGGGTAAGAAGATTCGATAGCTTGCTGGATTTGTTCCAGTCGAAATTGAATCTTTCCTTTACGATTCACCTCGGCCACTTGATCATTAACGGATAATAAAAGGATATAACGTGTACTGCCTGTTGGTATGATCACATGCTGACTATTAGGTGGAAACCTCGATTGAATCTCTTGAAGAATATCTCGACGAAAACGCTGAATTTCAAGTTCTCCTTTAACATCAGCTTGGTAGCTTGATAATTTATTATAAATAAGATCATTCATCCCGATCATATCAAGAATGACAGCGACTCTCGGGATATGGACATTGATGCCAAGAATCCATCCTCTTGATGCAAATAATTTATCATTTTCCCACTTTCCATCGATCCATTCATCAATAAACGCTTCTTTCGCTCGATCTTCTAGTTCGAGCTGTTCATCAAAGTAAGCTTCCTTCACAAGAATTTCAGTCATTTTTTGGATTACCTCGCCCATCTGTTTGATTTCTTCAGGGGCTCCGGTAATACCGATCACACCAATAATCTGGTCATGCAAAAAAACGGGGAGGTTTATGCCTTTTCTCGTTCCTTCTAACTCATCATCCTCTTCGATCACTAAACTTTGTTGCCGTTGCAGAACATTATAGGCTCCTTCATGGAAGTGACCGATACGATTTGGATCAGTACTAGCAATAATTTTACCTTCACTATCCATAAAATTAATATTGCGACTAATGATACTTTCTGTTTCTTCTACGATTGATTGAGCAAGCGGAGGTGAAATAATCAACCATTTTCGCCTCTTTTCTGTTTAATTAGCGGTAAGATTATCGCTTAAGAAAAATATGTTTAACAAACAAAACCTTACATGAATGCTACTACTATTTCCATGCTTTCAAGCGGTTTTAGTGATGGAAGGATTTCCAATTTAAAAAACGGGCAGCTTCTTACCCGCTGACCCGTTCTTCTAAATTCTTTACACCTACACTAACGTTAAGCGTGTGAGCTCCGCCGATATATACCCCTTTTAGAGGAGAAATATCACGATAGTCTCGGCCTACTGCAATCCGAATGTGCTGTTCGCGAGCTACGGCATTATTCGTTGGATCAAGGCCAATCCAGGCTAGGCCCGGGACTTTTACTTCAAGCCACGCATGAGTTGCCGCGTCCCCACGGTAAGCGGAATTCTCTCCAATATAAATATATCCACTAACATAGCGAGCTGGAATTCCTCGATGCCTACAGAGCGCAAGCATTAGATGAGTATAATCCTGACAAACGCCTGTACGATGAGTGAGAATTTTTTCTGCGGTCGTTTCAACATTTGTGGCTCCTGACACGTACTCCATCGTGTTATAAATATGTTCATTAAGCTTCACTGCAAAGTCAAGTTCATCTCTAGCATTTGCCCAGAGCTCTCGTGTTTCTTCTTCCATCACATGCTTGGAGATTGTCGTATAATCCGTTTCGATCATATATTCGGCATGAGCTTGCTTAAAAGATTCTGAATGAAGTTCAGCTAGCTGATTATCCGTAAGTGGTAAAGTAACATCCAGCGCGAGTGGATGAATTTCAATCGTTGAAATGGTTTCAATTTCAAGGTCCTCATGTTCGCCCCATAGATAGAACGTTTCAACATAGTTGCCCCAATAGTCCGTATGCCCGTAAGTCTTGCTTTCAGGTTGGATGCGAACGCGATAGTCATGAAGCGTTTGTTGCACATCATGAAGTGGTCGCAATCTGAACTGATTAATACTCTGCCTTACTGGCAGCTCATAGTGATAAGTGTTCGTTTGGGTAACTTCATATTTCATGGTATCACAACTTCCCCCATGTAGTAGGTTTTCGTAATGTGCATGCCGATCGTCATACATCTGTGTTGAAAACTCTGAAGAAACGCATGAGCTCCTTGGTTCAAAATTTCTTCGATTGAGAAATCATAAAGATCATTGGCAAGGTGCTCGAGCTCTTGTGCAAGTGATTCTGAATAATGTTCGACATGACCATCTTCAAGCGCGACAAATGCATTTCGCACTTTTTGAATACAGTACATCATTGACCTCGGAAACTCAGCATTTAAAATGAAAAACTCAGCGACATTGCGACTTTTAATCAACGGTCGATACGTTTTAATGTAAGCTTCATGTCCACTCACTGACTGAAGAACTGACCACCAGTGATGATACTCCACAATTTCTGTGTTCTGGTAGCTCTCTAAATTTTTGTGATAATAAACATCCAATATGCGAGCTGCCTTCTCAGCTCTTTCCAGATGTTTACCCATTTCCATGAAAAGGTAAGCATCTCCTCGCGGCATTGTTGCTTCAACAATCCCCTGAAATAAAAGAGATTCCTTCTTAACAAATTCACAAATATCGCTAACTTCTTCCATCGTCCATGGCGTGTGGCTTTGTTGCTTTAATTTCAAATAAAAAGAATTAATACTTTCCCATAGTTCATTGGGAATAATTTCTCGAACGGCGCGTGCATTTTCCCTAGCAATAGTTATTGTATTGAGTACTGAATTAGGATTCTTTGATGAAAACAGTAGGAACTCCATCACATTTCGATCCATCGGTCGATCATGTTCTTCATCAAAAACCTCTTGAAACCCGCTTATTTCAATCAGTTCATACCAATTCTGATTCGTCTCTTCGATTGGATTAGCATTCTCAAGACGACTCGTTAACTTAACCGCGATCAATCGCGCGTTATTCTCTGCTCGTTCGACATTTCGGGTTAACCAGTAAAGCGAATCAGCTACTCTGCTTAGCATGGTTGTCACTCTCCCCCCGTTACAATTGGATTCTCTTCTAGTACCCACGTATCTTTCGCTCCGCCGCCCTGTGAAGAATTGACAACAAGAGAACCTTCCTTGAGAGCGACACGTGTTAAACCACCAGGAAATACGTGAGTCTTCTCTCCACCAAATATAAACACGCGAAGATCAACGTGACATGCAGCAAAGCGGTCTTCTTTAAATGCTGGGAGGCGAGATAATTTAATTGTCGGTTGAGCAATAAATTCAGATGGATTCTTTAAAATTTGCGCTCGATAGGCTTCAATCTCCTCTTCCGTAGCATGAGGACCGATAAGCATGTTATAGCCGCCTGAAGCGTTCGTGTGTTTGACGACTAACTCTGACAAATGATCAAGAACATATTCCAACTGATCGTCATATCTCAGAAGATATGTATCGACGTTTTTCACTAGTGGTTCTTCCTTTAAATAATAGCGAATCATATCAGGAACAAAATGATAGATCGCTTTATCATCGGCAACTCCATTACCAATACCATTTAGAATCGAAACATTTCCCGCTCGATACACATCAATGAGCCCTGGAACCCCAAGAAGCGAATCTTCACGAAATTCCAGTGGGTCAAGAAACTCGTCGTCTATTCTACGATAGATCACATCTACCTTCTTCAATCCACGAGCAGTTTTCATAAACACCTGTCGCTCCCTCACCACAAGGTCTCTGCCTTCTACGAGTTCAATTCCTGTTCGCTGAGCAATAAAAGAGTGGTCGTAGTATGCTGAATTATGAACACCAGGTGTTAATAATACAATCGTCGGTGATGTGCTATCATCAGGAGCAAGCGAGGCCATTGCTGAGTGTAGATATGAAAATTGCTGTTCAAGAGATTGAACAGAATATTGATTGAAAAATTCAGGGTAAACTTTTCTCATTACATAACGGTTTTGAAAAACATAAGAGAGGCCAGAGGGATTACGAAGATTATCTTCTAGAACGCGATACTCCCCATTATCATCCCGAATTAAATCAATTCCTGCCATAAAAATATGCTGCCTTCTCGGAAGATCAATCCCTGCCACTTGTTCGAAAAAATGCTGGCAATTGACGACCAGATCCCGTGGAATTATGCCGTCTTTAAGAATATTTTGTTCATGATAGACGTCATCAAGAAAAGCATTGAGCGCATCAAATCGCTGCATAAGTCCTCGCTCAAGATGTTGCCATTCGTCTGGTGGAATTATTTTGGGAACAAAATCAAATGGCATTGTCCGTTCTGTACCCTCATTATCACTATAAACGGTAAACGTAATGCCCTGGCGAAGAAAATCGCTTTGCGCTAGTTCATACCTCGACTGTAATTCTTCCGGAGCTACCTCGTTTAATTTCTCATGGAACGGTTTGCAATGTCCCCTTGGTTTCTTGCCTTCTTCAAGCATTTCATCAAAGTAACCATCTACTTTATACGAATGAAACATCAGCACTCCCCCTCCACTATTATAAGAACACTTATTAATTTTACCATTTTTCTCACTATTCTAACAAATCTCAAGATAAAGTAGCGAAATCTCTCTATTTAAGACACTCATTCAAATAAAAATAGCAATGTTATCTCAAGATGTTGTTTTCTCGATTTTTGAATCATCCATGTGAAAGGTCATCACAGAACGTAAATGAGTAAAAAAAAGAACAGCATAAGCTGCTCTTATCAAAAGTCGATTTCACCCTTTTACTGATCCCGCAAGTAATCCTTTTACAAAAAACTTACCTAAGAAAATATAAACGAGTAGAGTTGGTAGTGCAGCAAGGAGTGCACCTGCCATTTGTACATTCCATTGAACGATTTGGCTGCCGGATAAATTCTGAAGAGCAACCATAACAGGTTGTTGATCAGATGTTGTGATCGTGACAGCAAATAAAAATTCATTCCAGATGTTCGTAAACTGCCAGATTGCGACAACAACAAACCCTGTAATTGATAAAGGCATCATGATGAAACGGTAAATTCCGATAAACCCTGCCCCATCTATTTTGGCAGATTCAATCATCGAATCAGGAATGCTGGCATAGAAATTGCGAAACATAAGTGTCGTAATCGGAATCCCATACACAACGTGAACAAAAATAAGCCCTGCAATAGAATTATATAATCCGATTTTTCTAAGAAACTGAATGAGCGGGATAAGGATACTTTGATAGGGTATAAACATTCCGAACAAAATAACCGTAAATAGCGTATTTGCGCCTTTAAACTTCCACTTTGAAAGTACGTAACCGTTAAGTGATCCTAATAACGCTGATAGCAATGTTGCTGGGATAACAAGATAGAAACTATTTAATAAGTTTGGAGCAAGCTTCGTAAACGCTACTGAATAACTACTAAAATCAAAAGTTGAAGGTAACTGCCACATTTGACTTAAGGTCACTTCTTCAAGAGGCTTCAGGCTCGTTATGATCATGACGTAAACTGGCATTAAATAAAAGCATGATAAAGCAATAAGGAGAGCATAAAGAAGCGGACGGGTGATCGTTCTAATCGCCATCAAGCTTCCCCCTTTCGACTCGACCACAGATATGGAACGATAAAGATAGCAACAGCGAGAAGCATGACCACAGCAATAGCTGCTCCGTTTGCGTAGTAATTTCCACGGAAAGTCGTTTCGTACATATATACACCCGGAACATCGGTTACAAAGTTCGCGCCAGGACCTGTCATCGCGTAAATCAAATCGAAAATTTTAAGTGAAATATGAGCCATAATAATTATGACACTAACCGTAATTGGGCGAAGAATCGGCATTATGATTTTCCAATATACTTGGAATTCATTTGCTCCATCCATTCTCGCTGCTTCTCGCACTTCTTCAGGCACCCCACGTAAACCGGCAAGATACATGGCAACAGAGAAGCCCGTCATTTGCCATACTGCAGCAATCACAACAGCAATCATCGCTATCGGAATCCCGAATTCAATCTTTCCCCATCCAATTGCAGGAAAAATGGTCGTATCCGTGTACCATTTTGAATCAAGACCAATCTTTTCAAGAAATAGGTTAACACCTGTCGAAGGGTTTAATAGCCATTGCCAAACTACACCCGTTACAACAAACGAAAGCGCCATCGGAAAGAAAAAGATATTTCGAAAGAGTGACTCCTGCTGAATTTTTTGATCAAGAAGAATGGCGAGAAACTGCCCTACCACAATCACGACTAGAATGAAGAGAATCGTAAAAAACAGTGTATTTCGTAAGTCAGCTTGAAAACGAAAATCACTAAACAAGTAGATGTAATTTTTCAACCCAACAAATGAAAAGTCTGGTACAAGTGAATTCCAATTACTCAAAGAGACATAGCCAGTCCATCCGATAAAACCATAAACAAAAACACCTACTAATAGGATGGATGGAATAAGGAAAGCAATGGCGATTATGTGATCTTTCGTAAGTGAACGTCTTTTTCGAGTTGTTACGGCTTTAACAGATTGGTTTATCATTGTTTCAGTTTTCATCCTCATCCCCCTTACGATAGAAAAAGGGAGAAGAGCAATCCTTCTCCCCCGTCCTCTTTTACTTAAGATCGCCTGAAGCATCTTCTAGCGAACTAATAAATTGATCCGCATCCTGCTGTGTGACAAAGATATTAATCGCCTGGTTCACTTTTGTGACAAAGCCTTCAGGTGCAGCCGATCCGTGGGCAAGACTTGGAGCAAGACTAGCATTTTTAAAGTCTTCAATTGTTTCTTTCCCATACTCATCATAGTTCGAGAGATCGGCATCAACTCGAGCTGGAATAGAGCCTTTTAATGGGTTGAACGCATCCTGTCCTTCAACTGAACCAAGAACAGATAAGAATTTCTTAACGTCTTCAGGATTTGAAACTCCCTTTGGGAGACCAAATGTATCTGTAATGACCATAAACATACTGTCTGTTCCAGGTGTTGCCACCCAACCAAAGTCTTCTTTCACCTTTAAATTAAGGTCGTTCACAAAATAACCCTTTGCCCAGTCTCCCATAACGTTCATCGCCGCTTCTCCATCTGCAACAAGCTGGGAAGCATCCTGCCAATTTCGTGAGCTATGGTCTTCATTCACATAGCTGAGCATCTTCTTAAAGTTCTCAGCTGCTTCCTTTACTTTCGGATCACTAAACGACATTTCTCCAGTGAAAAGCTTTTTGTAATCATCTGCTCCAAGCGTTCCTAAGAGCGCAGTCTCAAACAAATGAGTTGCTGTCCAGGGCTCTTTGTCTCCAAGAGCAAGCGGCGTAACACCAGCTTCCTGTAATTGGTCAGCAGCAGCGAAAAATTCATCAAACGTGGCTGGCGGCTCGACACCGTTCTCTTCAAAAACGCTCGTGTTATACCATAGAACATTTCCACGATGAATATTCACAGGAACCGAATAGATATCTCCATCTTTACTAACAAGATCAATTAAATCTTCAGGAAACTTATCTCCCCAACCTTCGGATTCATACAGATCGTTAAGCGTTTCCATCTTATCAGCCACAACCCATCCATCGTTCAATTCAGAACCACCATGAACCTGGAAGGTTGCTGGTGGATCATCACCCTGCATGCGACTTGCAAGTACGGCTTTCGCGTTCGTTCCTGCTCCGCCCGCAACTGCTGCGTTTTCTACTTCAATATCAGGGTATTCTTCTTTAAATAAGTCAATTAGCGCATTCAATCCATCCTCTTCACCAGCACCTGTCCACCAGCTAAAAATATCAAGCGTTTCTTCTTTACTAGCGCTTCCTTCACTACTGCTATTCGTTTCCCCAGAGTTTGAACAAGCAGAAAGTGGTACAAGAGCGAGGACAAGGACGAGAATCCATCCCGTAAATTTTTTCAACGTTCCCTTCATACAATCAATCCCCCGTTTCTTTTATTACATTTACTTTATCAAATTGAATGGCTCTCAATTTATGTAAGCGCCTTCATATTTTTGTTGTTATCTTCACTTTTTTGTGGTCATGCTCATAAGCTAGTATAGAACTACGAAAGAAAGGATCTCTTGATTAAAAGGAGAAGAGAGTTACTAAGAAATGTCCTAACGAGGTGAAAGAGAAATGATGTTTTCTGAAGTTAATCTGGACAATCTCTCAATTCAACAAATTACTTCATTCATGTTCGATAGCATTGTAGATGATGGAAAAGATGGAGAGTGCATTCTCGTTTTTGGTGCAAAAACGATTCATCGCGTTCAAAAAGCAGCCAGACTATATCATAACAAGCGCGCTCCAAAAATTTTAGTTTCCGGATCTGCAGCAAGATGGGGTAAAGAAGAAGAGTCAGAAGCCATTTGGATGAAAAACCACTTACTTAACTTTGGCGTACCCGAGGAAGATATTCTTCTCGAACTCGAAGCAGCTAATACGACCGAAAACGTCATTGCTTCACTTATGGTACTTCAACGGTCATTTGGTCTGAATCACATCAATAAACTTCTGATTGTGAGCTCCCCCTATCACATGAAAAGGTGTCACTTAACTCTCACCACCTATATGCCGGACTGGATCTCCTATACTCTCTGCCCCGATGACAGAGAATCTGGACAGGGAGACAACTGGTGGAAGAGTGATAGAGAAAACGCTAGAGTCATGAAAGAACTTCACTCCATGCAGAAGTATATAAAGAAAGGCATTTTGAAGGATCTACCTTTCCAATAGCAAAAAAAACCGCTAGTCGGTTTCTTTTTTGTCATACGTGCAATTGTTCACGGTACTGAGATGGTGAAAAACCTGCTTTTCGTTTAAACACTCGACTAAAATAATTAGGGTCCTTATAACCAACATTGAAACAAATTTCTTTCAGGCTCTTTGAAGGATCAAGCATTTCTCTTTTCGCTGCTGTAATTCTAACTTCTGTAACATAATCAATAAACGTCATACCACTTTTGTCTTTAAATAATTTGCTTACATAATAAGGACTAAGATCAACATGATCAGCTGCTTCTTCAAGTGTTAGCTGCTCATGAAAATGTGTGTGAATATATTGCTTCACCTGTTCAAGACGATCTCCTCCATGAAGAGAACGCCATGTTTGCACACTCTCATTCAATTTCCGAAGCTTTGCTCTGGCTAGATTTCTCGCCTCATTCTCGCTTTCCGCTTGAATGTACTTGTAGGAGGTTAAGAAAATTCCGTTATTTTGTAAAATTCGTTCTGCAACAAGAAAGAGCTCGTTCACCTTTTGAACAAATATAGCAGGCTGTTCACCTGAAATCATACCAAGATACACTTCAAGTTCTTGCATCGCTTTTGTGAAATCACCATTGTTAATGGCGTTGATCACGATAGACTCCTGCTCCTGAGTTCCGCTCTGGCGCGGTACGTTAGGAGTCTTACTTTCTTGATAAAAGGCATATGTGACCTCTCGTTGAAAGTCTAGTGTATTTACCGCATGAAGTGCTTCGCGATAAGATTCAACAAATTGATCCGCTTCCTGATAAGGTCTCCCAACGCCGATACATACGACCTCTTGGAAATCCTGATAAAATTCATGAAGAAGTTGTCTTAACGTAGGCTGTAACTTCGCTTTTAATCGTTTATCCTTCTCCAGAAGATCTTCACTAAAAAGAAAACAGGGTAAATACCTATCATCCCTCACTCCAATCATCGCCTCACCAGGCATGTTGGATTTCATTTTTCCTTTTACCCACTGAACCATTTCATTGACGATCGCTTTTCTTTCCTCAGGAAATTTAAAGATAACCGCATACCCAACTGTCGTCTGAAAGCCTAACAGCTCACTCCACTCTGAAGGACTAAACTCAGTGACATGATCCATTAGGATCGCGTTCATCCACTCTCCTTCTAGAAGATGAACAGCTTTTGTAAGCTGTGCTTGTACATGATCTTGCTTCTCGGCTTCTACTCGTTCATTTTCAATTTCGGCTGAGATACGCGTAATGGCGGAGAAGATCTCTTGCTTTCCCCCTGGCTTTAGTAAATACTCTTTCACTCCCTGCTTCATCACTTCGCGGGCATAGTCAAACGTATCGAACGCGGATAGCATGATAAATTTTATTTCGGGTTGATTTCTCTTTATCGTTTTCACTGCTTCTACCCCATCGATACCTGGCATTTTAATATCCATAAAGACAATCTCGGGCTGAAACTTTTCGGCTAATTCAATGGCTTCTCGTCCATTTTTCGCTTTCTGAATGGTGACGTGATCTCCATATTCTCTTTTAATCATCAATTCGACCGCTTCACGCTCTAACTGCTCGTCATCTACAACCATAATCCTAAGCAAGCTGTTCATCTCCTCTCATCTTCGTATAAGGTAAATTCAGACGAACGGTCGTACCTGAACCTTTTGTGGATTCCACCGTCATCGTGCCTGTTTCCTGATAGTATAATTCAATTCTTTTTTTCACATTTTGCATGCCAAGCCCCGTCGAATGTCCTTGTCTCTTCTCAGAAATCGATCGTCGGTCATTGAAGAGAAGCTGTGTTAGTCTTGCTTTTTCAATTCCAACACCATTATCTGCCACCTCCACAACAACATCATTTTGATCAGAATAGACCCGAATGACGATTTCTCCCCCTTCTTCATACGACTCCACTCCATGTATAAACGCATTTTCCACGATCGGCTGAAGCGTTAAGACAGGAATCATGCAATCAAGAATCTCTTCGTCTGCCACTATGTTAAACGTAACCCTTTCACCAAATCGTGACTGCTGGATAAAGAAATATTCTCGAACAATATTCAGTTCTTCTTTTAATGTGACATCTTTCGCTAAATTTCCTAGATTGTAACGAAGAAGAGCGGCCACAGATTCAATGAGCTCACTCGTTTGATCCGCGCCTTCGATATAGGCACGTCTCGAAATCGTATTTAACGTATTAAAAAGAAAATGTGGGTTGATCTGACTTTGAAGACTTTTGAGCTCCATTTCTTTCAACAGCTGATCTAACTCTGATTTCTGTTTTATCTCTTTAATTAATCCTCGGATGTTCTCCTGCATGCGATAAAAAGTATCCGCTAGTAGCTGTAGCTCATTTCTAGATCTCACAACTACTCTATTCGCAGTAAAGTCCCCTTTTGATAGCTTCTTAGCTGCTGCTGCAAGCTCGTGTATGGGCCTTGTGATACCTCTCGAGAACCAAAATGCCATCAACAAACTAAATAAAATCATCGAAACGAATAATGATATGCCCATCCACTGCAAATACGTACTCTTTTCCTCCATCTGGTTGTAAAACATGCGATAATCCGTTAGCTCAGAATTAATTAATGTTAACGTTGTTTCTTGGATAAATGCTGAGATTTGGGCAGCTTCATTTAAATGACCTGAATATTGATTAATATCCTGTCGCTGAAAAGCTTGTACTGTAATATCACATTCTAGCAGGAAGCTTTCGATCATATTTTCATAATTCGTGACGGTTTGATCGTTCGCTTCATTTTTTACCGAGTTAAGAAGCTCATCTTTTTCTTCAGAGAGAATCTTTCGCTCCATGGCGTATGCTTCTAATTCTTTCTGTGTCCGTTCTGTTAGAAAGGTATTCATCGCCTCATACACTTTATTTGTTTGCTGTGATATCTGGTTCAGCACGATAAAGCGTTCAAAGCTCGTATGGTAATCATCAATTGTCCGTTGACTGCTATGAAACAAATAGAAAGCGACACCATTCATTAAAATGACGAGCATGGTAAAAAAGAGAATAAATTTGCCCTGGATTTTCATGGTAGTTTAATCCCTCCCGGCGTCGTTCTTTCTAGTTGCTTTAAATCTTTTTTTCTCAATACTTCTGTCTTCGTATGATGATACGTTGAAACATCCTTTCCTTCGATAATTTGTATCATTAATTCCACCGCGTTATATCCCATCTCATATGGCTTTTGTTCAACTGTTGCTTCTAACTTTCCATCTTTAAGTAGCTGTATCGTCTCAGGAAGCACATCAAAACCAATAACATAAACCTGGTCGGTCATCCCGATGCTTTCAAGAACCTGCACGATACCAATCGCATCAAGAGCGCTCGTCCCATAAAAAGCATTGATTTCAGGATGTGCTTTTATCATTTCGTACGTTTTCTCCGCTGCTTGTATTCGCGTAATTTGTGAGGCATCGATCGCAACAACATCGACGCGATCGCTATTCTTAATAGCATCTTTAAACCCTTCTACGCGAAGCTTTTGATTCGCCGAATCAAACCTTCCCGTAATAATCCCAATCTTTACTTCGTCAATTGTATCTTTAAGAAGCGCCTGACCTGCGAGAAATCCAGCATAATAATTATCTGTGCCTACATATGCCACACGCTTGCTATCAGGAGCATCTGTGTCCACTGTGAGAAAAGGAATTCCTTTCTCTGTGACACGATTGATAATTGTCGCGGATACGTCTTGATTTAACCCCTGTGCCATAATGCCATCAGATTTTGATGCCGCTGCCATCTCAATCGTTTTGATATGCTCTTCAAGGTTCGCTTGTTTTGGCCCTGTGTATTCAAGTGAAACATTGTACTTTGTAGCCGCTTCTCGCGCTCCTTTCTCCACAAGTCGCCAATAATCGTTATCGATCTCTTCCGTTACAAGAACGAAACGATAATCCGGTGCTGTATAAGAGGCTGAAGGGCGATCAGGCGTAATATTGAAAGCCCTTACAGAATAGAGGATAAAAAAAGAAAATGACAAAATCACTAAAAAACCGCCAACAACGTAAATCCAGCGTGCCATCGCTCAACCTCCTTTTTTTGATGGGGGTCAGGTACGTACCTGACCCTCTCAAAAGACACTTGTCCTCGCTCACGAGACTCTCTTATCTTTACGTCATTATATATCGTAGTAGCTACATAGAATCAACTTGTTTTTCATATAAGATTTGCAGCAAAACAAAAAACTGCCTCTATAAACGGTTCTAAAACACGTTGATAGAAACAGCTTTTGTTCATTAACGCCATTGCTTCCACTTTTCCATAAACTGTTGTTTTTTTAACTGAAGTAATGTATTTCCTTCTTTATCTTTATTTTGCTTCTGCCATTCGTAGAAACTTGCAACAGTAATGAGTGTAGCTCCTGCGATTAATAGGTAGGCCCACCATGGCATATTCCCCCAATAAGGTCGCGTTTGCAGAAGAAGGTTCAAAAGAAGAACGCTACATCCGATGACAAAGTATGATTTAATGCGATAGTAAAAACCTGCAAGCACGGAACCAAGGGATAACCCACCAGCTATGATCGCATCATATATTGTATTACTCATCAAAGCATCACCTACAAGAACTGCTGCTACGATTGAAAGAATGCTCCATTCTATGAAACTCATGATTTGCTTGCTTTGATTCCACGTACGCTTTGATAAATAAATCGTTAACGCAATCCATGGCAATACATAAACTTCTGTCACGATATACTTATTGATTTCAATGTGATGAAGGAGCGTGTAATAAGGGACTAATAATGACAGGGCAGTAATGCTTTTCATTACTTTTGCTGCCAAACCAGTCGGCACTCTCCTTACTTGAAGTGCGAAAAAAACAAAGATAAACAGTGCTCGTAACTCATCAGCCCAGAAAGAGTCGAATGTAAGCTCTTGATAAAGATTAAGTACTGTTAAAAGAGCTGTTACGGAGTACCAATCAATATACTTTTCCTTCAGTTGCTTTACTCTAAAGGAATAGAGCCTTATATGAATAAGGAAGCCTGCAGCTAACATCCCTACTGCCACTCCTACAAAAAGAAGCGTTCGCATCTCCATTGTCTCAACGGGGAGAAGAAATACCAGCGTTTGAACGAATAGGAGAGGGATAATCGTGATGATCTGCCAATCAGATTGGTGAATCAAGTAAAGCAGCAGAATCGCATAGAGTAGACCAACACTAAAAGGCAGAGAACTGATTTCACTGTATTCGGTTATAAAAGGAAGAAATCCTAAGATAGCAAATGGAACCGCATACCACTTAATCCTCTCCTTCCACCTTCCACCAAGGAAAAACCAAAGCGCAAACATAATAATACTTGATGCAAACCCTATATACGTGTATGCCTCACCGTCTAAATCAAAAGTATCAACTAACGCCATGTAGAGAAAAGGAAGAACGGTAAAACCTGCATAAAGAAACGTACGAACCTCCCATTCGATTTTCCTTGTTAGAACGGAATAAGCATAAACGAAAAGGCCAACGATATGTAAGACTGGCTCATTCCCCTGCTCTAAAATGGTATAAATAAGAGCGATCGGCAAATAGACATGTCCTAAAAAGAAATAACTACGCTGGATAACAACGTCTTTTTTTCCAAGCGTGTCAGCGATCAAGATCAGCAGAACCGCCCCGATGATCCACTGAAACACTCCTTGAATAGGAAATGCTTCCGCAATAGAAAGATATGCAACCAAAGTAAATAAACTGATCACTGGCCATAACGTCTCTTCCTCTGTGCGCTTAAAGATCAGGTAGAGTATGCCAATAGCTCCTACCAATAGTCCCGAGCGAACAAATAATTCCTCTACCGTCGCGCCGAACAAGAGGAGCAATGCCAATCCATAGAAGCTGACACCAGTCCAAAATACCATTTCCTCCAGGTCTTTTACATTCCTTTTTTGCCAAATAAAATGAGTACCGATAATGAGTAGCGCTGCAATCGCCGTATGGAAGGGCGCACCCAAACTATCTTCATAAAAATCATTTCTCGCTAATAGAGGATAAAGCGCCAACAGCGCAGTTCCCCATGAAATAGAATGCAGTAACGCTCCCGTTTGACGAAGCCATTTCCACTTCCCTTTTTGATAGATCGATAGATGAACAATTCCTAGCATGAATAATAGAATACTTTCTAGCCACCATAGCTCGCTAAGAAGACCAAGCAATAGGGAGAGCATCATAGGACCAAAAGAAACGAAGAGCGATCCAGTTTGAATTCTTTTTGTCACGCTCCATGTATTCAAATAATAGCCACCCACATATATCGTTACGCCAGTAAAAAACAAATGAAGCATCACTGTTTCAACCGATGGATTCGTATAAAGTAA
The DNA here is from genome assembly GCF_041366475.1 of Pseudalkalibacillus sp. JSM 102089. Classification (NCBI taxonomy): domain Bacteria; kingdom Bacillati; phylum Bacillota; class Bacilli; order Caryophanales; family Fictibacillaceae; genus Pseudalkalibacillus; species Pseudalkalibacillus sp. JSM 102089. The sequence goes on from NZ_JBEWYW010000002.1 coordinate 84,987, forward strand.
ACTTATCGTATACAGTCCTGCTGCAGCTAGAAATAGTGGAGCCAAAAAACCAAAAATTCGATAGCGTGATAGATTCGCAAGATATATATAATTAAGACTAATGAGCAAGTAACCAATCACAAGCAGCCAGGACGGATTATCAAAGCGCAAAATCAAGCCTTTGTATGTGATAAAAAAGAACGCACATAGTGACACAGCACCACTTGTCAGTTGAAATGCTTTTCTCATATATGGATTTTGAAGACGATCCACCGACTGTAAGCCAATGAAAATAAAGCCGACAAGTGCGTATAACATAACGTCCGCGGATTCAAGGAACGAGTGCTCAATTAGCTGATAAATGCCATACACAAGTAAGAACGTAAAGACAAAATGATATTCCTTTTGTTTTCCGATAAAAATCATAGAAAGATAAAGAAAAGCCGTCACGATCACATTAAAACTATAAAAAACGTCACTTTCATAAAAGAACAGTAAGAGCAGCGTTGAGAGAATGAGATTCGCCTGCGCATAGATAGGAAGTTCTTTCGTAAAAAGAGCGAAACTCTTCATATTTTTTGTTCGAGCATAGATTAGGAGCAACAGTCCATTAAAGATCACGATTCCAAGATAAAAGAGATCTACTTGCGGGTTGAATACCTGGATAAAAAAGGCCGCACCGATGCTTAACGTCACAAAAGAAAACCAAACAAATAAACGTGATTGTTGCCGATTTGCTTGCAGGAAATAGAGAGGCAAACAAACCAAAACACCAATAAGACCAAGCACTTCATTCCCATCGCCTCTCACAGATAACCAATCTCCAAATAGTTGAAAATAACCTGCTGAAAATACAACGATAGGCAGAAATAGGCTTCCGAGAACTAAAAAGGAGAAGGCGGTCTTCTCAATGCGAAGCTTATGTCCACTGAGCCAGCTAATCCCAAAGAACACAGCCGCAATTCCGCCAATGAGCGCGGTCTTCATGATCGATGTCATCACATCCCACGTACTAGTGGCAAGTACAAGCGCACCAAGTAACAAGAACACCACACCAATAACCAAAATCCATGTTAAATTTCGATCTCTAAGCTCCTGTGTTGATTTCACTTTCTTTTCTTTGATGGGGTTTGGCGCCTCTGACTTAGTTGGAACTATTTCTCGTGCGACAATAACTTCCTCATGCTTTTCCTCCGCTTCTATAGCGTCGTCCATCATTTTTTGATACGCGTTCGAAACAGTACCGTATGTCTGCTCTGATATGTAATCTTTCACCCTGAGCTTTTGCAGCTCAGATTGAAATGCTTTTTCCCTCTCTTCCTCATTCATTTTTCACACCTCCAATGATTAACAACATTTTCCTAATTTGTTTCTTGCTCTTAGTTTACTCATACTCCTTTCTTCCTTGCAATATGATTCCTTCCATTTTTCTGTTTATTCACAAAACAAAGCGATTGTCCATGTATGGTGGACAATCGCTTGTTTTGTCTTTGAGGGGGGTCAGGTACCGACCTGCCCCCACAAATAACCTTTCTGCTCTAACAATTCTTCATGTGTGCCCTTTTCAATGATTTCACCATGATCGAGGGCGATAATTTGATCTGCTCGTTGAATGGTATTCAGGCGATGCGCGATAATGAAGCTCGTTCTACCTTCCATTAACGCCCAGAGTGCTTTTTGGATTTGAATTTCAGTTCGTGTGTCAATGCTACTCGTGGCTTCATCGAGAATTAAAATCGCTGGATCGGCAAGCACCGCTCTTGCGATGGAGAGAAGCTGTCTTTGACCATGACTAATTCCCCCTCCATCCTGGTTCAATACAGTATCATATCCTTCTGATAACCTAGAAATAAACGTATGAGCATTAGCGACCTGCGCTGCTTTTTCTACTTCTTCATCACTTGCATCGAGTCTCCCGTAGCGGATGTTTTCGCGAACCGTTCCGTTGAAAAGAAACGTGTCCTGAAGAACGAATCCCATGTTTTGTCGCAAGCTTTCTCTTGTCACTTTCGTAACATCATGATTATCCACTTCAATCGTGCCACCATTCAGTTCATAAAAGCGCATCAACAAGTTTACGATGGTCGTTTTTCCTGCACCAGTTGGCCCAATAATCGCAATCGATTCACCTGGCTTCGCTTCAAAAGAAAGATTCGTAAGCGTCGAACCTTCTTTATCATAGCCAAATGAAACATTTCGAAACGCCACTTTTCCCCTTACCTGTTTCAGTGCTACTGCATTTTCTTCATCCGGACGCTCTTCTTTCTCATCCAAAATAGTAAAAACACGCTCAGCACCTGCAACCGCGGATAGTATCGTATTAAACTGATTCGCAAGATCGTTTAGAGGTCTGGTGAAAAGTCGAGAGTATTGAATAAAGGCTACAATCACACCGATCGAAACCATTCCTTTAAGTGACAGCCAGCCCCCTGCCGCTGCTATGAGTAAAAAGCTTAAGTTATTTAACACGTTCATCAATTTCGGTATAAAACCAGAATAGGTCATCGCCCAGAATCCGGACGTGCGTAGCGCTTCATTTTTTTGATCTAACTGCTTTAGCACGCGCTGTTCTTGAGAAAATGATTTGATAATTTGCTGCCCAGAGAGGGTTTCTTCAATAACACTGTTCATCTCACCAAGATTACGCTGCTGTTCTTTAAAATAATGCCCAGTCCGGTTCGTGATCCACTTCATTCCGAGAAACATAAGAGGAATGATGGTGAACGTAATCAGCGTTAATAGCGGACTTAACCACAACATTAACCCTACCGTACCAACAAGAGTGAGCACACTTGAAAAGATCTGGATCACAGAACTATTTAATGTTCGACTGACATTTTCTATGTCATTTGTTAATCGGCTCATTAGCTCTCCGTGCGTCTTCTTATCGAAGAATGGAATCGGCAAACGATGCAGGTGATGAAATAGATCTTTCCGCATTCGATAAACCGTTTCTTGTGCAATCCCAATCATCCAGTAGTTTTGGAGAAAAGTAGCGGCAGACTGTAATACGTACACCCCGACTAATAGTCCGAGAATGAGCAGTAATCCATTTAAATCGGCTGGTACAAGATATTCATCAATTGCAATGCTCGTTAGATAAGGCCCAAGAAGGCTAAATCCTGAACTAAAAAGAACCATCACAATGACGACGAAAAGCAATCCTTTTTGCATCGATAAATAGCGCCAGATGCGTGCAACGGTTCCCCTCAAATCATCCGGTCGCTTTCTCGCTTGTTTCTTAGAGGGTTTGTTTTTTGAGCCCATTGGACGCCTCCTCTCCGTACTGAGAGACATAAATCTCACGATAAACGTCATTGCTCCGAAGAAGTTGCTCGTGAGTCCCTTCTCCAATAATTGCGCCATCTTCAAGCAAAATAATTTTATCCGCCTCTTTAATTGAACTGATTTTCTGAGCAATTAATAAAATCATGCTTTCACGATGCCTTAACGCTTTTTGTAACTCAGCTTCTGTTTTTAGATCAAGTGCGCTTGTACTGTCGTCAAGAATAAGGATTTCCGGATTACGGATAAGGGCACGCGCAATCGATAAACGCTGTTTCTGCCCTCCGGAAAGGTTAATTCCTTTTTGTCCAAGTACCGTTTCATATTGATTAGGAAGCGTCTTAATAAACGAATGGATTTGGGCTGCTTTAGCCGCTTCTTCAACTTCTTTTACGGTAGCATCTTCCTTTCCCCAGCGAATATTCTCAGCAATGGTGCCGCTAAATAACACGACTTCTTGAGGAACCACTCCTATACGGCTCCTTAATTCATCAATACCGATATCCGTCTCATCCTGTCCATTGAACGTAATGTGACCTTCTACAGGTTCATATAATCTTGGAATAAGCTGAACCATGGATGACTTACCTGAACCAGTCGCACCCATGACACCAATAAATTGTCCTTTCTCTGCAGTGAAATTTATATCTCGCAGTACATCGTCCTCTGAATCAGGATAACGAAAGCTCACATCGTGGAACTGAAGTTTCTCTAACGCTAATGGCTGAACACCTGATGTTTCTTTGGAAGACGTATTTGTATCCAACACTTCCTCCATCCGATAGGCAGAAGCTCTTGCTCGTGAAAGAAGCATCAAAATAAACGAAAACATAGTTAGCGCTACAGTAATCCGTGTGCCATATGTAATGATGGCTGAAATTTCACCAACCTGCGCTGTCCCACCGACCACTTTCACTCCGCCAAACCAGATTACGGCAACAATTGCCACGTTCATAAGAATCAACAGTACCGGCGTAGCGAGTTCAATCAGGCGAAGAGATGCTACCGTTTGATTCATTAAATTCTCGTTCACATTTTTAAATCTTTGTTGCTCATGCTTACTTCGAAGATAAGCTTTAATGAGTCTAACGCCAACTAGATTTTCTCTCATCACGCCATTAACTCGATCAAGTTTTTCCTGTACTGAGCTGAAAAGCGGAACTCCCTTTTTCATTACAAAATAAAGAAAGACAATGACTAAAGGAATCGCGGCTGTTAAAAGAAGGGCGAGGTGTACATCGACAACAAAGGCCATGATCACCCCACCAACTACGAGCAGCGGGGCTCGAACCATAATACGGAGTCCCATAAATACTACGAGCTGTACCTGATTCACATCATTCGTTAGTCTTGTTAAAAGAGATGAAGTGGGGAAGCGGTTAAAGTCAGCAAAAGCGAAAGACTGTACCTTTTCAAAGAGAGCTTTTCTGAGATCAAAGCCAAAATGTTGACTAACGTATGAAGCAAGGTAAGTATTAACGATCGAAGCAATAAATGAGACAACCGTTAAAACGAGCATCCAGATCCCCAGTTTAGTAATGACACTAAGGTTTTCCTTCACAATACCGTTATCAATAATATCCGCCATAAATAGCGGTAGCCAAAGTTCAACAGCTAATTCAACAAGCATTAAAAGGGCCGCTACAATCGCCGCCACCTTGTATGGTTTAATAAAGGATAGTACTTTTTGCATGGCATCCTCCCTCATCCTACATCCTTTTTCTTATTTTTATATTATACAGGATATTTAGGGCCTCGAACAAAAATGAGCTTTTTCATAATCACTACGAATATTCATCGGAAATAATAAAGGCCAGCTCACTTTCGAGCTGGCTTAGAACTATGCTTTATTGCTTTTAGAAACGATCATTTCAAGATCGCCTTCTAGCTTACAATCTTTCATTGTGGCAGGGATGATTAGATGGTCTCCCTGCTTAACAGAGTGAGAGGTTTCTGAAGATGTAATCATGCCTTCTCCACTCAGCACACTAACAAGTAAATAAGGATGACCTTGCGAAAGAGAATATTCTCCATCAAGTTCCCATTTATAAACCGTGAAATATTCCGAAGATACAAGCTCAACCTGGTTTAATCCTTCTTCTTCCGTTACGACAGGTGAGAACGGAGGATCTTCATGCGGAATTGTCGATACATCAACCGAACGTTCAATATGAAGCTCACGTGTGTTTCCATTTACGTCTGTTCGATCATAGTCGTACACGCGATAAGTTGTGTCAGAGCTTTGCTGAGTCTCAAGAATCATCGTTCCGGCACCGATTGCGTGAATGGTTCCGCTTGGCACAAAATAAAATTCACCTGGCTCAATCGGAACACGACGTAGTAAACTGTCCCATTCACCCTTTGCAATCATTTCTTCAAAAGACTCTTTCGACTGTGCATGATGGCCAAAGATCAGTTCTGAACCTGGATCACAATCAATAATATACCAGCACTCGGTTTTCCCATAGGCTTCACCTTCTACTTCTCTTGCATATGTATCACCAGGATGAACCTGAACAGAAAGATCACGATCGGCATCCAGAATTTTAATCAAAAGTGGAAAATGCTCCCCGCCTTCATTCCCGAACAATTCACGATGACTATCCCAAACTTCATTTAACTTCTTTCCTGCAAGCGGACCATTTCTTACCTCACTTGGGCCATTCTGATGAGCTGAAACCCCCCAGCATTCTCCAGTCGTTTCAGTTGGAATCGTATAGCCGAATACATCTCTCAGTTTTGTGCCGCCCCAAAGACGGTCCTTGAATTCTGGCGTTAGAAAAAGTGGTTCATGTTGGTACATACTTTGTGCCCCCTAATTTTCTTTAAACTTTTCATTTTCAAAATTCTGGCGACCATGCATTGCGGCACCAATTATCCCAGCCTTGTCATGCAGATGTACTGGTTCAATCTCTATTTTCCCACGTAGTCCTTCGTATACATAAGAATCTACTTTTTCTTTAAGAAGTGGTAGAATTATATCCTTTGCCTGCATCACGCCACCGCCCAGTATAATAACAGATGGATCAATAGAATGAACGATGTTCGCAATACCTATCGCTAGTGCATCCATAGCTTCGTCAATAATAGCAACAGCTTCCTCATTTTCTTGTTCCGCAAGCTCAAAAACTTCTTCTGCACCACCCGAAATTTCAAGTCGTGCCTTACCTTCTCTTGCGATCGACGTCCCAGAAGCAAGTGCTTCAAGAGATCCTGCGTTCATGTTGGCATGCTTTTGACCTCCAGGCTTAATGATCATATTACCGACCTCAGCACTGTACCCATGCTCGCCTTGAATAAGACGATTATTTTGAACGTAACCACCACCGATCCCCGTACTTACAGTTATATAAAATGAGCTTTCGCGACCTTTTCCTCCCCCATACAATGCTTCACCAAGAGCAGCAGCGTCAGCATCATTCACAAGATACGTAGGGATACCAATCGCTTCCTCTACCATTTCTGTAATCGGAACATCTTGCCAACCTGGAAGATTAGGCGGTGATACAACAACTCCATCAAAAGGATTAAGCGGCCCAGGTGAACCAATCCCAATAGATACAGCTGAATACGCTTTTTTCACTTCTTTTATTAAATCAACCATTCTAGTAATAATCGATTCGTAACCTAAGCTTGCCTCTGTAGGTATTTGTTTTACTTGTAGTATTCGTCCGCTCTCGTCTACGAGACCGACGCGGAGATTTGTACCACCAAGGTCAACTCCTATATATACATTTTCCAACATCCTACCTCCCAAACTTTCTTTTCTATATATTATCACGAATTTTCACTTTATAAGAAACGAAACAGAGATTACGATAGAAACTCCAATATTAGATCATGAAAGGACTAGAATGAAGACAAAGTTATAAGATGGCTATATCAATCATCCAAGCATTGAGAAATCAATAATATTAACGCACCTAGTCTAACAGATTGGAAATCAATATATTGTTTCAGAAAATTCTTCCTAATCATTCAAACCTCTGCTAAACTATTAATAAAACTACACAAATCGGGTGACTGAATGGTTTTTGACGGCATTTTATTATCTATTCTTGTCGGGTACTTACGCAAAGGTAGCTTAAAAGGCTTTGCTTATCTTTCCTTTAAAGCAGGTTGGATCTTCCCCCTATTGCTTCTTATTGAAATTGGTATTTTTACATTCCAATCTTCCTATGCCTGGCTCGGCACACTGAGCGCACCACTCTTTATGCTTATTTATATTGTAGGACTCATTTTTCTTTGGTTAAATCGTAAAATGAACATCGGCATTATGCTTCTTTTCATAGGAGTGCTCCTTAACTTTATCGTAATGGCGATCAATGGAGGACGAATGCCGGTATCACTTGAAGCGGCAAATATACTTGATCCCGCATATGCAGAAGCCATCAAAAATGGTCTCTATGGAAAACATGCAGTCCTAACCGACAGTACTACCTTTGGGTTTCTCGGTGACATCATCCCTATTACTGATCCTTATCCAAAAGATCAAGTCATTAGTATTGGCGACATCATTATGAATATCGGTATTTTTGTTTTCATCCAGCGCGTAATGGTTAAGTCCAAACATCCAGAAGACCTCATCAAATCACCTGCGCCTCAAAAAGGAATATGAAGGGAGGTGACGTTCATGGAACGTAAAGAGGGCATTAAGCTAACAGGCATCCTTGTGAATATCGCTATTATTACTACTGCTGTTATTGCATTAACTTCTGGATTTAAATTGGTTTAATCAAGATGGAGAGGCATTGCTTCTCCTAAAAAACTAAATTTAAATGAGAGTGATCGAGACATGAAGGGCATATTTCAGAAATTCACTAATGTTGTAAGCGTGTATATTACACTGGCATCTATCACAGGGATTTCTTTATTTCTCACTCAGTACTTCTTGACATATACACCTCTTAACTGGAGTCTGGCCTTCACGTTTGTAGCGGCAATTTTACTATTAAACCACTATACAATTCTATTGCCACCAAGCGGCAATTCCCTATCAATGGATTCGGCGATCTATTTGGCAGTCCTATTTGTATTTGGTATTCATATGGCGCTAACCATCTTGTTATTAACCTCGATCATCTATGCTCTTTATAAAAAAAGCGTTATTTGGTGGAAGCATCTATTTAATTTCTCTATTTATAGCATCATGATTATTGGAACATATGAAGCTTTCTTTCTATTTGGTGGAACTCTCGGAACACTTTCATTCTTTAACGTAACTTCGTATATGCTTTCGCTTAGCGTTTATTTTCTACTGAACGTGTTATTTATTGGATTTTTCTTTGTTTTAACCGCCACTGAGAATCTTCTTCAAATTGTTAAAGGAATGTTAAAGGAAACCATCTCAAGCTATTTAATCACGTTAATCCTTTCCTTGAATCTTGTCCTACTCATGAAGCAGCAAATTATTCTTGGCGTTCTATTATTTCTAACTGTAGCCGTGCTACTCTCCATTTCCTTCAAACAATATTTTGAGCTCTATCAAGAAGTATCCCAAAAAGCGGACATTGATCATCTAACAGAACTATACAATCATGGCTATTTCAAATCTCTTTTGGAAGAAGAAATTAAAACAGCAAAACTAGCAAATCAGCCTCTATCAATCGGTTTGATCGACCTTGATGACTTCAAGAAATACAATGATCAGCACGGGCACCTTCAAGGAGATAAGCTTCTTAAACACTTCGGAGCAGAATTGAAAAAGAGTGCGAGCGACGCGTTTACAGCAGCTCGCTATGGAGGAGAAGAGTTTGCACTGCTAATGCCTGGTAAGACGGAACTCGAAGCCTATCAATTCATCAATCACTTTCGTAAAGACATCAATGATCAATATTTCGAAGGAGTCGAAGTGCTTCCACACGGCTGTCTCTCGTTTTCTGCAGGAATCATCCAATACAACCAGGACATGTACGATTCCTCAGAAGTCCTTGAAAAAGCCGATCAAGCGATGTACTATGCCAAGACTAAAGGAAAGAACAACGTTTGTATTTTTGACGCTGATAATGTACCTGCTAAAACCTTTTATAATAACAAAGAAATGGAATTATTGGAGCAGCAGCTAAAAATCTTTCTTTATAAAGATGTGTACACGTACAAACATAGCAGAAGAGTTTATGAATATGCGATTGAGTTCAGCAACAAGCTTAACTTGAATAGCAATGATCAGAAAATACTTGTCATGGGAGCACTCATTCATGACATTGGAAAGCTTGAGATTCCTCGTGACGTTATCAACAAAAAAGGAAAGCTTACGAAGGATGAGTGGGAGATGGTTCAGAAACATGTCATTTGGGGGAGAGAAATTGTATCAACAAACCGCGAGCTAGCTGATCTTCTTCCACTCGTTGAACTTCATCACGAGCGTTATGACGGGAAAGGCTATCCGTACGGATTATGCGGACAAGAAATCCCTCGACTTGTTCGCATGTTAACAATTATCGATTCTTTTGATGCCATGACGACTGAGCGCCCCTATCAAAAAACAAAGTCAATTAGTGAAGCGATAGACGAATTACAAAAATGTGCTGAAACGCAGTTTGATCCCGAACTTGTTCATGAGTTTATTGAGGTGATTCATTCAAGTCCACTGCACAAGCATTCAATTGAACAACCAAACAAAATTAGCATTTAAAAAAGCGAATGTGGCTGCATTCGCTTTTTTGTTTCCGATAGAAACGCTTCACATTTTATTTTCGCTACCATAACGGCTCATTATGATCAGTTACTTCAAAAAAATATGGAAGAATGAAGACCGTACCAATCGCCATCACGACTTCGATTGGGATAATGACTGAAATGGGAAATTGGAATGCGATCATTGGTAACCATAGAAGCGCAACAATACTTGGAATAACAGATAAGTTATTCCTTGCCCGACGTGATAAATACTGTTCCCTATCACAATAGGGACAGACAAGAGCTTTTTTAAACGAAAACAACATAAGGAACGATTCTTTCCACGTCCACTCCGAATGACATTGCTGACATGTTGTCATTTTTATGACCCCCATACTACTTATACGAACTCAACGCCATTCGAGTTTCAAAATTCTGTTAATCTCCTTCTAAATCCGATAAAGCGTGAATCATAATCTTAATGGCGTCTCGTATGCTAGTGAACGGAAAACCAGTATGTGCTGAATGATGGAGCGTCATCTCGAATGTAGGTGGAACATGAACGAATCCTGCTGGGATATCGATGTCTTTTTGTTCAAGTGCATACAAAACGCTATACATCACGTTGTTACATAAATAAGTTCCAGCTGTATTGGATATTTCTGCAGGTATACCATTTTGTACAAGTGCCTCAGTCATCTTTTTAATAGGGAGCGTCGAGAAATAAGCTGCCGGTCCACCTTCCACGATTGACTGATCTTCCGGCGCACGCCCCACATTATCTTCTACACTATCATTCACATTAATTGCAATTCGCTCAGGCGTTACTTTTGTTCGGTCAGCGGCAAGGCCAAGCATGATCACAGCAATCGGTTCACATTGTTCAACATACTCAATCAGCATTTCTGATGCTCGCTCATAATCAACAGGAAGAACACGTGAGATAATTTCATAGCCTCCTATCACTTCCTCATCCAATTCCTTGACGATTTGCTCAGTTGGATTATGACGATGTTCAAGAAAAGGCTCAAAACCAGTCAACAATAGCGGTCTCATTCTCTTCTCCCCTTTCGCTTAATAACAAAATCACTCCAAATAATCTGAACACTTATCTTTCTATTACCTCTTTCAAACCGGTTTAACCTTCAAATTATAGTCGTTTTTTACCACCTTTTCATTTTCTTCACAAGCGTTGAATGATCAATCCTTAATTCCTTAGCTGCAGAACGAAGTGATGGATGTTGTTGAATCGCATCTAATATGATTCTCTTTTCAAAACTTCCTACTCGTTCTTTCAATGAAAGTGGTTCGCTCCCTTTTATACGATAATCCGTAATATGGACTGGCAAATGATGCGGTTCAATAGAGATGGTAGGAACAGATACGACAAGACTTTCAATCATATTTTTCAGTTCTCGAACGTTTCCAGGCCAGCGATAAGTAAGCAAGGCGCTACGTGTTTCCTTAGTCATCCTTTTTTCAATATGATATTTCGAACAGAAATAAGAAAAGAAATGATCTACTAATACTTCAATATCATGGACACGATCAGCTAACGGAGGAACAGAAATCTCAATAACTTGAAGCCTGTAATAAAAATCTTCGCGAAATGAACCTTTCTCGATTTCTTCTAACAACTTTTTATTTGTAGCAGAGATGATCCGAATATCAAGTTTAATCGGTTTATTTCCACCAATCCGATAAAACTCGCTCTCTTGTAAAACCCTGAGAAGTTTCACTTGGAGAGAAACAGGCATCTCACCTACTTCATCAAGCATAACCGTTCCCCCCTGGGCCAATTCGAGCAAACCGATTTTTCCTTCCTTACGCGCTCCAGTGAACGCGCCTGACTCATAACCGAATAACTCTGATTCTAATAAATGTTCAGGGATAGCTCCACAGTTCACTTTAATAAAAGGCTTGTCCTTTCGATCACTTTCATAGTGAATTAAATTAGCCACAACTTCTTTTCCTACCCCTGATTCTCCAGTTAATAATATGCTTGTAGGGTATGGAGCTACCTGTTTTACTTTCTCGTAAATGACACCCATTTCTTTACTTCGAAAAACAACCTTGTCAGCTCCCCCTTTCAGTTGAAGGGAATACCTATTTTGATTCAACTTTGAGAAAGTTTTGGCACGATCAAGCTCAGAGCGCAAACCGTTTAATTGTGTGATATCTCTTACGCTTGTTACAACCAATTCGATCTCATGATTCTCACCAAAAACCGGACTTCCCGTCACGATAACGTCCTTCTTACCCCCGATTTTTTGTAGAATGGACACCCGCTCTTTTTCTTTTAGTACAAGCAAAGAAACGGACTGATCGATATACCCTTCTTGCATTAAATCTTTCATATGTCGCCCAATTAATTCAGAGCGCGGAAAACCGGTCATTTCTTCATATGCTGAGTTAACGTAAATCGTCGTTCCCTCTTTATCCACAACATATAATCCGTCTGTCGAAAACTCAATAATTGATTCAAACTGCCGCAGCAAATCGCGATAGTGTTTCACTTCCGTAATATCCTGAATGACACTAATGACGCCAATAAGCTCTTCGTCCTGATATAGAGGCGTTCGATTAACAACACATTCACGATCAAACAGTTGGAGACGTTCACCTATTAAACTATGCTCGTTTTCAAGTACTTCGCTGATTCTTGAGTTTGGAACGAAAGCACGAATAGTTGCCCCTTTCCAATGCTGTACACGAAGGAGGTCTTCAGCTGATGCATTCATGTAAATAATTCGTTCTTCTCGATCTGTCATAACAACCCCATTGTGTAAGGAAGAAAAGACCTCTTCCCAACCAGTTGTTTTGGCTATATTCAGCATAAAATCCACCTCTCTAATGGTGATATTTTTCAACTTATGGTGAACTACATCACCACTTAACATTCAATCTATTCAGACAAATCCCTTCCTACTGGTGAAAAAAATCACCTAACAATTGATGATTTGTCTAAAGAAGCTATGTTGTCAGCTTTTAAAAGTTGGCACCAAACTTGCATCACTAATAGTCGTAAGGAAAGAGCTAACTGTGATATCTGAACACATCCACTCCGGACCATTACTTAAGAAAGAAGTATTCCAAAGGTCATCTGTATGGTCTTACTACCCCATAGCTTTAAAAGCCTAGCTTCTCAGCCCTTGAATGAAATTTTCCACAATTAAAACCAACTTAACAGGAGGAATATGAATGAACATTATTAACAAACATCCGAAATTGTACGTAATGGATAATGGGCGGATGAGTATGGATAAAAACTGGATGATTGCGATGCACAATCCCGCTACGATTACGAATCCCAATGCCCAAACTGAATTTGTTGAATTCCCTATTTACACAGTTCTAATCGATCATCCAGCCGGCAAGATCCTTTTTGATACGGCTTGTAATCCAAATTCCATGGGACCAGAAGGCCGTTGGACAGAAGCGACACAGCAAACTTTCCCCTATAAAGCTAGTGAGGAATGCTACCTTCATAATCGGCTGGAGCAGTTGAATGTACGTCCTGAAGATATTAAATTCGTTGTGGCTTCTCACCTCCATCTTGACCATGCAGGATGTCTTGAAATGTTTACGAACGCTACCATTATAGTTCATGAAGATGAATTGAACGGAACGCTTCAGTCCTATGCGCGTAATCAGAAAGAAGGCGCCTATATTTGGGGAGATATTGATGCATGGATTAAAAACAATCTTCAGTGGCAAACCATTAAGCGAAATGAAGACAATGTGCAACTTGCAGAAGGTATTAAAGTATTAAACTTTGGGAGCGGACACGCCTGGGGAATGATTGGTCTGCATATTCAGATGCCGGAAACCGGTGGAATCATTCTCGCCTCAGATGCCGTCTATACAGCCGAAAGTTTTGGACCACCGATCAAACCACCTGGCATTATCTATGATTCTCTCGGTTACGCAGCTTCAGTAGAAAAAATCCGACGCCTCGCAAAGGAAACGAATAGTCAGGTATGGTTCGGTCATGACTCAAACCAGTTTAATAATTTCCGTAAATCAACAGAAGGCTACTACGAATAAAAGGAGGATCTGAATGACTTTTTCCAAACTCGTCTTTACCCCACTAAGCTACACTGGTTGGGGATCACTTGCACAGCTCTTACCTGAAGTTGAAAAGTATGCTACAAAGCGAATTTTGGTCGTAACTGACCCTGTATTAAATGATATCGGTATCGTAGATCGCGTCAGCATTCCTTTAAAAGAGGCCGGATATTCAGTCGATATATATACTGATATACAGCCAGAGCCACCGCTTGCCATCGGCGAAAGACTCGTCAACTATACGAAAGAAAATGCATTTGACCTCGTTATAGGACTCGGAGGAGGAAGTGCGCTAGATCTCGCGAAATTAACAGCTGTTCTGTCAGTACATGAAGGTTCTGTTTCTGACTACCTCAACTTATCAGGAAGCAGACAGATAACCGATAAAGGTTTGCCAAAAATATTAATTCCAACAACTGCCGGTACCGGGTCAGAGGTTACAAATATATCTGTTCTTTCACTCGAAAGCACAAAAGATGTCGTCACACACGACTATCTTCTAGCTGATGCAGCCATCGTTGATCCCGAGTTAACCGTTTCCGTTCCAGCAAAAGTGACCGCAGCAACCGGTGTCGATGCGCTTACCCATGCGATTGAGGCTTATGTCTCGATTAACGCTAGCCCGACAACGGATGGCCTCGCTCTCCAAGCAATTAGGTTAATTAGTCGCTCGATCAGAAGTGCTGTTTCGGATGGAGAAGACCGCGAAGCACGAATCGATATGAGTAACGGAAGCTATATCGCTGGCCTTGCCTTTTTTAATGCTGGCGTAGCAGGAGTTCATGCTCTTGCCTATCCTCTTGGCGGGCAATTTCATATCGCTCATGGTGATTCCAATGCCGTTCTTCTTCCTTACGTGATGGGATATATTCGGAAAAGCTGTACGAAACGAATGGGAGATATTCTGAATGCACTTGGCGGTAACTCACAATTCCTTTCAGAAGAAGAAGCCTCGTATGAGTGCGTACGAATGCTAGAAAGACTCGTTCAAGACGTTGGCATCCCAAGTACTCTTGGTGGATTCGAAATTCCAGCTAACGCCCTTGAGTCCTTAACAGAAGATGGTTTGAAACAAAAAAGACTGCTTGCAAGAAGCCCTCTCCCTCTTCATGAGGATGATATTCGCGCGATCTACCAATCAGCATTTAAGGGAGAAATTGTTGAAGCATCCCCTACTACTATTCAACATCCATAAAGTCATTCAAGTTATAAAGCCCGCTTACGCAGCGGGCTTTATGATTGATTTCACCTTTCATAGGGAACACCAATTAAAAATGAATTAGGTGGTGTCACTCTTGGGTTACTTTTTACTTCTTATTCTATCAGTTACCATCATGATTTTTCTTATACGAGTACCGCTAACCGATCGCTTCCCTCCTGCTATTCGCAAAATGGGCGTGATCTTTCTTGGATTAATCTCGCTTATCTTTCTCGCATTATTGATTGCTTCATTTATTTGATGTTTAAAAAGGCGAAAGTGTCCGCAGTGAATGGACGCTTTCGCCTTTTTTGTTTGTAGTGGGGGTCAGGTTCGCGCCTGCCCCCCCACTTTATACAAACGTCGTCGCTAAATAAATGACCACCGGCATCGTCGCTAAGCTCGACACTGTGGAAACAAGCGTTGCGCTTGAAACGTTTTGAGGTTCAGTATGAAACTGAATCGCGTACATTGTCGTGTTCGCGGCAGTTGGGGTAGCAGCCATTATTATCATAATTTGCTGTGTTAATGGCTCAACAGGCATAAGAAGCACAATGCCAGCGGCAATTAGCGGAGCAACCATAAGCTTAAGTGATAGTGCCGTTGATAGCTTGCGCCAGTCAATCGCTCGAATACGAATGTTCGCAAGCTGCATACCAAGCGTCACCATAATAACGGGAATAGCCGCATCCGCAATTAAATCCACGCCATCACTTATTGTACCCAAAGGAAGATGTAACCATTGAAACAACAGCCCGACAATGGCGCCGTAAACCATTGGCATTTTTCTGACAGCTTTTAAAGCTGCCTTTATCCCATCGTGGTCCGGACTTCCCTTTGCGGCATAATATACGCCAAGTGTGCTCATTAACAGTTGCTGCAACACCATTAAAACAATCGCTGTTTCCATCCCGACTGCCCCAAACAGAAAGAGAACAAGCGGAGTTCCGTAATTTCCGTTATTCATAAACGCGCTCGATAAAACCAATCCGCATCGCTCTGGTTCGGTATAGCCATATAGTTTTGATAGAATGCTCACGATCCCAATAAGCGCAAAGCATAGTCCAAGCATGTAGATCGACAAATAACCATAGGAGGAATCAATTTCTTGCTCATAAAATGTTCGAAAAACGAGAAGCGGAACGAGGATATATAAAGCGAGGTTTGAAAGCACCCTTGTCTCCAAGTTAAGAAAACGTTGCGCAATATATCCGACTCCAAATACGAAGAAGATCGGCAGCAATATGGTTATGATCGACATCTTCATTCTCCTTCAGCTTCTTAAAAGGATAGCGTACCCTGGAATACGAATAAAACAGGATGAAAGGGAACTGATAAAATCAGCCCCCTTTCTTCGCTTATCCGTTAAAAACGATAATTTTTTCTTCTGTCATTTCTTCAATCGCATAGCGTGGACCTTCTTTGCCCGTTCCGCTTTTCTTCACACCACCATATGGCATATGATCAACGCGATAACCTGACGTATCGTTAACAATCAGTCCACCCACATGTACCTCATTGATCGCTTTTAACGTAAACGCTAGGTCGTTCGTGAATAGGCCAGCTTGAAGGCCATATTCTGAATCATTCACTCTCGCAATTACTTCATCTGTGGAACGGTACGTGCTTACGGCAACGACTGGGCCAAAAACTTCCTGGCGACATACTTTCATATTATCATTTACATTTGAAAGAATAGTAGGTTGGTAGAAGACGCCATTTCTTTCTCCGCCTGTTTCAACAGTAGCTCCCTGCTCAACCGCTTCGTTCACCCAACTTTCTACACGAATGGCTTCACGCTCAGCAATCATCGGCCCAACATCGGTTGCCTGATCCATTGGATCTCCTAAAACAAGGCCTTCTGTTACTTCCTTCATTTTTGCAAGGAACGGCTCATAAACATCTTCATGAACATAAACGCGTTGAACAGAAATACAAACCTGGCCTGCGTTATTAAAACTTTTCTGTGCGGACTGAGTAGCAGCTGTTTCAACATCTGCATCGTGATGCACAATTGTTGCGGAGTTATTTCCTAACTCAAGCGCTACTTTACGTAAACCAGCTTTTTCGCGAATATGCTGACCAACGCGAGGGCTTCCCGTAAATGTAAACATGTTCACGTCCTGGTTAGATAGAAGCCATTCACCTACCGTAGCCCCGTCCCCAGTGACTAGGTTCAGGCGGCCTGCCGGAAGACCTGCTTCTTCCATAATCTCTGTTAACAGAATCGCACAAACTGGCGTAACTTCAGCTGGTTTTAGTACAACGCTATTGCCGGCGGCTAGCGCTGGCCCAATTTTGTGGCAAACAAGATTTAGCGGCACGTTAAACGGCGTAATTGCTGCGACAACACCAATCGGAAACCGTCTCGTATAAGCTTGACGCTGTTCAGACCCTGGCGCTGACTCCACTGGGATTCCTTCGCCGTGGATCCGTTTGGCTTCCTCTGCTGAAACTTCCAGAGTTAAAGCAGCTCTTCCTACTTCACCCTTACACTCGGCTAATGGCTTACCAACTTCTTTCGCCAGCACTTCACCTAGTTCATCTTGACGAGCTCTGAGCACTGCAGCTGCTTTAATAAGTACCGTATATCGTTCATAAGGAGAAAAAGTGGTTTTCAAAGCTTCTTTGGCAGCTTGGACCGCATCTTTTACATCCTGTTCTTCAGCGGCAGACGTTTTGGCCGTTACTTCTTGCGTATATTTATTAAGCACATCATCCGTTGTCGTTTTTTCTCGCCATTCTCCGTTAATGTATAATCCGTACGTTCGTACTGAAGTTTGCGTTGTCACTTTAACATCATCCTCTCTTTTTATAACGTTACGACCTTTTTCTCCGACAAAAGTTCTTCTGCTTTTCCTTGACTTCCAAATACGCGAATTTTTTCTTGTACTTTTTCCTTCATTCGTAAACGCCCAAGACCAAGTGAGCTTGCGAGAACAATGTCATTTTGATTTTCGCCAAAAGCTTCTTGCACGCCTCTCGTGAAAGCTTGACGTAGCTCAGTATCAACATTGATTTTCGCAATACCTAGAGAGATCGCGCGCTGTACTTGCTCATCTGGCACATCTGAACCGCCGTGAAGAACGACAGGGCGCTCGACTGCCGCCACAATTTCTTTCAATCGTTCGAACCGAAGATTTGGCGTTTCTTTATAAATACCGTGTGCTGTTCCAATTGATACAGCAAGATAATCAACATCTGTCGCTTCTACAAAAGCAACAGCTTCTTCAGTAGTTGTAATAAGGGCGTCCTTTTCATCAACGGTAATATCATCTTCGGTTCCCCCGATTTTACCAATCTCACCTTCAGAACCAATGCCTAGTGCTCTTGCAATGTCGACCACTTTTTTCGTTGTCGCCGTATTTTCTTCAAACGATAAACCTGAACCATCGAACATAACGGATTGGAAGCCCATTTGAACAGCTTGCATCGTTTGTTCGAACTGACGACTATGATCAAGATGAATCGCAACAGGAACATCAAATTCTTTTTCGTACGTATCAATTAGACCTTTTAATGCTTCCATACCTAGCGTTTGAATCACCTTTTGTCCAACTTGAATCATAATTGGTGCTTTTTCCTCAGCAGCTGCTTCAAAAATTGCTAGCACTGTTTCTGCATTATGGGCACTAAAAGCACCTACCCCATATCCGTTTTGAAAAGCATGATCCAGCATTGTTTTTCCGTTAATAAATGGCATAACCATTTCTCCCTTCTATCGCTTCAATTCAATATTGTAGTGGTACTGATCACTTCGGTATTTCGTTTTGGTGTATTCTATTAGATGGTCATTCAGTCCATAGCTGAGACGTGTCATTTCCAGCAACGCTTCACCCGGCCGTATCGCCAAAGAATCCGCTTCGTCCAACGTCGCATTAATTGCTGCAATTCGCTCCTGTGCTTTGTTTAAATAAATCTGATAGTTTTCGAGTATTTCATAGTATTTCGCTTCATTTAAATCATGTTGAATTAGTAGCTTGCCAATTGATTCTGGCCAGCATGTGCGTTCAAGCGCAACTGGCGTCTCATCAGCAAATCGTATTCGTTCTACAAGTAATATAGGTGACCCCTCTGCCACTTGAAGCATTTCACTTTCATGGAAAAGGTTATATTTGAATTCAGCTCGGATAACCTTTGACGAAGGAACTTGACCTTTTTCCATTACTTCTTCCGCAAAACCTTTCAGCTGGCCGAGATTCCCCACCAATTGATGAGGCTTGACGATGGTCCCATGGCCCTGCTTTTTCTCAAGCAATCCATTTTGAACGAGAATCGTAATCGCCTGACGGATTGTGGTTCGACTCACACCGAATTCCTTTATGAGAGCTTGCTCTGTTGGAATGAGCGTATTCGATTTCCACGCACCAGTCTGAATGCGCTCAATAAGGACATCTTTGATTTGGAGGTAAAGAGCATCCCCCTTTGGATCAATCTGATTAATCGACATAGATCTCATACCCCTTTATAGGTGGTGGATACGTCGCAAGATCTTCTCCAATGAGCGGCTTCAACCATTCATAGTAAGTCTTCTTATTTTGAATGAACGCATCAGGCAACACACGTTCACCAGCTTCGACAACTTTTTCAAGTTCAATCGGAAGCATTTTCACTGAATAACGATGATGAGCATTCCTTTGAATTGAAACCATAACGTTTGATCTTCCTTCACGAACCCATTCAGCGCCAACTCTTCCAACCGTATAAGCTTCTTCTCGATCAACATCTGATATAACTGCGGAGAAGCTTCGCTGATTCATTCCTAGGAGTTCAGCCCTTGTCATAACACTTAGCTCATCTTTTAAAAAGTGAGCCACTTGACTTGAAATGCCACCGAGTATGGCTCTGCCATCCACATTTCCTCTCTCAACCTGACCACTATTCCCAAATAAAACACCTTCACTTACAACGACTGTTGCGTAACCAAAGCGGTTCAAAGCCGTATTTACGTTCTCAAGAAGGACTTCTTTTTTTATAGGGCGCTCAGGTATAGCGATAAAATGTGGCCCTTCTTCTTCATATTCTTGTAATAACCCTGACGCTGCGGAAAGCCAGCCGGCATTTCTTCCCATCGTTTCAAGAACCCTGACCTTTTCAAAGTTCTGCATCGACGCGAGATCCCGGCTCATATCTCTTGTGGCCTGGGCGACATATCGTGCTGAGCTTCCAAAACCTGGCGCATGATCCGTCCCTCCAAGGTCATTATCAACCGTTTTAGGGAGTCCAAGAACCTGAAGCGAAACGTTTTGCCTTCTCGCTTCGGCTTCTACTTTGGCTAGCGCCTCCATCGTTCCATTACCACCGATAAAAACAAGCACATCGACACCCTGCGCCTGAAGCAAGCGCACACCATTTTCAATATGCTCATCTGTTAACGGAAAGCGTCCAGAACCAAGACACGCACCCGGGACATCCTGATGTAGATGAACGCGACTAAGCATCTCACTATCTCCGTCAAGATACATTCCGTGCGCCAGTCCTTCATAACCATTTTGTATAAAAAGCAGGGCATGATCTCGTTCGATTTCCTTCACAAACCCTGCGAGGGTAGCATTAATGACGGCCGTAGGTCCCCCGGCCTGGCCAATGGCGACCTTTTTCATGCAACTGTCTCCCTTCAGTTCTTCGTATAGATCGTCGTCTCAAGCCCAAGCTGCTTACCAAGTTCAACAAGCTCATCCGCAACATCATCATAAATAATGGCGTAATGTGGTTCGAAGCCCTCTTCCATTAAGCCGTATAGCGTATCATTTATTTCCGTTTCCAGTTCCACTTCGACAGACGTACCATTGAAGCGCTGTGGCGTATCCAATGCGTTCCCCCTCATAACCAACAAGCGATAACCTTCTGGCGTATAACCAACTCGGAACATCGTTACGCGACCTGGCTTTAAACCGAATTCCATCGTAAAGCCGAGCTTACGGTTTGGATGAACGCCAGGTCGAGCGCCTTGATCAGGATGTGCAAGCGAATACGCGCCTGCGCCGCAATGCCAGAACACAACTGAATTACTCGCCTCGTTCACGTGAACCATATCACCAAGGTATGGGGCGCTTCCTGTTAGCTGCTGAAGAATAAACATCGAAACGGAACCATGAATATCCGATTCACACGATGAAACCACACCGTCTTCTGTAAATTGAGAAAGAGTTGAGCATGCTGCAGCGCCAAGTTCATTGAAAAAGTCAGGCCAACAACGTATCGCAAGCGCCGAAACATCTTCCGCATCAATTTGCTCCTGCACGTACGTTGTAAACTGAGCAAATCGCTGAACGGTTTCTTCGTTACGATTTAGGCCAATCACCTGCTGCTCTGCTCGTTCAATCGCGCCTTCCCATCTTTCCCGAGGGAGCTTCACACATTCCTCAAACGCTTTGTTTAAATCAAAGTTTTTCACTGTCACACCAAGCTGTTTTTGCAAGGCTTCTTCATCCGTTCCTGAGAAGAAAAAGCCTGGAGGATGCTCCCCGATCACACCAATGGTGAGACCTTTGAGATCTTCAATCACCTTTTGAACCTTTAGCTGAATCTTGATTCTCTTTTGCACCTGCGCTTCATCGCCATTCCCAAATACAAAGCTAAATGGATGATTCGCACATCGAAGCACATGACTTGTGCTATTGCCGCCGGTTAAGGAGTTTAAGCGAAGTCTCCCGCCAACACTTGGTTCACGAACGGACCAGACGATCACTGGCGCTTCTACTTTTTTAATGAGGGCCTCAATGAATTCACCGTCCGCAAACGTGACGCTTTGATAAATACTAGCAACAATGTCTTCGCTGTTAACGTTTTCAATAAAAGCTTCTAGATCTTCAGGTGATGTGATGATCTCTTCAGGCTCAATCACATTTGCCGTCACACTATGAAGAAATTCTGAACTTTTCTTTCTTTGTAGTTCCCCCGCTTCAAGATCAAACGTTTTTCTACCAATTGGTACATATAGAATGCTTGTTTTAGCCACGATTGGTCACAACCTTTCTCCTCTGTTTGTTAAAAATACTATATCATACATTATTATGTTTTAAAATAGGTAGTAACCTTTATATTTACTTTCTTATTTTAACTCAAGGGCTGCTTTTTGGAATACGTCTGCATAAGAAGAACCCTTTCGATAGAAAACAGGAGTTTCTCCGATTGGAGCCTTTACTTCAACTTGTCCTCCTCGCATCTCTTTGCCACTCCATAAATGAACCCATTCATCTTCAGGTAAGTACACGGACCAGTTTTCTTTTCCTTCTTCATAAACCGGGGCGACAACCATATCTGATCCAAGCATATATTGATATTGAATGTCATAAGAGGCTAGATCATTCTCATATTCCATAAACAATGGACGTTGCATCGGAATTCCTTTTTCAGTATTTTCTTTGCTTAGCTCTTTAAGATAAGGCTTAAGTGCTGTATAAACGTTCGTCATTTTCACAAAATGCTCAAGCGTCTCTTCATCTTGATCAAACTGGAAGCAATCGTCAGGACGGTTGCCTTCGTGTGTACGCATGACGGGAGTGAATGCGGCCATATCAACCCAGCGAAGCAACAGTTCTTTGTTCCGCTTGTTCCCATGAAGACTTGTATATCCGCCGATATCACTATGGTGAACGCCATTCCCACTCATTCCAGCAGATAGAGCGGCCGGAATAACAGATGCAAGACCATCGTCAAGGCTCCAATCGACACTTTGATCACCTGCCCATAGAAGTGGACAATACCCCTGACTTCCTGAGTATCCTGCGCGCATAAAGTAAACAACATCGCCCCATCGTCCAGCTTTCTTTACAGCATTGTGATTCACTTTTGCCCACATCACTGGCCACGCATTGTGCATCTTTGTAGCAGGTTCACCATTATGAAGTCTCAGATCAGTTGGCAAGTACTCACCAAAATCGGCCATCCACCCGTCCATACCAAAATCAATCATGTTCTTTTGAATGACATCTTCGTACCATTCACATGCTGCTTCGTTAGTAAAGTCGACCACGCCGCAATAAAACTCACCAAAGTCAACGAAATAATCACCGCCATCTAACGCTGTAGCAAGATAGCCGTTGTCATAAGCTTCACGGTAAAGATCACCCTCCACAGCGACATAAGGGTTAATATACCCCATAAAACGAATCCCTTTTTGCTTCCATTCTTTCACTTTTTGGTCAAGCTCCGGGTATTCCTCCGGATTCCATTTCCAATTCCACATTAACCGCTTACCGAATGACGTCACACGCTTTCCCTGCCAGTCCTGACACCAAACAGCACCGATTTTCAACCCTTTTTCAATAGCACGATCAAGCTTATTTTGTACTCGTTCTGTTCCTCCTTGCATTCCGAGCCAGATGCCATTATACGTCCACTCGGGCAGCTCGGGCTGTCTACCTAGACGAGAAGTTAGTTTTTCAACGAGATCCTTATATGTTTGACCCGTTTCAAAAAGAATGGAGGCTGGTGCTTCCCAGATATGCAGCTCATGAAAATCGTCTCGTTGAAAATCAAAGTCTGCAAAAGCAGTTGTCTCTACATGGCAATAATATTTATTCGTAGATACATAGGTTGGTTGCGGATAATTCGTATTGTAATAGTCGCCACCAGCTTGATCTTTCACGTCGGCCTGCCAAGTTGTATACGTAGATTTATTCCGCCCCACACCAGGTTCAGACGTCCATAAAGGGAAATTCTTTCCCCTTAAATTAAAGTAGGAAAGCTGTTCCCCACAACCGTAAATCTTCTCATCTGCATCGGCTACAACCCGAACCCAGAAACGATTAAAGAGTGGATCGACGAGTTCGAAAGAAACGCGAAGTCCATCTATGTCCTGCTTTAATACCATTGTTAGTAATTCATGATCATGTGAGAAGTGCCGAAAGCCGATTCGACACGTCTCTCCTTCATACCGCACTGTGGCATACCGAAGAGCTACTCGTTCCACTACATAATCCTTTATTTTAAAATTCCCTCTATACATATCAATCGTTTCTTCGCCGCTACCAATGAAAATAAACGGGCGGGCAGGTGAATGCCGAAACAATAAGCGACGGTCAAAATAAACTTCGAATTCTTCTCCATTTTGCTTCACTTCAAAACCAAGTTTAGTCTTTAAAGTATTCAATGTAATTCCCCCTACGTTCGTTTTGTTTAAGCACTTCTAAATTTTTTCTCAGCGTTTACCGCTTCTTCATGTTTTCTTGTTACAAAACCTGAGTATTTTTTATTCCAGGATTTTAATGCGAAAAGATAACAAAGCGTTCCGACTACAGCCGCACCTAGTATTGATGGCCAGAACCATGCTGAAACCATTCCACCTGCATAAGCTAGTCCAATAGGTGAGAATAGAATATAAACCATAACAACGAGACTAATCAGAACAACAGAGACTGGAATCGTAAACTTCCACGGAACCATATCAACCTTAGGGTTTGCTCTAAATTCATACGCTTCAGGAAGAGGACTAATGCGACCGACGACCATCATGATAGCGACTTCAATAAGGAAAAGAATCGCTGAGATATGAATAAAGTTCATCGTAATCTCAATGCTAAATAGCTGGTTTACTCCCCATACAAGCATGTAGTACGTAATCACATGGAAGATAATCGCGATTTTTGCACCAAGCGCAGGAATGCGTTTGGAAACTATCCCCACAAGAACAATCGCAATGATCGGTATGTTAAAGAATCCTGTAAAACGTCGAATCAAATCCCATAATCCATCAGGTGCGTTCATCAGCATTGGCGCAATGAAAAAAGAGACAAGTGCGAGAACGCTTCCAAAATACTTACTGACATTAATTAGTTGTCGATCTGTTGCGTTTTTATTAATACCTGCTTTGTATACATCAAGCGCAAACATCGTAGCCGCACTATTTAATAGGGAGTTAAAACTCGAGAACACAGCACCAAGAAGCACAGCTAGAAAGAGTCCAGACATAAATGTAGGTAGCAAATTTGATACAACCGTCGGATATGCTAGATCAACAGGATCCATTGAACTGCCATAAAGGTGAAAGGCAATAACACCTGGAATCATCATCATAAACGGAACAGTTAATTTATAGAATCCTGATAAAAGAACCCCTTTTTGTCCTTCAGCAAGGTTCTTCGCCCCAAGCGTTCGTTGAATCACGTACTGGTTCGTTCCCCAGTAGAACATATTCATAAAAATCATACCTGTAAAAATCGTTGAAAACGGAACAGAATCCGTACTTGAGCCAATTGCATTTAACTTCTCAGGGTTTTCGGTTGTAATCGTTTTTATCCCATCTAACATGTCGCCATTTCCAAGTGCTATAAAACCCAGTACTGGAACAATTAATCCAATAAAGAGAAGACCGATTCCGTTCAGAGTATCGGAAACTGCCACCGCTTTCAATCCTCCGAAGATCGCATAGATGGCACCGATAATACCAATAACCCAAATCACAAGCCAGACAGAGGATTGAAAAGAAATACCGAGTAGCTCCGGTACATCAAAAAGGCGAAGAATAGCAAGCGCTCCTGAATACAGTACTGATGGAATGGTTACAAACATATAACCAAGCATAAACAGAATAACTGTATATCTGCGAACGCTTTCATCATATCGTTTACTTAAAAACTCAGGTAATGTTGAGAAGGCTCCGCCAAGATAGCGCGGTAGCAAAATTAATGCCATAATGACAATTGCAAAAGCCGCCGTTACTTCCCAGGCCATGTTGGAAAGATTTGTTCTATAGGCCTGTCCATTCAAACCAATTAACTGTTCTGCTGATAAGTTTGTAAGCAAAAGAGATCCTGCAATAAATCCTCCTGTTAACCCACGACCTGCGAGAAAGTAACCATCCGAGTCATTAACTGAATTTCTTGTTTTTAAGTATGAAACCCAAGCAACAAGTGCCATGAAAAAGACACACGATACTAATGTGAATGTAATACCAGACATGAGCTTGTCCTCCTTTATAGCTTGCTGTAAGCAACTGTTATATTTTCACCGACTATTCCTTCGTATGCCCCCTGTGCCATAAAACGTTCATGTTCACGATGAGCAAGAAGCCATTTATTTTTCATGAATAGAAGCGGATCGTGCCCTCTTTGCGATTGTGCTAAAGGTGAATTTGTTCCTTCAGGTAAGATCACCGTACATTTAAATCCTTCATCACTTACTTTACAAGGAGCAAGGTGAAGGGTCGTTTGGTATATTTCAATCGCGGTGCCCTCTGGAACATAAAAAGCCTTGATGTTCTTCACATCGTATGTATGATCCACAATGTCATTTATATGTCCTAGTAGGAGCACAAAATCCGTCACTGCCACATTTATTTCGCTGCCCTTATGATGCTCAAGTCCTCCAAGAGAAGAATTATTCCCGTTGCAGTATCCAATTTGGACCGGCATACCTCCATAGTAGCTGTTCTCGATGAACTTTCTGATACGATCATCCTCAAGGTCTTCTTTTGAAGGAACGTACTGATTTCCTTGTTCAGGAATAACCGTTTCCTTCATTAACTCCGACATCTGTTCATATGGGAAATCATGAAGAATTCTGCCAAACGTCTTAAAAGCTGCCGAGTCAACCGACTGCACATCCAGATGTGGATTCCGTTCCTTTACCATTTCAATCATAGCCGAACCTCCGATATAAGTAGTAATGTTTATTTAAACATCATAACCTTTTATAATATTATATTGTAAACGTATTCATGATTGCAATGGTTTTTTTGAAATTATCAGTAATTTATATCGCAAAGGGGGTCAGATATGCGCCTAACCCCCTCTGCAATACCACTTTAATATACCACAGCATTTGTTAAGTCGATGTTATCCACTTCTTCTCGACTATCAATCAACCATTCCCCTCCGCTTTTTACAAGTTTATAATGAAACGCATTTGAAGTTACCACTGTCTTCACATTGCTCTCGCCTCGGTCATGGTTCGCTGAATCCATCGTAATGAGAACGTCGATTTCTGCTTTCTTGCCGGAAGAGTCGATGTAGAGGCTGTCGAGGTCAAAAGCTGCTTCTAACACTTCTCCCGTAAAGGCCGCATTATTTTCTTTCACTGAAACAAAGCGATCTTCAAAATACAAATTTAACTCAGGTGTTAGATTTGAAAAGTAGCCCGTGTCTAAATTCTCATAAGCCTTTATCCAGTCATATAAATACGTGTTCACTGCCGCTATTATTGCATTCGTCTCATCACGACCATTCTCTGGAACATCGATTGCCACTTCCTTCTCGATCACTACAGGTTCTGGTTCACTATAATCAATAACGAAATAAACATCCTCACCTTCAAATTGAACGGAAGGACTTTTAACTACGCCAGCTTCGAAGTTTTTTTCTGCATGCATCACAACCGAACCGTCTGTTGGGTAGGGACCTATTTGACCGGTTTTGCTAATCGTTTCCCCGGTATCTTTCCCATTAATAAACAAGCGAGCATCCTCATAATTGGAATTAGGTGTTAGAAACGCACCGTTTACAGGAAGGTCCACTTCTAAATGTTTGCCCGGTTTAATCAATTCTACTTCCGCTTCTCCCCGCATCTTATAACCTTCATTTTCTAACTTTGTTTCAAAATGATAGTCCCCTGGAAGGAACGGACCCATTTTCTTCCCCTTTTCTCCAATTGTGCCGCTCTCTTCCTCGTTAATATATAGAGCTGTTTTAGAGAATTGTGTATGAAGCTGTACGTAAATAGGTACAGGTGAAATGACATAATTATTGAAAAGATAAAAAGTCTTACCTTCCTTTACTAATTCCAATTGGACCAGCAATTCTTCGTTCCGACTCGTGAGTGTATGGTCCTCTATCGCCATTGCTTGTCGTTCTAAATCTTGAAGCAATAGTGTCCGTTGATCTGGATGATTCTTTAATAACGATACAAAACTCGCAATCTCAGCTTCATGCGAAAGAACAGGATTAACCTTTGGAATAGCTTCCCCGATCGCTTCATAATCCTCTTGCAACAGAGCCTCTCGAAATTGATCAACTGCACGTTCAGGAGAAGATATCCATCTTAAGGTAATAAAACTGCCTATTAGTACGATCATAATTCCTACAACGATTGATCCCCATAACAGCCACCCTTTTTTCTTTCCCTGTGCAGGAGCTGTTCTCGTTACCTTTTGTCCACATTTCACACAAAATGCACCGGCCTCTTCCCTGTTGCAGTGATGACACCAATTCATCTTCCCACCTCCACCCATTATTCCAAATCATATGGGAGAGATTTCTAATTATGACCACTTTTCCCTACTATTTTCCTATGCATTTTTTAACATGATTAAGGACTTTGTACATAACTATGAAAAAGTACGTCAAAAGCACAAGCTCCCTGAAAATCCTGGCAGGAAACTTTTATTTCACTTAATAAGGAGGAATGATAATGTCAGATTTGCAAACTAAAATAGGCGGAGGACTATCAAAACTTCAAGATGGTCTTCAGCAAGGAAAAAGCAAACTTCAAACAGCTCAGGAAGTTTCACAGCTTAAGAAAAACGCGAGCGATGCTGCCACAAACCGAACAAGAATCATTAGTCAGCTTGGCGAACTCACCTATCGTTTGATCCGTAAAGGGGAGATCCAACAACCCGAATTAAATGAACAAGCTGAGCGCCTACTTCAATATGATCTAGAACTCTATCAAGCGAACAGAGCTTTAGAGAGTCAATTGCGAAAGGAACCGGGTGGTGACGTATGTGAGTGCGGAGCAGCCGTTAATGAAGAGGATACGTTTTGCGGCAGCTGTGGCAATCGAGTTCAATTATCAGAAGCACCAATACCAGTACCGACAGTTCAATGTCCCACCTGCAAGGAAGAAATCCCTGAGACGGCTTTATTTTGTGGGTGTTGTGGTTCGAAAAACGGCTAGGAGGTGATTAAAGTCATGTACTGTACAACGTGTGGTAACGAAGTTCCGTTTGGTGATAATTATTGCCCCTTTGATGGGACATTTCAGCTTCACACAGAACATCACACCGTCACGACTGCATCACCAAAGTTTTGTTCAGATTGTGGTACATCGAATACTAGTGATCATCCCTACTGTATTCAGTGCGGTTCTTTTCAACTCACTCTCATTCCATTTAAAGTAGAACGCGCAAAAGAAAAAGTAGCAGCTCCTTCGCACGCGATACCAGATCTTAGCGCCATTAATAAAAAGTTTGCGATACTATGCGGTTTTCTCGCATTTCTAGTTGTTGGTATTATGTCGTTTATTGTATCGGAGGGATTTCAGCAACAAGCCGCTACTTTTCAGCAAACTCTTGAAGAATTCACTGAGTTAGGTCCAACGAAAGTAATCAATGAATTTTATTATTACTTTGGCAACGAAAATTCGGAGTTAACTGTAGAACCTTTTTATGGAATGACAGACTACTGGATGTCAGCTCACCTTCTCAATTCAATCCTTTCTTTCA
The DNA here is from genome assembly GCF_041366475.1 of Pseudalkalibacillus sp. JSM 102089. Classification (NCBI taxonomy): domain Bacteria; kingdom Bacillati; phylum Bacillota; class Bacilli; order Caryophanales; family Fictibacillaceae; genus Pseudalkalibacillus; species Pseudalkalibacillus sp. JSM 102089. The sequence goes on from NZ_JBEWYW010000002.1 coordinate 114,518, forward strand.
ACACGCAAGGGACGGGAAGTTTATTGAGCGGAGAGATCGAACTCCATTCAGGAATGCTCATTCTTTTATTACTACCTCTCATTGCACTACTGCTTGCTGGATATATATATGGACGAAAAACAACGTGTACCCTCCAGCAATACTGGCTTTCTTCACTTCTTATCGGAATGATTTACGGATTACTGACAGCGATGATCGCTCTTTTCGCTGGATTCAACTTTGAAGCTTCTGCACAAGAGGGTGGAATCGTATCGAGTTTATCAATTGAGAATAACTATCCGTTTTTGAAAGCTTTATTTGGTGGTTTATTCCTTGGAACAATCTTTTCGTTTATTGGTAGTTTGTACGGCAGTCGGTCAATGAAAGAATTAACTTCTTCTCCCCTTAAAGAAGGATTGCGCACACTCACACTAGGGGTCTCCACCTCAATCGTCTTGATGATTCTCTTCCTTTATCGCTTTATGTTCGACGATAACTCACTTATTAGCTTTCAAGATATTCCGACGAGTTATTTTCTTATCATCGTTTTTCAAGGAGGGTTTCTTCTATGGAACACGCTGAACCTTTCTTCCCTTACCTTCGATATAAATATTCCAGGCGAGAAATTTCAAATGATCTATTCAGTACTTGGTGGGATGAAGATCGAAACAAATGAATCTTTTTATTTTTTCACCTACTTATTTAGCGACCCAGGTAACACGAAGATCTACATGATGATTGGTTTGCTGATTCCACTATGTTTATTCATTTGGGCAGGTTATCGGATGCACGAGGGAGGAGCAATTCAGTTCCATCGCATGATTATCTTCGGCTTGCTATACGCCTTTATGATGTCGTTATTAGCTGCAGGCTTGAATACAGGATTCACCTTTAATTTGGAGAGCTTCGCCGGAGAAATTAGCGACATTACAGAAGTCCCATTTCTTTTTATTGGATTCTCGGCAATTGCTACATTTTTTAAGTGTTTTATCTACTCAACTCTCCTATCCATATGTGGCGCTTATTGGAAGAGGTACCGAACACAATAAGTGAAAGGGACTTTCTTTCGTTTCTATTCAATCCTCTGAGAGTGGACATTTCCTTCTTTTTGTCTTTTTAGGGGGTCAGGCTCGCGCCTGACCCCCTTACATTTCTTCCTCACTCATATCCATTCGGATTGTTTTGATGCCAGCTCCAGGCATGAGATACAATCTGCGCGAGCTCTGGGTATACTGGCTTCCAGCCAAGTTCGCTCATTGCTTTTGACGAAGAGGCTATCAGTGTCGCTGGATCTCCGGCACGGCGTGGAGCTACTTCTGCTTCGATCTTTTTTTCTGTCACGCTTCGACACGTATCAATCACTTCTTTAACCGTAAACCCTTTTCCATTTCCAAGATTGTATACACCGCTCTCATTCGTTTCTTTCATCTTTTTCAAAGCAAGGTAGTGAGCCTGCGCAAGGTCAAGCACATGAATATAATCACGCACACACGTGCCATCCTTCGTATCATAATCATTACCGAAAATAGATACCTTTTCTCTTTGACCAAGTGCAGCTTGTAGAACGATTGGTATAAGATGAGACTCGGGTTGATGATCTTCCCCAATTCTTCCTTCTGGATCAGCACCAGCAGCATTAAAGTAACGAAGAGAGGTTGATTTAAGCCCATAAGCATCATCACACCAGTGAAGCATCTTCTCAATCGCTAGCTTAGTTTCGCCATATGGATTTGTTGGACTGGTAGCGTCACTCTCTTGAATCGGAGTACGTTCTGGATTCCCATAGGTGGCCGCTGTCGAGGAGAACACAATGTACTTTACATCGTGTTCAACTAACTTTGAAACAAGCGCCCGAGAACCCGCTACGTTATTTCGATAATATTCAAGCGGATTCGAAACACTTTCTCCAACTAGCGAGCTCGCAGCAAAGTGAATGACAGAATCGATCGAGTGATCGGCAAAAATTTGATCAATCACTTTCCCATCTGTTAAGTCCCCTTTATACAAAGGAACGTCAAGCACAGCTTGCTCGTGACCTTTTGTTAGATTATCCAGCACGACTACGTCTTCTTTTTGCTCACGCAAGTACATAACCGTATGGCTACCAATATAACCGGCTCCACCAGTAACTAAAATCGCCATGTTATTCCCTCCATTTAGTAAAACTTCGTCGAAATCTATCGTTATTTCCCGGAAAATACTAATTAAGCTTTAGTACAGACGATCCAAGCGGTTTAATAGACATTTCTCCACTAAATTCATCATGAGAAACGGCATCTACCCAGGTTCCTTTCGGCAATGTTAGCGACCCTTTTTCGTCCGTCGAATGATTCACAACACACAAGAATACCTCCCCGTCTTGTCCTGTACGCGTGACAGCTTCTACGTTTTCACTTGAAGCGATCGTTGTTACGTCTGTTTCTTGGAAAACTTCTGCATAAAGAGCATCCATTATTTCCTGCTGGAGTGCAGAGCCGATGTAATAGACCGTTCCTTTTCCATATGTGTTTTTTGTAATCGCCGCCGTTTTTTCGTAGAAGCAAGAGCGATATTCAGCAAGTACTTCCGCAGTTGTCGGTTCAACGAGATCACACCAGATGGAAGCAACGGAGCTCATGCCTTTCATTGCACCCTGAACGCCTTCAACCTCGTTGTTTTGTCCGAGCTGGAGTGATTCATATTCATTAATTTCCACTCCTGCAAGCTCACGTAGTGCGCCTGGCAACGTATCTTCTACAACAAAGTTATTCTGTTCCTTCACACCGGCGCGATAGGATAAGATCACCGTTCCACCTTGCTCAGCAAAACGTGAAATTTTGTCGTTTACAACTGGATCTGTAAGAAAATAAACCGGTACAACGAGTACTTTGTACCCATCTAGCTTGCTTTCTTTCGTCACAATGTCCGTCATGGCATTCATACGGTGCGCAGGACTATAGAAGCGGAGAAATTCTTGCTTGTATTCAAATGCATTGCTTTGCGGCTGAATGCCCCATGCCCAGGCGTTCTCGACATCATAATACACAGCCACTTCCGCCTGGTACTTAGACGCAATCCACTCATCCCCAAACACGCTAAGAGAATCGATTACTTCTTTCACTTCATTATATTTACGCTTTGGCTTACCATCATGATCGAGTACTCCATGGCAAAACTCTTCCGTCCCAAAGCGTGCCGCACGCCAGCGGAAATAAACAATTGCTTCCGCTCCACGAGCAATTGCCTGATACGTCCAAAGTTTAATATGACCTGGACGAGGTAAGTAACCGATGCGACTCCACCCTTGCGCTCCTGAAAGTTCTTCCATTACCCAGAAGCCTTTTCCACCCTTTGAAGAGCGACAAAGGTCGTGTTGATGTGCGATTGCAGCAGGCGCAATCGGTTCTGGTAAACCGCCCCATACCGGATAGTTATCAAATGAAATGAAGTCAAGATCCTTTGCCATATCCCATTGATTAATCGCTAAGTCCGTAAATACGAAGTTATGCGTAATCCACTGATCCGAGCGAATATGTTTACGAAGAATGTCAGTTTGAATCTTATTATAAGACGTATACGCATCCGCACAGAAACGATCAAAATCAAGAAGCAAGCTTGGATTATGTTCCTGTAATACTTTACGAGGCACAGGGATTTGTGACCACGCTGTATACGTTTGACTCCAAAAAACCGTACCCCAAGCTTCATTTAAGGCATCAAGCGTTTCGTATTTTTGCTGTAGCCAAATTTGGAATGCTTTTTGATCCACTTCTCCATAGCTTCGATCAGATTTTTCATGACCGTATTCATTGTCTACTTGCCAGCCAATAATTCCTTCGTGCTGACCATAGCGTTTCGCCATTTTCTCAACAATCTTTGCTGTCAATTCTTGATATACTTCACTGTTCACGGTATAGTGACGTCTCGCTCCAAATGAAATGACTGTTCCGTTAGGATCCACAGGTAAAATTTCTGGATACTTTTCAACCATCCACGCAGGCGGCGTGGCCGTTGGTGTCCCAAGAACAACCTCGATGCCGTTACTTGTCATTAGGTCGATCGCTTCATCATAAAGCGAGAAATCAAACGTTCCCTCCTCAGGCTCCATCAGCTGCCAGCCGAATTCAGCAATTCGAACGACATTCACACCGAGTTCTTTCATCAATCGTACATCTTCTGTCCAACGCTCTTTCGGCCACTGTTCCGGGTAATAATCAACACCTACATACATCATGTTAGCTCCTTTTACCGATCTATTTTTTTGAGTATTAAATCAATGAGAAAAGAAGCCCGCCAGAATCGGCAAGCTCTTATTGGTTTAAATGGTTGTTAAGCTCATGTGTAAAGCGGTCAAATGCTTCCTGACCTGAAGCCGTTCGTTTAAAAACGCCTGCATGGCTTAAAATATTGGAGAAGATCAACCCAACCTCATGACGCAATCGTCCCTGTACATTCGATGAATTCAGGTCTGAATACTTCTTAAGAAGAGAATCAGCCCATGTAACATGTTTCTGAATGCGATCATCTTGCTTAATACTTTCTAGCGGATTTTCATTTATAAGAGATTCACCAAGCAAGTGAAGCTCTTCTTGTAATCTACCAGGAAGCACAGCTAGCCCCATTACTTCAATTAAACCGATATTCTCTTTTTTTATATGATGCACTTCTGCATGGGGGTGAAAAAGTCCCATTGGATGCTGTTTCGTTGTACGATTGTTCCGGAGTACAAGATCAAGCTCATAGTGTTCGCCATTTCGACGAGCTATAGGTGTAATCGTGTTATGAGACTCATTACCTGTAACCGCGCGAACATCAACACTCTCATCACTATATCCCTTCCAGAATTGAAGAATCGCATCAGCCAGTTCGCCAAGTTCATCTCGATCGTTGCTTTGAAGTCGTAGCACAGACATCGGCCACTTCACAATGCCTGCCTTCACGTTCGGATAAGCTGATAGAACGACGTTTCGCTCCATCTCTGCTTTCGCCATCGGGAACTCATGCTTCCCTCCCTGGAAATGATCATGACTTAATATCGAACCGCCTACGATTGGTAGATCAGCATTCGAGCCGATAAAATAATGAGGAAACTTGCCAACAAACTCTAGTAGCCTGTCAAACGTACCTCGTGAAATTTTCATCGGCTCGTGTTCACCGTATAACACAATCGCATGTTCGTTGTAGTAAACGTATGGAGAGTACTGCAAATACCACTGTTTCTCTTCAAGGGTTATAGGGATCATCCTAAGATTTTGTCGCGCAGGATGATTTAATCGTCCCGCATACCCTTCGTTCTCTTTACAAAGCAGACACCTAGGATATCCGCTTGACTTCAACGTTTTGGCTGCCGCAATCGCTTTCGGATCTTTCTCTGGTTTAGAAAGGTTGATCGTGATTTTCATCTCACCATACTCTGTTTCAGTAAGCCAGTCTTCATTTTTTGCTATGCGATCGGTACGAATGTAGTGAACGTCTTTTGAATATTGATAAAAGTTAGCCGTTGCTGCTTCAGGGCCGGCATGTTCATAAGTCGCTTCAAACTTCTCAATCACTTCTGAAGGTCGCTCGGTTAAACATCCCATAATTTTTGTATCGAGCAAGTCACGATAAGTTACCGTATTTTCTATTAGTCGATCATGATCATATGCCCAATTCAGGATGCGATCTAAAATCGAAACAGGGCTATCTGGAATATTCGCAGGAACATCACTTGTATCGATCTCCTCAAGCTGAAGAACTTCTAGAATTTGATTGCGAACATATGATAAATCCCACTCACGAAAAAGATGTTTATTCAATCCGTATTGGAGGAGACGGTTAATCTCTTGATCGATGTTCGTCATGGTTTCTCTCCACTCCTCTCAAGAATTACAGTGCTTCCGAAAGCTGATTTATTTCTCTTGCTCCTGCACCTATTTCCACAACGTAAAATTCAGGTGTTAAGCCCGTTTTCTCTTTATATGTTTTCGCTACATTAGTTTGGAATGATGTTAAAAATTGATCCTCCACAATGCTGATCGTACAGCCACCAAACCCTGCCCCAGTCATCCGAGAGCCAATCACACCTTCTTCTGACCATGCAGCTTCTACTAAAGCATCAAGCTCAAAACCAGTTACTTCATAATCATCGCGCAAGGAAACGTGTGACTCATTCATTAACTGACCAAATGCTTCAATTTCTCCAGCCTTTAAACGTTTAGCCGCTTCAATCGTACGAACGTTTTCATACACTGCATGTTTCGCACGTTTCTGATCAATCGGATTTGTAATGTGGTGTTTATGCGCTTCAAACGAGTCAATTGTTAAATCACCAAGTGATTGAAACGAAACATGTTCTTGAAGCTCGGCGAGTGCCCGCTCACATTCAGAACGTCGCTCATTATATTTTGAATCAGCAAGTCCTCTTCGTTTATTCGTATTTGCAATAACGAGTGAAGCTTTTTCTAGAACTACCGGGCTGTAGCTATAAGCAAGCGTGTTGCAATCAAGAAGAACCGCTGCTTTTTCTTTCCCCATCCCAATGGCAAACTGATCCATGATGCCACAGTTTACGCCTACAAATTCATTTTCAGCACGCTGACTGATTTTCACCATTTCCACCATCTCAAGATGAAGGTGATTTAGTTCATTTAATAGAACAGCCGTCGCAAGTTCGATTGACGCTGAAGACGAAAGTCCCGCTCCATTCGGAATGTTTCCAAAGTAAAGGACATCAAATCCGCTAACGTCGTAACCTGACTCCTTAAAGATCGAAACAACGCCTTTCGGGTAATTCGCCCAATCATGTTCAGCATCATACGCAAGACTTGTTGAATCAACTGTCATCACACCTTGCGTTTTGAAGTTCAGCGAATAAAACCGAATAAGATTGTCTTTTCTTTTTCTAGCAACGGCATAGGTACCAATACTAAGCGAGCATGGAAAAACGTGTCCCCCATTATAATCCGTATGTTCGCCAATTAAATTGACGCGCCCTGGCGAGAAGAAGCTTCTTATCTCGCCACCTTCTCCATACACCTCTCGAAATGTTTCGTATAGGGTTTTCATTAATTTCACCCGGCCTCGTTTATTTACTGCTCTTCCGCAGCTTCAGTTTTGTCGACATCGTCACTTTTTTGGCTACTTTCCTTCTCAATAGACGCTCCATCAAAAGGCCAACAGCCGTTTCACCCATCAGTTCTGTGTACACTTTGACCGTACTCAAAGCAGGATAAACATACTTCGAAACGCTAATGTCATTCACTCCAATTAAGCTAACGCGATCAGGAACAGCTACGCCGTTCTCATGAAGAGCGCGGAGACATCCAATCGCCATTGTGTCATTCCCGACAAAGAAAGCAGTCGGTAGCTTCTCTCCAAGCTCTTCGATCGCACGATTCATAAGGGAATAACCATCATCTACCGTAAACGATCCTGTGTACACGTAAGATTCATGATCCTGATCACGTTCCGTCATATAGCGCTTGAACGTGATTTCGCGTTCATCAACAATTTCAGCACTAGCATCTCGAAATGTTTCTCTGCCACCAATGTAGCCAATTCTCTCATGACCTTTACTCGCAAAATAATCGAGCACTTTTTTTGTCGCCTTTTCAAAATCTACGACAACCGCGTCGTACTTTTCATTATCTGGATCATAGTCAACGAATACGATATTAGGAGTGACTTTATTTAATGAAGCTATTTCTTGACTACTAAACTTACCAACGGCAATCATGCCCTGAATGTTTTCCTTTTCTAGCTCATCATAGTTATCTTTAAAAATTTTCACAAGTTCAAGTCGGTCTTCCTGACAGCGTTGCTCAACCCCAAGTCGAATCGACATGTAATACAGGTCATTCAACTCTTCCTTTTCCGTATACCAGTGAATGATTGCGATTTTTGGTGTAAGTGACTTCTTTCCGCGCTTCTTACTGTAAGAGAGCTCTTCCGCCACTTCAAAAATCCGCTTTTTCGTATCATCTGAAACAGATAACGTTTCATCATAGTTGAGGACGCGTGAAACGGTCGATGTCGAACATTTCACTTTTTGTGCGATGTCCTTAATCGTTGCCATGGTCATCATCCTTTTTTATTCTGCTTTTAAATAAAACACTTTCGATTGAAAGTCACCACCGCGCTCAGCTTGCTCGCCATTCGCTCCATTGAACTCAACCGGAAGCGGAATGCCGTGCTGCATCAGTTCATCTCCGAAGTATGTCTCCCCATCGACGTTATAATGACGATCAGGAGCTAAACCTTTTAATTTCACAAACTGATTGGTGCGTGGATTCGGAGTGCTTGATGATTTATACCAGCCAACAAGAGCTTCATTTCGATTCGACGAAACGATCATCCAGGCCGTTTCATTGCTTTCAAACGGACTTTGTAAGCGAATGAAATCACCATCACGGACAAGATGTCGAAATGACTGGTATCGTTTAATTTGTTCTTTTACAATTTCTTTTTCTTCATCAGACAGGGTTGAAGGATCCAATTCATAACCAAAGGTTCCAAAATACGCGACATCTGCCCGCATTGACAGCGGAGTTGAACGAAGCGTTTGGTGGTTTGGAACGGCTGATACGTGAGAACCCATGCTATAGATAGGATAAGCGATAGAGGTACCATATTGGATTTTCAGTCGCTCCACCGCATCTGTATCATCACTCGCCCATGCTTGTGGGGCGTAGAAAAGGAGAGCCGGATCAAAACGACCACCGCCGCCCGCACACGATTCAAACAGTACATTTGGAAACTCTGATGTTAACCGTTCATAAAGATCATAGACACCGAGAATGTAGCGATGGAAAAACTCTCCCTGGTGCTCTAAACCTGCAGAGTAGGCCTCCGTAATGTTCCGATTCATATCCCATTTAATATAATCCAGCTTCGTCGACTCAATGATCGCTTTCATTCGTTCGAAAATATAATTCACTACTTCTGTACGTGTATAATCAAGCACTCGCTGATTGCGTCCAAGCGTAAAGTGCTCACCTGGAATTCCTACCGCCCATTCTGGATGCTCTCTGTAGAGTTCACTATCAGTACTAATCATTTCAGGCTCAAACCACAATCCAAATTGCAATCCCGTTTCCTTCACTTTTTCAGCTAGAGAGGCAATGCCATCTGGGAGTTTGTTAAGATCAACCGTCCAATCTCCTAGTGATGATCGGTCATTGTTTCTCTTACCAAACCAGCCATCATCAAGGACGAAAAGTTCAACACCAAGTTCTTTTGCCTCTTTCGCAAAATGAATAAGCTTCTCTTCATTAAAATCAAAGTAAGTAGCTTCCCAGTTATTAATTAAGACAGGGCGCTCTTTCTTTTTCCACTGTTCCCTAATCAACTGATTGCGGTAAAGATGATGGAACGTTTGGCTCATTCCGTTCAATCCTTGATCAGAGTAAACTATTATCGCTTCTGGTGATTGGAACGATTCACCAGGACGAAGATTCCACTTAAAACCAAGAGGATGAATACCAAGCTGGGCACGTGCCACGCCATAATGATCAACTTCCGTTTGCGCTAGAAAATTCCCGCTATACACGAACTGGAATCCAAACACTTCACCCGTATGTTCTGTTGCATCCATTGCTTTTAGTGCAAGAAATGGATTGTGATGATGAGAGCTTGCTCCACGAATACTCGAAACGGACTGAATGCCCTGCTCTAATTTCCTCGTTTTCATATGACGCTCACGGGCCCATGTTCCTGAGAGGTGCACCATTTCCATATCAGCATAAGGAAGATCAACTGACAGTGACATCATTCGATCAATAGATAGCTCGCTATCTGTGTTGTTAATAAGACGCGCGTTCCTCGCAATCACAGATTCATTTTCAAAAATCGTGTAGCTGAGATGAAGCTCAACCTTCTGATACTTATCCTCCAACACAATGAGTAACGTCTCCGCTTCTTGCGCATTCGCATAAGTGGCCGGCAAACCTTTCAAGCGAGGCTTCCCTTTCACTTGCTCATGTGATTTATAAACAAAGTTCGCTATAGGCTTTTGACCTGCTGACACCATAAAGGCAGGCTCTCGAAAATCTCCTTTTCCATAGGCCGGGTACTCCTGCCTAATCGTTTCAAGCGAAAAAGCCGCGTCGTTCTCATATGAATGACAGCTAGCCGGCGTTGGATTGTTCGTGTTCTGAAAATGACGATAATCACGATCAGGACGAAGCGCTTTTCCGAAATACAAATGACCGAGCTGACCATTTTTTAAAATATGAAAGATGTAACTGATCTTTCCATTCGTTAGATGAAACTGCTGTTGATTAACCAGAATGCTCATTGCCATCGATCCTTTATCCGAGTTTAGGTTCGTTCACTAGTGTTACGCTGCTTGCAGTATGTCCTTCTAATTCCAGAACGACAACTTCATTTGCACCTTCATTTAACAGTGGACCAGGCAAGTAAAGACGCTGCTGTGGTCCCATCGTTTGCCAGTAGCGACCAAGATTAAAGCCATTAATATAAACATTCCCTTTTGTAAACCCTTCCAAATCAACAAATGTATCATAGCATTGATCAGCTTGGAATATGCCTTTGAAATATTTCGGATAACGTTCTCCTAATGAATACGTCTTCGGTAAACGATCTCCTTCAATCTTGATCATTTCCCAGTCAAACCAATACTGGTTGTTTAGCCAGAGATTCTGCACAATCCCCTTCTGGTGAGATAGATGTTTTCCATAATTCACTCTTCCAAGGTTTTCAACAAGAACTTCAAAAACATTTACTTCATTCGGAAACGGGATCATAACCGATTTTGACTCATCATTTACTGAAACCGTCGCCTCATGTTTCCCATTGACGTAAAGAAAAGCTCGATCATGAATTGGCGTTGTATCAAGCTCAAACGTTCCAGTGTCGTTAATCGAAGTTCGATAAAGCGTGTAGCCGAAACTCTGATCAATCTTCTCCATGCTCCGTGGTGCAACGTGCTCTACCCTGGTTCCTACTTCTTGGAGAACATCGAAAAGGCTTGCGCTCTCCAATAGCTTCACTTCTCCATAGCTTTTCGTCTCAACTTTAGAAACGTCTTCAATGGAAACGTCTGCTACGCTTTTCAACACTTCCGCCATCGCGAGATACTTATCTGTCACGTCGCCCCATTCTGTTAAGAGCGAATCGTAGTCATAGCTAGTAATCGTCGGAGCATATTTTTCGTAATGATTCGCACCGTTATAGAAACCAAAGTTTGTTCCACCGTGGAACATGTAGAAATTCACAGATGCGCCCATATCCATTAACTTCCGGAACACTTCCGCTGCTTCCTTTGCGTCACGTGTATGATGCTCGCCGCTCCAGTGATCAAACCAGCCGATCCAGAATTCCGCGACCATTTTAGGTGAATCAGGTTTCATCGCTTCAAGTGCCGCAAAGGCTTCTTCTGGTCTGGAACCAAAATTTAGCGTCGTTACGACGTTATCCATTGAACCCTGTTTAATGAAATCTGGTCCGTCTGATGTGAAGTAAAACGTATCAATGCCATGTTTCTCGTACTGTTCTTTATGAAACTCAAGATAGTTCTGATCGTTGCCATATGCGCCATATTCATTTTCAATTTGAAAGGCAATCACCGGACCGCCGTTCTTTTGTAAGAAAGGCTTCAACCGTGGAAGAAGATCATTAAAGTATTCCTCTACATGTCTTAGAAAAGCAGGATGACTACAGCGAAGCGCCATGTCATCTTCTTTTAGTAGCCAAGAAGGAAGCCCTCCCATTTCCCACTCTGCACAAATATAAGGAGAAGGACGAAGAATAACATAAAGCCCAACGTCCTGTGCTTCAGCTATGAACCGCTCCACATCAGCCATTCCTTCAAAATGAAACTGACCCTTCTTCGGTTCATGAAAGTTCCATGGTATATATGTTTCTACCGTATTCAGTCCAAGTGCCTTCAGCTTCTGAAGGCGATCTTTCCAATACTCAGGGACAACTCTGAAGTAATGAAGGCCTCCAGAAAGAATTTGAAAAGGTTCGTCATTTAAGTAAAAGTGGTTCTTTCTCGCTTCCAGCATAACAGCCTCCTACTATTTCAAGGCGCTTCCGAGCATACCTGAAATAAATTGTTTTTGCAGTGTTAAGAAGAATGCAATGATCGGAACAGTCGCTAACGTAACGCCCATCATCACTTGACCATAGTCGATATAAGAGAGTCCCATTAAGCTAGATAGCGCAACAGGGAATGTGTACATATCGTTCGTATTCAATACAACGAGCGGCCACATAAAGTTGTTCCACTGCGTCATGAAAAGGAAGATCGAAGCAGCTGCTAAAGCTGGTCGCATTGATGGAATGACGATCGAGATAAAGATACGCGTTTCGCTTGCGCCATCAAGACGTGCTGACTCCATCAACTCTGTAGGGAATGCCAGGAAGTTCTGTCTTAATAAGAAAATCGCAAACGGGAAGCACAATTGCGGTGCAATAACCGCAAAGTATGTGTTTAATAGATTAAAATCAGACATCATTTGGAACAACGGAATCAGTGTTGCCTGGTAAGGAATCATCATGGAAAGCAAGAATGCAGTAAAGATGAACTTTTTCCCTTTGAAGTTGTACTTCGCTAGAACGTAGGCTGCGCTCGCACAAACTGCAAGGGCAATCACTACATAAAGTCCTGAGACGAAGAGAGAGTTAAACAGTACTCTGAAAATACCAATTGACTCATTTAGATTGGTTAAGTTCGTCATAAACTGATCGCCAGGTAAAAGCGTTGGCGGGTTCGTAAACATTTTACTAGAGTCGTTCGTAGCCCCGATAAACATCCAGTAGAACGGGAAGATCGAAACAACAAGGAAGATGCTTAGTAGCGTATACATCCAAACGGCTTTTAGCTTATTTTTCTTTTTCTTAGGTTTCTTTTGTTGCCTTTGAGCAAGGGTGAGTTTATTCGTCGACTGTTCAATTACCTCAAGGTTCTTAGCCATTAATCATCACCTGCTATCTTAAATTGGATAATGGAGAGAATACCAACCATCACAACAACCGCGTATGCAATTGCGGAAGCGTAGCCGAAATCAAAGTATTCAAATCCACTCTGGTAAATATAAAGTCCAAGGGTCATCGTTGAATCCGCCGGTCCACCGCCTGTTAAGTTGAATGGCTCATCGAAAAGCTGAAGCGTTCCGATTGTGGAAAGGATACCAGCAAAGAGAATAACCGGTTTAAGCTGAGGAACAGTAATATAGAAAAATTGCTTAAACTTATTCGCGCCATCAAGTGAAGCAGCTTCATATAAATCTTCTGGAATGTTTTGAAGGGCTGCAAGGAAAATAACCATGTTATACCCTGTCCATCTCCACGTCATGGCGATAATGATCGAAGCCTTTGCCCAAAACGGATCAGATAACCACGGAATCGCAGTAATCCCAATGTAGCTTAATGCCGTGTTAATAATTCCTTCTTCTTGAAGCATGATCGAAAATAATATCGAGTAAGCTACAAGCGATGTGACAGCCGGAAGAAAGAATGAGACGCGGAAAAATCCTTTTAGCTTTAACAACTGGTTGTTCAACACGTTGGCTAGTACCATTGCAAGAATGATCATAACTGGGACTTGAACAACAAAGATAATGAATGTGTTCTGCATCGCCGTCCAGAAAATATCATCGTTCCAGAGACGCGTATAATTTTTCAATCCTGCAAAAACGTATTCTCCACCAACTCGTTCCTGAAAACTGAGAACGAAGGAAGCGATAATCGGATAGACGGTAAATGCTAGGAAAAGCAGAATGGCCGGAGCTGCGAATAAATACGGAAAACGTTTCGCTCGATTCATGAATATCCCACCTTAAGATGACAGGGGTTGAAATGAATCAACCCCTGATGATTTCTTTAGCTTATTGAATACGGTTTTTCAAACGATCTTCTGATGCTTTTAATGCTTCTTCAATGCCTTTACCGTTCGCGATTTCAGATTGCGCTTTAACAGCTTCATCCTTCGCTACTGCATAGTCTCCTGTGTAGTTAACGGCTGGAATGCTATCCATTTCACCAGCAAGTAGACTCCAGATCGGCTGATTGTTAAAGAACTCAACTTCTTTTGTAAATGCCTCGTTATCATAAATCGTATTTAGTGAAGGGAATAAACCACCTTCCATTGCAGATAATTGAACATCTTCATCTGTTGAGAAAAATTCCATAAAGTCATACGCTAGGTCGCCATTGTCGCTTGCACTAGGAATCATGTAGTTACTTCCGCCCAAGTTAGATGCGCGATTGCCACCTTCTTCAAACGCCGGTAGCTCAATTAATCCCCATTTTCCTGAAGTATCCTTGCCCTGCTGGGTGATCGAACCGTACAGCCATGCACCCGATGGAGCTGTCGCAACATCTCCACTAGTCATAGCACTAATCCATGCGTCCCAACCTACTGTTTCTTTAACAAGTCCTTCTTCATTTAGATTCTTTTGTACTTCCATTGCCTTTTTTGACTCTTCTGAAGTGAGGGCTACATTTTTCTCATCGTCAAAATAGAATGTGCCTTGCTGATTGAGCATCATACGATAAAGACCATCATCACCGTTCAGATCAAGACCAATCATTGCTTTATCCGTTTTTTCTTTAATTGTTTTACCAGCTTCGATATAGTCATCCCACGTTTTAATATCTTCTGCATTTACGCCAGCTTCTTCAAAAATATCGGTGCGATAGAAGACTCCTGTTGGTCCACCGTCAAACGGGAAGCCGTACATTGCACCATCTTTTGAAACAAGCTCTGTTTTATACGATGGGAAGCTATCTTTCATTTCGTCAAACCCTTTATCGGAAACGTTTACAAAAGCGTCCGGGAAAGCACTCATATAACCTTGAACGCGATCATCTTCAACAAGGACGATATCCGGTAAACCTTTACCTCCTGCTTGAAGACCAGTTGTTAACTTCGAATAAACATCATCAGTACCCATTTCAACAACTTCTAGTTCAAAATCCGGATTTTCTTCTTTAAATTTCTCGGCTGCTTCTTCAAGCACCGGTACATTAATATTCCAAGCCCAGGCTGTTACTTTATTGCTATCGCTTGATCCTTCACTATCATCTCCACCATTCCCACACGCCGCAAGAAACAGACTTAAGACAAGCATCATACTTATACTAACTAGACCCGTTACCTTCTTCATCGACTACCCCTCCAATTAATTACTGAAAACTTTCAAAATTCGTAATGAAAGCGTCTACACTTATTAGAATAGTCGAAGAGGTAAACATAGTCAAGTAAACTTTTACTAAAAGTTTACTACTTTATTTACTTTCCAATTAATGGAGGTTGTTACAAAGAAGAAAGTGTCCATCTATGACGGACACTTTCTTCTTTTTGTCTTTATAGGGGGTCAGGTGCGTACCTGACCCCCGCACTATTATTGAATCCGATTCTTCAACCGATCTTCGGCTGCTTTATAAGCCTCTTCAATCGATTTCTGACCATTCATCACTTCGGATTGTGCTTTGATTGACTCATCACTTGCAAGCGCGTAATTACCTGTATAGTTCACAGAAGGAATATCATTCATCTCGCTTGCAAACAGCTCCCAGATTGACTGATTGCTAAAGAATTCCACATCCTTTGTGAATGCATCATTTTCATAAATCGTGTTCAGCGTAGGAAACAAACCATTGTCCATCGCCGTTAGCTGTACGTCATCACTAGTAGTAAAGAATTCCATGAAATCGTAAGCCAAACCCTGATTCTTGCTCGCGCTTGTAATCACATAGTTACTTCCACCAAGGTTCGCTGCACGGTTTCCATCTTCTTCAAACGCCGGGAGCTTAAATACTCCCCAGTTACCTTCTGTGTCTTTAGCTTGCTGAGTAATAGAACCGCTCAACCACGCGCCAGAAGGAGCCGTCGCAACATCACCTTGTGCCATTGCACTAATCCACGCGTCCCAACCCACTGTATCTTTAACTAGTCCAGCCTCTTTCATCATTTGTACTTTCTCCGCCGCCATTTTAGATTCTTCAGAAGTGAAGTTCACATTCTTCTCATCATCAAAATAGAATGTTCCTTGCTGCGTCATCATCATACGGTAAAGACCGTCATCACCATTCAAATCAAGGCCAAGCATTGCTTTTCCTGTAGCTTCTTTGATCTTTTCCCCCGCTTCAATGAAGTCATCCCACGTCTTAATATCATCGGGATTTACACCAGCTTTTTCAAAGTAATCTGTTCGATAAAAAACGCCCGTTGGACCACCATCAAATGGGAAGCCATACATTGCATTGTCTTTTGAAAGAAGGTCTATTTTATAAGTAGGAAAGCTCTCTTTGCTTTCATCAAATCCCTTATCAGATACATTTACGAACGCATCAGGGAATGTTTCCATATAACCCTGGATACGATCATCCTCGACAAGTACGATATCTGGCAACCCTTTCCCTCCAGCTTGAAGACCAGTCGTTAATTTCGAATAAACATCTTCGCGACCGAGTTCTACAACCTCTAGTTCGAAATCCGGGTTTTCTTCTTTAAACTTCTCTGCCGCTTCTTCAAGAACGGGAACATTAATGTTCCATGCCCATGCTGTCACCTTTTTACCATTACTATCTCCGTCTCCCGCCGACCCTTCACTTGAGCTATTATCACTAGAACAAGCACCGAGAACTAACATCAGAACAAGCAAGAAACTAACTCGACCGATTACCTTTCTCAAAATAACCCCTCCTGTTTGTTTACTAAAAAACATTGAACGACAAAAATGAAAGCGCATTCACGTTTATAGATTAAGGTACATTCAAAACTTAGTCAAGTAAATGTTTACTGATTAATTTACTTTTTTGACGGCTATAATCTTTTAATTCTGCCTCATGTATTTTAAGTTTTTGTAAAATATTGAAGAAAAGCAAATTTCAAAGATATAAATGCTATAGTATTAAGTGGATTATATTTAATTATTGGAGGAGCTATATGGTATTTAGTAATCTCGTTTTCTTATTTGCTTTTATGCCGATCGTTTTATTTTCTTATTTTTTTGCTAGAAAAAGTTTTCGAAACATCGTACTGCTTATTGCTAGTCTTGTTTTCTACGCATGGGGAGAACCACAGTATGTCTTTCTGATGCTCTTCTCTATTATAATGAACTATGGTTTTGGGAGAGGAATTGACCATTTTCATAATCAGCTCGCAACAAAAAAATTCCTCCTAACGTTATCCATTATCGGTAACATTGCAATTCTTGGTTACTTTAAGTACGCAGGCTTCGTATTATCTAATGTTAATGGCTCCTTTGGGACAAGTTTTGAACTTGGAGAGCTGCCTCTTCCAATTGGAATTTCGTTTTTTACATTCCAGGCGATGAGCTATGTCATTGATATTTATCGAAAAGATGCACCCGTTCAGAAAAATGTTTTCTCACTAGCTCTTTATATCTCTCTTTTCCCACAGCTCGTTGCAGGGCCAATTGTTCGATACAACACCGTTGATCAACAAATTCATTCTCGCTCTATAACTGCTGATAAGTTACACGAAGGAATTAAACGATTTATTATTGGCTTATCAAAAAAAGTACTGTTAGCTAACAGTTTCGCAGTTGTTGCGGATCAGGCATTTAACACTCCCGCAGGTGAAATGAGCGTGATGATGGCGTGGATTGGTGTTATTGCTTACACACTCCAAATTTACTTTGATTTCTCCGGGTATAGCGACATGGCCATTGGTCTAGGAAAAATGTTTGGCTTTGATTTTCTAGAGAACTTTCGATACCCCTACATATCTAAAAGCATTTCAGAATTCTGGAGAAGATGGCACATTTCTCTTGGGACATGGTTCAAAGATTACGTTTATATCCCACTAGGTGGGAATCGCCATGGAAAGCTTGTACAAGTACGTAATCTTCTAATCGTGTGGACGATTACGGGGTTCTGGCATGGCGCTAGCTGGACGTTTATGGCCTGGGGATTCTACTACGGGGCAATTATCGTAATTGAAAGCCTCGGATTTGGTAAATGGTTAAGTCGCCTATGGTCGCCTCTACAACATATCTATGTCCTACTGCTCGTCATGATCGGCTGGGTCTTTTTCCGCGCTGATAACTTTACGTATTCATTTGAATACTTACAAACGATGTTCGGCTTTAATCAGGCTGCTTTCGTAGATTCAATGTTCCTATTGCAGTGGAATGATAACTGGGTATTATTCCTAGCTGGCGTTATTTTCAGCACACCTTTCATAGCGAATATCGGCAACATTTACAATCGTATAGCGACGAAAGCAAAGGGACTACAGGTCGTCACGCTTTTCTCAGAACCAGCGATTTATATGACGCTAATGATTTTCGCTATGGTTCGATTAGTCAATTCTAGTTACAACCCATTTATTTATTTCAGGTTTTAATGCCAATAAAGGAGCTTTGCTATGATTCAGCGAATTGAAAAGGCAAGGAAATGGATGCTTATTATCTTATTCTTTGCGTTTATCTTTACCGTTTTCTTCTATCTTACAGTTTCAGCAGATATTGAAGTATCTGACGTAGAAAAAAGAGAACTAGCTCAAAACCCTGACCTTTCGATTGAGAATGTTTCGAACGGAGAATACATGAACGATTTTGAATCGTATTTTCTTGATCAGTTTCCCGGTCGAAATATCTGGTTGAAATCATATCTTCAATATCAGCAAATGACGAACAAAACCTATATTTTTGATTACTATGTATCTGACTCGAATTGGATCATCCCAAAACCGAGTTATAGTAAGCCTTCTACCCATATTGATAAGGCTGTTGATAACTTAAACAAATTTGCGGCGACGATGAAGGATGAGGGAAAGGAAGTTTATTTTGCTTCTCTTCCTCATAAAGTGAATACCATCGACATCCTGCCGTCTTATATTGAAGAGGGAACAGGAATAGAAAAGAAAGATTACTTTTTTTCAGAATTTAACCAAAAGAGCATCCCAACAGTTGATGTTGGGAAGGAATTTAAAGAAGAATATACTGATGATGAATTGAAAGAGCGTTACTTTAAGACAGACCATCACTGGAACATGTTTGGGGCGTTTGAAGGCTATCAAAAAGTAGCAGACCTTCTCTCTGAGAATTCAACTTACTATACAAACATGAACGAAGACGACAGCGACTATGAATTAAATTGTTATAACGACAAGCAATTTATTGGAAGCTATAATAATCAGCTTTATTTAACGGTTGATGCAACAGGTGAAAAGATCTGTCACATGTTACCTAAAGATAATCTATTTGATAACTATCAAATTTCCTGGAACGGCAAAGAGCGTACATTTAAACAGGTCTATGGTACAGACATATTTAGAGATAACGATCCTATCGATTTTGGTGGGCTGTACATGAACAATACAGCTGAAATTACAATCGAGAATCCTGCTGTTCAAAAGGAAAGCCGACTATTGATTCTAAAAGATTCCTACGCAAACCCAATTGCGTTCCACATTGCCCAGCATTTCTCCAATACTACTGTTTATGATATCCGTTATAACGATGATCAGGTTTTAACAGAGTATATGGCGGATAAGGATTTTGATGTAGTCCTGTTCTTGTATAATGACGCCATGCTTCAAGGCGAATCCTTCCGCTTCTCAACACCAATGGAAGACTAAATCGAACGAAATTTTAGTTGAGCAAAATAAATGAAACCAGCTCTCGATGAAGAGAGCTGGTTTTTTGGTCTTTGTTTTGAGGACAACTGTCTTCCCCCCCCTCACACTTCCGCAGTTACCCCATATACAGACTCATGAAAACGGTGAATCTCAGGTTCAAGTCCATTATCTTTAAAAATCTGCATCATCTTCTCAGAAGAAATTCGCTCATGAAGTGGTGGGCCCATATCCATTTCAATGGCTTCCCATTCAAGTACAAACAATTTACGTCCTGGCTTAATCACTCGCTTAAATTCTTGGAATGTTTTCGTAAGATCAGGCACTTCATGAATCACAAATGCCGCAATCGCTTTGTCAGCGACGTGATCTCTTAGATTAATCTGCTCCAAGCTACTGACAACGTACTCGATATGCCCTGCTAGATTTTCTTCTGAAACACGCTTTTTAAGAAGATCTAGCATCTGCCTTTCAATATCAACCGCATAAACCTTTTCAGCTGCTTCCGACAACGGCAATGTAAAATACCCATTTCCCGCTCCTAAATCAGCTACATGATCAGTTGCCTTTACATCAAGATGAGCGATAACTTGTTCAGGTGAAATAATTTCCTTTCGTTTCGGATCAAGTAGTCGACCCGCATTACCTGGTTTGAATCGTTTACCAGCCACAGCGAGAACCTCCTTAGAATTTCTTTCTAATTCTTCACAACACTACTGGCAGTTATACGAGAGAAACCTTATTTAAACACTAAAACCCGCTCATTGATGAGCGGGCTTTAGTGTCCTCTATAGAAAGACAGCTGTCCTCCGTGGGGGGTCAGGTACGCACCTGCCCCCTCTTATACCCATCAGGATTTTCCGACTGCCAGCGCCACGTGTCGCGGCACATTTCTTCAATGCCTTTTTCCGCTTTCCAGCCAAGCTCAGCTTCAGCTTTAGCCGGATCTGCATAGCATTCTCCAATATCGCCAGGACGGCGCGGAGCAATGGAGTACTTCACTTCTTTCCCAGTCGCTTCTTCAAAAGCCTTCACCATCTGAAGCACGCTATACCCATTTCCCGTCCCAAGGTTATACGCTTCTACTCCCGTTGTCCCTAAGATATGCTCTAACGCTTTCAAATGCCCGTTAGCCAGATCCTCCACATGGATATAATCACGAACGCCTGTACCATCTGCTGTATCGTAGTCATCTCCAAACACGCTAAGCTTTTCGAGTTTTCCAACCGCAACCTGACTAATATACGGCATGAGGTTATTTGGAATCCCGTTAGGATCTTCTCCAATTCTTCCGCTCACATGAGCTCCGATTGGATTGAAATAGCGAAGAAGGGCAATGCTCCAGTTTGAATCAGAAACATGTAGATCACGAAGAATCTGTTCAATCATAAGCTTCGTTTGACCATACGGATTCGTTGCGCTTAGAGGGGCTTCTTCAGTGATTGGCATAACATCAGGCATACCATAAACGGTTGCAGATGAGCTAAACACAATGTTTCGAACGTTAAATTTCTCCATCACTTCACAAAGAATGAACGTTCCTGTTAAGTTATTATGGTAATAATGAAGTGGCATGGAAACCGATTCGCCAACAGCTTTCAAGCCAGCAAAATGAATGACTGCTTCAATTTCATTTTCTTCAAACACCATTTCTAAAGAAGATCGATCAAGTAGATCCACTTCATAAATCGGAAAATCTCGCTCAGTTAACTCTTTCACACGATCAAGCGATTCCATTTTACTATTCGAAAAGTTATCCACGACAACAATATCAGAACCGTGATTAAGTAACTGAACACACGTATGACTTCCAATATATCCAGCACCGCCTGTTACTAAAATAGCCATTCTTACTCCCCCACTTCTTGTTATGTCACCAAAAAATTCCTTCTCATCATATCACATTCATTCCCATAAATTCAGCGCAAATAATGAAAAAATCGCTCTCTATGAGAGCGATTCTGCTATAGAAAGAAGCAAATCATCTAGACAAGAGTCTGGATTTCTTTCGCTTTCCTTTCTCTTCTGAATCAGCAGCTAAAAGACCTTCCTGCTTCTTCATACCTTCTTCTTTGAAGCGACGCTTTTCTTCCTTCGACCACGATTTGTACTCTTTAATAAAAGCTTCATACTTCGGCATGATATCTTTCATTGCGCCATACTCACGGATCGTGCCATGTTCAAGCCAGATTGCTTTATTACAAAACTTCTTCATCTGGCCGTTTGAATGACTAACAAAGAAAATTGTTTTTCCTCGTTCCTTAAACTCGTCCATTTTGACAAGGCACTTATCGGCAAACGTCTTATCACCTACAGAAAGGGCCTCATCGACGATCAGAACATCTGGATCGACGCTAATGGATATAGAAAAACCTAGACGTGATTTCATACCACTGGAATATTTTTTAACAGGCATATCGATAAATTTACCAATATCTGCAAAATCAATAATGTCAGGCTTCATCTTTTCAATAACGTCTTTCTTATATCCCATCATGAGCAGCTTCAATTCGATATTCTCTCGCCCTGTTAGCTCTTTATTTAAGCCAGCAGAAACGGCGATAAGGGAAACGTCACCTTTTACGTCAATTTCCCCACTAGTTGGCGGCGTAATATTAGCGACAAGGTTTGAGAACGTTGATTTCCCGGACCCGTTCACTCCGATAATACCAACGACATCACCTTCACTTGCTTCAAAGGTTAAATCACGAATGGCATAGAAATCCTCACCATAGCCACCAGGAAGAAGAATATCCTTGAGCTTATCAGAGTTCTGCCTGTGCATTTTATATTTTTTCGTAATCCCGTTTAATTTAACTGAATAACTCATAAACGACAGTCCTTATTAAATATAGTCTACGAAATGACTCTTGAACTTCATATGCAGGTAGGAACCAATCATCAGTAAGAGCACAACGACAACCCAGTAGTAAAGGGTATATTGAAGCGTCTGATGAACCCAGCCCATGCCGAGAAGTGCATCTCTGTAGCCTTCCACTATATAGTATAGCGGATTAAGTTTCATCCCAATCTGAATAAATCCAGGAAGATCATCAATTGTCCATAAAATTGGTGTTAAATAAAGAAACATCCGAATAAACGACTGAAGCATTTTGTGCACATCTCGAACGATTGTCGATAGCGTCGACGTTATGAGGGAGATGGCAAAAATGAGAATAATTAAAGCGAACATATAATACGGTAGCTGAAGCAAGTGCCAGGATACCCCCTGGCCAGTTAATAACACTGCTGCAAAGTATATACCAAGTAAAATCAAATGTTGATAAAAGACTGACATAATTACATAACTCGGAATCGTACTCATTGGAAAGTTCATTTTCGATACCATTGATATCCTAGTATATATCGACTTTGATCCTTGTATAACAGCAGGGTTAAAGAAGAACCATACAACAAGTCCAGCAGACATCCATAGAACAAATGGGACGCCATCAACAGGGTTCCCGTTTCGTATTCCAAAGCCAAATACAAACCAGTAAATACTCATTTGGAAAAGGGGATTCAGAATCTCCCAAACCATTCCAAGATAATTATTGCTATTCGTGCTCTTTACCTGATAAACCGAAAGCCGATTAATTAGGTAAAAGTTGCTAACTTGTTCTTTTAAAACTGCAATCAAAGAATTCATGCTTATTTTGCCTCACTAACAAAAATTTGGTCAACAACCTTTTTGGTAGCAGACCCTCCTTCAAGGTAACAATAAGTGTTATAGAAATCGTTATACTTTTCTTCAAATACGCCAAATCCTTCGTTTTCAAACGTTTGAATGGCGTGTAAAACTTCTTCAGATGTTGTCACGACAGGACCTGGCGCCTCTTTTTCAAGATCAAAGTAAAATCCACGCAATTTATCGCGATATGAAGCAAGATCATAAGCGAAGAAAATAATTGGTCTCCTCAAATTCGCATAATCGAAAAAGACAGACGAATAATCCGTAATTAACACATCAGAAATTAAATAGAGATCATTGACATCGACACCAAGTGATAAATCAAAAACAAATCCTTCATATGGAGAAAGATCAAACTGCTCTGCAATTAAATAATGCATCCTTAATACAATAACATATTCCTCGCCAATTTCACGTCTCAATAAATCAAGATCTAATTTCAGCTCATGCTTATATTTCCCTGGTTGATAAAATTCATCATCTCTCCAGGTTGGTGCATAAAGAACCACTTTTTTATCGGTAGGAATGCTATACTCCACTTTCAAAGCATCGATCTTTTCTTGATGATTTTCAAGATGAAGACGATCATTACGTGGATAACCCGATTCTACCATGTTTTTCTTAAAACCAAATGCTCTCTCAAAAATCTCAGATGAGTATCGATTCGGCGAGATTAAATAATCCCACTTCGCTGCTTCCTTATAGAAATTATCTTTATAGGAGAGCGTGTTTGTTCCAGGCATGAACACTTCTTCCATATCACCTGCAAGCTTCTTAAGCGGCGTTCCATGCCACGTTTGTACATAGACAGTGTGAGATGGCTTAGGAATCCAAAGCGACATCCGACTATTAGTCACCCAATAACGCGCACGCGCCATGAGATAAAACCATCTTAGCGAAAAACGCCTTACAGTAGGTATACCCCTTTTACGAAAAGACTCAGCATGAGATTCTTCAACACTCCAAATCATGTCTAAATCATAGTCGTGCTCTAACAGATATTCGTAGATCGCCCTTGGATTGCAGCTGTACTGCTTGCCAGAAAAGCTCTCAAATATAACAAGCCGCTTGTTTGCTGGAAAACGGCCCAACGCCACAAAAAGAAGTCGACTAAACGCCTTCATTAATGGATATATTTTCAACATTCTCAATAGCTTTTTCATGAAATGGACACCATACTCCCGACTAGTAGTAGATTACCTCTATTCGAAATGCGCTGTCGCTTTGAAAAAACAGGATAGTGCCATATCGCCTTCACCAGCGGCAGTACCCTGTTTCTCTAAAGTCTATCTACATTTCAGCTTTCTCGGGCTCAAACACCCTATTAATTACTTTTCTAGAAGCGTGCCCATCATCAAGATGACAATATTTATCATAGAATGCATTAAAATTGCTTTGATAGGTAGCTTCTATTTTCTCGATATGTTCAATCGCATCTATGACACCGTCCGACGTTTTAAGAAGCGGACCTGGTGCTTCATTCTCAAAATCCATATAGAATCCGCGAAGTGAATCGCGATACTTTTCAATGTCATAAGTGAAAAATAAAATGGGACGACGTAAATTTGCGAAATCAAAGAACACGGATGAATAATCAGTAATCAGAATATCTGATAGTAAATAAAGCTCCGCAATATCTCCGTAGTCAGATAAATTGTATACAAAATCGCTCATTCCAGTCGTATCAATATGCTCTGCAATTAAATAATGCATGCGTAGACCAATAACATATTCTTCACCAAGACGTTCCTGCATTTCGCTAAGGTTCAGCTTTAAATCAAACTTGTATTTCCCCTTACCGTGAAACTCGTCATCCCGCCACGTTGGGGCATAAAGAATGACTTTTTTATCAGAAGGAATACCAAGTTTAGCCTTTATTTCCTGCTGACGTCTAGCCTTTTCTTCATCCTCAAGATAGAGGATATCGTTTCTCGGATAGCCCACATCAAGAACTTCTTTCCCGAACTTAAAGGCTCTTCTGAAAATAGAAGTCGAATAATCATTTGGCGAAACGAGATAGTCCCATTTTTGGGCTTCATTGTAAAAGTTCCGCTTATATTTTTCAGTTGTCGTGCCAGGCATACGTACTTCTTTCATATCAGCTGCCAGTTTTTTGAGCGGTGTGCCATGCCATGTTTGTAAATAAACTGTCTCAGGACGTTTAATCGCAAAGTTTGGCATTCTAGCATTCGATACCCAGTACTTGGCAGTCGCAAGATGGTAATAGTAAGCGGGGCTTAAGCGTCGCACCTGCTTAGGATTCCCCGGTATATCCTTTTTCTTTTTATCATAAACCCATAAATAATCATACTTATGATCGCTTTTTAACAGTTCTTCATAAATGTAGCGAGGGCTATCTGAATACCCCTTACCACCGAAGCTCTCAAGAAGTACTTTTTTCGGTTTCATTGGCATTTTTACGAGAACCGTTCGGTAAAGCTGACGCATGAGTAAGTGTTTCTTCCTCAATGATCTACGCCACTGCCTTAAACGTACACGAAACATCATTGACTTCAGAACAGCTTCTTTTCTCCCCTTTTGCAGAAGACGATGCTCTCTTCGTTCGATGATATTCCGTCTCTTAATCCTTCCAGGTGCTACTAAAGAGAGACTGTTCTTTAAAGCAGTGAAATGATCAAATAAAACGTTAGAGTCCTTCACGGCTTTATTTGTAATGCTCTTTGAATAATAATTTAACAAGAGAAGGTCCAAATAGCGACTAATGCTTTTCGTATCAGCGTACGACATCTTCATTTTATGATACACATAAAATAAATCAGGCAACTTCTCCTCTACAGAATGTAGCATGAGAGTTGGCTGGTCGATCGGATCATAGCATTCCCCTTTTAAATAAGTGGGAACACCTGTAATCATCGGAATCTCCTCTGTATTTACTATTGCTGGAATGGAGAAGGTAAGGTCCGTGTAAAAGGTAGCTTGTTCATCAAAACGAAGCTCATGAACGTCCACAAAGTCTTTGCGTAGCAACAAGTTAGTAGCACTCCTACGACGAAGTGCTTTAATTTTTCTTCCACCACTTAATCTACGCAAATAGTAGGAATCTTCTCCAATTTCCATTGGAATAGCAATTTTTCCAGCTTTGAAAATAGAACCACCAATAAAGTTTTCTTCTCCTATGTTGTTTAGGAGAAGCTCTAGTGTGTATGGCGCCAGGTAATCGTCACCGTCAACAAAATAGATAAACTCGCTTGAAGCGTACTCGATCCCCATGTTGCGCGCTTTTGAGACACCAACATTTTTATCTAGATGATAGCAAGTCATTCTCGAATCGCTGTAACGCTCAATAATTCCCTTACTATTATCAGTTGATGCATCGTTAATCAGAATAATTTCTATATCCTGAAAAGTTTGCTGCAATAGGGAATCAAGGCATTTTTCGATATAGTCTTCTTTATTATAAACGGTTACTACTACACTAATTTGTCCCATAACAATTCCTAGCACCTCAACTATTTATTCTTTCTTTCTACAATTGCTTATCCGTTAGATACAAGTAGCTCTTTCTTGATTTTCGATGTCGAAATCCCCGCTGTGCGAGGAAGATAAATGACTTCACAATGATCTTTCAAGAAATCAAACTTCCCTTCCCAATCATCACCCATCACAAAGATGTCTACATCGTGATTTTTTACGTCATCTACTTTTTGCTCCCAATGTTCTTCTGGAATTACTTCATCAACATAGCGAATAGCTTCTAATATCATTTTGCGATTTTCATAGCTATGATATGCTTTTTTATTTTTAATTTCATTAAATTCATCTGTTGAAATAGCTACAATAAGATAATCGCCAAGATCTTTTGCTCTCTTCAATATATTAATGTGGCCCCAATGCAATAAATCAAATGTACCGTAAGTCAAAACCTTCTTCATTTCGACCCCTCCAGTTAGTAGTGTTTAATAATTTTTACGAGACGTGAATTAACATACAATTTACAATCTTTAATAACACTTAACATCACGCGAGTTCATTATGATTTATAATGGATTTATATTGAATATTAGCTTTTATCAAATGAACGTGATGTAATGAAGACCCGTAGGCCTGTCTTTAATACAAGCATGGCAAGGAAAAAGGATATATAGTAAAGTAGCAGATCTACTCCTGTTAGTTGTTCAACAATGATGATGACAACAACAGCTACAAAGAAACCAGGTAGACCGAGCAGAACAGCTACAATATCAAAGAATAATGATCCATCTCGAATTGAATTAACAGGATCTTGAGTCGTTGATTGTGACATCGTCAGCTTCGTTAATTGATAAGCAATCGGAACGAGTAATGCCATAATAATTGCAACAAACGTTGCATAAACAAGAACCATTTCGAGTATACTAACTTCTAGCATTCCAGCCTGTCTTAATACCGTTAAAACCATCGATAAAAAGACAGGTAGCGCAGCTGCTTGGATAATAATATCGATATAATAACCTTTCGACGACGTTTGCTTCGTAATGCGAGCAACTTCACCATCTACACAATCAAGTAAATAACCGATATTGTAAAAGAGCGCTGCAAGTATAATGGATAGTGGTGTAGCAATCACAAGTGATAAGCCTGATATGAGAATGAAGAATACACTCATCCAGCTTATCGTATTTGGTTTTATACGCATTTTACAAAAAAGAATTGTAAGGTAAATCGAAATTCGACGCAGTACGTACCATGACCACAGGTCTTCTTTGTAACTTAAGGTTTGAGACTGCTTACGATATGCAAGGATCGTCTCATTATCAAGAAATGTGGTCGGTAGTAATTCTTGCCCATTTTTCATGACCGGTCTTCACCTTCCAGTATTGTTTGCTAAAGTATCCGCCTACTAGTCCAAGTCCTCTCGTAAAGTGAAGCAAAAAGAACTGCATCACAGTTGGGAAATAAGCGCGGAAGCCATGTTTTTTAATAACTCCTAGCGAAGAAATGCCGATCATCATCATATAAATAGTAACGATCGTGATTAAGCTAATTAGAAACGCATTGTTAAAAAGCGCTCCAATTCCAAGACCTGTTCCAGTTAGAAATGCCATTAACGGAGCAAGCTGTCGGAATCTCATCACACCTCGAGTACTTCTTGATGCAATAATACCCCATTTTCCATCTGCATAGGATTTCTGAACAAATGCTTTCAGACTATCTCTTGCGTAGTAAGTGGAAGCAATTTCGCTTGATAAATAAAACTTGCCACCCTGATTCCGTACTCTCGCATGAAATTCAATATCTTCACTTCTTCTTAAGTTTTCGTTGAATAATCCGGCTTTCTGGAACACTTCACGTTTGTAAGCGCCATATGGCACGGTATCTACTCGCCCTTCCCATTTGCTAGAGCTTTTAGTGATGCGGAACATAGAGTTCCCAACGCCCATAGGATGCGAATAAACATAAGCATTAATCGTTCCCCAGAACCCTTTTCCTTCTGTTCGAATGACTCCACCAACGCAGTCCATATCAGGCTGACGCTGAGTTAAGTCGTAATAACTCGTAAGGAAATTAGTTGGAATCATAGTATGACCATCTACTCGTAGAATGTATTGCCCTTTCGCATTTTGAATGGCAAGATTCCATCCTGTCGGCAACGTCTCTTTCGGATTTTCAAACAACCGTATTCTTCCCGGGTTCTTACTACTAACATCTTCTATAATATCCTTCGTTCGATCGGACGACATTCCATCTACTACTAGAATTTCATATGAATCTTGAGGAAACTCCTGTTGCAAGACACCTTCCAGCAACTTTCGTATATACCTCTCTTCATTCTTCACGACGAGAAGCACGGAAAAGAACAATTCTTTCATTTCTTTTCATCCCTTCACAACTTCGCCTTATCTCTCTTTTAATCTAAGAGACTTACATAAACCTTTTCAATCTAATATTTAAGTATACATGATACAGGTTAAAGAATCATTGTAAAAATAAGGGAAAAGTAATTTATTTTCTTTCAATTGTGTGAACAATCATTGGCCATTGCTGTCGTTTTCTAAGAATAAACAAAGACTTATCGCAGAAAAGCGAGTTTAAAATGAGCGGTATTTTAATATTTCATAATGGATTCACGTTTTAATTAACATACTGACACCCTTCGTCGCTCTCATTAAGATTGTGGCCCTACGATCACTTGTAATAAATGGATGCTTAGTTAGAATCACGTACTTTAGTGACCTATGCAATCTAAATCCGACACATACTTTTTGATTGCTATGGGAATAGGAGATTCTATCATTGAAAAAATGATCCATTTTATACTTAAACAGACTTATACATAGTTAACCTTCATTACCCTTTTAGATGTCATTAAAAACAATGAAGATATGAGAAGCAAAGGGCAATAAAAGCAAACAAGACCCAATAAACACAAAAAAAGCGTTATTTCGTTATGCTTTATCATAACATTACCCAAATGAGAAGGATACCGACTATCGCTGTCGAAAAATCTGTTATGGAAGCGAACGACAATGAAGAATGGCTTCTTATTTGTAAAGCTATGTTAGCATTATTGTTGATTCTCGATTTTAGTTTAATTCGAGTGAAGTCTTCCTTTCGTCATGTCTCTTCATTATGAAAATGCAGGAAAATAGTCATGATATATGTTAATATTAGTAAGCACTTATTGGGATTTTGAAAACAATTAGTTACTGGGAGGATTCAACATGAGAGTTAGAAAGGCGATTATACCTGCCGCTGGTCTTGGAACAAGGTTCTTACCAGCAACTAAGGCACAGCCAAAAGAAATGTTACCAATCGTGGACAAGCCAACGATTCAATATATTGTAGAAGAGGCTGTCGCTGCTGGAATTGAAGACATTATCATCGTTAGCGGTCGCGGAAAGCGTGCTATTGAAGATCATTTCGATAAATCATATGAGCTTGAGGAAACACTAATCAAGAAGCAAAAAGACAAGATGTTAAAAGAAGTACAACAAATTTCTAATCTCGCTAACATTCACTACATTCGCCAAAAAGAACCTAAAGGGCTTGGTCATGCCATTAATTGTGCTAGCCGTTTTATCGGCAATGAACCTTTCGCTGTTCTCCTTGGTGATGACATTGTAAAATCAGATCAACCATGTATCGGCCAGCTAATGGATAGCTACAATCGTTATCGCACTTCAATCGTAGGTGTTCAACAAGTGGCTGACGATGCTGTTTCTAAATACGGAATCATCTCTCCTAAGGGAGAACAAATTGACAACGGCATTATTCCAATTAAGTCACTCGTTGAGAAACCATCCCTTGAAGAGGCACCTTCTAATTATGCCATTCTTGGACGCTACATCTTAACACCTGAAATCTTCTCTATTCTTGAGAACCTACCTAAAGGAGCAGGCGGAGAAATTCAGCTTACAGATGCGATCAAGGTGCTAAATGAGCAGCAAGCAGTCTTTGCTCATGAGTTCGAAGGTCAACGTTATGACGTTGGTGATAAATTTGGATTTATAAAAGCAACAGTTGATTTTGCCCTTAATCGTCCAGACCTTCAAAAAGATGTGATGAACTATTTAAAACAAGTTGTGGATCAAGAACTCACAACAAAAAAATAAATAAGTAAGATAAAAACCGCACTCCTCCCATGATAGAGGAATGCGGTTTTTATTATTTGATTTTCTCTAGCTGTGTCTCTGCAAATTCGCCAACAACCGGTAGCTTATACATCTTTCCCTGATAAGCTTTTACCATTAAGACAATCCAAACAATTAAGCTTAGGGGTGGCAATATAAGAAGAGAGACAAGCGATCCTATAATTGGAATCACATTCATAACAAGACTTGCGACAAATAATGTTCCGAACACAACGATCGACTGCATGGCATGAAAACGCACAAACTTGTTTTCCTTTTCAATCAACAAGAAAATAATACCAGTCACGAACCCCAGCACATAGGTCAACAGTCCTGCGACATTTTCCTCCATACCACTCGATGTTTTGCGAGGGGTTTGGCCAATTTTTTCAGGGTTATTCCCTGTTTCCACTGCGGCACCTCCCTTATTTTGTAAATTCTGAATATTGTATAAATTAATTTTATCAAAAGCAGGAATTGGAGGGTAGTATACGAAAGTATACTACTTAGACAAAAATCGAGTACTTTTTCAGTGGAGTGTGATAAGGATGAACCTTCCAGATAACCCCAATCAAGAACAAATTCAGTCGAAGGCTTTTCCGTTTAATATTACGAGAGAAAAAGAGTTAACCGTATTTTCTCGTTTGCTAGATGAAAACGGGAGCAGCATTCTATCCGTATATGGACAGCCCGGGACAGGAAAAAGTGAGCTAATGACGCATTATCAAAAGGAAGCGTCAGACAGAGATATTGTTTTCTACCTTGTAAACGCTCAGTATTCAAAGGCTGAACCATCCGCTTTTCTTCAATTACTATTGGCGCAAATGGGAGCATCTAACCTATACATTTCGCCTCTTGAAGCAATTAATATGCACATCCAACATCTTGAACAACAAGGAATTCGTTTCGTCATAGCCATTGACTCATATGAACGCTTTGAAAAATTAGACGAATGGTTCAGGCAATCTTTCCTTCCATCTCTTCCCTCTTCAAGCATTCTCATTTTTTGCGGGCGCAAAAAGCTCAGGGAATCCTGGAGGGCATCGATCTGGTATCCTTTCATTACTTCCATTGAATTAAAAGGTTTCAGCATCGGACAGTATGATTCTGCCTTTCGCACTTTAAAACCAGAGCTCACTAAGTTAGCCTGGCAATTTTCAAGTGGTAATCCCTATGCATTATCACTTTGCGTTCAGAAACTAAACGAGACGCAGGAATGGAATGAGAAGGATGAGCAGAAAATTTATAGAACCGTCGTCCAAGAATGGCTAAGTGAACTTGAAGATGATCGCCTCCTTCCCTACATAGAAGTGGCGTCGA
This sequence comes from Pseudalkalibacillus sp. JSM 102089, assembly GCF_041366475.1. Taxonomy (NCBI): domain Bacteria; kingdom Bacillati; phylum Bacillota; class Bacilli; order Caryophanales; family Fictibacillaceae; genus Pseudalkalibacillus; species Pseudalkalibacillus sp. JSM 102089. The sequence continues at coordinate 146,613 of NZ_JBEWYW010000002.1, forward strand.
TTGGTCACTACATTCAACAGGAAAAACTTGAAGTAATGCTGGATCAAACGATCTCGCGAAAAGATTTTGAAGCACTCGTATCCCTTTCCTTTTTTGAAGAAACAGAGTCAGGATGGCAGCTCAACACTCTTTTTCAACGGGCAATGAGAGACGATCTACGTAGAAGAAAACCCACGTATTATTATCAATTATGGAAACGTGCCCTGCTCTATTGTCGATCCTTTTTTAAGCACGACCGTGTCATGGATTCCACCGAAATCAGCGAATTCTTCTACTTACTTGGTGAACCAATGATGCGTGCTTCTTTATTTGATCACGACACGCTCTCTACCTATAGCATGACTTCTGCTAGCTCAGACGATTGGGACGAGGTCCTTCCTTATTTGAAAAGCCATTCCACGATGAATGACGCCGGGGAAGCCTCGTTCGTTAATGATCGAAGTACCAAGGTTTTTTATCAACGTGCTCCAAAGAGCGGTGATAAAGATTCCGCTTATATAACGAAGGAAATGATTGAGTCTGTAGGGATTCAGCATGTGAAACTGCTACGTCACCGTGGTGGAAAAGTTATTGGAATTGCTTTTCTTATTCCAATCCAGTCCAGCACGCTTAAGAAGCTACAGCAAAGCCCTGTTACAAGAAGTTATTTTAAGAGGCTGTCTTCTGCAGATGAAAAACGTATTTTGTCTCAAGATAAGCCAGCAGGATGGGTCATTCGATACCTCGGTGTAAAAAATGTGAACCAAATGGAAGATCGCCAGGCACTTTTGTATCATCTTCTGCCTCTTGTTCTAACTGAAGGAATTCTCGTTGCATCGACACCACTTCCTTTTTATCAAGATTTATTAGAACAGTTCCGTTTCAGCGAAGTACACGAAGCAATGCATTTTGACTATGGTCCTGGCCGACCTTCCAAGACTTATGAACTTGATTTAAGAAACGCTCGTCTTTCCCAGTACCTTGAAACATTCGCACAGGCGCTCGGCGTAAATCTAACGGAAACACCGCACCATCCATTTCAATTTACCCCGCGTGAAGAAGAGGTTGTTACACTCGTCATCCAAGGATACTCAAATGCTAATCTTGCTGCTGAACTCTCCTTAAGCGAAGTGACTATCAAAAAGCATTTAAGTCGAATTTATGAGAAAACTGGTGTAAAGAACCGCACGCAGCTAACGCGTATTATGCTTGAGAGGAAATAATGGAAGAGCGGGGGTCAGGTGCGGACCTGACCCCCGCTCCTTTAAAGAGGTGAAGCACTAAATGAATGAAACGAAAATTTATCTTGTACGTCATGCTCATTCTTCTTATACACCTGATGAATACGGACGAGGATTATCACCGAAGGGCAACAGGGATGAAAAGAGCCTTACACATCTAATGAAAGAAAAACAAATTGATGTTGTGCTTTCTAGCCCTTATAATCGAGCGATTCATACAGTTGAAGGCATCGCAAAACATCACTCAATAGACATTCAAGTTATAGAAGCATTTAAAGAGCGAACACTTGCTGGACAACCTGTTGATGATTTTCAATCCGCGATCGACGCTGTTTGGCAAGATGAAACGTTTAGCTACCCTGGTGGTGAATCCAACGAACTCGCTCGTAGCCGAGGAGTGAGCGCTCTTCAAAACGTACTTAAAACCTACAAAGGAAAAAGCGTAGTGATGGGTACTCATGGGAATTTAATGGTTCTCATGATGAGTCATTTCGATGATCAGTACGATAGACACTTTTGGGAAAATCTCGATATGCCTGATGTCTATTGCCTCACCTTTCAAGGAGAAAAGTTAATGAAGGTGGAGCGTATTTGGGAAAGAACAGCATAAAAAATGACACCCCTTATGCGCCGTCATCTTTTATGCTGTTCAAGTGTGTGGTTTACTTTCTTGCGAAGAACTTGAACCCTCGATATGTCTCAATTTAAAGAACCTTACTCTAAAATCCCCTCTTTCTTTAACTTCTCCTCTACGCTAGCGAGAATGTTTCGATTCCCTTCATTTTCAGGACCTTTACCATGAAAATCTTCACTACAGTGTGACTCTGTTAAATAAAAAGCATTATAAAGGAGGCGGCGATCTTCTATAGTGATTCCGCTATTTGGGAACAAATACGTACAGCTTGTATCAATTTCAGTACGCTTGTCTTTTTGATCCACATAATAGAATTCATCCGTTACTGCCCCGTATTTCATATCTTCCGTTGAAGTTAAATACATACCGTCTTCGCTATAGGGAATAACTGTAAAACCTTTTTCTTGTTTTAATTTTGGAGCGCCTTCCACGTTGTAAATCACGATCAATTTCCCTTCAAACCCTTCAGGAACTAAATGAACGGTATCTGTTTTTTCATGATGAATGGTTGTAGCCTTAGACGAACATGAAGCGGCCATCAACATTATCAAAACCACGACGAGTAATCTGATCGCATACATACGCTTCTCCCCCTGACCGTTTGTACCTTTATCTTTTTCGACGGTGGTGGTTGCACTTCCTTCACATGGAAAAATTCCTAACAACAAACTGACCGGGTTATGACGATGCACTATGTCAATCGAGTTATTCTTCTCATAAAAAAGCCCGCCTTCTATGGGAAGCGGGCTTTATCCGTTAGTTAAACGGCAATATCTTTTTCAACAGCATTTGAATCATTGAACTTATCGTGGTTCAACTTGCCAAGAATTCGTGATGTTAGTGTACCTGAAGTCATCGCACCATTCACATTTAACGCCGTCCGCCCCATATCAATGAGTGGCTCAACAGAAATGAGAAGACCGGCTAAGTAAACGGGTAGGTTCATAGAAGAAAGAACGATTAACGCAGCAAATGTCGCTCCGCCTCCGACTCCAGCCACACCAAACGAACTAATACCAACGATTAAGACAAGTTGGATTAAAAATCCAGGACTGAGCGGATCAATACCTACCGTTGGCGCAATCATAACTGCGAGCATCGCTGGATAAATACCAGCGCAACCATTTTGGCCAATCGTTGCACCAAAGGATGCAGACATGTTCGCTGTTCCTTCATCAACACCAAGGCTATTTTTCTGAGCGGAAATATTCAAAGGAATTGTCCCTGCACTTGAACGAGAAGTGAAGGCAAACGTAAGAACAGGTAATACCTTCTTCAAATATGTTAGTGGATTTAATCCACCTGTCGCAACCAAAATCAAATGAATGATAAACATCACAAGCAGTGCTAAATAGGATGCAAGAACGAATTTCCCGAGTTCGAGAATACCGCCTACGTTCGTTTGAGCGACGGTAGTTGCCATCAAGCCCATAATCCCGAATGGAGTTAACCGAAGAACTAGTGTGACGATTCTCATAACGATCGCATAGACAGCATTCACACCTTTCGTGAAGACGGCTGCTTGCTCTGGATTTTTACGACGTACACCTAGTGCCGCGATTCCGACAATAGCTGAGAATATAACAACGGCAATCGTTGAGGTCGGGCGAGCTCCTGTCATATCTTCAAACGGATTTGCAGGAATAAACGCAAGAATTTTATCTGGCGTACTCATATCTTTCACACTACCAAGCGTTTCTTCTAGATAGCTTCCACGATCCTGTTCCGCTTGCCCTGCCTCAATTTGCTCTGCATTTAAATCAAAGACGAGCGAGCTACCTACACCAACGATCGCTGCAACCATTGCGGTTGATACAAGAATTCCAATAATCCACCCTGACATTTTGCCAAGCTCTGAAGTCTTCTCAAGATTCGTAATCGATTGAATGATCGAAACCATAACAAGTGGTATCACGATCATCATTAGAAGGCGTACATATCCGCTCCCTACAATGCTATACCAATCTGATGTTTGACTCACAATCTCTGAGCTAGCTCCGAAGACAGCTTGCAAGTAAACACCTAACACAACCCCAAACCCTAAACCAGCAAACACACGCTTACTAAAAGACACATGCTTCTGCTGCATCTTAATTAAAACACCAATAAGAACAAGTAAAATGGCAATATTCACAATGACTAAAAATGTATCCACGCTATTTCCCCCTTTTATTTTCTCTATAAAACCAAAACTTTATAATCCTTATAAGTTTAGTCGGCATTAATCTAAAATACTACCAATTTGTGGCACTGTCAAGCGCTGGTGCCTGTCACTTCCCGCTATTTGTCGAATGGAGGAAAAGGCTTATGAAATCTCCATCTTAAGGATGAGTTGAAAACCGAACTGGTGACTGGTTTATTTGATACGCATACGGCGTAGACTGTAATTAACAAAGAAAGAGAGACACAAGGAGGTGCTGGACATGGAGAACATTTACGTTCTTGAACAGGAAATTATTAATAGGCGCTAAATAATACATTCGTTGAATCAGAGGGGGAACATTTCAATGATTTTATTACTGATCAAGAACTATTTTCAGCCTGGTGCTGGCCAACAATGTCAATGGAAGGAACATCGCAACCGCCATCTTGATCTGCTCGCAAAATCCATCTATCATATTTAGCCCCCTGGACGTTGAATCGTAACTTCCAGGGGACTTTTTTCTCGCTAGATATGCCTCTAATCAGCTTAATGTAACTTGTAATGCTTCTAAACCAAGAATCGCTTCAACTACATCATTTTTCGTCACATGACCTGAAGGGAAATGAATAGACTCCCCATCTCTCGTAGCGTATTCTGCGATGACTTGACCTATGCTCTCCACATTTGTTGGTTCAATGCCAATTGACTCTAACGAGAGGGGCAAACCAATTTCTTTATAATAGGCAAATAAACCTCTCACCTCTTCCCACTCACCTTCTAGTACAAGTTGCACAAGTATGCCATAAGCTACTTTCTCACCGTGAAGAAACGAATGAGCTTCAGATACATGTGTTAATCCGTTATGAATGGAGTGTGCCGCTGCAATCCGACCATAGCGATCTCCAAGACCTCCTACCATCCCTCCTGATAAAAGATTTGTTTCAATCACCCGAATAAACGCATCACTCAAACGACCCTTCTGTTGATCCTTAACCGCTTTTTCACCATCTGCCACAAGGACATCACGGCAGCTTCTTGCTACTTCATACGCTAGTTTTACTGGGATTGGCGTCGAAGGCAGTTCCTCAATGAGTGCTCTCGCTTCATACCATTTGGCCAGCGTATCACCAATCCCCGCTTTCAAATAAGCGATTGGTGCCTGCACAAGAATTTCAGGTTCTACAAGAACAAGATATGTACTTCTTGGAAAAATAGTATACGTAATAAATTCTCCCTCATCTGAATACTTCACACTAAGCGGCGTCGTTGCAGCACAAGTAGACGCAAGAGTTGGCACAAGAGCCACATCTTTGTTCACTTCATTACCAACCGCTTTCGCTACATCCAGAACTTTTCCGCCGCCTACCCCAAGTATCAAATCGGCACCGTGAATTTTGGCTAATTCTGATTGCCTTGCAATTTCAGTTTCTGAACATTCACCACTGTACGTAGAATAAGCTACATGAAAGGCAGATAGATCCGGGAAATAATCTTGAGCCGCTGCCCACGATTGATGGCCAGAAATCACAAATACTTTTTGGAACTGCCCTTCTTGAAGTAACCGTGGTAATTCTTGAAGGATACCTGATCGACACTCATAATGTCCTGGCGTTGCTCTTACCTGAATTGATTCCATCTTTTCTTCCTCCTAAATCTGATGAACAAACTGATCATGAAGTTCATTTATTGAAGACACACCTGCTATAAACAATTGCACAATGAGATATCCTTTTAACTTAATCCTTCTTCAAACGAGCGGAGAGAACATTCCCGAACGATTGGAGTCCCTGAACAAGGACAATAAGGAGAAATACCGTAACGTACATCACATCGACTTCATATCGCAAATGACCGTATCGATAAGCGAGATCACCAAGTCCACCTGCTCCAACGAGCCCAGCCATTGCCGTTGCCCCAATCAGTCCAATTGTCGCAATCGTTAATCCAAGAACGATCGATGAACGAGACTCCCTTACAAGAACATGCCAGATAATGTGTCTCGTTTTTACCCCCATTGCTTCATAGGCTTCTACTACTCCACGATCGACCTCAAGAAGAGCAGACTCCATCAACCTTGCGATATAAGGCGCCGTAAAGACAACGAGCGGCACAATCACACCTTTTACTCCAATAGTTGTACCTGCAATCATTTTTGTAAAAGGTAAAATGAAAAACAGTAAAATGATAAATGGAATCGACCTGATCACGTTTATAGCCGCATTTAATATACGGAAAAGAACTTTATTTTCTAATGCTTTTTCAGCTCTAGTTAAAACAAGTAGCACACCAAGCGGGAGGCCAATCAACACTGAAATCAGTAGTGAGATCCCAACCATTTGAAATGTTTCAATAATCGCGTTCCAAATGTCTGCACCCCAAAGATCAATAAACTCCGATACCTTAGCTGACATGAGCTTCCACCTCCTGAACATAGCCTTCTACTACGACGCCACTTTCCTCTAAAAAGGCAACGGCCCGAGCCGTCTCTTCCGCTTCCCCATCTAAATGAACGACTAGCCTACCAAAAGGCTGATCCTTCAGTTGTGTAATGTTCCCTGCTAAAATGGACGGATACACGTCGAACTTCTTACTAACAAGCGCAAGAGCGGGACTACCTGATTTCTCCCCAATAAATGAAAGATTCACGATCTGACCACGCTCTTTCAATCGCGACACAAGCGACTCTGGAAGCTCATCCTGGAATAACGACTGAACAAATCGTTTGGCCGTCGTTGTAGTAGGCTTACTAAAGATATCGATCACTCGCCCCTGTTCAATCACCTTCCCGTTCTCCATCACAGCCACTTCATGACATATTTTCTGGACAACGTGCATTTCATGCGTAATGAGTAAAATCGTGATTCCAAAATCACGATTGATTTGTTCCAATAAAGATAGGATTGATTCTGTCGTATCTGGGTCAAGGGCACTCGTTGCCTCATCGCATAGTAGTACTTCAGGTTCATGAGCAAGCGCACGGGCAATCGCCACACGCTGCTTCTGACCGCCTGATAGCTGGGAAGGATAAGCATCCCGCTTATCCGATAACCCAACGATACCTAAATATTTATCAACTCGCGCTTCAATCTCTTTTTTACGAAGACCCGTAAGCTTCAGCGGGATGGCAATGTTTTGATACACAGTGCCTGTTTTCAACAAATTAAAAGACTGAAAAATCATCCCAATACGCTGTCTTGTTTTTTGAAGCTTTCCAGTAGACAAAGAAGTGAGCTCAATGTCATTGATAAATACCTTTCCATCTGTCGGTCGCTCCAGAAGATTCACCATTCGGACAAGCGTGCTCTTTCCTGCACCACTATAACCGATGACGCCATAGATGCTTCCTTTCTCAACTTCTATGGAAACATCATCAACCGCCTTCGTAATCCTCTCACCGCTTTTATACGTTTTCGTTATATTTTCTAATCGAATCATCGTGCTCACTCCTCTTTCGAATTACCAGGATGCAACTACAGAACCGTTAAATTCGTCCTGGATAAATTGCTTCACTTCATCTGATTGATAGTAGTTCACTAGCTTTTGAATACGTTCATCATCTTTGTTCTCTGTTTGTGTTGCAATCACGTTCACCCACGGGGAATCTTCTGGTTCCATTTCAAGCGAATCTTCTTTCGGTACGCGTCCACTTTCCATTGCAAAGTTCGTATTAATTGCTGCAATCGCAAGCTCACCGAGCTGTCTTGGAATTTGTGAAGCTTCTAATGGAACAAACTCGAGATTGTAAGGATTCTTCTCAATGTCTTTGATCGTTGCTTTAACACCAACGCCATCTTTCAACTCAATAATGCCAGCTTGCTCAAACAACATTAGCGCTCTCGGTTCGCCTGTTGAATGGTTAGGTAAGCCAACTTTGTCGCCTTCTTGCAATTCATCAAGACTCTTATATTTGTCAGAATAAATTCCCATTGGAAAAGTAATCGTAGTTGCTACCTTGGAAAGATCGAGTCCTCTTTCTTTTACATAATCATTCAAATAAGGTTCGTGCTGAAATACGTTCGCATCCAATTCTCCTTCATCAAGGGCTGTATTTGGCATCACATAATCATTAAACGCAATCACTTCAATCTCAAACCCGTCTTCCGCTGCGAGTTCCTTCACCTTATTCATCACATCTTCATGCGGACCAGCCGTTACCCCTACCTTCAGTGGGTCATCTTCTGAACCCCCAGAAGCCTCATTCCCTGAACAACCTGCCAAAAAGACTAAAATAAGTGCACCAAATAGATACAATGATTTCTTCATTTCTCAATCTCCTTTAAAATTCATATAGTAATATAAAGCGTTTCAGCACTAAAACATAAAAGCGAAAAAGTACTTCGACCTGCTAAAATCCCCTCCCAATAAAAAAAACTCCCTCTGTAAAGTACAGAGAGAGTAGTATCATTTCATCATTATCAGCAGTGCTGAACTCTCTCTCATCTTTCAAACGATTGCTCGTTTGCTGGAATTAGCACCTTTCTCACGAACTGAGATGGTTGCTGGGCGTCACAGGGCCAGTCCCTCTGCCACTCTTGATAAGAGTTTTCAATATTATTTAACTATTTTCAATAGTATAGTATCTTTCTCGAAGGGCGTCAAGGGAAGATCTCAAAAAGTGCCTGTCACCGCCCGATATTTGTCGAAAGATTTCTTATTGCCTTCCTTCTAGGTAATTGTCGAACCAGTTTCCTAGATGCTTAAGTCGTTCCACTCGTAGTTCTGGATGACCGCTTCTTGATAAATTATGATCAGAATCTGGGAATCTTACAAACATCGTTTCCTTCCCACGATGCTTTAAAGCCACATATAACTGCTCTCCTTGCTCAATAGGGCACCTATAATCATTTTCGCTATGAAGAATTAAAAGTGGGGTTTCGATTTGGTCCACATACTTAAGCGGTGAATGATGCCATAGCTTAGCAGGGTTTTCATCTAAATCACTTCCAACTTCCCACTTTGTGAAAAAGTATCCGATGTCACTAACACCATAGAAACTTTGCCAATTCGAAATGGAGCGCTGGGTAACCGCTGCTTTAAATCGATCGGTTTTCCCAACAATCCAGTTCGTCATAAAGCCACCGTAGCTGCCTCCCGTCACGAAAAGTTGAGCTTCATCAATAAAGGAATACTTGTCCAACGCGACATCAACACCCGCCATCAAATCCTCATAATCACCTCCACCATAATCTCCTCGGCAGCCATTTACAAACTCTTGTCCATAACCCTGACTACCACGTGGATTCGTATAAAGGACAACATATCCTTTTGCTGCAAGAAGCTGAAATTCGTGCATAAATGAATTACCATACATCATATGCGGTCCACCGTGAATTTCAAGAATAAGAGGATATCCCTCACCTTCCTGATAATCATTTGGTTTCATGAGCCAGGCCTGAATCTCCAAACCGTCTTTCCCAGCGTATGTAAACATTTCTGGTGTCGAGAGCTCCAAGCTTTCGAGAACGTCAGCATTTGATTGAGACAAACACTGTTCATTTACTCGATCGCCATGAAACGAAAGCGTATAAATATCGCCAATGTTAAGTGGATCGCTAATTGCAACAGCCGCTTCATTCGCGCCTGGCAAGTAGTGAAACGCGTAATGGTGCCTGTCACCACCCGTTATTTGTCGAACCGTGCAATCTTCTCCGACAAAATAAACACCAGTGTTTCCTTCTTTACTAGCAAGAAAATAGAGTCCATCTCCATTTTGGCTCCACATCGCACCAGGAGAAGCGCCGCCCCAGTGCATATCTGAAATCAATACATCCGAACACTCTAAATCCACATCCTCTGTTAAACAAGTAAACTCTTTTTTCGCTATATCAACAGTCCAGATTTTATTTAACGTAGCTCCTTCATGCTCAAAGTTATGCCCAATGAATGAGAGCTTCTTCCCATCTGGTGACCAGTTCGGCGTGCTAAAGCTCCCACCTTCACGATTTAACTGCTCAGGCTCTGATCCTTCATTCAGACCCTGAATAAAGATGTCGGCTCGCATGTAGGACCCCTGTTCTTCACATCGATCTCTCACATATACAATGGATTGTCCATCCGGTGACCAGTTAGGGCTAGAATGATTAAATGGTGCATCTGTAAGCCATTCTATTCTCTTTTCACCTGAGGTTACCTCGATCAAGACAACTTGCAAAAAGTTATTGTCAAGAAAACCACTCCCGTCTGCTTTATACTGTAAGTCAGTCACAACGAGAGGCTTACGTCCTTCTTCTTTCTCTTTTGTATCCTTACTTAAAACAAGTAGCGAAGAACCATCGGGTTTCCAAACAGGAGCGGAAACACCACTTTTTAAATCAGATAGTTGTCGCGCTTCGCCACCATCAGTTGAGATAAGCCATATTTGATTTTCTCCTGATCGATTCGAAACGAAAGCAATCGTCTTCCCATCAGACGACCAGCGCGGAGAGTGATCTTTTTTCTCCCCAGAAGCATATGTCCAATCATGCTCAATTCCAGTATCGCGATTTACTATGACTAAATTTGAAGTATATTCTTTGTCCTCATTTATCACTTTCTTTACATAAACAACGTAGCTCCCATCAGGTGAAAGTTGGGGATCACCAACAAAAGTGAAATCATAAAGGCTTTCTTCCAAATTCTTTTGTTTCTTGTCACTTCCAATTTCCATCATCCACACTCCCTTTCTACATCTTCTCTACTTCCATTGAATAGGAAAAAACTCCTGCAGAGCGGGCAAATCTCCCTCTAAATCCATCTCTAATTCTGATTCTAACCATCCCTTCTAAAGTAAAGATCACTTCATCAAGTTTGTTAAAAAGGAGGAAACAACCAAAATACACATTTTTTTCAATTAAAACCAACAAAACAAGAACATACATTCCCTTCATAACTCTTATTCATTGAACTTCCGCTCACTTTCATAGCAATTTCACATCGGTTCCCTGCAATATATCTCATTTTGGTATTTGAATCATCTCATTGTGAGATGTATAATAAAATTAACAAATTGAAAGCGGTTACGAAACAGGGAATGCCGCTTAAAATACAGGGAGGATTTACAATGAGCCAGCAAGCACGAAACCAATTTATTGATCTTTTGTGCGACAAAACGACAATGAACAGAGAAGAAGTTCTGAGAATGTCTGATGCGGAAGTAGAATATTTTCACTGGCTCTACTTTGATGACTCACCAGCGGACTTAATGATGTAATAAATATTTACAGCCCCTGCGGTAACTCCGCAGGGGCTGTTTTAATAGAAAGAATGCGATGTGTCTTTGTTGAGAAAACAGATGTATTTAATAGGGGTCAGGTACGTCACCGGTAACGCACCTGCCCCCTTACCTATCTTCATCCCTCCATCGCAGCCACAAAATCCCCATCCTTCTCCTCAAGCAGTCGCCTCGCTCGATCCGCATCAACTCTCCGCAAAATCATCAGCACCGCTACCCGCGCATCACCTTCTGCCTGTTCACTGTAGCGTGCAGCTTCTTCTTCACTCACTCTCGTTAACTCCTGAATAATCGAAACTGTTCGCTTCCGTAGCTTTTCATTCGATGCTTGAACGTTCACCATTAAATTACGATAGACCTTCCCAAGCTTGATCATCGATGCTGTCGTAATCATATTTAATACCATCTTCTGTGCTGTTCCTGCTTTTAGTCGAGTTGAACCTGTCACCACTTCGGGACCTACTGGTAATTCAATCGGGTATGTAACCATTTTTGAAAGCGACGCACCTGTATTACACGAGATCCCTGCTGTCACTACACCCATTTTATTCGCTTCTTCGATAGCACCAAGCACATAAGGGGTTCTTCCGCTTGAAGCAATACCAATGACTAAATCGTGTGCACATACATGCTTCCGTACATCCTCTCCCCCCGCTTCCCGACTATCTTCGGCCCCCTCGATTGGATACCTGAGCGCTCGGTCTCCTCCAGCAATTATGCCATTCACTAGGTCAGCCGCAACACCAAATGTCGGCGGGCACTCAGAAGCATCTAACACGCCGAGACGCCCGCTCGTACCAGCTCCAAAATAAAAGAGCTTTCCTCCTTTTTTCATCACAGCAACAGCATGATCAACCACTTTCTCAATCTCGGGAAGGGCGGTTTTCACAATTCCAGCTACGCTCCCATCCTCTTCGTTCATCAGCTCGATTATTTCAAGCGTTGAAAATTGGTGCAGATGTTCCGATTTTGCATTACGCATTTCTGTCTTCATCTCATTCACGTCTGTCAACGTCATCTCTCCCCTAGTTTAGCCGTCCATTACGTGATGAGACGACATCAGATTTGCTTTCCGTTCCTCTGTGAGCGGTACACCACAACAAAGTAGCGCACAAATACATGCCCCTACAGCTGGAGATAAGTTAGGATAATACACATCGCTTACCCCTCTTGTTTTCAATTCTTCAAGAAACCCATTTCGAAAGAAGGAGGATTGCATTAGCCCTCCGCAAATCACTAGTTGACTGCCCCTAATCTCGATGGCACGAACTAATTCACTCAAACTCTCAAAAGCTCTCTGAACGATCTTCAACGCCGTTTGATTTTGTCGCTCTGCAAGCTTGATGACCTTCTCAGCAACAGAAGCGATTTTCATACGCGCATAGGAATCCTCATAAATCGCCGTAATTATTTCAGGCGCACCGTTTACCTGTAAGAAGGAAAGGATGTTACTACAAAAAGCTTCGTCCAACATCATTCTTCCATCATGCATCATCGCAACTGTCCGGAGCGCCTTCCGCCCAATATCGTAGCCGCTTCCTTCATCACCAAACAAATAGCCCCAGCCTCCCACACGACGGGAACCATTTGCATCGATCGAATAGGAAATCGAACCAGTACCCGCAATAAGAACGGTCCCTTCCATCGAAAATGTACCGCTTGCAAGCGCACCGTAAGCATCGTTCTTAACTTTGAGAATCCCTTCAAAACTCGGAAGCCTCTCCCTCAGCCATCTTTCCCATCGCTTCTGATCCTCTTCTCGGTCACCCCCCGCCGTTGAAACAAAGATTCCTGCAAGCTTTCCATCTTTTAATCCCGACGTTAATTCCGTGATCACGTGATGAATGGCAGATCGCACCTCTTGTTCTGCGCGAGATTTTAGATTTGTCGAACCAGCCGTACTTTTAGCTAAAATCACTCCGTTTTGATTGCACAATAATCCTAGAGTTTTCGTTCCTCCGCCGTCTATGCCAATGTAGAATCGCTTATTTGATTGCACCTTGAGTAAGTCCTTCCATAAATTGTTTTGATGCGATGAAGAAGAGGACAATCATCGGAAGTGACGCAAGGGTCAAACCGGCAAAAAGGGCTCCCCAATCTGCAGAGTATTCGCCAAATAAGGAAAGCATGCCCACTGGGATTGTCTTTTTCATGTCATCGGTAATAAAAATAAGTGGGAAGAAAAAATCGTTCCAGGCCTGGATAAATTGGATGATCATCACAGTTCCAAGCGCCGGTCGCATCAGTGGTAGCACAACACTCCATAAAATACGAAGGTTTCCCGCTCCATCAATACGGGCCGCTTCTTCTAGTTCACGAGGCATTGTTCGGAAGAATCCTGTCAAAATCAAAATCGACAGTGGAATTCCCGTGGCAACATACATAAAGATCAGTGACCAGAGCGAGTTTAGTAAATTGAGATCTTTCATTAAAATAAACAGCGGCACGATGCCTAGTTTGATCGGAAGCATCATTCCCATCAGAAAGAAAAAGAAGATGATGTTATTCCATACAAACGTGAAGCGTGCGATATAGAAGGCGGCAAGTGACGAGGTAATCAAAATTAATAGAACAGAAACAACGCTCACAAACACGCTATTCATGAAATACGTTGTAAACGGTATGATCTCTAGTAAGTTCCGATACGTATCAAGCGTGAACGTCTTCGGGAATGAGAGTGGACTTGTGAAAATCTCCGCGCTTGTTTTAAAGGAAGAAAGGATCATTAATAGAATCGGATAGATGCTAATGGATGCGATGAGAAAAGCAAATACATAGTAAAACGGTCTCGTCCAAATCGTATGGTTCATAGTATCGCCTCCTTACATGTCCACTTGTTTTTTCTGCATATAGCGTAAATAGAGTGCGGTAAAGAATGAGATAAAGAGAAATAGCACAACCGCAAGTGCTGATCCTAATCCGACTGCCGTTGTCGATCCTCCTGCAGAACCTCCGAATGCGAGACGATAAAAGTAAATCGCAAGCGTATCAGTAGAATGGTAAGGTTCTCCCTGCGATCCCTGCATCGCGTAGACGAGTTCAAACGCTTCAAATGACTGAATAAATGTGAGGACCGTCATAATCATGAACGAAGGAACCATTAACGGAAGCACGATTTTACGTATCATCGACAAACCATCTGCGCCATCAAGCTTACCTGCTTCGAACAGTTCCTTCGGGATCGACTGAAGACCGGCAAGAAAAATAAGGACACCGAACCCAATACCATACCAGCAGTTAACGAGAATAATAGAAATCAAAGCTGTATCTGGATCACCAAGCCACGCTTTTTGAAACTGTTCCAAACCGAGCTTTTCAAGTATCACATTCAGTGCACCGTAGTTTGGATTTAGAATCAGCTTCCAGAGAAAACCGACAACGATGACGGATAGAAGTCGCGGCAGGAAATAAGCAATTTTAAGAAATTCCGATCCCTTCACTTTTTTATAAATAATATAGGCAAGTACAAAAGCAAGGCCGTTCTGGAAAATCATCTGTAGTACAAAATAAAGAATGTTATGGCCAAACGCACCCCAAAATAGTCCCGAAAAAGGCTCCAGCGTAAACAGATCTTTAAAATTTTTCAGCCCAACGAACTCCCCACGTACAATTCCTTTCCAATCAAAAAAGCTGTAGGTTAAGGCGGCAAACAAAGGATAAACGATGAAAAGCCCATATATAATCAGGGCAGGAATCGGGAAAAGGTGGATGGTCCACCTTTTCCAGTTCCTTTCTTTTTTGATTTTCACGATTGAATTTGTAGCTAGTTTCATATTTTCCGCCCCTTATTACTGTAGTGGCTCATACCAGGACTGTGCGCTTTCTTGAATAGTCTTTGCTACTTCCTCCGGTGTACGTTCACCAAGATACATCCCCTGAAGCTCTGTTTCGATCGTCGCTTTTGTGGAAGGATTTCCACCAGCGAAATGAACGAGCATCATGTACGGTGTTGACTGTTCTTCTGCTGCTTTTCCAAGCGCATTGACAAGTTCATCTTCCGACTCAATACCAGGGATTGCGCTGATCATTTTAAATTCTTCTGTGAACATCGTGCCAAACTCTTCTGTTGTCATAAACTGAAGAAATTTCTTCGCGGCATCTTTATGCTCCGAGCTTGCATTGATTGCATACGATCCATCTACCCAAGTTGTAATCGTAGGTTCTTTTCCTACAGCAGACGGCATCGGGAAGAAACCAAGTTCAAGATCAGGATTCATTTCACGTAGCACTTCAATTTCCCAGCTTCCAAGTGGGAACATCGCTGCATCACCTGTAAAGAACATCGTACGAATATCTTCCATTCCAAGACCTTCGTAATTTTCAGGGAAAAATTCTTTCAGTTCATCCATCGCGTCAATCGAACTTTGAAATTCATCACTTGTAAAATCCGTCTCACCAGCTGTAATTTGATCAACAAATTCATTACCACCATAGTGAGCTGGACCAATAATTCCATGCGATAATGATAAGAGCCACCCTTCCTTTGTTCCAAGAGCGATCGGTGTAGTACCTTCCTTCATTATTTTTTCATTTAGCGTCATGAACTCTTCCCATGTTTGCGGTTCTTCAAGACCCATTTCTTCAAACATTTTCTTGTTGTAGAACATTTGCGTCGTGCTCATATTTAGCGGCACACCGTACTGCTTATCATCAGATCCTTTCGAAGCGGCAAGGGTTTCCTCTGGATATTGATCTAGTCCTTCCAGATCATCCAGCGGCTCAAGATATCCAGCATCCGCAAGCTCGATGCCCGGTGTATAAGGGCGAAGGTGAATGATATCAGGACCTTCCCCACTTTGAAGGGCCGTATTTAAGATCGTGTTATACTCCGTATTCTTTGAAGGCTTGAATTCCACGTTAATGTCCGGATTTTCTTCATTAAAAGCATCAATCATTTTTTGATAGCTTGCTTTGTCTTCTGTTCTCCAGCTTCCGATCGTTATCGTAACGCTATCTTCACTTGCTTCAGAGTCTCCCGAATTCCCACCACTTTCTGAGCTACACGCAGATAGAACAAGAATCAACGCTAGAAAACCAGAAAAAGTAAACGCTTTCATTTTATCCAAAATATTTCCCCCTCATTTAATTAGTAAAAGATTCACGAATCAAAGAATGAAGATGAGGTCTAATCTGTCTCATGTTGTGGTTTCTTCCGTAATGCACGATATTCGTTAGAAAAGTGACGATCAGCTCTTTTTTAGGATCAATCCATAAACTAGTACCAGTAAACCCTGTGTGGCCGAAGCTTCCTTCTGACCACCTCCTTCCACATGATAATGTCTTTCCTTCTCCGTCCCACACCTCAAAGCCAAGCCCACGATTTTGTATCACATGCTTTCTAGCATTCCTAATCGTTTCCGGTGACAGCACCTGCTGCGTTTCTGGATACAAGAAATATCCACCGAATTTTCCGACATCTTGAGCTATAGAAAATACACCTGCACTTCCGCTTGCTCCGCCGAGGTGGAGCGCTTTCTCGTCATGCACCTCCCCCTGAACGTAATGATCGTTATGCCATTCTGTTGAAGCGATTTCTCGGTGTTGCGGAGGATTGAACATCGTTTTCGTTAACCCCCATGGCTTGAAGAGTTTAGTATTCGTGAAGGTAGGTAAATCCACGCCGCTCACACGCTCTATTACTTCTCCAAGTAAAATCATGCCTAGATCACTATACTGCACAACTCTCCCTGGTTGATGGATAAGATCTGCGTTGACAACTTCTTGCAAAATCAACCGATTATCGGCTCGTTGAAAAGGCGGATCGATGTCTGCAGGTAAGCCTGTTGTATGTGTAAGTGCTTGGTAAATCGTGATATCTGAATGGTTCAATTCTGGGATGTAGGTTTGAATGGTGTGATTTAATTCAACTGACGTGTTTTCGATCAGCCATAAGATAGAAGGAAGGGTTGCCACCACTTTTGTTAGGGAGGCTATATCAAAAAGCGTTGTGGTATTCATGGTGTGAGAAAGTTGTATCTTGTCTTGAAAACGACCGTAAGCTTGATGAAAAACAGTGCTCCCTTTATGTTGAACATGAAGAACAGCGCCAGGGAGCTCCTTTTCGTCAATTAATGTTTTTAAGTAAGCATCAAAGTCATACATGCTTCTTCACAACCTCAACTGCTTTTCGCGTTCGCTCAAGTGCAGCAACGCTCTCATCGTAGTTTCGACTGGTCATGCCAACATACAAAATATCAATGACGTTCAGTTGAGAAATACGTGAGCTCATCGCACCACTTCGAATGCTCTTTTCAAGAGAGCTTGTGAAAAGCTTAATATCAGCGAGGTCAGAAACTGGATTTGTACCGTATTTGGTTAAAGTAATCACAGTGGCACCATTGTCTTTTGCGATTTTCAGAGATTCAATAATGTCTCTTGTTTGGCCAGAATAAGAAATGCCGAAAACAACGTCAGCTTCTCCTAGGTTTGCGCTAATCGTCCCTTGTGTATCATAATCGACTGCAGCTTCACACCAGCGATTAATACGAGAAAGTTTTTGTTTGAAATCCTGGGCAATTAATCCTGATGCTCCAATACCATACAGCGCAATTTTCCTCGCACGACTTAAAACAGTGATTGCTTTCTCTACTTCCTCTTTTGATAGAACAGAAATTGTATCATTAATCGATTGAATATTATTGTTTGATACATTTTCAATAAACGAATCCACCGTCCCATCAATCGATATTTCTTGATAAGATTTGCTCGTCTGCTTCGTTGCAAGATCACCCGCGATTCGAAGCTTCAATTCTTGAAACCCTTTGTAGTTCAACGTTCGAGCAAGGCGGATAATTGTCGCTTCACTCACTTCTGTTCGTTTCGAGAGTTTCTGAATGGAAAGGTTGATTACTTCTTCCGGATAATGAATGATGTATTCCGCTACTTTTCGTTCTGAAGGTTTTAATGAAGTGATTGATTCCTGAATACTGATCAGGCCTCCGTTCATTCCTAGCCCACCTTTACCTGAATAGATTTTCAATCATTTCATTTTAGCATATCTTATTTAGCGATTCTTACCTTAGCTTGTCACAAAAGCAGATTCAATCGCTTTTCGCAAATGCCCATCATACCTTTCTAATGTCGAATGAACGATTTCTCCTTTTAATCCTGTTAGTAACGAAAGAATCGCTCCTTTCGTTGATCCGTATTCTTCAAGAGCTTTCTCCGCCTCCTCAGCAGATACACCTGAAATTTCTGCAACAATGTTCTTACCACGCTGCACGAGTTTACTATTTGTTGGTACAACATCAACCATCAAATTGCTATAAACTTTTCCAATTTTAATCATCGAAGCAGTCGTTAGCATATTTAATACAAGCTTCTGGGCTGTCCCCGCTTTCATCCGCGTCGATCCAGTGACAACTTCTGGTCCAACATTCGCAACGATGCTGTGGTGAGCCACTTCTTCCATCTTTGTATTTTTACTACACGTAACCGCCCCAACCGTTGCACCAATTTCTTTGGCATAAGCCATTGCAGCTACCGTATAAGGTGTGCGTCCACTAGCTGCAATCCCTACGATCACGTCTTCCTTCGTAAGCGACAGCTCTTTCATATCTAAGACAGCCTGCTCTTCATCATCCTCAGCACCTTCAAGCGCATATTGAAGAGCTTTATCGCCACCCGCGATCACACCAATCACCTGATTTGACGGCGTTCCGAACGTTGGAGGGCATTCAGAGGCATCAAGAACGCCAAGTCTCCCACTCGTCCCTGCCCCCACATAAATTAAGCGACCATTATGTTGAAAGGCATCTACAATTCGATCAACAAGACGTTCAATAACTGGTAGGCTTTCTTTAATAGCGTCTGGTATAACATGATCTTCCTCGTTTATGATGGTAAGAACTTCATGTGTTGTCATTTGATCAATGTTCAGTGTGTTTTGATTTCTACGCTCGGTCTGGATGTTATTTAAATTCATTGTGTTAATTCCTTTCATGAGTAGCATCAATTTTCAAAAGTAATTCAAACGGTTGAGATGCCCCAATGTAATTTAATAGAGGCAAATCTTCTCTAATCACATTTCCAATAACATTCACACGATCATCCTCCGGAAGATCGTGCTTTACAAGCTGAATTTCACCAGCATAGCGGCCATAGTTCATATTATCAATCGTGATGGCGCCGCGTTTTCTTTTTAATGAAGGTATTGGTTCAGGACGATGTTGTAACTGTCTCGACTCTACTGAACGGATCACATCCCGCGCTGGATCCGGACGGTTCTTATGTTTTCCCTTCACATGAAAACTATCAAACTGATCATCCACTTTCGAAACCTCAAGCGGAATCACTCCTTTTGCAAGGAGTGAAAGCTTTTCTAATTGGTTATCACTGACTGAAATATCTCCTATCAGAACTTTATCAACTTGATAATGATAAAGTAGCTCAGCACAGGCCATATGAGGAGACATAGAACGATGTTTCTCAAGCGTTGGAAGGCCAGAGTAAATCGGTCCTCGAAGGTTTTGATCGCCTGGAATAAACGCCATTGTTTGAATGCCATATTCTTTAAATAAGCGATTTCGTTCTGAAAAAAAATTAACGTCTAATCCAGTTTCTGGTCTTGGGTAGTAATTATGCCAGGCCTCGAGGTTAGAAACGTTTGCACCCATTTGAAGCCACGTCTCAATTTCCTCTCTCGAAATAGTACTTGCATTTAAGCCCACTTTCATCAACTGAGATAGAGAAACAATTAGATCATCGGTATAACCATAGTCCGGACGAACGCCATTCACTCCCCAGTCCAATAACTCTTCATAATGTTGAATATTTAAATGGGTAATGGATTCTGGCGAAATATCTGCGACAAGCTCCATCTCAAATTTCCTTGCTAATTGACCAAGCTCTTTCAAACGAGTTTGATAGAGCGAATGATCATCTTCAGGAATATGGAGGGATGTAAAGATAGCATCGAACCCAATTGATTTAGCTCTTTCTAAGCGTTGCTCAACATCTCCTCCATCACTTCCAAGATAAACAGATATTCCAAGCATGACATCTGACCCTCCATTTTCTTATGCAGCTGTGTTCTTTGAAGCTCCTTTATCAATCGCAACGGTCATTTCTTCTTTAAACCCGAAGAGATACGTGAAGACAAAACCAAAGAAATAAGCAACAACGAGAGAAATAATATAATATAAAATTTGATTCGAATTCACGAGGAAGATTAGCGGTAAGCCAGATACTCCGATCGCAATTGTCGCCACTTTAAAGAATGCAGCAAACGCGCCTCCAATGGCTGCGCCAAGACATGCCGTAATAAATGGACGACCAAGTGGTAGCGTCACACCGAAAATCAGTGGTTCTCCGATACCTAAAATGCCGACTGGCAACCCAGCTTTGATCACTTTTCTTAGTTTCTTATTTTTCGTTTTGAAATATATCGCGAAGGCAGCCCCTACTTGACCAGCGCCTCCCATAGCAAGGATCGGAAGCAATGGATCATCACCAATCGTGTTAATTAATTCCATGTGAACAGGCGTAAGCCCTTGATGAAGCCCAGTAACAACTAGAGGAAGGAACGTTCCTGCTAGAATCAATCCGGAGAAAATACCTCCTGCGTCAATTAATCCTAGTAGCCCTTTTGTGATAAGGTCTGATACAAATCCACCAATTGGCTGTAGGACAATTAATGTCGCGAATCCCGTAATCAAAACAGAGATCGTTGGCGTCACGATAATATCAAGAGACGATGGAACAAAACGACGCACGCGGCGCTCGGTCCATGCCATGAAAAACGCTGCAAGCATGACGCCTACTAAGCCGCCTCGACCAGGTACAAGCTGTTCACCAAAAAGCGTAATATCAGCAAGTGCTGGGTTAATGATTAAAATACCAGCGATACCGCCGAGTGCAGGGGTTCCACCAAATTCCTTGGCTGCGTTTATCCCAACGAAAATGCCAAGGTAGCTAAACAAGCCCCAACCAATAAAGTTTAGAATAGAAACAAGTGACGTTTCCGGATCAACACCTGATCGAATCACAATATTCGTTATTCCAGCAATTAATCCTGACGCAACGATAGCTGGAATAAGTGGAATGAATATACTAGCTATTTTTCGTAAAAATAACTTAAATGGCGTTGTATTCTTTTGCTTAAGATCTGATTTTGTTTGATCTGCGAGTCCTTCAAAAATGTTCTCATCATCTTCCAAATCCTCCGCATCAACACCACTCAGCTTTGAAACTTCTTCTGCTACCTTTGTCACAATGCCAGGACCTAAAATAATTTGGATTGTTTCAGCTTCCACAACGCCAAGCACGCCGTCAATTTCTTTCAATCGATCAAGATCTACTTTTGTTTCATCAATCGGTGTTACCCTGAGCCTTGTCATACAACTTGTTAACGAGTTAATGTTCGATGGTCCACCTAAATGTGGTAGAATCTCCCCTGCTAAGCGTTCTTCTTTTCTCACAAGCTTTCCCCATTTCTTCTTATGATTTCGTGATGTATTCCGTTTCCTCATATTGATGGAGCCTCTGGCTATGTAATAATTGCCTACTAATGCGCCCTACTCAACCCTGGTTATTTCGTTCGTGATCCCCCCTCCTTTATATCTGTACATCGAATTGAATTTTCTAATAATTTCAGTTTAACAAGTTTTATTTAATAATGTAAGTGTTTTTGTGAAGTTTTATTACATAAAATAAAAAAAGCACTCGACGCTATGCGAGTGCTTAACAATCTATCTAGTATAGTAAATAGTCTTCTCTTACTTCTTTAAAATCTTTTAAATCATCTTCCCACTGCTTCTCCATCTTTTTCACGCTGTCTCCATTTTCAATGCCTTCTCGAATCCATCCGTTTCCAACGAGAAGGTCAAAGAATGAGACGCCTGCGCTATTTTCTGCGCGAAACTCAAAGTCTTCAGGATAGAGATCGTGAATGGTTTTCACGAGACTTAATCCTGTTTTGACTGGCTTGAACGCTTCTTTATCAGTCACATGAATTTGAACGCCATGTGTTAACTCTCCCGCATGCTTCGAAAACGAAGGAGTAAAGGAAGCTGCCCTAAAATCAACGCCTGGAAGTTTCAATTCGTTCAGTTCACTGGCAAGTTCTGTTGCGTTAATAAATGGTGCACCGATTAATTCAAATGGCTTTGTGGTGCCTCGACCTTCGGATACATTTGTTCCTTCGATCAAGGCAGCTCCAGGATAAGCGAGCGCTGTATCGAGCGTTGGCATATTAGGCGAGGGCAATACCCATTCAAGTGGCGTATCATCGTAATACATATCCCTCTTCCACTTATCCATTTCGATGACTGTTAAATCAGCACCGATTTCAAATTCTTCATTGAAAAGTGAAGCGAGCTCACCTACTGTCATGCCATGACGAAGTGGAATTTCATATTTTCCGACGAACGAAGCGTATTCATCATCAAGAACGGGACCTTCCACCGCTTCCCCACCGAGAGGGTTAGGACGATCAAGCACGATAAATTCAATGTCATTCTCGCTGGCAGCTTCCATAGCATAGGCCATCGTATAAATGTACGTATAGAAACGCGTGCCTACATCCTGAATATCGAAAAGTAGAACATCAATGCCTTCTAGCATTTCTGGCGTCGGCTTTTTAGTAGATCCATAGAGACTGTAAACGGGTAGACCCGTTTCTTCATCCGTATAATACTCGACATATTCTCCTGCCTGTGCGCTTCCACGCACGCCATGTTCCGGTCCATAAAGTGCCTTTAAATCAACATCGGAATCATTGTGAAGCAAGTCAACAATGCTATTAAGCTCCTGATCTACCCCTGTAGGATTTGTAATCAGGCCAACGCTTTTTCCTTCGATAAGCTCTTTTTGATCTTCGAGTAGAACTTCCACACCAAGCTTGAACTTCTTACGTTTATCATGACCGTGTCCTTTCCCATTGTTATCAGCGAATGCCACAGATAATGATGATAAGACAAGCATCGTAGTTAACACCATCACAAGCCACTTTTTCATGTTTAAAACGCCTCCCCATTTTTTAAGAATCGGGAAGAACGAGTCTTCCCGATCACAATTTTAGTACGTTAACCCATGACCAAAGTTATAAAGCACGCCGCCCGTTTCCCCCGGGATCGTTATTGGTAGCTTACCTGACGGTGCATTTTCACCAAAAATGGTAGCTGCTGTTGCTTCAAAGCTAGCTGTTCTAAAACCATACTGAGCAATGTAACTGTCAACATTCGGATAAGCCATAATGTCATATGGATTACGAATCCCAATCCCAATCACATCCGCATCCGTTTCACTCATAATCGTATCAACCATCATCATCTGTGGATGCTCAGGCGAACGCGTACTCACACTGTACGTATACGTGCCAATGATGATTTGATCAGCAGACGCAAGAGTTTCACGCTGTTCGTCTGTTAGTGTGTAGCTTGCATCTACTTCAATAACCGTCGTATTGTCATGCACTGCTCTTACCGCGTTACCGAGTGATTCAACAAAACTTCGTCCGATAACGACAACGTGATCATCACTATTCCCGTCAAGAGGAAGGACATTGTCATTCTTTACAAGCGTAATGGATTTATCCGCCGCTTCTTTCTCAACGGCTTTATGCTCGTCTGACCCTACTGTCTCGAGCGCTTCTTGAATTTGTTCATTTACGTCACTCGGTTTCTCCGACTTGATGATTCCGCGATTCACTTTTAATGTTAGAATTCGTTTCACTGATGCTTCGATCCGTTCTTCAGATATGTCACCTGATTCAACTGCTCCATATAATCCTTCTGCCACTTCTTGAAGTCCAACTGGCATCAGGACGATATCGGTTCCTGCTTTCACTGCGCGAACCGCTGCGTCAACAGATCCGAAGTGATCCTGGATGGCACCCATGTTCATGGCATCCGTTGTAATGACGCCTTCATACCCCATCTCATCACGCATTAATTCTGTTAAAACTTTGTGCGAGAGTGTGGCCGGAAGAGAAATTTCTGTACCATCTTTTTTGGAAATCACTTTCGTATCGTCGATTTTAGGGAACGTCACGTGCGCTGTCATAATCGCGTCAATCCCCGCTTCCATTGCCTTCTGAAATGGATAAAGTTCGACTTCCATGAGACGTTCTTTATCATAAGGCACTTCTGGAAGACCTAGATGTGAATCAACTGCTGTGTCTCCGTGTCCTGGAAAGTGCTTAGCCGTTGCTGCAACGCCAGTTTCCTGAAGTCCTTTTGTATACGCAATACCAAGGTCCGCAACAAGCTCTGGATCTTCTCCAAATGAACGAACACCAATAACAGGATTATCCGGATTGTTGTTCACGTCCATATCAGGTGCGAAGTTCATGTTAATACCAAGGGAGGCAAGCTCTTCCCCAATCGCATGTCCAACTTCCTTCGTCAGATCTTTAGAACGCGTAGCACCGAGCGCCATGTTCCCTGGCATATCTGTGCCCGACTGCAGACGCGTTACAATGCCTCCCTCCTGATCAATCGTCATGAGCAGACCGTACTTCTCAGATGCTTCCTGATAATCAGCAACAAGTTTCGTCGTTTGCTCGGTTGTAACCACGTTTTCTCTGAATAAAATCACGCCTCCGAGATGATATTCTTCAATTTGCGCTTCAATTTCCGGAAGCATCTCTGTTACATTTTCACCGTTCCAATTTCGATAGTCCGGCATCAGCATTTGACCGACTTTTTCTTCCATCGTCATACCGTCAATCGCATTTTCGATAATGTCGTATTGCTGCCCTTTCTGTTTAATCAAAGACGGAGCGGATGATTTTTTATTTGATTTATCCACTTTATAATCAAGGGCAATCCGATCTTTGTTCTTACCATCTGAAACCGTAATGAACGTCCGGCCACGCTTACCTGTCAGTGCTACGTTTCCTTCACGATCTACTTTTGCCACCTTTTTATTGGATGACTTCCACTTCAGATTTTGATCTGTTTTCATAAAGTGACCATCATCGTAAATGTGAAGCGCATGCAATGTAATGCTTTTCCCATCAAATTCTGAACTCACTTCCGGAACATTTTCCATTAAAATCAACTCGGGTGAACCTGCTTTTTTTGCGGAAGCTTTCCCCGGTAACATAACTGCCTGTGAAAAGATCATTAACAATGCAAGAAAAGTAACAATCATCCGTTTCTGTCTCGTTCGCATGCTATCCCTCCTGGTTTTTAATATGATCGCTTCATCCATTCATCACTCGTAAGCGTGACTGTTGAGCCATTCACCTTCAAATCATCAACATACCAACCACGTTTGTTCGTAGAGCCATCTGTCTTATATGTGAAGCGAACGTACTTTGTGTTTGCAGGTAGAGCGACTTCTTTCGCCTCCCATTTCTTACTGCTTCCTGTTAGCTGAAGTTCTTCGGTCCATTCATTTCCATTCTCTGAAACCTCTACTGTTCCCATGTCGTAGCCTTCCTCAATTTGGTACCACGTATCAAAAGTAATAATAGATTCTTTGTGCACGTTAACTTTAGCAGTCAGATACTTCGATTCGTTATCTCCATAACCGGCAAACCAGGGATCAGATTTCTTGTTCATCGCAACTGGAATCGCATCCGCTACCTTTCTTGCAAACTTCCGTCTCGTTGGAGAAGTAGATACGGTTTCACGCGTCGGATGAACCCGATTCGTTAATAAGATCGCAATTGTCTGATTCGTTGGACTGACAACGATTGACGTCCCTGTATAACCTGTATGACCGAGCGTTGTGCTTTCAGATAAAGCATCCATGAACCAACCTTGTTGGAGCTCCCAGCCGAGGCCGTGATCGTCACCCGGAAACTCTGGAATCCGATTTTCTGTTAAAAGTTTCACCGTCTCCGGTTGAAGAATACGTGTTCCACCATAGCGTCCTTCCATCAGAAACATATGAGCAAATTTAGCGAGATCCGATGCTGTCGAGAAAACACCTGCATGACCAGCGACTCCGTCCAATGACCAGGCACTCTCATCATGAACTCCCCCCCAGACAAGCCCTCTGTTCGTCCATGGCTGGTATTCCGTAGCCGCAATTCGTTCCTTTAATTCAGCAGGAGGATTGTACATCGTATCCTTCATATCAAGCGGATTGGTGATTTCTTTTTTTACATATTCATCTAGACGCATCCCAGACAATCGTTCAATAAGAGCACCAAGTGTAATCATGTTAAGATCGCTGTATGTATACTCACTCCCCGGCTCTGATTGAAGTGGATAGTTAAAAACATACTCCAGGCGATCTTCTCGATCGCCTTCGATCGTGTAGAGCGGAATCCATGGTTTGAATCCCGATGTATGGGTCATCAGCTGTTCGATGGTAACGCTTTCCTTTCCATTCGCTGCAAATTCCGGAATGTACTTCGCTACGGGATCATCCAGCTTAAATTCCCCATCTTCATAGAGCGTCATTGCCGCCGTTGTTGTGAAAAGTTTGCTAATTGAGGCAAGATCAAAAATGGTTTCCTTACTCATCGGAATTGGGTTTTTCATTTCAGTAAACTCATCATCTGTGTATTGCGCAGCATAACCGTAAGCTTCTTCCTTTACGATATGTCCTCTTCTCGCTACAAACGCAACCGCGCCAGGCATAACCTGTTCATAGATGGCGCCTTCGATCAAATCATCAATCTCATTAAGTGGTTCTTCTCGCATTCCGGCTCCTTTGACTGAACCAGGATGCAGAACAGGCGATGTCGGTCCAGGATTGTCCCACGAAAAAGTTGGATGACTCTTACTTTGACTCATGTTGACCTTCCCCGCTTTCTCAATCGTTGGACCAGGTGCAGCCAAACCAGATCCTGGAGCTAAAAGTGACGTACCAAGCGCGGTGGTCAGAAGCAGTGACAGCGTTTTTCTTTTCATAGTGCCCTCCCCATTGTTAATGAATACAAGTATTAACGAGCTACCTCCTCAATAAAACGAAATAACATTCAGAATATTCTATCCAAATCGTAACCTCTTCCTTTATAGTCGTCTATACCACTTAAGTCATAGATAGAAGAAAAACACCCGGATTTATCTATCTTTATACCTGGGTCATTGGAATGATTTTGGAGTTTTATACCATTTGATGCATTTTATATCTGTAGCTTTACTTCGGAATATGAGTGTATACGTTAAATAAACGTTTGTTTAGTAGCGATAGATTGGGGAGTGCCTGTCACTTGCGAACTCATAATCTTCCATGAACTTTATGAACATAATGTACAAAATGAAACAAACCTTTCTTATTTCCCTTTTCTTAATCTAACTAAAATAATCAGGTATATTGTTGGTAGTTAATCTGTAAGCGATTACATTAAGGGGAGAGGTTATCACTATGAGACGAAAAATGAACTTGTTCATGTCCCTTTTGTTGGGGAGCGTTCTTCTATTGAGCGCTTGTGGAAGTAATGAAAGTGCGGGAAATTCTTCAGGCGATAATGGTGAATGGAGTCCTGATAAACCCATCGAAATGATTGCGCCGGCTGGAGCTGGGGGTGGTTGGGATACAACTGCTCGAACAATCTCAAAAGTAATGGAGAAGGAAAATATTATCGATAAACGTATGGCTGTTGCCAATAAACCAGGTGGTGGAGGTGCTGTTGGTTGGTCTTATGTCGATAAGAAAGGTGGCGATCATACACTTTTCATCACATCACCCCCGATTTTATTTGTTCCATTAAACGGACAATCCGAGCTTGGACACAATGATTTCACACCAATTGCGGGTGTAATTGCGGACTATTCAGCTTTTGTTGTACCTGCTAATTCGCCATACGATAGTATGAATGATCTTGTTGATGCACTAAAAGAAGATCCAACCTCTGTGTCAGTTGTGGGAGATTCTTCTCCAGGAAGCATGGATCACATGGCATTCGTTAAAGCCGTAAAAGCCGGTGGTGTTGATATTAAGCAACTGAAATATGTTTCTGCTCAGGATGGTAGCGGAATGAGCATGCTGCTTGGGAATAAAGTCGATGTCTACTCAACAGGTCTCGCAGAAGCAACGGAACAGGCACGTGCTGGTAAAGTGAAAGTTCTTGCTATAACTTCACCTGAGCCACTTGAAGGCGAAACAGTATCCGAATTTCCAACGCTAAAAGAACAGGGGATCGATGACGAATTCATCGTTTGGAGAGGCATTATGGGACCAAAAGATATGTCGGCAGAAGCAGCTACATTCTATGAGCAAGCTGTCAAAGACATGATGGAGACGGATGAATGGAAAACACAGCGTGACAATTTTGGATGGAATGATAACTTTATGTCCGGTGAGGAATTTCAAGAATTTCTGGATCAAGAATACGAAACGATGGAAGAATTGATGAACGAAGTTGGTTTAGCAAAATAAGGATAGAGCGAAAGGTCAGTTCACGCTGACCTTTCATATTTATTAAAGGCAGGTGACTCGTCATGCTAGCAAGTGTTGAACGTAAAGTAGCCATTGTTTTATTGCTTATTTCCATTTTATATCTCTTCCTTAGTTTTCAGCTGCCAGCTTTTCCATATGCCATCGTAGATGCCGACGCACTACCGAAAGGACTGGGATTTTTACTCGCAGCGCTCTCGATCTTACTATTCATTCTGAACCCTACTGAAGATCGAAAAAAAAGTGACATTAAAAAAGATGAAGTGCTCATGTTACTGGCCGTTTCTGGCCTTATCTTTGTCTATATTCTCTTATTTGAGCTCCTAGGATTTGTGATTGTCACAATCTTATTCCTACTCGTTACGTCACGTATGCTTGGTTATACAAAATGGAAAACATTGATTGCTGTTTCAATCGGCTTTACGCTTGTCCTTTATTTTTCATTTAACTATTTACTTCAAATCTATTTACCGCAAGGCCTACTTCCCTTTTAGAAAGGAGGAAAGATGATGGACACTATTTCGAATATGTTATATGGCTTTCAGGTTGTCTTAACCTTCCAGAACATCCTTTTTGTTTTTATTGGCGTTCTTGCTGGCACACTAATCGGGATGCTCCCTGGACTGGGTCCTATCTCAGCGATCGCCATTATGATTCCTTTAAGCTATGGCATGGATCCAGCCTCAGCCCTTATTCTTATGGCAGGAGTTTACTATGGTGCCGTCTTCGGAGGATCTACCTCATCCATTTTATTAAATGCACCGGGTATATCAGGAACTGTCGCCACCTCCTTTGACGGTTACCCGCTCGCCAAACAAGGTAAGGCTGGTAAAGCACTCGCTATTGCTGCTATTTCATCTTTCGCTGGTGGTACCGTAAGTGTTGTTGCCCTTATGCTAGTTGCTCCTCTAATGGCTAGCTTTGCCGTCTCATTCGGTCCGACTGAGTATTTCGCCCTCATGTTGCTTGGTTTAACAGCGATTGCAAGCTTGTCCGAAGGCTCAACTGTGAAGGCGTTAATCTCTGCAACGATCGGTTTAATCATTGCTACAATTGGCGTTGACCAGCAAACAGGAACACAGCGTTTTACTTTTGGTAATCCGAACCTTCTTGAAGGAATCGACTTTTTAATCATTGCCCTAGGACTTTTCGCGCTTGCTGAGGTTTGCTCGCTAATCTTGTCCCGAAAATCAAAAATGATGGACGGTAACTCCAATGTTGGCTCATTGAAAATCACGAGGCAAGAAGCAAAAGAAATCTCTGGTCCGATCGCTCGTCATTCTGTGCTCGGATTTATTCTTGGCGTGCTACCAGGCGCTGGTGCAACTATTGCTTCCTTCATGTCCTATATCACAGAGAAGAAAATTTCTAAAGATCCTTCGTCTTTCGGAAAAGGAAATATCAAAGGACTCGCTGCCCCAGAAACATCTAATAACGCCGCAACGAGTGGGGCTTTCGTTCCCCTGTTAACGCTTGGTATCCCAGGCTCTGGCACAACCGCTGTATTGCTTGGTGCCCTCCTCGTTGTCGGTGTACAACCAGGTCCGTTAATGCTGACCGATCATCCGGACGTATTTTGGGGAGTGATTGCTAGTATGTATCTTGGCAACCTTTTCTTGCTAGTTTTAAATCTGCCACTTATTCCGTTTATCGCTCGGATTCTTTACATTCCAAAAGCGCTACTAATCTCACTTGTTATTATCTTCTGTATGATTGGGGTTTATGGAGTGAGCTTCAGCACTTTTGATCTTTATCTCTTACTAGCATTTGGAGTGATGGGTTTTATAATGAGACTTCTTAACTTTCCAGCAGCACCGCTCATTCTCGCCTTTATTCTAGGTGGAATGATGGAACAATCATTTAGACAGGCGCTAACGATATCAAATGGGAGTTATGTGACGTTTTTCGATAGTACAGTAACCGTCGTCCTCCTCATTCTGTCACTTCTTTCTCTTACGCTACCTATTATAAAGAGCAAGCTCAGTAAAAAAACAGCAGAAGAGGAAAAGGAACATTTAGCATCATGAAAAAAGCCGCTTCTAAAGTGAGATCTCCTTATGAGCTTCCACTTGAAGCGGCCCTTTTCACCTTCCATTCTTTACGGAATGATAGCGTCGTTCAGGACGACCCACTGTTCCATATGACAAGTCAGCATCCACCTGTCTAAGTGAAACCATGTATTCCAAATATCTTCTCGCTGTTGTTCTGCTACACCCCATCTCACTTCCGACTTCTTCAGCCGTCATGCCTTGAGGCGTGTGGCATAAAAGTACTTCTGTCAGCTTCGATAACGTTAAGGGATCAATTCCTTTTGGAGCGACTTGAGTCGCGACCGTTTCACGCGTTCCTTGTCTTGTAAATAAATGATCCACTTCCTCCTGGCTAACAACCTTCTGATGATTCATTCTTCCTCTCGTTTGTTTGAATTTTTCTAGAGTTTGCTTAAAGCGATCAAAGATAACCGGTTTAATAATGTAATCAATTGCCCCTCCACGCATTGCTTCCTGAACCGCCTCGATTTCTTTCGCAGCAGTGATCATCATCACATCTGTTTCTTTATAATTTTTACGGATGTGCCAAAGTAAGTGAAGTCCGCTTTCTTCAGGAAAAAAGATATCTAGGAGCACAAGGTCTGGCTCTACTATTTCTAGAAGTTCCTTCCCTTCCGTAATGCTTGAAGCAACTCCTATAACTACATATCCCGGTACATTTTCAGTAAATTTCTGATTGATTCTAGCAATTCGATGATCATCTTCTACAATTAACACTTCAATATCAGACATTCGTTTGTTCCCCCTTAGGAATCACAACTGTGAACGCAGCTCCACCGTAACGACTTGTTGATATGGTGACATACCCTCCAAGATATTCGAGTGCATTTTTCACGAGAGAAAGTCCGATTCCTCGATCTTGCCCCTCTTTATTACTAACTCCTCGCTCAAAAATCTGTTCCAATTCCTCTTCATGCACGCCATTACCGGAGTCTTCTATTTCAAAAATCAAATCTCTCCCAATGTCCGTCATGAATAAATGGACCACTCTTTCTTCATCTTGCTTTTCAAGAACAGCATCCATCGCATTATCAATTAAGTTCCCAACGATCGTTACAATCTTTTCTTGCTCCATCCGCTCAGGAAAGTCACTCATACTACTTTCCTCATCAATTAAAAATTGAATATGAAGCTCATGAGCCCTGTTATACTTCCCTAAAAGCAGAGCTGAAATAATTGGATTTGGCACAGCTTTCACCAAAAGCTGTACAACCTCCTGATAACCAATCGCTTCCTTATGTATTAATTCAATCGCCTCATCGTATGCTCCTAACTGAATTAATCCTAAAATGGTATATAGTTTATTGGCATACTCATGCGTTTGAGAGCGAAGAACTTTCGCATAGCTTTGAACTTGAGAGAGCTCTCGTGATAAAGCCTCAATTTCTGTTTTCCTTCTAAAACTTGAAACAGCTCCTGTAATTTCACCTTTTTGAATGATAGGAATCCGATTCACAATCACATGATTATGACCGATGATGATCTCCTGATCATACTCTGACTCTCCAGATAGTAGCACTTCTGGCATTCTTGTATTTGGGAGAACAGAGACAATGTCTTCTCCTTCTAAATTTTCATCTACCTTTCTATTTAGCATACGATGAGCTTCTTGATTAGCAAGGGTGATCTCTCCCTTCGCATCAACCGCAATAATTCCTTCTCTGATCGTTTGAAGAATCGTATTTCGCTCCAGAAACATAGCCCCGATTTCTGATGGTTCAAGACCAAAAATGGACTTCTTCACATTCCTCGCAATAAAAAAACCACCTGCTAAACCAAGTAACAATATTGTGCCTATTAAACTCATAACCTTTAATTCAAATTGATCTACTTTCTGTTGAATATCCTCAGTTAAAAAACCAACAGAAACGATACCGATAATGGCACCATTATCAAAAATAGGTGTTTTTCCTCTAAGCGAGGAACCAAGCGATCCTTCTGCTTTCGAAACATATGATTTTCCTTCTACTAAAGCCTGCTGGCTATCGCCACCAACCATATGTTTACCAATGCGATCAAGTAACGGATGAGCTACCCGAATACCATCCTTATCTCCTACTACAATAAATTCCGCTCCTGTTTTAGACCGAAGATCCTCTGCGATTGGCTGAATAGTTTCGGATGGATAATTCGACTTCATCGCATTGATTACGGCCGGCATCATGGCCACTGACTGAGCGACATTAAGCGCCCGTTCTCCCATCTGTTCTTCAACACTTGTCGAATATAAACTGGTAAAAACCAAACCAAGAATAAGCAAAACTGTAAATAATAGTCCCAATATCATTAAAGATAATTTCGTTTGAAGAGAAATTGATTTCAGTCTTTGCATACGCTTACACTTCCTGACTGAATTGTCTTACTATTATTCTAACGATGACTGGAGATTAGCACAAGAGGAGGTAATAGTGGTTCGTGGTGCCTGTCACCCGCGAATTCGCGAGTGACAGGCACCACCAATTCCGCCCTTCTCACTTCAACGCATTAATCAACAATCCCCAAAACTTTTCTTGATTAATGCCATGCGCAAACTTCACATTCGGCTTTCTTCCCGTTACATGCAGACGATCAACGCACGTTGTACCGTATGTAAATTCTCCTTTTGTCTCAATATCCACTCGAACCGTCTCGAATTCAAAAATCGATTCATCAATTAAATACGCTATCGTGCATGCATCGTGAATGGGAGCTCCTTCAAAATCGAAAACTTCTTTATAAGTTTTAGTAAAGAATTCAAGAAGATCCCCCACAAATTTCGAAACATTCGTGCCAATAGAAGAAATCTCCTGAAGAATCGCTGGCGTTGTAATCGCCTGATGCGTAATGTCTAGACCAAACATTGTCACAGGCACTCCGCTGTAAAAACAACAACCGCCGCCTCGGCATCGACATAAATATTAAATTCCGCCCTAGGTGTCCAATTTCCAAACGTCCCTCCACCCATCAGTACGATTTCACGAATCTTTCCAACGATCGCAGGTTCCTTTTCAATCGCTAAAGCGATATTCGTGAGCGGACCTGTCGGAACTAGCGTGATCTCTCCATCAGAATCTAACAATCTCTCAATGATAAAATCGACAGCATGCTGATCGATCATCATTTTCTTTGGAACTTCCGGAAGCTCTGGTCCATCAAGACCAGAATCTCCATGAATGTCTGGTGCGAATTCACGCGTTTTAACTAGTGGCTGCTCAGCTCCACGAGCAACTGGCACGTCGAGCCCTATGAAATCACATACTTTTAACGCATTAAGCGTTGTCTTCTCAACATCTACGTTCCCCGCTACCGTCGTAATGCCTTCAATCTGAATCTGATCACTAGAAGCTGCAAGAATAATCGAAATCGCATCATCATGGCCTGGATCACAATCTAAAATCACTTTTCTCTTTTCCCTCATTCAGCATCTCTCCTCGTTGTTAAAATAGAAGAACCCTGAGCACCTCCAAGAAAGGAAGCTAATCAGGGTTGAGTTATTATTGAATAGACTCGTATACGATATTCGCGATATGTTTCGAAAGTCCTCCAGTGCTTGGATAGGATCCAGATTCGAGAGGGCCGTTATTTTGTTTATTAGTTAACACAATAATTTGGAGATCATTAGATGGGTCAAAGATCACTTGGGTCCCTGTAAAACCTGTATGCCCAAAAGTCGCTTCTGAATGTTTGTCACCCATGTACCAGCTCTTGTCGAGTTCCCATCCATAGCCCTGTCCAAAACGCTGTGGGGTTGTGAAGTCTTCAATAACCTCCTGATCATATAGCTTCACTTTACCGTAACTCCCACCATTCAACATCGCCTGTCCAAGTACGGCAAGATCTCGTGCCGTGGAGAACAAGCCAGCGTGTCCAGCTATACCTTCGTTTGCATAAAAACTATTACCGTCATTAACTTCTCCAACAAGTGTTTCAGTTCGCCACCTTCCAAAATCCTCAGCTCGCTCAGGAACGTTGTAGCCGAAATCGGGATCATCCACCATTTTATATTCAAAAGGATTCCCCCATGAAGTGGCTGCGATTTTATCATCAAGGTGATCTGAAGGAGTAAACATCGTATCTTTCATTTTCAATGGCTCATAAATATTTTTCTGAAGATAATCATCAAGCTTCTCTCCGCTTATTTCCTCAATGATGAATCCTAGCGTCATAAAACTAAAATCACTATAGCGACGATCTGTGCCGGTTTCGTATTCGAGTGGAAGTGCATTAATATAGTTTAGAACTTCTTCCGAATTCTTAGCATGAAAATAAGTCGGCTGCCAGGGAGTTAAGCCAGAGGTATGTGTTAAAAGGTCTGCGATTGTAATATCTTCCTTACCATTAGAAGCAAAATTAGGAATATATTTTGCTACTCGATCATTTACTGCTAATTCCCCATCACTGACAAGCTTCATAATCCCTTGCGTTGTTCCCATTACTTTAGTTAAAGAGGCAAGGTCAAACATTGTTTTCTTTTTCATCTTCCTTGGTTTTTCTAATAGATTTCCCATATCATATTTTTGTGCATCTCCATAGGCAGACTCTTTTACGACTTTACCACTTTTAGCCACAAGTACCACTGCTCCAGGAGTTATATCATTACTTATAGCTTCTTGCACTACGTCATCAATTTCCTCAAGTGTAGTAGCATTCATTCCAGCACTCTTCGGACTACCATGACTCAGCTTCTCTCCGTTGGCAGTAGCTGAAGCTGTGGAAAAGACAGAGATATTCAACAGCAGAACCACGATCGGTATTATAAAAATTCGTTTCTTCATATATACTCCTCCTTAGTTTTTGAGGATTTGATTAAGAAAGCTAGTACCTGCTTCAGTGGATTCAATACGAAAATAATCACTCAAGGTTGCCCCTATATCTGCCATAGTATTTCTTGTCCCAATCGATACTGGCTTCACTTTAGGACCAGTAACCATAAGAGGAGTATACTCTCTTGTATGTTTTGAGTGTCCGATCGTAGGGTCATTCCCATGATCGGCCGTTACTATTAAAATATCATCTTCTTTAAGTAGAGGAATAAAATTCTCCAGCCAATCATCTACTTCTTCAAGAAGTGATGCATACCAATTCGTATCTTCTGCATGACCAGCAAGGTCCGTTTCTTGTACATTTACTAGAAAAGCCCCATGCTTTTCTTTACTAAATGCTTCTTTTAGTTGTTGAAGCACCTCCGCTGTATTCACAATAGAATAAGCCAAATGCTTTCCTTCGAGTACATCTGCCGTTTTCCCAATTCGATAAACGGGAATTTTAGATTCAGCTAGGGTCTGGAATTGTCTTTGTACGTTAACACCATATCCCAGGTGACGAACTTGATAGTCTTCCCCATACAAGCCTGCTTTAGGGCTATCAATTCCCCACTGCCCCGCTTCCCCTTTTTTTACGACTGATAGAAGTCGCGCGACCGAAGTGTGAGGACCGCCTAATGTAATAACTCGACTTGTATCAACGACTTTCCTTACAACGCTTCCTACTTTAAGCGCATACTCAAACGAAACCTTTGTCAGGTCTGCCGTAACATTAATAATATTTCCAGGGGTTGATTCAATGTTATCTGCCACAATGATTGCATCGTCAATTAACAATATTGGCAAATCTTTAAAAGGATAAGTTACTTTGAAATTTTCCCTTAGTAAACTCGTAGCTATATTCTTATGAACGTCTTTCATCAATCGTTTGGCGGGACGTTTCGGAAGACTTCCTACAATCTCTTGGTGTCCCATATAAGTATCAGCTCCGTAGTGTGCGAGTCGTGCTTTTCCGTAAGCTCCTTTTGGTGTTCCGGTTTCATCTACAAGTTGATTAAGTCCAAGCGAATACATGGTGGGAATGGCCATCGGTACTTTTTTTCGAATATGCTCGTACGTATTTGCTATACAGTCCCCTGGTTCAAAATCTGCACAGTCATCCATTGCTCCAATCCCAAAACTATCGAGAACGAGCACTACGATACGTCCCATCGTTAACCCCTCCTTTCAAAATGTACAATTTCTGGAACACCATCATGTAACCCACGAACAAGGGCAACATTTGCCCTCGTTACAAATACTTGCGTCCGAAAAGCATATATTGCCGTATCACCGATAGATACTCTTGAGTCACGTTCAAGTCTTCCATAGTAATCAATGTACTCAGAATTTAAAGGCTTGCCTTTTAAAAATGTATCAAAAATACGTTCAGGGGAGCTTCCGACGTAAGCGCCTGTCATATTTCCCCTTTCATAAAATCCTCCTCCAATCACATAAAAATTCTCCTCGTCTTCATGAGAGACTTCGGATACATAGATAATAGCAGGATCCTCAGGAAGAGTCCGAACCGCATGAAGTGGGGTAGTCCCTGTTAGAGCATGTCCAGGTTCCCCATGTGTAACCCCGGCTTTTTTTAGCATTGGAATCGTTTCTGTACTTGTTGCACTTGGACCATTTACCTGACGAATGCGAAATCCCGATGCTTCAAGTATTGCTTTTGCCGAAAGTATTGTTTTCAGGTTTTCTGTAAATAATAGCTCCTTACGTTCTTTGTCCATTAGCAATAACGGAAATGAAGTAACGCCCATTACTTCGATTCCTTTCAGCTGCTTTAGCTCTGAAATAAAACCTTGAAGCTCCTTTACCTGAAATCCTCCCCACTGTCCAGGATAAATCGTGTCTGATGAATTGATTACTCGCAGAATGACCTCCTGTTTTTTTCCCAGTTTCATAGCTGCATCTGATACTTGTCTTGCTCGCTCAATCGAAAAAACCGTCACAACTTCTGGATCGAAACTAAGAACCTCATCCCACTGATGTTTCCCAGGTTGGACAAGATGACCCACGTTACCAATACTGACACCGGAATGATATAGTCGGTAAGCTTCTTCAAATTCAACGGCAACAGCTTTTTCAATTCCATGTTCCGCAATCCAATTCCCGAGATCGCCTATACGACCAAGCTGCTTACTCATAAAATACAATGTGAAATCATTCTCTTTAGCAGCTTGCGCCATTCTTCTGACATTGTGGGCTATTGTGTCAAGGTCGAGAACATACGTATTGGGAGGAATAATCCCAGATTGGTGAAGTTTTACTCCCGCTTTAATGAGTTCTGGATTTCTCTTCTTTGTAAGTGAAAGAAACAATGTAGTAGCCTCCTAAACAACAGCGTATAGATTATGTCTTGATGTATACTTACTCTCCTCGCAATGATTCTCGAAGAATACGAATAACAGTCTCTGCTCCAGCCTTCATAGGGTTAATACGTAAACCATATTCAAGTAATGCGGGTGTACTTTCGAGGAAACTACCAGAAACTCGATAAATCATTGGAACAAGTTCAAAACGTGATTCTGCTCCAATTGGATATGTTGCTGCTCCAAAGGCCTTACTTCGCTCGATTACTTCACGGGCAACTGGCTCTTTCAGTTCAACAATGACATTCTTTGATTGAGAGTTTGTTATATAAGCCTCTTTTACTCCATACACTTCACCTTTATTTAACAAGTCACATAGAACTTCAACTTGCTGACTCTGGATAGCTAATGAGACAGGTGCAAAAGGTAGGGATCGGAGTAACTCCATCGCTTCTGGGCCCTGAACTTGACTGCCTCCAGAATAATTTCGCTGTTGAATTGTTTTAATGGCGCTCTTCCCTATCACCACTCCAATTCCTTCAGGTCCAAGTAGCTTAAATCCGGAAAAAGTGGAATAATCAGCGCCAGCCTCTACACCAATTCCATGCATTTTCAATGCACAATAATTATCATCAACAACTACAATCATTTCAGGGTTGATCGTCTTAACTAACTTAATCACTTCTTTAAGACGATAAGTGTCGATTGGTTGCTGCCTTGCATGTTGGATATAGAAAACCTTTGCTTCTGAATGAGGAAGACTTTGTTTAATAGCATCTAAATCATTGAAATTCACTTCTTCCGTTCGTAACCCAAGCATTCGGATCGTTTCTTTAGTCGTCATATAAATAGGTGCAGTGTGAATAATCATAGATTCTCCCGGTTCAAGGAGGGCACTTAAGAGAGATCGAATTGCACCGGTACCCGATCCTCGTACAAGTACTGCCTGATCACCACCAAAAATACTAGCAAGAACGTTCTCAACTTTCGCAGTTGTTCTAGGTCGTTTATAGATCGGATGCACACCGCGATCGCCATCATGGAACATTTCATTGTCTTTAAATTCCTTTGTGATATAATCCACAATTTCAAATTGTTTATTTGTTGCTTCTGCAAGTGACATCTGAGGTATAACAGATTCCTGGTGTTTCAATGTTATGCAATCCCCTTTCGACTGAAAGCATGAGCTGGATTATCGATTAACATCATTCTGATATCCTCATCAGACAAGCCTGCTTCTTTTAAACGAGGCACAAATTCATTGAGAACATAGTCATATCCAATACCTCCGTGCTTATGCCAATGTGACTTTCTAGTTAAATCAGCTGATAATAAAATCTGCGCACCATATCCTCTTTCAAATAGACGACAAATTGTATGAATTCGCTCTTCATCAGGTCGATAATTAATTTTTCCAATCGTATCAAATCCTACAAATGCCCCTGCTTCCACAACAGAAAGTACTCGTTCATCATCTTGATTAAGGTCTTGATGCCCCACAATCAATTGGTTCATTGGCAATCCAAGGGCAGAATAAAGTTCAACTTGCTCGACTCCCATCGTTCCGAGCGTTGTATGTGTGGTGAGCGGAAGCCCCGTTTCCATTGCTGCGATTCCCGCACCAGTTAAGAGCTCTTCTTCAATAGGCTTGATTTCATAGTGACTGCTCCCTATTTCTCCAATAACGCCAGGATAAACGTCTGTTCCTTCAATTCCATTCTTTATTTCATCAATCATGTATTGTGCAAACTGATCGCGATTCCACTCAGTCGCTTGGTTTGGAAGGAATGGGTCTTTGTAAAAACCGGTACTTGCGATCAAATGCACTCCTGTCGTTTCACTTAACTTTCTAAGGAGACTTGCGTTACGACCCATTCCATCGTTCGTAACTTCAACCATCGCCTGTCCACCTGAACCTTTAAAGTAGCGAAGTTCTTCTTCCATTCCGCCTATATCGTCAAGAATAGTGTCAGGATCATTTTTAATTCGTGATAAATCAATACAAAGATGTTCATGAGCGGAACAAACCCCGAGCTCAGTAGGAACAATTGGTCCTCTAACCGTTTGTATCATCTTATCTCCTCCTTCTACTGTGGTATTTGCATGAGGCCAAGTACGACAAGAACATTTGCCAAGATGCCAACTGCTATTGCGCCAATCGGTCCTACTGCCATTCGCACAATTGGACGCCCCGCAATCTCATTTAACAAATAGAACCCTGCAATGATAAAAAATCCAAGCCCTGGAGCAATAGCATTAGCTGCGTTTGCACCACCAATTAAAAGAGCCACTTCTAAAATTCGACTCATCGCTGTACGAATATTTTCTCCTGATTGTCGTACTCCGGGATATTTGTCAAGGAAACGTGCAATCTGACTCAATAACATAACCTCAAGAAAAACAGTAATAATACCAAGGATAGCCGCCACCCATACATTAGGAACAAGCAACCCTACAACGAAAATGATTGTAAACCCAACTGGACTATACACCCCTGTTGCAATCGCCGTACTAGCAACAAGTGGGATGAATCCCAGCGCTCGGGCTCCAGCAGCGATGGCAGCATCTGTTACTTTTCCGTCTGCGATTAAATTTAATGATATCGGATCTCCAGCCATAATCAGGAGGTTCGTAGCCGCAGCAATCAGCCCCCCCATAATCATGAAATAAATCACATGCTTTTTAATGCGATTCACTCTCTCACTAAAAACCGAAGCAAGATCAATACTGCTACCTTCTCCTTCAGGTTTTTGGCGCACAGCATATGTAATTAAGAAAATCATTCCAGTAATGAGAGCCATTCCTTCTTGATTTAACGTAACCGTCGTATCACCAAAAGCCATGGCACCGCTTTCATTTAACCATACAGCTAATTGCCGAATAATGGCTGATGTGATAAATGTCAGAACACCTTTTTTAACACTGAATTGCAACGCCACTGCTAGAGCTGGAAATGCCATAAAGGTGACAACAACTGGGGATCCCACTTGCCCCATCGCATCTAAGAAATTCAATGGTAGTTTTTCAAATAAGGTGACAAATCCTTCTAGTCCAACTAACAAACCTGCACCATATGCGCCACCAACAATTGCCGCAACAGGCGTACCCCATTTATTTCGCGGGGTAATCAATCCAATGATATCTGTTCCAAGCAGAATGCTATGGATAAGGATAATACTCGCAGTAATGGTAAAAGGAATCCCAAAACCAACTACAAGTCCAAAACTCATAGCAAAGGCCGTTAAACCAAGCTCTTTACGTCCCATTCGCCCTTCAGTATTTTCAGGTACAATTGGTCGTAAGCCGTCATTAAACACAGCTAAATTTAAATTTGCAAGAACAGCTGCCATAGCCCCGATTAAGATGACGAGAACCATTTCCATGTGCCGAACCCCCTTCTAAATTAAAGTGCTTTAATTGCTCTCATAATCATTGGAACGACCGTTTCCATATGATCAGCAGTAAAACCGAATGCTTTCTTTCCTTCCTTAACAGCCTGTTGAATTTTCTCTTCACTCGGTTTTCTTCCTGGCATTGAAACAGTTTCACAGCTTGGTTTTCCAATAATAGCAATCGCCATCGCTAACGCACCTCCACCACCAGTGTGACACGCTCCAACATAGTATTCTGCCTGACCTGTTTTCACTGCCATTGCCGCTTCTACATCTGATTTAATGGAAGTTTCCACTCCATTTGG
The DNA here is from genome assembly GCF_041366475.1 of Pseudalkalibacillus sp. JSM 102089. Taxonomy (NCBI): domain Bacteria; kingdom Bacillati; phylum Bacillota; class Bacilli; order Caryophanales; family Fictibacillaceae; genus Pseudalkalibacillus; species Pseudalkalibacillus sp. JSM 102089. The sequence goes on from NZ_JBEWYW010000002.1 coordinate 187,968, forward strand.
TCCATGTTCCTTCACTAGGGCTTCGACTTCCTTTTTATCTACCTGTCCACCAATAACAATTTTCATAAAAAATCTCCTCCTATTTCATTTCTTTAAAAATAGATACATAGTGCATTTTTAAAAAAGCGATCTCAGATTTTGGAATTTCATCACCCCAATTGGATTTAAGCCAATTAATCTCTCTATTCGCTAGATCAATTTGCTCAGATTTCTCTATTTCTGAAAAAAGCTCTTCCGGTGGGCCATCGACTGATTCACCGCGGGACATACGCGTTAAGGCTGATGCAAGATGAGTAACGAGCATTTCTACTTTATTTTGAGGAAGCGTCCTTTGCGTATGGGCACTTAATCTTTGCACCGCTTCCTCAGCGATAGTTGATGCTTCCTCACTAATCACATCGCCAGCTTTCAGAATATCTAGTCGTTCCTTAATCGTTGTCATAAAAATCACCCTCCAATATACAGGATTTAGTATATTAAAATCATAGGGATTCAAAATGGAATCCCGCCTAATATCGAGGATAAATTCCCCCCTTTTCTACTCGAACTTGTAGCTCTTTGACGTTAAATACTGACAGGTCGAGTAGTGCATCTCTAAGTTCTATCCTCTCCCTATTTAAGAGCATAGTTGCCTCATTCACCTTCCGACTTAGTTCCTGAGCTTTTATCGAACGAAACGATCCTTTGCCCATTCCTTCAGAATGAATAATCTCATCCTTATTCCAAACTGCTGCATCAATTTCATTGTTCTTAAGCATCTCCATCATCTGCATGTAGTTCACTTCAATTAGCTGAACATCAATACCTTCTACTTCATACTCCGTTAGAAGATGCTGATCAGCTGAAGAATAATCAATACCTACCCGCATGCCGTTTTGAATACGCTCTGTTTTAGAGTCTGAAAAAAAGATTTCATGTCCGGAAACATATGAGTTATTTCCAAATGTTTTTGCCATTTCGATACGAGCGTCATTCCGAACAGCAAGCTCAGCTGCAAGCCTTGAAACAATCACAAAATCATATCTTCCAGCTTTCAATGCCTCTATTCTATTCGATGAGCCTCTCATGAAAGCCAAATTAAAAGGTATTTTCATCATTTCAAGCACCTGAACTAAACCAGTAGCAAGGCCTTCATATTTTCGCGAATATGGTAAAGGCATTGCCCCCATAACAGAACCAAGTCCTGCAATATCCCAAAGCAGTTCTCGATCCGTTCTAACAAGAAACGTACCAAGGTGTCCTCTTGCTTCAAGAACAATAGCTCCTATTTCTTCGAGTAGACGTAAGGCTCCCTGAATTGTCCCCCTTCCAAGTGATGTTTCTGTAACAAAATCACTTACGCGAGGAATACGGCTTCCTGGCTCGATCGCTATTAGATTAGCTGCAATTCTCCTAGCTGCCAGTCCATTCTTGCTGTATAATTTCTCCCATTTGCCTTCCATATCCTCACCTCAATATACAATTTTTCGTATTTTCACTATATAGAATAACTCAAAACTACAAGTTGATCAATGAATATTCTGAAAAAAAGACGAAAAGAGAGAGATACTCTCTCTCTCCTTACATCCCAACAAACTCCTTCTTCCTCTCTCGAAACACCGTCCAATTCTTAAATCCAATCTCCTTCAGCTTTGTTCGAACTTCTTCAAATTCTTCTCCAACGCGTGAAGGCCAATGAGCGTCAGATCCGAAAGTAACTCCCACACCATAATGGCAAGCCATTTCGAGCATGTCATTCGCTGGATACCAACCGCCGCAGTCTTTATGCTTACCAGATGTGTTGATTTCAATCGTTGACTCAAGCTCTCCAAGTCGCTTCAATGCTTTTTCGACTTCAGGTGTTTGGACGTTTGCGAAGTCTGGATAAAATCCCTTCATGGCATCAATATGGGCTAGAATATCGAAGACGCCGCTTTCAGCTGATTCTACGATTAGCTTGTAATAATGCTCTTTTTCTTTGCGAATGTCTTCTTCAATTAAATTTTCCCAACGACTTTTATCAAAGATGTTAGTTCCATTACTAAAATGAACAGAGCCAATTATGTAGTCAAACGGGTACTGATCATAAATGCTTTTATATAACGGGTAATGCTCTCTAAAAAAGTCAGATTCAACACCAAGCAAAACGTCAATCTTGCCACGGTACTTTTCCTTAAGCGAGAGCACTTCTTCTACATAAGAAGCGAACTCACTCTTAGCCATAGCAATGCGAGGCAACGCTCGATCCTTCTCACTTGCAAAAAACGGTGAATGATCAGAAATTCCGATCATCTGCAAATCATTTTGGATTGCTGCTTTTATGTAATCTTCAATTCCTGCTTCTGCATGACCACATCGTTCATGGTGCGTATGGTAATCAAATTTCATCGTACCGCTCCTTCCCAATACATGTAAGTCGTAATATCGTTATCCTACCATATTTGTCTTATAAGAGTTGACTTTCACGCAATGTATTTACAGAAAATTCATACTCACGATCTATATTTTTGAAAATTCTCACATAATTAAATTGACATCGTTTTCATAATTAAGTAAAGTTAAATCATAATGAAGAACGACGTTCCTTATTAAGGAACAAGAAGGAGGCAGTTTATGCAATCACAATTGGATGTCGTCACACTCGGTGAAACCATGATTCTTTTTGATGCCGCTTCTACCGGCCCTCTTCGATATACGAATCAGTTTAACAAGCGAATCGGCGGGGCTGAATCAAACGTAGCGATCGGTCTTTCAAAGCTTGGTCACTCTGTTGGCTGGATCAGTAAGCTGGGCGATGAAGAATTAGGTCATTTTACGTTAAATGCCATTCGTGGCGAAGGGGTCGATACAACGAATGTCCTTATGGACCCTGAAGAACAAACGGGCTTATATGTTAAAGAAAAGCGAACAGATCGCAATCAAGTTTACTATTACCGCAGTGGTTCCGCTGCAAGCACTATGACTACAGCAGACATCAACTGGGACTACATAAAAAGGGCGAGAATCGTTCACTTAACTGGCATTACTCCTCTGTTGAGTGAATCTTGTTATGAGCTAGTGAATGAGGTTTTTCACTTTGCTAAAAAGCATCAGATTACGGTTTCATTTGATCCTAATATTCGAATGAAACTGCTAAAGAATATTCCAAATGGAAAAGAGAAATTGCTAGACCTCGCAAGACAAGCGGATATTCTTCTTCCAGGACTAGACGAAGCTGAACAATTGGTAGGTACAAGTGATCCTGATGAAATCATTTCATTTTTTCTAGCCTCTGGCGTTCAGAAAATCGCGATAAAAAACGGAGCAATTGGGACCACCTTTGCCACAGCAAATGGTGAGAATGGATTTGTGAAAAGCTATCCTGTCTCTAGAGTGAATGATCCCATTGGAGCAGGAGATGGTTTTGCTGCAGGGGTTCTCTCTGGCCTTCTGAAGGGGAAACCATTTCAAGAATCTGTTGATCTTGGCTCATTAATTGGTTCCATCGTTGTTTCTGTATTTGGCGATATTGAAGGGCTTCCAACGATTCAAGAAATTGAATCTTTAAATGCAACGAAACAGGATGTATTAAGATAAAAGGAGTGGGAGAATGAAACAGGCGATCTTAACAAAAATGATTGACGGTGGTGTTGTAGCCGTCGTTCGAAAAATTGACCGAGATAAAGTGATGCAAGTGATTGAAGCGATTGTAGATGGTGGTATTAGTGGAATTGAAATCACACTTGATTCGGATGGGGCACTTGATGTGATTCGCGAAGCAAATCTTGCATTTAAAGGTCAGGCAGTTGTTGGGGCAGGTACGGTTCTTGATGCGCAATCAGCAAACATGGCGATTCACGCTGGTGCCGAATTCATTTTCTCTCCAACAATGAATACAGAAACCATTTTGACCGCTAATCGATATGGTAAAATTGTGATACCAGGTGTATTCACGCCGACAGAAATACTGCAAGCCCAACAAGCTGGGGCAGATCTTGTGAAAATTTTCCCTGCAAGCGTACTTGGACCAACTTTCATTAAGGATGTGAAAGGCCCTCTCGCTCACGTGCACATGATGCCAACCGGCGGAGTAAGTCTTTCAAATACAGAAGAATATATACGAGCTGGGGCAGCTGCCGTAGGTGTTGGTGGCTCCCTATTACGAAAAGATTTAATCGCAGAAAAGCGATACAGCGAACTACAATCCCTCGCAAAACAATATTGTGATGAAGTACAAAAAGGCCGACATGCCCTTGTCAATTCGAATTAAATCGTTCTGATTGTCGTGATCGGTCTAGGAAAGGAAGATGTTATGATTCAGTCTGTCGATCGATCACTTCAAATTTTAGAACTATTGAAAGAAAAACCAGAAGGAATGGGCATTACAGAGCTCGCTAACAAGCTTGATGTGGCAAAAAGCACGATTCATCGACTTGTTTCTACCCTTGAGTCACACCAATATATCCAGCGCTCAGCTGATCAAACATCTTATCGACTTGGGTTGAAATTCATTGAGATGTACCATGTGGTTGTCGATGAGTTAAATATTTTAGAAGTCGCGCGGAATGTTCTTGAAGAATTAAGTGAACGAACTTCAAAAATCGCTCACCTTGTTATGATCGAAGAAGATCATCAAGTCATTTATCTTGATAAAGTGGAGACACAGTCCACGATTCGGATATACTCTCGTACTGGGCGAAAAGCTCCGCTTCATTGCACAGGTGTAGGGAAAGCGATCTTAGCATATTCGAGTGATAAGCAACTAAACGATTTCCTTTCAACTAAAGAGTTATTTAAGCTAACAGATCGGACCATCACGGACGCTACAGAATTTCAAAACGAATTAGAAAAAGTTCGTCAAAATGGCTTCGCTATTGACGACGAAGAACACGAAGAAGGCATTCGCTGCATCGCTGTTCCGATCTTTGACCATCTCGGAAGTGCAACGTACGCGATCAGCATTACAGGCACCGTTCCTCAAATGTCAGAAGAGCGTTTAGCTGAATATTTACCCATTCTGAAGCAAGCCGGGAAAGAAATATCGAGAAGACTCGGGTATAAAGGAAGCCGATAGGAGTTGTCCTATCGGCTTATGATGGTGCCTGTCACTCGCGGTTTATGTCGAATCCCCCTCTCCCCTTACTATCCAACCTTTCTCCCATGTCCATCGGTCTGTTTTTAGTAAATTCTGATATTTTTCATTCAATCCGTTTACTATCCTCCGTTCCTTATGTATACTAAAATCGAAACGTTTCACTAATTTTGAAAGGAAGTGGATTCATGAGAAAATTTCTTTTGTTTTTTCTTGTAGCAGCCATTGTTTTAACCGGATCCTTGCCAGTCGCTAATGCTGAAAGTTCTACCAAAGGAAAGAAGCATGCCTTTTCCAAACAATTGAAAGCGATTTCAAAGAAGACGTATCGGTACTTTGAAGATTTCACGGATGAAAAGACTGGATTAACGTATGATGCCGTTCGAATGAAGAATGGTGAAAAGACAGTACAAGACTTTACATCACCAACAAACATCGGCATGTATTTCATGAGTACAGTATCTGCTCAAAAAATTGGGATAATTTCAAGAGATGAAGCAGTCCACAGGATTCAAACTACACTTCAAACATTAGAAGAACTCGAGACGTGGAATGGTTTATATTATAACTGGTACTTCACTAAGGATGGTTCACTTATGACCGACTGGGGTGAGTTCATCTCAACCGTTGATAACGGCTGGCTATCCGCAGGTTTAATCGTAGCCGGACAAGCTTATCCTGAGTTAAATGATCAAACAAGTGAATTAGTGGAAGCGATGGACTATTCTAAGCTCTACGATTCAGAGGTTGGCCAAATGCGCGGAGGGTACGATGTAGCAACTGAAAGTGTTACAGAGCATCACTACGGAGCGTTTTATACAGAACCACGCCTTGCGAGCTATATCTCGATTGGTAAAGGAGACGTTCCTGTAGAACATTGGTGGAAAATGTACCGGACAATGCCTGCAAGCTGGGATTGGCAATCTCAAGTACCAGAAGGCTATACCAAAACATATGATGGCATTGATGTATTTGAAGGTCACTATACATACAATGACCAAAAGTATGTACCAAGCTGGGGAGGTAGTATGTTTGAAGCCTTAATGCCGGGTCTTGTCTTGAAAGAAAAGGAACTTGGTCAAAACGCACTTGGGTTAAATAATCAAGAGCATGTTGATATCCAAATCGAATATGCCAAAGAAGAGCTTGGCTATCCTGCATGGGGATTATCTCCTGCCGCAACTCCTGAAGACTATTCCGAATTTGGCGCAACTCCTCTTGGTATGGACGGTTATAGTGCAGAAGGAGCAATTGTAACACCACACGCGTCTTTCCTTGCATTAGAATACGCACCTAAAGAAGTGTACAAAAACTTAAAAACACTTAAAGACTTTGGTACTTACGGGAAATACGGCTTTTATGATTCAGTTAATGTCCTAACTGGAGAAGTAACAGAAGCGTACCTCGCGCTTGATCAAGGAATGTCTATGGTTGCGATCGCAAACTACTTGGAAGATGGCATTATTAAGGAATACTTCCATAAAGATGACATTGGCGAAAAACCAGAAGATTTATTAATAAAAGAGAATTTCTCAATTAAATAAGGTAAAAATAAACCGGGATATCGAAACGTATCGATATCCCGGTTTCATTATTTTATTCCACAATTACCTCAAAGGTTACATCATAACCAAATTTCAATGGTGTTCATGCCGCTATTCAAATACTTTTCTGCAACTGCCTTTCGAACAACCATTCCGCCCTCACGATAACGATTAGAGCTAAGAGCTGTTTCAACTCGCTGACCGTTAATATGAACTTTTCTTTCTTCATTTGTTAGGTGATACTGAAAAGTAACGTCCATTCCCCAGAACTTGTAGTGCAATTGAAGGCCATCTAATCTAGTAGGAAGAATAGGGTCAAGCACCATGGTTCCATCCTCCTGGCGGATGCCAAGTGCATTTGTTACAAGCTGATTCATATAAATTCCTGGTCCACTTGAATAAATCCGCCAACCGCCTTTCACCGGAACTGATCCGCTTTTAAGATCATCAAACCGATTCTGCGCCTCGTAACGCGTATTGAACTTCCCATCTGAACTACTGAAGTAGGCATTACTTTGTCGTTTCTCTGCGTTTGATACCACATCCGTAATACCAACCGGATTAATAACTTGTAGCCCCTTCCAAACTTCTTCCCTTTGGCCGAGTTTCGCCATTGCCTCAATAAAACGAATATGTGCATGAACATATTGAAGTCCAATTTCTCTTCCAAAGTTCGCTGCTTGCTCCGCTCTTTTGAAATGAGTACTCACTCCACCTTTATAATTCGCAGGCTTATCCATTAATCGAACACCGTCTGGGCATGCGAGCTTTTCTTTAATAATTTGGTAATGATCTACCGCTTCTTCTGCAGATAAAAGCTCACTGATCATGCCTCGAATCATCGGTAATAAACGATAATGGATACCTGTCTTCTTATCCTCTGGATGAAGCATCTTTTCAGGACGCTTTTGATCTTCCATATATAAAAACCCTGGAAGAACTCCTGTATCGAGGAGAAATTTCTGATAGTCGCGTTCAATTCCAAGTGCAAGCTCCTGAAGATCCTTTTTCCATTCAGGTTCTACTAGTGCATCCGCAAACTTACGCACAGCCTGGTAAGTCAGCGCAACCGTCCAACTACTCACCATGTATTTTTTTAATTGAGCGTTCGCAGGCTGAAGGGTATCATCCCAATCCCCATCACCATAAGAAGAAAGGAAGGTATCGTTGAGAAAATGTCGTTTCACATACTCAATCTGTTTTTTAATATGATCCTTTAATGAATGTTTCTTTTCGCTAAATGTAAAATCTTCTCGCAGCGTATATGACAACTCCATATCTAAAATCGTATGATCACCTGTTACAGCAAGGTAGTCAGCGACGACTTTTAGCGGCCAAATCACAACATCCCCATGACTTTCCTCCTGCTGAACAGCCCCATACTCATCAAACATAAACCACTGTGGCCAGTTACCTTCATCTTCATATTGATGAGCGTATACTGTTTGAATGATTTCTTTCACAGAGTCATAATTCTGCGTCGCCATGAAATATTCAGTTGGCCCCTGGCAAACATCTCGTGTTCCCCAAGCTGCCCCAATCGATTGCTCAAGACCTCTCGGAACAGAATAATGTACAAGCATATTGTGCGTGTACCACCAAGCAAGTGCGTTCATTCTGTCTAACTCGGCATTCTTTTCTTTATGACTGAGATGAAACTGATTCATAACCTTTCCTATATAGTCCCGGTAGAGTTTAATTTCAGCACTTGCATCTCGTTCAGAAGGAGCATACTCTCCATCACGTGTCCCCTGTATATGTAATGAGAACTGTTGTGTAGATTGAATTTGAAGCACAACAAGCGAAGCATCCCCTTCTTCAATAGGATGAACGAGTAGACGCTCATCTCCCACTTCCATATCAGTACCGGAGACGGACAACTGATAAGTGAGGTTAGGATTGACCTTTGTACTTTCGGAACTATGTGGTCGGAACGTTAAAACACGACCTTTCTGCTCCACATCATAGACTTCTTCATATTCATGGTTAGCCATTGAGATTTGATTCGTAACCAAATAGCGATATTCTTTACCACTTTTCGAACTCACATCTAACTGCACTTGCTTAGAATCAACGGTTGTAAAATTTGTGATGATAATAGTGTCGTTCTCAAATTTGTAATACCAGCGCGCGTAATTAAATCCCATTTCAAATAATGAAGGCATTGTTAAAAGTCGATAGGTTCCTTCGTATTCCACATACAATCTCTGGCCCGACGTTTTTAGAACATTAAGGGGATTACGCTGATTGCTCATCATCTTATGAAACGATGTATTTCCTAAAGAAATTTGGGAATTGAAGACACCATACATATAGGAAGTTGTCGAAATAACATTCCGATTCAATCGATCATTTTCCCCAGACATCAAAATATGCCCATGTGGCCGTTCGACTAGAAGTTCTTTTTGCTTTAATACGACGTGCTCATACGTATCGGTGAAAAAAGATAGTAGCGCCCCATTCTCACGCTCTTCTTGTTGACGATTAGGGAATAGCTCGTTGATATCTTCCTCTGTCATATCAAGAGATTGAATAGGCTGTCCGACATGATGCTGCACTCGTTCTTGTGCTTTTTCTAGGTGTGGGTCCAATTTAATCGAATCCCAAGAAGCGATAATGTTATCTCGACTAACAGGCTTTGAAGTCGAATGAGGATGATCATTTTGAAATAGTCCATAAAAAGTGAATTCTTTTTCTCCATTTAACTTCACGCGATCTGTTTGAAGAGCTGTATAGGCGAATTCATATTGATAGATTTCATTTGCTAGCGACTCTTCCTTCAACCTTTCTGGTTCATTTGTTTCCTTATAAGATAACCCGAAGAACTGAAAACCATCTGTAGAATAGCCTTTTGTATTCCCGAGAGAACCTTGTTGAAGGTAAGGAAACCTCCCCTGCTGTGGTTGATTTTGACGTGTACAAACGATGTAACCTTCCTCTTCAAAAACGGTATGATCCATATACTGAGACGTGTATGCTTCATTTGTTCGAACACCGCCTTTTTCAGCAAGTCCAAGATCCTGTCCGTATACAACGTCTACTTCAACATCATTTCCTTCAAGCGTGACGTTCCAGAACCAAATATTCTGCTCCGTAAGATGAAAAGCAACGGTATAGTGCACATCCGCAACTTTCCCTCTCCAAATTGCCTCAGACGTTCCAAATTGAAAAGTACTATTGGATTTAGTTCCGATTAAAGGGTATGCGCTAATCCCTTCATTCGTAAACACTCGTAAATATAAATTATTTAATGCACCATCAATAGCATTCGATAGCACTTGATTGATCATAATATTTCCTGTCGTTAATTCATAAAGATCTCCACTTTTTAGAAAAACGGCTTCCATGTCTCCAGCTCGTAAACACGCTTTCCCACGATCGATCATAATCACTCGAGCCTCACTCCTTTACTTCACTAATTTAAATGGCAATTCTTGAACGTCATGACTGTTAGAACCAACGAAAGCAATATAGTTTCCTGGATCACTTTCAAAAGATAAATCACTATGATGATAACGAAGTTGCGCCTCTGTTATTGTAAAGACAACTTCCTTTGTCTCACCGGGTTGTAACGTAATTTTCTTAAAATCCTTCAGCTCTTTCATTGGTCGTACAACCTCTCCAGCGATATCTCTTACATATAGCTGAACGATTTCCTCACCTTCATATAGCCCAACATTTTCAACAGTCACGTGAACGACTAAATCATCTTCACTCATAATAGAATCGGATAGTGTCGCATTACGGTAAGTAAAGTCTGTATAGCTTAATCCAAAACCAAACGGAAATACCGGTTCATTCGGAATATCAAGATATTGCGACACATAGCGAACCTGCGCATCCGGCGCATCTTTCGGACGACCCGTGTTAAAGTGATTGTAGTAAACAGGTACCTGTCCAACTGAATGGGGAAACGACATCGCTAACCGTCCAGATGGATTCGCATCCCCGTAGAGAAGATCAGCAACTGCTGCCCCTCCTTCCGTTCCTGGATACCACGCCTCAAGTAACGCATCAGCTTCCTCAACCACGCCGTGAAGATCAAGCGGCCGTCCATTAAAGAGCACAGCAACAATAGGTTTATTCACCTTCTTCATTTCTGCAATGAGCTCAAGCTGAACATTTGGAAGACGAATGTCGCTTCGACAACCTGCTTCACCACTCATATCTGAATGCTCTCCAAGAGCGAGAACAATCACATCTGCATCCTTCGCAACCTCAATCGCTTCTTTTAACGCTTCTTTTGAGCCATTTTCGATATCGCAGCCTTTAGCAACATGCAAAAGAGAAGAGTCTATTTTTGATAATAATCCTTCCTTTAAAAGAACGGCTTCATCTCCTGATCCTAACCAAGACCACGGGCCAAGAATGTCATTACTCTCTCCAAATGGTCCGATAAGCGCTATTTTCTGCTCTTTCTTTAGAGGAAGCACAGAATCATTTTTTAACAGCACGCTTGATTTCTGAGCAAGCTTTCTTGCCACATGCCGATGTTCTTCGCATAAAACAACTTCTCTTTCCCGTTCAACATCAGCCCCTCTGAATGGATTTTCAAACAATCCGAGCTTCTCCTTCAGACCTAGAATTCGAAGTACAGCTTCATCAATGATCTCTTCATCTATAGCACCTTCTTCGACAAGCTGTGGTAGGTGGTGAACATAAGTTGAGGTCATCATCTCAATATCCACTCCTGCAGCAATCGATTTTAATGCAGCTTCACGCTCATCTTCCGCAACACCATGAGGAATGAGCTCCTTCACGGCCCCCCAGTCAGAGATCACGACACCATCAAAACCCCATTCTTTACGTAATAAATCGCGCATTAACCGCTTATTCCCACTTGCCGGGATGCCATCGACCGTATTAAATGCCGTCATCACCATTTCACAACCCTCATCAAGGGCAGCTTTGTACGCAGGTAAATAATTTTCGCGAAGCTCTCGTTCTGATAAATCAACATAGTTATAATCACGACCGCCTTCAACGGCACCATATGCAGCGAAATGCTTCACACAAGCGGCAACTCGTTCAGCATCGTTTCTCAAATCTTCTCCCTGAAAACCTCTCACAAAAGCCCGTGCATATTCACTATTTAAATGCGGATCTTCTCCAGTCGACTCCATTACTCGTCCCCACCTTGGGTCTCGAACAAGATCAACCATCGGAGCAAAGGTTACGTGAATGCCCGAAACGCCCGCTTCCCGCGCTGCCACTTTTGCGCTTTCTTCTGCAAGGTTCAGATCCCATGAGCATCCAATGGCAAGTGGAACCGGGAAAATCGTTTTATAGCCATGAACGATATCAGACATAAAAAGAAGAGGAATCCCTAATCTACTTTCTTCAAGATAAGTCTTCTGGATATTGCGGATATTTTCCGCTCCGGATGCTCCGAGAACAGAACCACTATGAGGAACCTGCTCTTCATTAAGGTTTAGCTGTTCTAATGGACCCGTTATCTCCCCAGCTTCTTTCGCCCCTTTAAAGAAAGGCGTTGCGAGCTGCATCAACTGAGCTGTTTTTTCATGTATCGTCATTTGACTAAGTAAGTTCTTCAATTCATTAGGTTTCATTTCTTTCCTCCTCACCTTTTATCGAAACGTTTCAATTTTATCTTAGTTGAATTATAAGCATGTCTAAAATAATTAGTCAAAGAGTTAATTTATTAAAATTCTTCATGAAACCATATTAGAAAAGCTTCTAACCACCATTTTCAAATAATTTTAACAAAAGTGTTGAAAGCGGATACACATTTGATTATAATCGAAATATCGAAACGTTTCAATAAGGTTTGTTCGTCAGTCGCAAGTTAGTAGGCATGGAAAATAGAGTGAAAAAGGAGATGGATTGCATGAAGAAGAAAACCGCAGCACTATTGGCTACGTTCTTACTTACAATTTCAATGGTTCTTGGAGCTTGTTCAAACGATGACAGTAGTTCAAGTGATGGCAAAAAGGAAATTACAGTATGGGCAATGGGTGAAGAAGGAAAAAAACTTAGTGAGCTCAGTGATAAATTCGAGGAAGAAAATCCTGACATAAAAGTAAAGGTTCAGGCCATCCCCTGGGAAAACGCCCATGATAAGCTGCTAACGGCTGTCGCTTCCCAAAAAGGACCAGACATTGTTCAATTAGGAACAACCTGGGTACCTGAATTCGCAGATGCCGGTGCTTTACTTGATCTTTCTCCTTATCTTGAAGACTACCCTGAATTTAAGCCAGAGAATTATTTCGAGGGTGCTGCTGATTCCATGACATTCGATGATCAAGTCATTGGCGTTCCTTGGTACGTTGAAACACGCGTCCTCTATTATCGTACAGATTTATTGAAGGAAGCTGGTTTTGAAGAACCTCCTGCAACGTGGGATGAACTGAAAGACGCAGCAACAAAGCTTTCCGATCGTGGAGACGATTACTATGGACTTGATATTGATATGAACGATCAAATCACCCCATTTATTTTTGCATGGCAAAATGGATACGAGATGGACGTTGAGAACAAAGATCTAAACTTCGACAGTACAGAATTCCGCGAAGCAATGAAGTACTATAACAGCTACTTTAAAGAAGGACTCAGTCAAACAGCTGAAGGCGTTGATATTGTCCAGGCTTTCAAAGACGACAAGAAACCAATGTTTTTCAGCGGTCCATGGATGATTAACATTCTGAACGACCAGGCTCCAGATCTTGAAGGCAAGTGGGATGTAGCCGTTATGCCTGAGAAGGAAACAAAGACATCGAGTATCGGAGGATCGAACTTCTCTATCTTCCATAACTCTGAAAATGTGGACGAAGCGCTAAAATATCTTTCCTATATGAACGATGTGGATACACAATTGGAATGGCTTGATGTATCGAACACTCTTCCATCTCGAGTGGAAGCTTGGGAAGACCCTGCTTTAAGCGATAATGAAATGTACGCCACGCTAGGTGAGCAGCTTGAGAATACAGAAGGAGCTCCACAAATGAAGGAATTTGAAGCAATGGCTCAGGAACTACTAGCCTCAATTGAACGAATTAATGTTGGCGGCGCAGATGTAGATAAAGAGCTTGATGAATTTAGCAAAAAAGCAAATGAAATGCTAGAAGACTAATCAATGACGGAGTTACAGGCGAATATCGTCTGAACTCCGTTTTATCGAAAGAAAAGCGCTCTTCAGATAGGTGGGATAACATGCGCAGTATACTAAGAAATGCCTTTCAAGCAAGACATGGACTAATGTTCATCGCCCCTGCAGTTCTCATATTAATTCTCTTCAGTATTGTTCCGATTCTCATCGCATTTTTTATCAGCTTCACGGATCTGAACCTTAAAGGGCTTGCTGACTGGTCAAATATTAGCTTTATTGGATTCGAAAACTATATAGATCTTTTCTCAGACGATCTGTTTCATAAATCTGTTTTTAACACGATTTTCTATGTGTTAATTGGGGTACCACTCGTCATTTTCTTCTCTCTCGGTATCGCCCTTCTATTAAACTACGGAACATCAAAACTGTTTACGTTCTTTCGGGCAGTCTATTACATGCCATCCATTACTAATATTATTGCGATCGCAGTCGTATGGGGCTACCTCTACAATACCGAGTACGGGCTCTTTAACTATATCCTTTCATTGCTCTCTGTCGATTCGATTCCATGGTTAACAGAACCTACGATTGCAAAACTATCACTTATTATTCTTGCCGTCTGGAAAGGAATCGGGATTAACATGATCATCTTTCTTGCCGCTCTTCAAGGCATACCAAAATCTTATTATGAAGCGGCACAAATTGACGGCGCCAATCGGATTCAGGTGTTATTCAATGTCACCATTCCTTTACTGCGATACGCCACATTCTTTGTGACCGTAACAACATTGATTGGTTGGATGCAATTTTTCGAAGAGCCGTTCGTCATGACCGATGGTGGCCCGCTAGATGGAACCATATCAATGGCGCTCTTTATTTACAAAAACGGCTTCCAGTTCAGCGAATTTGGCTATGCAGCAGCTGGCTCATTTGTCCTTTTTATTTTCATTATCATTGTCACGCTTGTTCAATTTAAGGTACGAAAATCGGATACAGAATATTAATAGACAGGATCGGAGTGAAAAGAATGGAATCAAGATCCTTTTTACAAAAAATCGAAAAGCCTTTGGTGACGCTACTCCTCATCGTAGGAGGCGTGGTTGTCTCCATCCCTTTTCTTTGGATGCTTTCAAGCTCGTTCAAGCAAGAAAGTGACGTCTTAAACATACCGCCACAGCTTATTCCAAGTAATCCAACGTTAGACAACTATATAAACCTTTTTCAAAGCTTAAACTTTGGGCTTTATTTGAAAAATACGCTGATTATCGTACTCTTCTCTTTCCTTGGTCTTCTATTAAACGCAATGGCCGGATATGGATTTGCGAAATTTAATTTTAAAGGAAAAGAAAAGATCTTTTATATCGTTCTTGCTACAATGATGATCCCAGCCCAAGTGACGATGATCCCTGTTTACCTTCTATTAAATGAAATGGGGCTAACGAACACAATGACCGGAATCATTCTCCCCGGCCTCGCCGTCGCCTTTAGTATTTTTCTCTTCAGGCAATTCATGACGACGATTCCAACGGATTTAATTGAAGCGGCCCGCCTTGATGGCGCTGGTGAGTTCTATATTTTCTTTAAACTTATTATTCCTATCGCAAAACCAATCTTTGCTGTGCAGGGAATCTTAACATTCATCGGCGCTTGGAACAGCTTCTTATGGCCGTTGATTATCGCAAATGATGAAAGACTATATACACTTTCTGTTGGGCTGTCACTACTGAAAGGACAATATGCAAATAACTACGCCCTCCAAATGGCAGGAGCTGCTATTATGGTCGTTCCGATCGTCATCATCTTCTCTTTCTTTCAGAAATACATTGTGGAAGGATTTACAATGTCAGGTCTTAAATAAAAGTGAGCTAGAAGAAGAAGGGCAAATGATTCACCTGACAATTGCTAACAATTAGTTGTACACTTAAAGTAAACATATTATAAAGTTGTCTAGATAGAGGATGTGAAAAGATGGCAACGATAAAGGACGTAGCAAAACGCGCAGGTGTAGCCGTCTCAACGGCCTCCTACGCCTTAAATAACATAAAAAAAGTTAGTCCTGCAACGGTGAAGAAAGTACAAGACGCCGCCAGAGAACTAAACTATCAAAAAAACGGCTTTGCATCTGACCTAAAGCGAACAAAAACAAATACGATTGCATTGATTCTAAAGGATCTTTCAGGACCTTATTACTCTGAGCTGATTAAGGGCGTTCAAGAAGTAACTATGACAAATGGTTTTGACTTGATCGCCTGTAGCTCAATAGGTGGCGCTCAATCCACTGCGGTAAAATTTCTAACGGAAAAGCGCGTTGATGGGGCAATTATTTTAGCTCACAACATAACTGATGAAATCATCAGTGAAGCAGCTCGTGAAGGCTTTCCTCTGGTCGTACTTGACCGAACATTAAACAATGATCATGTTATTCAAGTAGAGGTCGATAACATTCAAGGTGGTTATCTCGCAACGGAACAGTTAATTCAGAATGGTCACAGGGATATCGCTTATATTAGCGGCCCATATAATTCTCATGACAATCAAATGCGCTTCAAAGGATACGAACAAGCATTAAAGGAACACGAGCTTCGTTTTCAAACGAGATGGAAAATCTCAGGTGACTTCACTAGAGAAGGTGGCTATCGTGCAACAAAAATGCTAATTGCTCAAGGCAATCTGCCCACAGCTGTTTTCTACGGAAATGATGAAATGGCGATCGGAGGTATTCAGGCATTTAACGAAAAGAAAATCTCTGTCCCAGATGATGTTTCCATCATTGGCTTTGATGACATCCAGCTATCGGAATATGTCTCTCCACCGCTAACAACAATTAAACAACCCAAATATGAGGCCGGCGCTCTTGCCGTTCACCTTATCTTCCAGCAGCTTTCACTCGAAAAAGTCGATCGCTATTATAAACTTCCTACAGAACTAGTTGAAAGAAAGTCTGTTGCTAGGAAGGATTAAAATCAAACCACCGCGGGCGTGCCTGCGGTGGTTTTTATGGTGCCTGTCACCCGCGGTTTATGTCGAAATTATTAATATTCTCATGCTAAAAGTCCTGATACCACGAATCCTGTTTCACCCTCACTTTTGTACCACGTTACGTGTTTGCTAGCCTCTTTCAAGAGACCTTCCCCTCATTTTCCCCTCCCCATTCCTCCTCACCTCCACTTCAACGCTTCTAACAAAACAATTGAATTCGCCCTTTTCTATTTAAAAATCCGCCGTATGTAAATCACCATTTACATTCATTGAATATACTATCAGTTGAATCGATTTTGAAAGGATGATAGTGATGAAGATGAAGCGGATAATTAAAATTGCAGCATTATCAGTGAGCATTTTCTTATTTGCAAGTATGCTCCCGACTGGAACTGTTTCAGCAGTTGAAAAGGACAAGTCTCCAGGTATGAACTCTAACGAACTATTAAACGTAGCTCACAGAGGTGCTTCTGGACATGCTCCTGAACACACGCTTGTATCCTATAAACTTGGGGATGAAATGAAAGGCGACTACATTGAAATCGACCTCCAGATGACGAAGGACGGGAAACTCATTGCCATGCATGATGAATTAGTTGATCGGACCACAAACGGGACAGGCCTTGTAAAAGACTATACACTTGAGCAGCTAAAAGAGTTAGATGCAGGTAGCTGGTTTAATGAAAAATATCCTGAGAAAGCCAATCCTGCTTACAAAGGGCTTCAAGTGCCTACTCTTGAACAAGTACTCCAAACATTCGGGAAGGATGCTCGCTATTATATTGAGACGAAATCTCCCGAGGTATATCCTGGTATGGAAGAAGAGCTCCTTCGCATTCTTAACAAGTACAATTTAACAGGTGTTAATGAACGATCTAGTAAAGTACTTATTCAATCTTTTAGTCAGGAAAGTCTATTGAAAATGCATAAACTCGATCCTAACTTACCGCTTATTCAGCTCATCTCATATAAAGAGCCAGCAACAATTTCTGAGGGAGAACTTCAAGAACTAACTGAGTATGCAGTCGGCGTCGGAATGTCTGCTTCAAAAATTGACGAAACGTACGTACAAAAAGTAAGAAGCGCTGGTTTACTCATTCATCCTTATACAGTGAATGAGAAAGAACAAATGACGCGCTTATTAGACTGGGGCGTAACGGGGATGTTTACGAACTACCCCGATCTTTTGAGTGATGTACTTCATGGTAAATAAGCACAAAAAAGGTCCTCGTTGGTAACTACCAACGAAGACCTTTTTGACGTTTACCAACCATATTGCTGAAGGAGTTCTGCAATCGCAGTATGATCGCTCTCTTCCGCTAACGCAAATGCCTCTTCACTTTCCTCAATAGAAGAAGGAAGGGCTCCCGCTACGAGGAAAGCTTCAACAAGTGAAGGATTGTCTTGTTTGATTGCTTCAAATAGCAATGGATCTCCTTCATAACGAGCATTCGCATCCCCACCTCTACCTAATAGTAAAGAAACAAGTTCAGTAGACTTTTCTTTGGTAACTGCCGTAACTAGCGCACTTCCATCGTTTTTTTCTACCGTAAAGTTTGGATTTGCTCCAGAATCAAGGAGTAATGCAATTGTTTCTTCATTTCCTTGAACGATGGAATAAGTTAATAAAGTATCATGCTCGCCTTCCACTTCTATTTCTAGGTTCGGATTATAACCATTGTGTAATAAAATTTTGATGAGCTCGGTATTTTCTTCCTTTACAGCTTTGACTAACATTTCCTCATTTCCGATTTCAAAATGAGCACCCATTTTTAATAGCAAGTCAACAATTTCGTTATTTCCTTGTTCGACCGCTACTTCTAGAAGGTTCTCATTTTTCTCATGATTTACTTCAGCATCCCCATCGTGATCCGATTCTTCATGATCATGTACCTCTACCCCGCTCAGAAGTAGGAACTCAACAAGCTTGCTATCTCCTTCCATGACCGCATAAGTGATTGGTGATACGCCATCATTGTTTACTGTATCCGGTGAAACGCCCTCATGAAAAAGATCCTCCATCTCCTTTAATGTCGTTTCATCTGAACGATTCTGATAAAGGAGTTCCCACAATTGGTCTTCTTCCGTAAGAATGTCGGTGTCTGTTCCTTGGTTTTCTGCACTAGCTTCTTTATGTGATTCAGACGTCGTTTTATCTCGATTTAATTCAGAACATGCCGCTACCACGATCAACATAGGCATGATCATCCAAAGTAACTTTCGCTTCATTGTTTCCCTCCAACTTTATAAGTCAATTCCTAAACCATTATATCGTGAAACTCTCTGAGGAAAGATTAAAATTTAGTGAAATATGTCTTCGAATGGGACAACTTCCGCCTGTCATACACTTTAATAGTCAAGCTTCAGGGAGGACGAGACGTTGTCATATTTTAAAACGAGGAGGAAGCGCGGAGGTTCAGGAAAGGTTATTTTTAGCTTAATCGTCTTACTGCTTCTCGGTGGCAGCATTGCTATTTGGATCTGGCAACAGCCTAAATCACAAGCTGTAGCAACTGTTAAGGAATTTTATTTATATGAACAAAGTGGTGATTTCAAAAAAGCCTGGAACCTTTTTCATCCAGAAATGCAGAATCGGTTTTCAGATGAACAGTACAGTCAATTACGCTCTCAGCTAATTACACAAGATATTGGCGCTACCTCGTTTACGTTCGATATTGGCAAAGTAAAAACAAAGAAAAATTGGCGTTCTGGAGTAAATGGAGTGATCATGAAAAAAGTTTACACAATGAAAGTCACGCTTCAGTTTCACGATCAGTTTGGAAATTTTGATCTCGTTCAGGAAGTGTTTGTAATAAAAGAAGAGGGAGAATACAAGGTCTTGTGGGATTACAAGTAGAAATAGAAGATTAAACAAACGTTTAATTAAGGGGAGGTGCCGGATAAAGTCGGCATCTTTTTTATTTTGAAATTAACTTAAACCTTCCTTCTGTGACAAAAGGGATTGCACAATAACATCTCTTCGTGCCATCACGAACTTACAGTACTGCTTTTTCTTTTGATGGATAGTCCCATGATAGCCTTCAATTAACGGAAGTAAATAAATGTACGGTTTATTAGGTTTATTACGCAAACGGTAGTAGTGATAGCTCGACCAGGGATAATCTTCTGGGTCTGAGACAAGGTTTGCTTTTACGGGATTCAAATGAATATAACGGCTAACTTCAAGCATGTTTGATGAGCTATTTAACGGTTCATCAAAATAGCGTTTTTCAAAAACGTGGCCGGTTAACTCATACCTTCCATTGAAATAAGTCGCGTATCGTTTGTTAATGAGTGACATGATCTTTGAAATGGAATGTTCTTTGGAGCGAAGTTGAAGATGATAGTGGTTGTTCATTAAACAATAAGAAGCTAACTCAAACGGGTGTGTTTCGAAGACTTGATCGAGGATAGACAAAAACGTTCGATAATCTCTGTTATCGTAGAACAAAAGTTCTTTACGATTTCCTCGACTCACGATGTGATAGAAATGATTCGGTAGCCAAACTCGTGGTTTTCTCACCATACCATTAGTGTTGTTGCATGTGGATTTAATAGATTCCTGTAACAAAGTAGCTTCTTCATTTTTCTTCCTCCCTTGTCAGTAACCTTCTCTTTCTCCAAGAATAATCTTCCCCCTCTTACTCGTCAATCAAATTTTATCGACAGGATTCGGGTAGTGACAGGCACTCGCAAGGTTTTTGAAATATTTTTGTGATTTTAATACCAAATTAAACCAAAATAATGGTAGTATTGGGCAAAAAGAGGGATATTAATGAAAATAATCCACTTATTTAGCTTTGTATTACTAGCTATAATCGGGAGTTTAGTAGGGTTTGGATGGGGCGATATGGGCACTATTGATCTAGATCAAGTTACATTATCTACTAATGAAAGCAGTTCTACAGCTGAAGCTTCTCATGAAGAAGATCATGAAGAAGATCATGAGGAAGAAAAAATTAATGAGCAAGAACTTAGAATTCAAAAACTAGAAGAAGCTGCTGAAAGAGGAGCTGCTCCTCATATAACTGTGTTAACCTATCATAATATAATCTCAAAAGAAAATTTGAAAGAGAGACACTATGGCGATGATGGTAATCTATCAAGCACCATTGTTTTACTTGAAGACTTTAAGCAACAAATGAATGTTTTGCATGAAAATAGTTTTTTTACGTTAACGCTTGAGGAATTCGAAAAATATATAACTAGCAAAATACCTGTCCCTGAAAAAAGTGTTTTACTTACGTTTGACGATGGTCATAAGAATAATTACATAGAAGCTTATCCGGTATTGAAGAAATATGATTTTCACGCTGTTGAATTTTTGATTACGAATCGAAATAAAGACAAAACCGTTCCATATAATACTGATACAAATCAATATCTCAGTCATCAAGAAATTGAAGCAGCAAGCGACGTCTTCGAATATGCAAGCCACACCAACAGTTTTCACAATTTGGATAACGGCACACCTTATCTAATCTCAAAATCTCTTCCTGAAATTCAAGAAGATGTAGAAACAAGCATTGAATTAATTGGTGATACAAACGCACTTGCTTATCCTTATGGGGCTTACGATGAACAGACGATGGAAGCATTGGATGTTGCTGGAATCGACTTTGCTTTTACTGTACAAGCTGGCTACGTTCAGCCCGGAGATGACATGCTACAGATTCACCGAAATTCCGTGAGACCTTATAATACAATTGAAGACTTTAAGAATGTGATGGAAATCAACTAACTTTATGCCATATAAAAGAACAGGCCATTGTGCCTATTCTTTTATATGGCATTCGACACCAATCGGGTGGTGACAGGCACCATTGCCTCTACACCTTATTTGGCGCCTCTTCTCCTTCAAGTACTTTCAATAAGTTCATAGCAGCGACTTCTGCCATTCTCAACCTCGTTTTTACACTTGCACTCCCTATATGAGGAAGGGTAACGACGTTTGAAAGACGAAGCAAGGGATGATCAAGCGGTACTGGCTCTTCTTTAAAAACATCTAAACCCGCAGCCCATATAACACCATTCGTTAGAGCTTCATAAAGAGCATCTTCATTTACAATTCCTCCTCTTGCTGTGTTGATTAAAACAGCGCTCCTCTTCATCGTTTCAAGCTGCTCTACCCCAATTAAATTCTCAGTTTCAGGCGTTAATGGTGTCAAAACACATACAAAATCAGACTCCTTTAAAAGCTCTTCAAACTCTTTAAACTGAAGATCTAATCTACTTTCTGCTTCCTGATTCCGACGACGGTTGTGATAAACCACATTCATATCAAATCCTCTAGCTCTTTTCGCCACAGCTTCCCCAATTCTCCCCATGCCTATAATCCCTAATGTCGCCCCATGGATATCCTGCCCTGTTAGCTGCATAGGTGACCAGGCTTCCCAGTTTCCTTCACGCAAATAATTGGATGCTTCAGGAATTCGGCGTGCGGTAGCCATTAGTAAAGCAAAGGTTAAGTCGGCTGTTGTTTCCGTCAGAACCCCCGGAGTATTCGTCACAACAATCCCGCATTCTTTAGCTGCTTCTATATCAATGTTGTTATAACCTACAGCCATATTGGCTACTACTTTCAGGTTGTTAGCTTTTTTTAGAAGTGAGTGATCTACTTGTTCAGTTAACATACAAAAAAGCCCGTCCACCCGCTTAATTTCTTCTTCTAAGACAGCATGCGGCACTGGTTCTTTTTCCTGGTCCCACATCCTTACTTCACATGTTTCACGGATAGGCTTCACGATTTCATCTGGCAACTTCCGCGTAATATATACTTTGGGTTTCATTTACATTCCACTCCTTAACTCAAATTGTCTTTATCCTACATGTTTCACGAATAAAATTGAAATTCCTCTTCCACATAGAGACATTACCCGGGAAATTCCGAATCGATACGCAAAATAATGACGGAATATTGTGGTAAAATAAAGAAAATCGAAAGTTGAGGTAAACCATGTTACATAACTATCACTTTTCCTTTCCCATCCGCGTTCGTTACTCCGAAATCGACGGTCAAAAAATTGTATTCAATGCCCACTATTCTACTTATATTGACATTGCTACCACTGAGTATTTCCGACACGTCTTAGGTGATCGATTACAGAAACTTGCTGAAGATCGGTTGTTTGATCCGGTATTAAGGAAAATAACGATTGAATTCATCAAACCAGCAAAATTGGATGATCTCCTTGATGTGTACTGCCGAATTACTAAAATAGGTCAGAGTAGTTTTCAACTTGAGCACACTATAACAAGAAATGAGGAAACTCTTGTAAAAGCAGAGGTCATACAGGTGAATTTTGACTCAACGACCGGCCATGCAAAAGCGATCCCTCAAGAAATTAAACAAGCGATTACTATTTTTGATAAGATAAGTGATCATTAACCTTCTCATCATTTTGTGGATTTACAGAAAAAGTCGGCATGCCAATGAAAGCATACCGACTTTTCTATTTACTACGGTGACCAAAAAAGTTGAAAATGTGAAACTCCTTCATGAAGCAACTTCATTATCTGCGAATTTTACTCCTTCTGCGCAATCCGCACTGCTGTTTGATAAAGCAATTGCACTCCTTTCTCAATATCATCCATTTCCGCAAACTCAAGCGGGTTATGGCTAATCCCCTTTTCACATCGAACAAAAATCATCCCATAATCACTGATATACGACATAAACAGAGCATCATGGAATGGTCCGCTCATTAAAACAGGGGATTCGAAACCGAGCGCTTTATCCTCTTCACTCATGATTTCTTTAATCCAGTCAGCACAATAGCGCGGCTCACTTCTTGTATCTTCGGTGATCGTATAGGTTAGTTTGTAAGTCTTGGCGGATTCTTCAATGATCGTGTAAAGTTTTTTCTCAAGCATCGTACGGTGCTCCAGGTCGATGTCACGCAAATCCATTGTAAATTCAACTTTTTCAGGAATGATGTTACGCGAGTTCGGAAATACCTGCACACTTCCCACAGTCCCAACCGTTGTTTCTTTCCCCTCTTCTTTTATTAACTGATCAAATTTCGTAATGATCTCACTGGCTCCAACCATCGCATCTTTTCGTAACGGCATCGGAACAGAACCTGCATGTCCAGCGAATCCTTCAAGTGTAACGGTTAACCAGATAGGACCTGAAATTCCCGAAACAATTCCTACAGGTTTGTCTTTAGATTCCAGAACCGGTCCCTGTTCAATATGAAGCTCGAGAAACGCTTCAATATCGCCTTTCTTGTATACCGGGCTTTGTGAAAGATCAGGCTCGACACCGAATTCTTTCAGTGCTTCTTTTCGTGTCATCCCTTTCTTATCTTTTCGCTCGAGTTCACCATCTTCTAAAAGGCCAGCAAGAGCCCGAACTCCGAAAACACCTTTATTAAAACGTGAACCCTCTTCATCAGAGAAACAAACCACTTCGATCGTTCGCTTTGGTAATACGCCGTTGTCCTTCATCGTATGTACAACTTCAATCGCTCCAAGAGCTCCAGCCGTGCCGTCAAAGCGACCGCCATAAGGTTGAGAATCGATGTGAGAGCCAAGCATGAGGATTGCCTTATCTTTTTCTGAGCCTTCTATTCTGCCAATTAAATTCCCAAAACCATCAATTCGAGCAGTTAGTCCAGCCTCTTCCATCCATCCCTTTACAACTTCCACAGCTTCCCGATCTTCTTTCGAGTGAGCAAGACGACAGACTCCTGTTTCCCCAATCTTTCCAATCTTAGCGAGTTCTTCAAGATGACTCTGTAAACGACTTCGGTTAATCCCCATTCACACTCATCCTTTTCGGCTTTTTATTCACTATAGCAAAGCGAATGCCATCGCACATTATACAAAACGTAAGGTATTAGCTGGTTATTATATATACTTCGTCTATTCAGGCAAGATATTGCCCCAAATGACATGGTATGCATTCGACATATTACACCATAAAACGGGTGGTGACAGGCACTATCACCCTCTTGCCACAGCACCCTTCATTGCATATAATAGAGCTAGATAACATAAAGTATAAAAAAAGAACGCCGGTGCTTTCGCACCAGCGTCCATACAGCTGCTCCGCATGACGAGCGGCGGCTCAAAAGGCAAAAAGTAACTCACCTTAATCCTTGGCCGGGGCAGGGTGGGTTACTTCTTTTTATTACTGGAAACAGTAATAATCGTGACCACGAGAGAAGCAAAACTGATCATCAATACAAGCGCCTCGTATGTGCTCATCATTATAGGCAGCACCCCCTTTCATAAACGGGGTACCGCCGCCCACCCTGCTTTGCAGCTGATACTATTCATTTTATCATAGACATCTGATTAAAAAGGATAGGTCATTAGTCGAGTTTAGTTTAGCTCGACATGAAGTGACAAATAACGGGTGGTGACAGGCACCGTTAACCGTCACGCCTTCCACAGCTTCAATACCACAGCATCCTGTACTTCCTTATGACGCCTCCCCGTCATCAAACTCACGCTCACATAACTAAGAAACGAAAGCAGTACCGGCAACACAACCGTATGCATCCCAAATGCATTTGGCATTAATGTATTAAATCCAATATAGCTTCCTACTCCAACAAGAATGGAAGCCATCGCACCGCTCGCATTGCCCTTCTTCCAATAAAGTCCCATAACAACCGGCCAGATGAACGCAGCTTCAAGGCCTCCAAAGGAGAATAAGTTTAACCAAATGAGAAGTTCCGGAGGGTTAACAGCCATTGCAAACACCAATATTCCCAATACCATTGTCACACCTACGCTAATTCGTTTGATCGTTTGATCGCTCGCTTCAGGCTTTACGTAATTCAGGTAGACATCTTTCACAATGGCAGAACTAACAAGTAGTAACAAGGAATCCACTGTAGACATGATAGCAGCCATAGGAGCAGCCAAAACAATTCCCGCAAGCCAGGACGGTAGCACTTCTAGAGCAATTCTCGGCATAACCGTATCTCCTACCTCAATTTCAGGAAGCACCGCCCGTGCAAATACCCCAGTGAGATGCATTCCGAGCATAATGACGCCAACTACGATCGTTCCAATTATTAAAGCACGATGCATGCCTTTTGAGCTTTTATAAGACATCGCTCTAACGGCTACCTGTGGCAAACCAACGACCCCAACGCCCACGAGAATCCAGAAAGACGATACATAAAGTGGTGTTAAAGATCGATCAGCACCAAAAGGAGAAATTAAGTCAGGATTTTCAGACGCAAGCGTAGTAACAATGCTCTCAACGCCACCCCCCGCTATAACCGTTCCAATTAGGATGACAAGCGTTCCACCTAACATCACGATGCCCTGTACCGTATCCGTGATCGCAACCGCGCGAAATCCGCCGATGATAACATACACAAGAACAGACACCGCAAAAATAAACAGCGCCCCCGTATAAGGCAACCCTGTCAGCGATTCAATGAGTCTTGCACCACCGACCCACTGGGCAGCCATCGCGGAAAATAAGAAAATAATGATACTAAGTGCAGATAAAATGACAACCGCTTTGCTTTGGTAACGTTCCTTCAGGAAATCAATCAACGTTACTGCCCGAATTTTCCGAGCCACAATCGCAAATTTTTTCCCAAGAACAGATAAAACGAAATAACCAGTGGCAAGCTGAGACATCGATAAAAGCACCCATCCCAGCCCCATCGTGTAAGCTACACCAGGGCCTCCGATAAAACTACTGGCACTTCCATATGTAGCAATCATCGTCATCGCGAGTATAAATCCACCAAGTTGCCGACTACCTAGAAAGTACTCTTGCAAAAAGTTCGAAGTCGATTTCAAATGTGTTGAGGCATAAAAACCAATAAGAAAAATGATAACAAGAAAAATAAGGAGAGGAATCACAACTTGCCAATTCATTCGTCCTCCTCCTCATCAAACGGAACTTCTTTAAACAAGAAGACAACCGCAAAAATTACAAGGACAATCACAATCCCAGTTCCAAGCAGACAGCTGTAGAAAAACCACGCTGGTAATCCCCATATATAGCTATACTCCTCTACTGGTTTTGAACCAAAACCGTAGGCAAATCCATACCAGAGTGTAAAATTTATTAAAACTAGCCCAACGCCAA
Source organism: Pseudalkalibacillus sp. JSM 102089 (assembly GCF_041366475.1). Taxonomy (NCBI): domain Bacteria; kingdom Bacillati; phylum Bacillota; class Bacilli; order Caryophanales; family Fictibacillaceae; genus Pseudalkalibacillus; species Pseudalkalibacillus sp. JSM 102089. The sequence continues at coordinate 214,673 of NZ_JBEWYW010000002.1, forward strand.
TAAGCGCTTCACGATTGGCCACGAGGTATCGCGGATCATCTTTAGGCGTTTCTTCGTGTTCCTTCATGCTTTTCCTCCTTCAAAACAAACCTCGTTCTATTATAACCAGAAGGTCTTCTTCAACCATAGTGAAATGTTTATCACAGCGGACTCCTTCATGAGTATAGCAGTGAAGCATTATAAGGGTAAAAGAAATAATGACATGCTGCCATGTTTTTCTTTGTATATCTCAGTAAATTAGCTTAAATAAGTACAGGCAAGCTTGGTCTACGTTAAAAGAGTGAAGCGCCCTATTCATAGGACTCTTCACTCTTTTATTTTGATATTAAACAAACGTTTATTTAACACATATTACGCCTTCCGATAAGCCCTTCTCTCCGCATAGGACACACATTTAAAGCAAACCGGCTTCCGATTTCCCTCATCATCTAAATAATATTGAGGACGTGTAGGTTTCTTATGACAAATCATACATTTCTCTAATCCCATTAACCTTCGAAAAAACCCCTTCATATTTGTCACACTCCTAATCTTTAGTAAACTAATATACAGTACGAACCAAAATCACAACTGTTCCTTCAATCAAACTTTATCAGAAGGAAGATGAGAGTACACGATATGACAAATATCGGGGAGTGCCTGTCACCACCCAAACCAACCAAATGACTAAAGGATGAGCATGCATGAAAGTAATCCTCGCTACCCCTTTCTTTCACCAGCTTCGTGGTAATACGATCACCGTTCGGCGTATTGCTGATGGATTGATTCATGCTGGTATCGAAACAGAAGTGATCTCTATAACAGAGCAAGACGATCATCATCATTCCCTTAATGATGATGATTTGATTCACGGTTTTAATGCTTATCGTTTTTATCAATTTATCAAATCAATAAGTCCTCCAATCACAAATTATACCGTTACATTAACGGGAACGGATTTGAACCATGACCTAATGAACCCAACTAGAAAAAACGATGTTATTGCCTGTTTAACGAATGCGTTAGCAGTCCATGTTTTTGATGAAAAGGCTAAGCGCATTGTTCTCGATATTTTACCAAAATTAGAAAATAAGCTTTATGTGATTGCACAGGGGACGAGCACCTCTAGAAAAAGAAACGTACTAGAGAAAACCACACAGGACACGTTCCATTTTCTTCTTCCCGCAGGCATACGAAAAGTAAAAAACATTCCGTTCGCAATTAATAGTCTACTGGAATTACGCAAAACTAATGCAAACATTAACTTAACGATTGTCGGCCCAATAATAGAGACTGATGAGGGAGAGCTCGTTCAGCAGTTAGTTTTAGAAAACAGTGACTGGGTGACTTATAAAGGAGTGATTCCTCATAAAGACATGGAAGCATTATACAGTAATGCAGATGCTGTAATTAATACATCTCATAGCGAAGGACAATCCTCTGCTATCCTCGAGGCAATGAGTTTCGGTTTACCTGTACTCGTCTCAAAAAACAAAGGAAACATGAGCCTCGTCTCGAACGAAGAGACTGGATTCGTTTATGACGGCATCAATCAATTCTTAACATATGCGATTCGTTTAATCGAGAAAGCGTCTCTCCGAGAAGTACTAGGTGAAAATGCAACTGCGTATGTTGAAGAGCACCATTCTGCGACACAAGAAATCTCAGCTATGGTTAACATGTACGAAAAAAGTCTGGCAGAGCTAAAGAAAGGAGGAAACGATGATGATTAAAAGTCCATGAGTCGTTGACAGCTCAAGGGTCGTGTACGACTCTATTGATCAAAACGTCATTACATCAGGAGAAAAAGGAGCAAATAAGACAGTCATCTTAACCTTTGATGATGGTCCAGGACGTGTGCTTCCTAAACTTCTCGATATTTTAAAAAAGGAAGAGGTACAAGCCATGTTTTTCTGGCAGTCACGCCTCCTCTATAAAGATAGACCTTGGAAAAGAGTACTAGATGAAGGTCACCTAATTGGCACCCACTCTTGCAAACATCCTAATTTAACAAAACTTAGTTATGCCGAGCAGTTTGAGGAGCTTGAAAACAGCAAGCTAAAAATCCACGAAATCACCGGCTCACCTGTGACTTATTTTAGGCCGCCGTTTGGTCAATATAATCTTGAGACAATTAAAGCAGCTCAGGATCTTGGCTTAACAACGGTGATGTGGCGAATTAGCTCAATGGATTGGGAACTTGCACGCCGTCCGGAAGAAATCTTACAAAATGTGATTCAGAACCTTGAAAATGGGGCCATTATTCTCCTTCATGAACTACAACAAACTATCCAGGTGCTCCCAGATCTAATCAAAAAAATCCGCGCCGAGGGCTATGAATTTTCCTTACTACCACCGTTGGAAAAATAAAAAAGAGGAGGTGGCTCATAAATGGCTACCTCCTTCCCTTTTTAGATCACGCAACGACTCATTTACCCTTCAACCTCTACTTCATTTACGCCTTCCACTTTTCGAAGAAGCTGATAAATATCCGTCGTATGATTTTTTTCAAACGTCATCAGTTTCAACTCAACTTGCGGGTTTCTATCTTTTGTATCCCGCACACGAACGTGTCGAATCTCAAAATCATTTGCCACAATGGCTTTCATAAAATGAGTCACATCTACACTTTTCTTTAACGTAATTTTGGCACGCATTTCCCGCTGCCTAAGTGCTTTTGGTCCAATCCGTTTAATGATCCATGGAAGAATATTCACACTGAACAGAATCAATCCAGCACCAACAAATGCTTCATAATAAAAACCGGCACCCGCTGCTATTCCTAATCCAGATGCTCCCCAAATAATCGCTGCAGTTGTTAAGCCAGAAATCGCATCATTATTACGCCGCAAGATTACACCAGCACCGATAAAACCAATCCCAGAAACAATTTGAGCCGCCAATCGCATTGGATCCGTTCGAATATTCGGGGAAAGCTCCGCGAACGTTTCCGCCGATTCAATCGACACAATCGTTAGCAAACAGCTGCTTACTGCAATGACAATACAAGTCTTTAAACCGAGTGGCTTATGCTTTAACTCGCGCTCAATCCCAATCAGTAATCCAAGCAAAGCTGAAATACTTAGTTTAATAAGCACAACTACCATCGTTCGTCATCTCCAACGTCGTAAAATAGAAGTAGCGCACCTCTGTATTACTCTATTCAGGAGAAGGAAATATTAGAATACGACGAATGGCCACTCCGAAGCACTTAGTTTAGAGTTCGACAGAATGCGAGCTAAATCGGGCAGTGACAGGCACCTTCGTGCTCCGCCACACGCTACCCCTCAACCTCCACAAACGTTGCGCCGTCAATGTCTCTTAACTGCTGATAAATACTAGTCGTATGATTCGCTTCAAAGGTAAGCAGACGCAAATCTATTTGATGGTTTTTTTCCTTTGTATCGCGAACGCGAACGTGCTTGATTTCAAAATCGGCCGCCTGGATTGTTTTCATAAATGCGGTAATGCTCGTTCCTTTTCGAAGCGTAATTTTTGCTCTCATCTCACGCTGTCTTAGCTGGCTAGGGCCAATTTTTTTGATAATCCAGGGAAGGATATTTACGCTAAACAGGATCAAGCTTGCCCCTACAAACGCTTCAAAATAAAACCCCGCTCCTGCGGCGATACCTAGTCCAGAAGCTCCCCATATAATCGCCGCGGTTGTTAATCCTGAGATGGCATCATTATTTCGTCTTAAAATAACGCCCGCACCGATAAAACCAATTCCAGAAACAACTTGAGCAGCAAGTCGCATTGGATCTGTTCGGATGTTGTCAGATATCTGAGAGTACGTTTCAGCGGATTCAATGGAAACAATCGTTAATAAGCAGCTGCTCACTGCAATGACCATACACGTTTTTAAACCTAGAGGCTTATGCTTTAACTCGCGTTCAATTCCAATCATGAGTCCTAAACAAGCTGATATACAAAGTTTAACGACGATAACTACCACGCGACACACCTGCCTTCAATAGATATTTCTATTATTTTACCAATAAAAGGAGCAAAGGATCAAAAGGAATTAATACTCACCCACGAAATAATCCAAATGCGTGAATCACAACACATAAAAAAGAGTCGCTAGAGGATCATCCTCCGCAACTCTCAAACGACTTTTATATCATCACTAATGTATATCTTTCTTCTTAAAGCGACCGCCTCTTACTTCTGCAATATCGGCCATCGCAAGGAAAGCCGAATCATCATGGTCAGCGACAATGTCTTTTAATTTCGCTTCTTCTAGTCGAGTGATCACACAGAAAATCACTTTCTTATCATCACCAGAAAAAGCACCCTCGCCGTGCAAATAGGTTACCCCTCTGCCTAAGCGGCTTAAAATAGCATCGCCGAGTTCTTTATGGTTGTCACTAATAATCCAAACGGACTTTGATTCATCAAGACCTTTGATCGTAATATCGATCATTTTATAAGCAACATAGTAGGCGAGCAATGAATACATCGCGCGATCAAAGCTGAATACGAATCCTGCGCTACCAAGAATGAACAGGTTCGCGAACATGATAATTTCTCCAACAGAGAACGGAAGCTTTTTACTCGCAAGAATCGCAAGAATTTCTGTTCCATCAAGTGATCCACCAAAACGAATGACCATTCCGACCCCAATTCCGAGGACAACTCCGCCAAACAATGTGGCTAAGAGAATGTCATCAGTAAAAGCCGGGACAGGATGCAATAGCGCAGTCGATATGGATAAAATCACGATACCGTACAGCGTTGAGAAAGCGAACGTCTTGCCAATTTGTTTGTAGCCAATATAAATAAACGGAAGGTTTAGAACGAATAAGAAAATTCCTAAGCTAATGCCACTTAAATGAGAGAGCATAATGGAAATACCAACAATCCCTCCGTCAATAACCTGATTGGGTACTAGAAAAACTTCTAGACCAACAGCCATAATGACGGCACCTAATGTAATCATAAACGTTCTTCTCGCTTTTTCTTGAAGCGGTGTTTTTTTATGAATTTTCGTTTCATTAATTAACTCTTCTAACGGTTTACTTTCACTCAAAATATTGCCTCCTCTATGATCTATCAAAACATTGTACTTATTTAAAATAAAATAACACTAACTGCAGTACACGATGACTAGACAGTTCCCTGAGAGCTTAATCCTCCCCATAATTGTAAGGGTTAAAAGAACAGCCCATCCGAAACATTCAAGCTTGCTTAGCCATCATTATTGCCCCTCAACTATGAGCATTCATCATTTTAAACTTATCAAGAAAATGTCATAGCAGTTCGGCATCATAGCTATTAGTGAATGATTGTTTATAGAAGGTTGATGAGATAATTAGAGTGAACAGCATATACATTCAGGAAGCCTCTCGCATCAGGAAAAGCTTCTATTTGCATCATGTTTTTTTGAGGATATGTAAGATGATCCTGAAAGTTCTGCTCACTCGTAAACGGAACAAAAGGGCCAATGACCTTTTGTTTCTGAAGAGAAACGGATGTCGGGGGAGGAATCAACTTTGCATCTGGGAGATAAGCAAATTCACTGATCGTCGGTTTGTCAGCAGAATGATAATCATATTGATTTAATTGCTGTGCTGGATATATAAACACGAGAAAACCAAATAACATCAGCAGTAGCACCTGTCTCATCTCAAACCCTCCTCTCCCTGTCATACTTATCCACATCTTATTAATTTTATCACTGCTTGAAATTAATTGTCCACAAGTAGGCAACACTCAGGAGAAGGGCTCGACAAAACTTGAGTTTATTCGGGCGGTGACAGGCACCATTATTTCCCACCTCTTCCTGAAGAGCAAGACTATTACACTACTGTTTTTCCAACAAAGGAAAATAAAACCATTTTTACAGGCTCTTTCACATGTTGACCCTCCCCGAATAAGAGGAATACGATTGGAAAGTACTTTAGAAATTTAAGCATTCTATTAAGAAAGAAGGAATTGTTATGTGTGGCATTACAGGTTGGATTAACTGGTCTGGTGACCTCTCAACGGAGCAAGATACGCTAAAGAAAATGGCAGATTCTATTGCTCACCGTGGACCTGATGAAGAAGGATTCTGGCTATCAGAACAGGCGGCACTCGCTCATCGTCGTTTGATCGTTATTGATCCTCGCGGCGGTAAACAGCCGATGACGTCATCAGATCAACAACTTGTTCTTACGTATAACGGGGAACTCTACAATTATCGAGAATTAACACAGGAACTACAGCAGAAAGGACATACGTTCACTTCTAACTCAGATACAGAAGTTGTCCTACACGCTTACATGGAATGGAAAGAAGAATGCGTGAAACATTTTAACGGCATCTTCGCATTTGCGATCTGGGATAAAAAAGAACAGCAGCTTTTCCTTGGCCGTGACCACCTCGGCGTCAAGCCGCTTTTCTATTCAAAACAGGGCGATTCACTCTGCTATGGCTCTGAAATGAAAGCGATTCTCGCGCACCCATCCGTGCAGCCACAAGTCGACCGTAAAGGCCTTGCTGAAGTTTTCGGAATGGGACCTATGCGAACACCTGGACAGGCTATTTTCAAAGGGATTGATGAAGTTCGTCCAGGGCATTACGTGATCGCAACAGCCAATTCCATCGAAGAGCACCGCTATTGGAAGTTAGAATCAAAGCCTCATACAGATGATGTAGATACGACAACTGAAACAATTCGTGAGCTTTTAACAGATACCGTTCAACGTCAGCTCATCTCTGATATGCCTGTTGTTTCAATGCTTTCAGGAGGACTTGATTCTAGTGGCCTAACAAGTCTAGCCGCTCAAGAATTCAAACAAACGGACAAAAAGCTAGGAACTTACTCGATCGATTTCGACCAAAACGAAGATCACTTCCAAAAGGATTTCCTCAGACACGATATGGACGAGCCGTGGGTCAAACGAGTGTCTGACCATGTTGGCACAGACCATCATTCTGTCACGTTCGGAGCGGACCAGCTGCTTTCAAATCTCCTTGAACCAATGAGAGGACGAGATCTGCCCGGCGTCGGTGAAATCGAAACATCGCTCTATCTCCTTTTCACAGAAATGAAAAAGGATGCTACCGTGGCGCTTTCTGGTGAGTCTGCCGATGAGGTATTCTCAGGTTATCCTTGGTTCCATCAGGAAAAATATCTGGGTGCTGAAGTATATCCATGGCTCGTGAACCTAAAAGGCATTTCTTCCGTGCTTTCTGAAGAAACGAAAAAACAAATTCAGCCCGAGCAGTACCAGAAAGAGCGTTTTGCAGAAGCTTATGAAGAAATTCCATTCCTTGAAGGGGAAAGTGAGTTTGAAGCGAAACAGCGTCAAATGTCTTACTTTTTCATCACACGATTCCTACCGTTTATGCTTGATCGCAAAGACCGTGCAAGTATGAAAACAGGCTTTGAAGTACGCGTACCTTTCTGTGATTATCGTATCGTTGAATACCTGTGGAACGTTCCAATTGATTACAAAAACGTCGATAACATCGAGAAAGGAATTCTACGTCGCGCTCTAAAAGGAGCGCTTCCAGATGATGTCCTTTATCGTAAGAAAAGTGCGTATCCAAGTGATAAAGACCCTGTTTATCTTGAGGGCGTACAAAATTGGATGATCGACATTCTCGACAATCCAGATTCCCCTATTCTTTCATTAATTGATACGAAAAAAGTTCGTGCGATTGCTTCGAATGAGACAGAAGAAATGAATACCGATCAAATGAAAGGTCTACTCGACTACTTGATTCAAATCAACGCATGGCTTGATGAATACGATATTGAGCTTATCAGCTAGACAAATATCACCGGAGAACGACTAGGTCGTTCTCCTTATTTTTTTAATTCAGTTGTAATCGTTAGAATGCTTCGTCTAATTTTCATAAGTCTTTACATTCCTTCTTAAATGCGATCAAACTAACGGTTTAAAGGCATTATCGAATCAAAAAACCTCCAATTTTCGACAGTGAATCCGTGATACCTCCTTATAATTTTTACAAATTTAAAAACATTTTAAAAAGGTGCACTTTTTCATTAATACTTTAAATTGACAAATAATTTGCTAAAATGGGGAAGTTATTAAAAATTGGAGGTTTGATTATGGACACCACCATAGACGAGAAGCCAACGAAAAAAGGGAAGCTAAAACACCCACCCGGCTTGTATCTTTTGTTTATCACAGAAATGTGGGAACGCTATAGCTTTTATGGCATGCGTTCGATTCTTATTCTTTATTTAACCGCTGAGTTAATTAGTGGCGGATTGGGGATGGAGCAAGATAAAGCACTACTTCTTTACGGTATGTACACTGGTCTTGTTTATTTCACGCCTTTAATTGGTGGTTATTTAACCGATAAATTCATCGGATTAAGAACGGCCATTACCATTGGTGGTATTACAATGGCCATCGGTGATTTTACACTGTTTGCTGTCCAAGAACAATGGGGCCTTTATACCGGGTTATTGTTACTAATTATCGGTAACGGGTTTTTCAAACCTAATATTTCCACTCTTGTTGGAGAGCTATACAGTAAGAACGATAAGCGAAAAGATTCAGCGTTCACCATTTTCTATATGGGAATTAACCTTGGTGGCTTGATTTCACCATTAATTGCCGGTCTTTTATACGCTAATATTTTCTATACAAATACAGGCGGCGTTGAAACGTTTGGATTTAAATATGCATTTCTAGCATCCTCAGTTGGGATGATTATCGGACAAATTACCTTTAATCTACTTTCTAAAAAATATCTTGGTGATATCGGAAGAACACCATCGAGTAACCGTGTAACACCAACAATTGAAGGAAAAGCTAAGCCGCTTACAAAAATCGAAAAACAGCGCACTTCAGTCATTCTAATTCTAGCCATATTCACCATTACATTCTGGGCAGGATTCGAACAAGCAGGTGCTTCCTTTACGCTTTATACAAGGGATTTCATAGATAGAACGGTCTTTGGCTACGAAGTACCAGTATCCTTCTTCCAATCATTAAACCCGATGTTTGTATTATTGCTAGCACCAATCATTTCAGCCATTTGGCTAAAACTAGCAAAATCAAAGCGCGGTGATTTTGCCATTCCTACAAAAATGGCTTTCGGTTTAATTCTACTTGGTGTCGGATTCATGGTAATGGTTCCGGCGGTTATGATGACCGGTAGTGATGAAGGTAACATTGCAGTAAAAGCTAGTATGTTATTTATGATTGTGACGTATTTCTTCCATACACTTGGCGAACTATCGCTTTCACCAATCGGACTTTCTCTAGTTAGTAAAATGTCTCCAGTGAAGATCGCTTCACTATTGATGGGTGTTTGGTTCCTAAGTAACGCTGCTGCTAACTACCTTGCAGGGTACATCGCTTCCCTCACAACATCAGCAGGCTACCTTGAAATCTTTATTTACTTAGGTGTCGCTGCTCTAAGTTTAGGTGTGATCCTGCTCTTGCTTTCTAAGAAGCTACAAAAACTCATGCATCTTGAAGAATTTGATGAGGGTCATGTTGCGAAGCAGATGAACTAAACCAATAAAATAGGCTAGTCAAAAAAAGGGTTTGCTCTCCAAATGAAGAGCAAACCCTTTTTCATTTATCGTTCACAGTTATTACTATCAATAAGTGATGTATTTATTTCCTGACCTCACTCTATCTCTCAAGCTCAATATTATAGTGATATTGATCGCTCCGGTACTTCGTTTTCGTATATTCGATCGGATGATCATTTATACCAAGACTTAGACGCGTCATTTCCAGGAGCGCTTCACCAGGGCGAATACCAAGTGCGTCTGCTTCGATGATCGTGGCGTTAATGGCCGTGATTCGCTCACTCGCTTTTTTGAGATAATATTGATGTTGTTCAAGTACTTCATAATACATCGCCTGATTAAGATCAAATTTAATTAAAATCTCGCCAATTTCCTTTGGCCAGCACGTTCGTTCAAGAGCTATCGGCACCTCATCAGCAAAGCGAATCCGCTCCACAAGCAGGATCGGCTCACCTTCCTTTACCTTTAACATATCATTCTCATGGTAAAGGTCATCACGAAATTCTGATCTCAGTACCTTTGAATGGGGAGTTTGTCCACGTTCCAGCACTTCTTCAGCGAAGCCCCTAAGCTTCCCAAGATTTCCGATCAAATTCTGTGGTTTGACTACCGTTCCTCGCCCCTGCTTTTTCTCTAACAAGCCATTCTGCACAAGAATCGAAATCGCCTGCCTGATCGTCGTTCGACTTACATCAAATTCTTTGATGAGATCCTGCTCAGTAGGAATCAACGTATTCGGCTTCCAGGCACCCGTTTGAATTCGTTTGATCAGAACGTCTTTTATTTGAAGGTATAGCGCTTCCCCTTTATTATGGTTCAGTTTATCTGATGACATATAAGCCTCTCCTCTTACGCCGCCAAATGTTTGGCTCGGTTCATACATTCATTATAGCTAAAAAGGAGCTCGCTTTAAAATAGTAGTGCCATTCTTGAGGCTAGGATCCCTTTTTGATATAACACCTGTTCGACAAATAAGGACAAACATCGGGCAGTGCCTGTCACCGCCTAACCTCTTCCACATTAAGTAGACGATTAACACGCACTAATCTAATACCGACTTTGGATGTCAGAGCTGAGATCTTGAGTGCTATTCGTTCTGAATCCACACAGATTTCAGCTGGCAAGAAACCGAGTTTATTAAGCATTTCTACTAGTGCTGCCTGTAGCTGTTTTCCATAATCAACTCTCTCAAATACCTGATAATAAACGATCATAGCCCCTTCATCTTCAACCCCAAGAACAACATTCGGAAAAAACGGACGTTCTCCATCTCTTTCCTGAATCGCTTCTTCTTCAAAGTATGATGCAAACTCAAGACGCATTTTCACCTGTCTATATTTCTGAATCCGCCTCATTTCAATCTCGGAAATCAGCACCACCTCTTCCTCTTCAGGTTCTATAACAGCATTCATCACGCCATCTACCCACTGACCTGACTCCAGCAACCGTGCACGCCACCGCCCATCATAACCTTTTAACAAGTAGGCGTCATTCTTCTCCGTCTCTTCTACCACGTGAATCGCTTGCTTTAAGATCTCACAAAACGTCCGTACTTCCTTTCGAGAAAAATGCCACGGATAATATCCGGACGACATACTTCTAAAAACCGGCCATTCCTGCCGACCACGAAAACGAAGCCCCAGCTTTTTAATCCACCGAAGATCCTCTGTCTTTAACTCATCGCGAGCCTGAAACGCCAGCAACAAGCTACGCTCATATTCAATTACAGTCTGAATATCATCACGGCCATCCCTTACCGCCATTTTATAAGCAAGACCGTCATTACCAAGGTGGACGCCAAGCCCAAAGTGCTGCCCATTCATCCCGAGCACTGAACAATAAGCAACTTCACCCGTTCCCGGTATTTCTACAATGAACATCTCGTTGCTATGAATCCACTTCCAAGGTTGAAGCTTTCTATAGACCATCGTAAGTTCAAAAAGCTCTTTCCACAAATCATGCTCACCTACCTCACTCTCCCTAAAAACAGCAAGTTGCTCATTAATACGCTTCATCTCACCTGCAGAAAGCATTTTTCCTTGCTCATACTGATCTCGCTTCCCTTCTTCAGGTGCGCCTTTATAAACCATTAAACATGTTGGAAAAGTTGCATCCTTCCGACCGCTAAACGCTTTTTCCAGAAAAATCTCATGCTGCCATTTCTCCTCCGAACCATAAACGTATGTTAATGAAACCTGCTCCTCATTTAAAACATCCAAAAGCCGAACTTTACGTTCATCACGCATTTCCATTCCAGCGTTTAGAGAATCTACTTGTGTGGGACCAATGAATAATTCACTTTCTTCATCACCTAATGTAAATAAATCGCGATGATCCATAATAAAATAATGATGATGTGCGTTCGACCAATTAAAAGCAATTTGTATGTATTCATGTAGCTCACTAAGAAAGATCGAATCATCTACCTCAAATCGTCTCCAAATCTTTGATTTCATCTCAATTAGGCTCACTTTTATTTGGAAAATCACCATCTCTCATCCTTTCCTTACACTCTTGTAAAACGACTTTTTTCACAGTATAGCATGTCCCTCCGAAACACAGACTCGCCATTTTATGTGATAAATGACCTATCCCAGCAATATATATAGGATAGTAGCTTACTAAGACATGTTCGGAGGAATGTGTGTTGAAAAAAGGCCTAATCCTTACCCTCTCCATTGGAGGTGCAATCGCAACCATCCTTGTTAGCGTTTTAATCGGAGTGTTAATTGGGAACGCGGATCTTGAAGAAAACTACACCGAGGATTTGAAGAAAATCAAAGCAGAGATTACTGAATCTGAAAAGGCAGCGAAAGAAGAAGGTGAGAAGCTTCTATCGATTCAAAATGAAATGAGCAGTACAGAAGAGAAGCTTGCGACTGAAACTCAGAATCTAGAAGAAGCTAAAGTAAAAGCTGAGGAAGTAAAAAAGTTACTCGATGAGAAGGAAAATGTCTCTGCAGATATTGAAAAGTTAAAAAAAGAAAAAGAAAGCACGAAAAAAGAAATGAGCAAGCTTGAAGATGATTAAAGCGAAAAAGGATAAAGTGAGCACACTAGATGACACAATCAAAGCAAAGAAAAAGGAGATTGATCAACTCGAAGAAACCATTGTAAAGAAAAACGAAGAACCTATTAAACTCAGCGCCGGACAATATATTGTTGGCAGCGATATCCCAGAAGGTCGGTATCAAGTAACGAACGTTGGAGAAGGCACAAACTTCTTCGTTTATAACCCAAGTGGATTACCGACAGTAAACACCATACTAGGAGACAGCATTGTTGGAACGGGGGATTTCGTCTTCTTCACCAGTGATGGGGATATGATCGAAACCCTGGGACCGGTGAAGTTAATTCCAGTCGAATAAACTGAGGTATGACTAAGAGAAGCCCATAGGTTAAATCACTCAGGGTTTTTCTTTTATTTTGTTACTTCTATCACGTTGGGATTCTATGATATAGTTTATTAAATCACAAGTACCATTTTTACCCAAAATATCAGAGGTGAATTTATGAACATAGGTTTAGATATAAAAATAACAAACTATTTTCAAGATAGTCTCGCAGCAAAACTTAAAATAGACTTTAAAAATGAAACTTTTGAAAGTGTGAACAAACAAGACTTTATTAATGGAAAAATCGATGTTGAAGTTTCCAAGAAGTTCTTTGAGACAAAAAAAAATAAACCTAATCTATTAAATATTATTATAGTAGCAAAAACGATTAAAACTGAATTTATAGCTCAAGAAAAAAGAAGCTCCGACACCGATGATTTGACTGGTATATTTTATGTTCCAGCAACCTTGGATGAGAATGGAAATTTACATCCTCCTGAAGGAAAATACCCGTGGATTCCAAGAGAACATCTTTACCCAATTCTAGAAGAAGAGCTAGCGATAGGTCACCTGAGTGATTTTGATGATTTCTTAAGTCACAACTTCCATAAACTAACTAATGATGTATCTTGGACAACCTATTTTCATTTTGCCAAAGATATGTATGAACAGGTTACCAAATCCTCTATTATGGATTTAATAGTTGGGAATATTAACCTTAATAAAAATATTTTTATTTTTGAAGATAAAACAGTCAACGCTAACCGAAGTATTCTTTCCCTTTATGATCATTTATTGAATAGTAACTTAGATAATGTACCACTGTTTAAAAACTTTATTAATACAAAATTCAGCCCTCAGAAGGAACTCATTCAAAACTCATCATATGAAATGATGAACCACGTTGCTCAAATGGGCGGGGAATACCCTCTCTCACCTTCTCAAAGAGAATGTGTAAATCATTTTAATCATATGAAAAACGGAGATATACTGGCAGTTAATGGACCACCCGGCACTGGAAAAACCACGTTGTTACAATCTATAGTAGCAAACCTATATGTTGAAAAAGCTTTAAAGAAAGAAAAGGCTCCTTTAATTGTGGCTTCTTCAACAAACAACCAGGCAGTTACAAATATTATTGAATCATTTGGCGAAATAAAAAGACAGTGGAAAGAACATAACCTCGAGAAAAGGTGGATAACAGGAGTCGATAGTTTCGCAGTATATTTCCCTTCGAAGAGCAAAGAAAAAGAAGCCCTGAGTAAGAATTTTCATTATACCAATGCGAAGGGTGAAAACTTCTTTACTAACGTCGAAAGTGAAGAAAACTTACAATCTTCTTATGAGAATATGATTAATGAGTGCAGTGAATTTTTTCAAACCAAGTTTACAACCGTTCAGCAATGTAAAAACGCAATACACGATCAATTACTCCATTTGAATCAAGTACAAAAAATGTTTATAGAGCTTTATAAAGAATATGAAGAACTATGTATTGAGCCTATTAGTATGGACACTTTCCTAAGTCAAATTGAATCAGATCAAGAGGATATAGTAAATCAAATAGAATACAATCAATCAAGAGTAAGTGAATGGGATATGATTTTCATGAAAACCCCATTTTTATTCCGACTTCTTCCCTTTCTTCCTGCTTCCAAACGTCATGTGAAATCTCTAATAAAACTTCATTTGAATCATGATGAAATGCCTCTAAATGATGCCATGACAAGAGAAGATATTCTGGATTATTACGGTAACTATTCTCAAAAATTAAGAGAAGAAATGCACGAGAAGAAACTACTATTTGAGAAAATAACAAACATAAAGACAACCTACCGCGGGTTACTAAACCAAATCACTTATTACTATACTCACAATAAAGAAGTCGAAGAAATTCATTCTCTAGACAAGATCAATAAATTTCTCGATACGACCATTCGATACTCTTCTTTCTGGCTTTCTGTTCACTATTTTGAATGCAAATGGATATTAGAGAAACGGTTAACGGAAAAACAACAAGGGAAAAATTTCGAAAATATACTAAACCAATTCCATAATAATTTAAGTATGATCACTCCTTGCTATGTTATGACGTTTTTCCAACTTCCAAAATTATTGCTTGCATATAATGGAAGTAATGATTACTATCTCTATAATGAAATTGACTTACTAATTGTGGATGAAGCCGGACAGGTAAGTCCTGAAATAGCTGCCTGCTCTTTTGCTCTCGCTAAGCGGGCAATTGTCGTTGGAGATGTGTATCAAATAGAGCCAGTTTGGAACATTTCCCCTGGATTAGATCTTTCACTCGCACACTCTTCAGGGCTCATAACCAAGAAAAGTGAATTTGATAATTTGAGAAAAAACGGACTAAATACATCCCAATCAAGTGTGATGAAAGTGGCCGCAAAAAGTTGTTATTATGAAAAGAATAAAGAAAGAGGTTTATTTCTAAGCGAACATCGAAGGTGCTATGATGAAATCATAGATTATTGCAACAAGCTGGTTTACAGAGGGAACTTGGAGCCATCAAGGGGTTCAGGTGACTTGGATGAAAAGAATTCTTTAAGAGCCCTTTCGATTCCTTATATCGGTCACTATCAAATAACTTCAAAAAAATCCAAGAAAAGTTCCGGAAGTAGAATAAATCATTATGAAGCAACTGAACTCGCTAATTGGATAGAAGAAAATTTCGATCTTATTAAAATGGCTTATCCAAATGAAAACCCTAATAATCTTTTAGGTATAATTACGCCATTTAAGATGCAAGTTTCCAAAATCAAAAAGGCTTTACCACTTTCAGTTAGGGAAAATATTAGTGTAGGCACTGTCCATACCTTTCAAGGAGGAGAAAGAAAAATCATCCTTATGTCCACAGTATACGGAAGAGATGATGGTTGTTATTTCATTGACTCAAATGCTAGTTTATTAAATGTAGCGGTATCCCGCGCAAAAGATAGTTTTCTTACCTTCGGAGATCTTGAATGCTTATCCGAAAACCAAGATACACCAAGTGGACTTCTTAAAACGGTAATCAAGAATAATCAAGTACCTACTGCAGTATTGCCTCCTAGGTAAGGAAAGCCAACAACTAGTAAGATCAATTTTTTTCGATAATAGCTGAGATATTCGTATGATGACACCTCCGTATTACAGTAAATTATTAGTATTTAATATTGAAAACCCCAACTAATTTTAGCTGGGGTTTTCAATATTCGACAATAGTTGCGCTATTCCGGGCGGTGACAGGCACTCGCGACTTGCGAACTCACGCAAACTCACTTCGGTAGCCTCACCGTACTAAAGTTCACTAACTTCCTCACGCCAGGCCATACCGATACTCTCGTCAATACATTCCTTACAAAAATCCCCCACCAGGAAGAAGGCAAGAAGAAGCTCGCAAACCTTCTAGCCGACTTCTGAAGCTTATCGATATCCGGATGGAGCGACCGTTCATAATCCGTAAGCGCAGCTTCCAAATTATTGGGATGTTGATCAAGCGATTTTGAAAGCGTATATGCCCCCGCCATCGCCATGGAAGCACCCTGCCCGGCTAGTAACGAAATGCACTGACAGGAATCACCCACAAAAGTAATCCTGCCGTTTCGCCACTGGGATAATCCTACTTGCGACACCTCATCGAAGTAAAAATCCTTCGCCTCTTTGCCTGCTTCGAGCAAATCTGGAACAATCCAATTCATATGACCAAAATATTCATTCAGTTGCTCCAGTGCTTTTTCCTTTTGCACATGTCCCTGTTGTTCCGGATAGCGATATAAGAAAAACGTCGCCACTTTATTGCCTCGAATCGGGTAGACAGAAACCTGGCGATTCGGTTCCGAATACGTATAAAAATTCTTATCAATTTTTTCACGAAAAGCAGGGTCTTCAACAATATAAGCCGCTGTATAATAACCCATGTAGCGAATTGGCTCCTTCTCTTCCTTAAACAAAAGAGAGCGCACTTTCGATCGCATACCGTCCGCACCTACAACTAAATCACATGTAAGCTTTATACCATCTGAGAGAATCACATGTGCCTTTTCCGCATCCTGTTCAATTCGCTCTGGAGATACACCAAACCGAAACGTAACCTGTTCTCGAACCTTCTCATAAAGCACTGTCTCAAGATCTCCCCGCATAAAATTGAAGTGCTTTTGGTTTAATAACTCACGTAGAGATTGATAGGAAATCCTGTATTTTTCCGAGCCATTTCCCTTCAAAAAAGAAAGAGAATCAATTGGATAATGAATACGCCTTAAATCATCGAGCATGCCCAGCTTTTCAGCCACGTCATAACCTGCTCCAAAGAAATCAATCATATACCCTTCCGTTCGTATCGAAGGAGATTTCTCAACAATCGTGACTTGATCTCCTCTTTCACTCAAACAATAGGCAAGGGTTAACCCTGCAATACCGCCACCTACAATACATACGTCCATCAAGATTCACCTCACTTTAAAATAAATGTAAGCTTACGACCCGTTTGCTCTAACACTTCTTCAAGACTGCGCTCCTCATGGTAAAGGTAAATAAGCGTTTCAAACATCACTGAGCTATAAATAAGCTCAGCGGCAATTTCTACTTCGAAATGATCCTGAAGCTTACCTAGTCGCCTTACTTCCTTAAGAAGTTCAACCAGCTCTTCAATAAACATAAAATCGAGCTGCATCAAGCTCTGCAGGAATTCTGGTTTACTTTGATAAGCATTCAATGATGCCACAATCAATTCTCGAAAAAGCTTCTTCTCTAGCAAACTGAAGCCTTCCAAACGCTTCGTTAAATAATTTCGAACGGTAGCTTCAGCTGTCTCCTGAACTTCAAAACTTAGATCCTTCCTCTCTTCCATACCTGTAAATTCCGCTCGCATCACTTCAACGAGAAGCTCTGCTTTAGAAGGAAAGTAATTAAATAACGTTCCTGAACCGATCCCGGCCCTCCTAGCTACAAGCTCTGTTGATGTCGCTTCATATCCTTTTTCAAGAAAAAGACCTTTCGCTACCTCCATGATCGTCTTTCTCGTTTCCTGCTTCTTTTGTTCACGTAGTCCGCTCATCATAACCTCCTAACAGCTCAGTTAATTTATGACTGCGCTCATTTATGAGTATACTCATATTTTAAGCCTACTCGTATGAAACTGCAACCTTGCATGGCAAGACTTCCTTCTTCTTAAATCCACATTAAAAAAATGCGTTAAAACGATTCCTTCTAAAAAGAAATCGTTCTAACGCAAAACTCGACTTGATTCGTGCTAATTCGGGCGGTGACAGGCACTCGCTAACTCGCGATCCAGCGAACCCGCTCCTATCCCAGAAACACTGCCCCATACGCCAGTGCCCCGACAATCACAAACGCCGGATGCACTTTCATCTTCTCCATTAATACAAAACTAGCCACAATCAGAAAGATTGTTTGAACCAGCCCCGTACCTTCATATGAACTAGCAAAGAACTGAAATGCCATCACGCCAAGCAAGATCGCAATCGTCGGGCGAATGAGGGCCGTCATTTTCTTCACTTTTGGTGAGTTCTTAAACCGATTTAATAAACTCAGTAGGACAATCATCAGAACGAGCGAAGGTGCCACTGTCGCAAACACACCAACAAATGCGCCAAGAACCCCTCCCTGCTGAAACCCTATGTAACCTGCCATTTTCGTCGCAATTGGCCCAGGTAGCGCATTGGCCATCGCTAGCATTTCACTAAATTCGTTCACACTCATCCAACCGAACCGACCAACAACTTCATTTTCTACAAGCGGTATGGAAGCAGGTCCACCGCCGTAACCAACGATTCCAGGTATGAAAAACGCAACAAAGATATCCCAGTAAATCATGAGGATGGCTCCTTTCTCACCTGATCATCATTGGACTTCCCATCACTACGAGTCGGTTTAAGCAACGCATAAAGCAGCAAACATCCTATTACAATTCCCGGATGTATCCCCGCAATTTCAATAAATAAAAAAGAAGCAACCGTCAACGCAATTGTTAAAATCCACCCTAAATTGCCCTGTGCTTTTCTGAAAAAATCATACGTTAAAACCGCTAGCATAACGCCAACGACTGGAACGACGGCCTGAGTCATTCCCTCCACCCACGCCTTCTCTCGAAATGTGGAAAGAAACGTTAGCAAGAAAATCATAATCCCAATCGTCGGAACAATCGTTGCGAGCACCGCATTCAGCATCCCTGTTATCCCTGCCACTCTATGCCCAATATATCCCGCCATTTTTGTCGCAATTGGACCAGGAAGTGAATTTCCTAAAGCGAGAATGTCCGCAAATTCATCGTCATCCATCCATTTATATTTCTCAACTACCTCTTTATGTACCAGTGGAATAGAAGAAGGTCCTCCTCCGTACCCAAGCATTCCCACTCTAAAAAAAGCGAGAAAAAGATGCCACTGTTGCATGACCCACCACCTTCCGAAACCTCCCGCCCCTTTTAATAAGCGGCGATCGTTCCGTCTGTTCTTGATTCTGTGCCTCCAAATAAAGTACCTGACTGCTGATCACGCCAGATAATTTGTCCGCGGCCGAACGCACCCTTTTCCAACTGAACTTCAATTTGATGACCTTTTCGGCTAAGCGCCTCGGCAAGATGAGGTGGGAAAGTCGACTCCACCCACACACGCTTCCCGTCAACCCACTGCCACCTCGGCGCATCAAGGGCAGACTGCGGATTTAAATGAAAATCAATCAGATTCGTAATCACCTGTAAATGACCCTGCGGCTGCATAAAGCCCCCCATCACACCAAACGGTCCAACCGCGTTACCATCTTTACTGAGAAACCCAGGAATGATCGTGTGATACGTCCGCTTTCCACCTTTTAGCGCATTGTCATGCTCAGGCTCCATCGAAAAATTATGCCCGCGATTTTGGAGCGCAATCCCGGTGCCAGGCACCACAAGTCCTGAACCAAAGCCCATATAATTACTCTGAATAAACGAGACCATGTTTCCTTCATTATCAGCCGTCGCTAAATAGACAGTACCGCCTTTTGGAGGCTGGCCAGGAGATGGCAAAATCGCTTCATCACCAATTAACTGACGGCGACTTTCACCGTATGCAGGCGAGAGCAAATCCTGAACCGCGACTGACATCTCCTGCTCGTCAGTAATGTACTTCTGTCCATCGGCAAAAGCGAGCTTCATCGCTTCAATTTGCTTATGATAGGTATCGACGGAATCTTTATGATCAAACTTAAACCCTTTTACGATATTCAGCGCAGACAACGCGATTAGTCCCTGCCCATTTGGCGGGATCTCCCAAACGTCATATCCGCGATACTGAACCGAAATCGGATCGACCCACTCAGGCGTAAACGCCGAAAGATCTTCCTTCGTCAAATACCCATGATACGCTTTCGAAAAAGCATCAATCTTATCTGCAATTTCTCCCTTATAAAAAGAAGCGGCATCGGTTTCTGCGATTTGCCTTAACGTCTCCGCATGACCCTTCGACTTCCAAACCTCGCCTACTTCAGGCGGACGCCCGTCCGGCGCAAACGTTTCAAACCAGTGCTGAAACTCTTCTTTCTTTAACTCTTTTTCAAAATGCGCATGAGCATTCTTCCAAAACTTACTTAAAATCGGAGAAACCGGAAAACCTTCCTCAGCATAGTGAATCGCCGGTGCAAGTGCCTCTTTTAAGGAAAGTTTCCCAAATCGTTTCGACAAAGCAGCCCACGATGCCGGAACGCCTGGCACAGTAACAGGAATCCAACCGTATTTCGGAATTTCATTATACCCACGTTCTTTGACTGAATCAATGGAGATCGATTGTGGCGATGGTCCACTTCCATTCAAACCGTGCAATTCTCCCTTCGTCCAAACAAGAGCAAACGCATCTCCGCCGATCCCATTTGACGTCGGCTCCACTACCGTCAATACTGCTGCAGTCGCAATCGCCGCATCAATCGCATTCCCTCCCTTTTTCAACAGATCTAGTCCTGCCTGTGCCGCTAGCGGCTGGGAGGTGGCCACCATTCCTTTGTTCGCTACTGTTGTCATGCGCTGAGAAGCATAGGGATAATGTAAGTAATCAGTCGTCATTGTTATAAAAGCTCCTTTCGATTTATGTAGAGATGAATAAGCTAAGCACTATTTCCGAATCTCAAAAAACCATACAAAAGAAACCCCTTCATACCTCAGAGATTTTCCCATTATATAGGAAGCTCCCTTGGATGAAAAGGTTTTCTTTTGAATATTTTTATTTTTCGGTCATTTATTAAATTCTTCTCCACAAACGAGACAAATCACCCAAACGCACTCCCAGGATGATACTCTCCTAGATCCAACTCATTCCTCTCCCCAAGCACCAACCGCGCAAGCTCAGCGCCAAGAAACGGTCCACTCGTTAATCCCGAAGCTCCAAGACCATTCGCCACCAACAGTCCTCTCACACGAGGAACCGCTCCTGCAATCGGAACATTCCCTGGCGTAAACGGCCTGAAGCCTACCTTCGTCTCCACATACGTGGTATCCGATAGACCCGGAGCTACTTTCAACGCACGATCAATAATATGCTGAACACCACCCATCGTAACGCGCAGATCAAAGCCAGCCTGATCTTCCTGTGTGGACCCGATGACAATTCGCCCATTTTCAAACGGAAGGAAATATTGAATAAAAGGTGGCATGACGATTGGCCATTTTCCTGTATCCGTTTCAGGCAGATCGAGATGCACAATCTGGGCTTTTTGAGGTGAAACGAGGAACTTCATCCCAAGTGGCTGAAGCAGTTCACGCGCCCAAGCTCCTCCAGTGACAATCACATTGTTCGCAAAATAGTTCTCGCCATTCACCTCGACTCCGTTGACCTTCACATCATCCCATAAAAGTGAGGCATCCCCATGAATCACCTTCGCACCGTGATTTTTTGCTCCTCGAATGAGTGCATTTCGTAAAGCTCCGCCATTTACACGTGCTGCCCCACTCACATGAACAGCGGCGTAATGATCTGAAAGCGGAGGAAACAGCGCATTTGTTTCAGCAGCTGAAAGCCGTGACACCTCTCCCATTTCAGGCGTATCCTTTCGTCGCTCCATCGCAAGCGCAAGCTTTCTCTCAAGCTTCGTCTCACCTGAATAAATGTTGATCGCGCCAACGCGAGCGTAGCCCGTATCCATTTCGCCATCTTTTCTCAACTCTTCAATTAATTCCGGATAATAACGCGCCCCAGCTTCAACGAGGCGATAGAAAGCCCCTCCGCGTCGATTCGTTAGCCATGGACATACGATCCCAGCCGCCGCTTCTGTCGCCTGTCCTGCGTCTTTCCGATCAACGAGCATCACATCCGCTCCCTGCTTCGCCAGATGATAAGCCGTTGATGCTCCTAAAATACCAGATCCGATTACAATCATTGATTTCATATCTTACACCTTTTCGTCGTTTGTCTGATTAGGTATTTTACAGGAATGTCGGAAGAGACTCAATCACGGCATAGCTTGTGATCAAACAAACTTCATGACAAACTGAAGAAAAGGAAAGACTGTAGACGTATCCTGCTATTTTCACCTTTAATCAAACGTTTGTTTAAGAAGGAGGAGGCACATATGAATTTCAAAAAAATCATTGATCTCTCGATTCCAGTTAATAACGACACGCCTGTTTTCCCAGGTGATCCGAAACCGAACATCTATCCTGTAGCGGAGCATGACAAAGACGGATATCAGGTGACCCAAATGAATATCGGCACACATACCGGCACACACCTTGATGCCCCTTTCCACTTCCAGAAAGATGGCGACCCCATCGATCAATCGAGTTTAATGAAAGTGATGGGACCCGGTCACGTCATTGATGTAACAGGCAAAGAGCCAGGCGAACAAATCACATTAAACGATGTAGCACACCAAATCGATAGCATCGTTCCAGGAACGATCGCTCTTTTCCATACAGGCTGGTCAAAACATCTAAGAACACAGACTTATTTTAACTACCCTTACCTATCCGTCGAGATTATTAATACACTACTAGAAAAAGGCGTCACCACTTTCTTTGTTGATGCGCTTAATGTTGATCAACCAGGTGGTTCAACATTTCCAGTTCATGAAGCCATTACGTCCAACAATGGTATTATCGGAGAGAATCTATGTAACCTTGACCAGATCGATTTTGAAAATCCGCTCATCATTGCACTGCCGTTAAAACTTGAAGGATTGGATGGATCACCTGTAAGGGCAGTTGCGGTGGAAGTGGAATAGAAATCTTCCTTTACTTCGATTTCAATATCCACTTATCAACATTTTAGGTACCAACACAAACCAACTCGATCAATAAAGCATCTACTAGTAGTAATTCATTTTATAGGAGGTGCTTTATTGAATTTAGACGAGGTTAAAAAACCGTACGATCTTATCGTGAGTTTGGGTAGTTCATGCAGTCCTGCAGGTCATCTAAGAAGAAATCACTTAAGGAAATTTTCAATGCCTTTTGACTGGATTGTTACTCCGAAACTATCTGACATTAATCGAGTGATTCAAAATCAGTTTAAGGATTTCATGTTACTAGAAAATTTACAACGCATAGATGGACAAGCAAACTTCCTCGACGATAACGAAGTTGCTCAAAATTCAAAAGCTTATTTTGTTCAAGATACGCATAATAATATGCTATCCGTTCATGATTTCCCCATTCTTCCTAATAAAGAATGGAACGATACCTATCCGGCCTATCGCCAGAAGCTAGAGCGACGGATTGAACGATTTCTTCTGCAATTACAACAGGCTTCCTCCATTCTATTTATCAGATGGTCTGGTAACCATGCAGAAGCGATCGAAATGCAACAAACATTAAAGAAATGCGTCAACGGATCATTTCAAATTCTCATGCTCACCCCTGATCCACACCTCGAAATCGTTCAGGATACACACGTTCCGATGGAGGATATTTGTATTCTAAAAGTCCCTAACCAACCAGATAACACGTTGATGTGGGACAAGATATTAGATGGCATCTTATTAAAGCCCTAACTTATTCTCGCAGTAGGTCGATCATACACAAACAGAGCCCTTCTCTCTGCGAGAGCGGGCTCTGTTTTCATTCGACAAATAGTTGCACAGTTCGGGCGGTGACAGGCACCTCTTAATCTAAATCGAACTCCTCAGCAATCTCCGCCATATGGTAAGGCATCACTTCATCGTTCATAACGTTTTTAGCGTTTTTGAAGCGAGTGGGGTTTACTTTACGAACCTTCTCCGCACCCTTTCGGTCGTTTAATCCTCGATTCGCTTCATAACCTACATACGAAGGATATCGTGCCACTTCGATATCATCTTTTCCACGTTCACTTCTCTTAGTCGTTTTAGAAGCCTTTCCTCTCCATTGATCCGTTAAGTCAATCGCTGCGTCCGCTCCTTTAAGAATGGCTTTTCTAGCTCCTCTTCTTGATCTCGTAGAAAAAGTAAGCAATAGGAGAGCAGCAGTCACTATACTCCAAAAACCGTTTCTTTTCTTCCACATCACTAAAAACCTCCCAACAAATGGTATACCTACCTAATTATTTTGCTACAAATACCATCACATTATTCCCCTATCTTCCGATCACATCCTAATTGTTTCTACCCCAAATAAAAAGAGAGCCTCGATCAAACCGAGGCTCTCAAAATCATTCTATGAAATAAAATTCTTCCAAACATTAGATGGAGAATTCTCTCCAGTAAGTATAAATATTTAAGTTCCCTGACGAACCTTTAACCTTACAAGATGCTTCTCTAATACCTTATTCACTTCCGTAGACTTCTCAAGCGCTACCGAATGACCCGCTCTCCCAATTACCTCGCATCGTCCATTCTCAACTGCTTTCGCAATGTTTTCCGACAGTTTAATCGTATACGCATGATCTTGCTCGCCTGCAACAGCAAGAACCGGCACGGTTATGCCTTCCAGCTCCTCAAGCACACTCTTTCGATGAATAACCTGGTGAGCCGCATCTCCTATGGATGGCCCAAGTTTTTTCATATAATCTCTCCAGTAGTTACGCTCTCTTTCGAATTCCATCGACCCAAGCGATGCATCACCAAACATGATGTACATCAGCGTATCCACAACTTCCTCCGCTCCATTCTTCTGAAGCTGTGTAACAAGCGGCTGGAACTCCTCTTTCTTGTACTCTGCTTCACCAGAGCTTCCAAGAACAACGCACGAATGAAGAAGATCCGGCCTTCTAGCCGCAAGTCTTAGAGCTATGAAACCACCCATCGAATTACCGATAAAATGACACTTCTCAATCCCAAGACTTTCAATCAACGCAGCAGCATCATTTGTAAGCGTATCCATATCGAGGTTTTCTAAAGAAGACCTCCCGCTATTCCCTTGACCGCGGTGGTCATAGCAAATGACTCTATAATCTTTCGAAAAATGCTCCACCTGATGTTGAAACATATCTGAGTTAAAGAATAACGAATGACTAAATACCAAAACCGGTGCATCCTTTGGACCATAATCTTCATAATAGAGCGGTGTTTCGTTCACTTCGATAAACGACAAGGTAAACCATCTCCTTTAATATGAATTTTGTTATGGTATAACTCCTAACAAAGTTCGCTACTAAACAGCATATCCCTCTTTTATAACTGCCTAATATCAAAACAATAGTGAAGAGAGAAACATTCGACAAATTCTTTCATATATCGGGCGGTGACAGGCACCGTCCTCCACACCACGACCAAAGACACAATTCTACTAAATCTCATTGACCATTCTTCCATAAAAAGGTACCTTTAATATGACACTTATACTCGCAGTCGTTTAATTTGTATCATACAAGGAGGTAACCGTATGGCAATTTACTCAGAACGAGAAACGTGGAATACCGAGCAGATGCATGCCCATCAATTAGAAGGATTAAAACGAACAGTCAGGCACGCCTATCAGAACATCCCTTTCTACCACGAGACTTTTAAGAACATACATATTACCCCAGATGATATCCAGTCACTCGACGACCTGCAACGACTTCCATTCACAAAGAAACATCACTTAAGAGAAAATTACCCTTTCAAGATGCTAGCCTGTCCTATGGACGAAGTTGTCCGCATCCATGCTTCATCAGGGACGAGCGGTAAACCTACCGTAGTCGCTTATACTAAGAATGATATTCAAAATTGGGCCGATATTGTTGCAAGATCGATCACACTCGCAGGCGGACAAAAGGGAGACATCCTTCACAACGCCTACGGATATGGACTGTTCACAGGTGGTCTCGGTCTCCATGCAGGATCAGAGCGACTTGGCTGCGCAACAGTCCCAATATCAGGCGGAAATACAGCTAATCAAATTACCCTAATTCAAGATTTTAAGCCCAGAATCATTTGCTCCACTCCATCCTATCTCCTTAACATTGGAGAAGCGATGATGATGCAAGGCATTGATCCAGCTTCAACCTCATTACAATACGCCATTCTTGGCGCTGAGCCATGGTCGGAAGAAATGAGATTTCAGATCGAAAAATTATTCCATTTGAAAGCATCGGACATTTATGGATTAAGTGAAGTAATGGGACCGGGCATTGCAATGGAATGTGAAGAATGTCAGAATGGCCTCCACATCGCAGACGATCATTTTATCGCTGAAATCATTAACCCTGATACTCTCGATCAAGTCGACGAGGGACAATACGGCGAACTGGTTTTCACTAGCCTTACAAAAGAAGCTCTTCCAATAATAAGATACCGAACAGGCGACATCTCATCCATTACGAGAGAAAAGTGTCTTTGCGGCAGAACAACCACAAGAATGAGCCGTGTAAAAGGACGTATCGATGATATGCTCATTATCAGAGGAGTTAACGTTTTTCCTTCTGAAATCGAACGGTATATATGTAATCTAGAAGAACTCGTTCCGCACTATCAAATCCACTTGCAGAAAAAAGGCCACTTAGATCACGTAACCTTGCATGTCGAAGTAGAGCAGGAGTTTTATAAGAAGCTAGAAATGAATTTTAACCATCCTATGGCGGTGAAGCTTGTTGAGAGTCTTGGAAAAACTCTTAAAATGAAAACGCTTATATCAGTAGATATCCAATTGAAAGAGCCACACTCAATACCTCGCTCAGAAGGAAAAGCAAAGCGAGTATTAGATGCCCGCACAAAAATTATTCCTAAAACTTCTATTCATTAATTCAAAACAGGCTGACGAGATGAATCGTCAGCCTCTTCGACATTTAGTGACATAGTTCGGGTGGTGACAGGCACCAACCTACCGACCTACCACCTACCCCCTAAATAACCGCCCGCTCGCCCCCTACCTCAACTACTCGCTTCGTTTCATTCGCTTCCAGTGCAGCTAGAATCACCTGCAACGATTTCATTCCTTCTTTACCACTGACGGCTGGTACAGTATCGTTCGCAATGCAATCCACGAAATTCTCAACCACGTGCGTCGTTTGCTGTCCGCCCGCTTCATTTGTTTGGATTTTCTGAAGCTCATATTTCACAACGTCACCGTTCTTGTACTGAACAACCAGTGAATGCTCCGGATCATCCTCTAAGCGAAGCACCGCATTTTCCCCATAGATTACGGTTGAGTTATCGCCACCAGAAACGTAAGACCAGCTTGCTGCGAGTGTGCCAATCACTCCCGTCTCCGTTTTAAGAATACACACCGCATTATCATCCACATCCGTTTTATCCTTCGCCTTCGTTTCTACAAACGCGCCAACCTCCACAATTTCCCCTAGTAAGTAGCGCATGAGATCTGATTTATGTACGCCAAGGTCTCCCATCGCTCCGATAAACGCTCGCTCTTTATCGAAGAACCAGCTACCCGCTCCATCAATACTCCACCGTTCAGGTCCAGGATGACCGAACGTTGTCCGGAAGCTGTAGACCTTTCCAATCTCGCCGCCTTCGATCAATTCCTTCGCTTTCACGTGTGACGCGACGAATCGCTGATTATGAGCAATCATTAGCTTTTTTCCATTTATCTCCGCTGCCTCATTCATTGCTTTCGCTTCCTCAATTGAAGTCGCCATCGGCTTTTCACAAAGAACGTGCTTCCCTGCTTTCAATGCCGCAATTGATACAGGTGCGTGCAACGCGTTTGGTAAACACACGCTCACTGCATCTATTTCATCATCTTCAAGCAATGTAAGATAATCAGTATATGCTGTGCCGCCATACACGCTCACCATTTCCTCTGCGCGCTCTTTCACCACATCACAAACCGCTACAATTTCCACATTTTCCTCTGCATTGTACTCCGGCAAATGACGCCGTCTCGCAATACTTCCACAACCGATAACCGCTACTTTCATTTTTTTCATTCCCTATCCCTCCATCGTCTCAGATAAAATGTCACTTGGCATTGAATCAGGTTGCTCGCACTTACTCGTCATCTCATAATGCTTACCTTCCATTGAAGATTCATGTATACCATGCATCGTTTCAAGTACATGATAAGCAAGTTCACCATTTGCTCGTGATTTCCGCTCTTCTCGTAATGCGTTCACCATGTCCGCCACACCAAGCCCACGGCTATTTTCAATCGATCCATGCGTAAGGGAAACTTCCTTCCATTCAACTTCTCCCGCGTTTCTTACTAGTACCGGACCGCCGAATGTATTCGGATCAGGTACACTTAACGATCCATTCGTACCGTAGATTTCTAGAAAAGGAGTTTTCGCTCCCCATACATCAAAGCTCGTGATGATCGTACCGATCGCGCCATTTTCAAAATCCAAAATGCCTGCAACGTGCGTCGGCGTCTCGACCTTAATCGTCTCTCCAGACTTCGGTTCGCTTGTAATTACCCGTTCAGGCGAGGTGATCCGCGTCGATCCTGTCAGTCGACGAATCGGTCCAATTAAATGAATGAGAGCAGTTAAATAATATGGACCCATATCAAACATCGGCCCCGCTCCCTCTCGATAGAAAAAGGCTGGATCAGGGTGCCAGCTTTCCGGTCCGTGACCCAGCATGAAGGCGGTCGCAGCAACTGGTTCCCCGATTGCGCCATCCTCGATTAGTTTTTTACACGTCTGAAGTCCACCACCGAGAAATGTATCAGGTGCAACACTTACTAAAAGACCTTTTTCCTTCGCCTTTGCTAACACTTTTTGCCCGTCCTCAAGCTTTATCGCTAGCGGTTTCTCAGAATACACATGCTTTCCTGCTTCTAATATGCGTAAACTAACTTCTGCATGTGCCGCAGGAATCGTTAAATTAAGAACGAGTTCTATGGTCGGATCTGCCAAAAGGGCGTCCACATCCAGAACACGAGGAATCTCATATTTCTCTGCTTTCTCAACTGCTTTTTCGTGATTCAGATCAGCTACTGCAACCACTTCGAGATTCGCATATTCGCGAATATTCGTTAAATAAATGTCGCTAATGTTGCCACAGCCGATGACACCAATTTTCATTTCCTCCATACTCTCCCACTCCTTTCCAAGTTCCCTAACCTTTCACCGCTCCACCCGTTAGTCCTTTTACTACTTTTTCTTGTGAGAACAAGTACACAACGAGCATCGGAAGACTCGCAAGTGTTAATGCCGCCATCAAACCAGGGACATTTACTGAAAACTCTCCATAGAAATCTTGTAATCCTAATGGTAGGGTCATGTTCTCAGGGCTAGATACAAGAACGAGCGCAAAGATAAATTCATTCCACAGATGAATAAAATTATAGATAAAAACCATCATAAGAGCCGGCGTTAACATCGGAAGAATAATGCGCCAAAAAATACCGAAATGAGAACAACCATCAATCTTAGCCGCTTCTTCTAATGACTTCGGAATTTCTTGCATAAATTGCGTTAAAATAAAGATGGAAATCGGTAAACTGAAAGCAATATAAGGTCCAATTAAAGCTAGCAACGAATCATACAAACCCATATTTTGAGACAGCTTAAAGATCGGGATAAGCGTGGCATGAATTGGTAGCATCATTCCTGATATGAAGAGAAGAAACA
This sequence comes from Pseudalkalibacillus sp. JSM 102089, assembly GCF_041366475.1. Taxonomy (NCBI): domain Bacteria; kingdom Bacillati; phylum Bacillota; class Bacilli; order Caryophanales; family Fictibacillaceae; genus Pseudalkalibacillus; species Pseudalkalibacillus sp. JSM 102089. The sequence goes on from NZ_JBEWYW010000002.1 coordinate 244,411, forward strand.
AACCACGGTTAAACTTGAAATTCATTCTACTTAATGGATAACTTGCTAGAGCAGCAATTAACATAACCGCCACAACTGCCACAACCGAAACTAGGATACTGTTTAAAAAATAACGAGTTAGCCCCATCTGGAATACATCCGCGTAGTTACCCCACTCGATCGAGGTAAAAATGGCAAATGGTCTTTCAAAGAAAGTGCTCTGATCTTTTAATGAGGTCGAAATCATATAAACAAATGGATAACCTGTGAAAACCAAAAGCAATAATCCGATTAGATACAAAGGCATCTTCCTGAGTGATTGCACCATTAGAAAGCTCCTTTCTTCTTGCGGTTATAATCAACAATTTGGATCAGTACAGTAACAACGAGCGCAATGAGAAACATCAGAAACGCTATCGCACTTGCATAGCCCATGTTGAAGTTAATAAAAGCCTGCTTGAACATATAAGTGCCCATCAGTTCTGTTGCGTGATTCGGTCCGCCACCAGTCATAATATAGAAAATATCAAAAGCCTTTAAGGATCCAACAATGGCTAGAATGGATGAACTCACAATGGTTGGCATAAGCAAAGGTAACGTGATGTGGAAGAACTTCTGCCAGGAATTCGCTCCATCAATTTGGGCAGATTCATAGAGTTCCTCTCCTATCCCGACCATAGCTGCCTTAAATAGGATCATATAAAAAGGTGAGAACTGCCAAACGACTACTAGCAAAATCGCAATCAACGATGTGTTTTCATCACTAAGCCATGCCACATTTTCAAAGCCAAGTAAATTCACAATCTGATTAATAATGCCGTTGATCGGGTCAAACATATACACCCATAAGAGGCCGATCGCAACCGTAGACATTAAGAATGGTAGAAAATAAACGCTACTAAACAAGCGAATGCCTCGTATTGGTGCAAACAGCATCAGCGCCATGATCATGCCAAGTGGAATTTGCACAAAGACAGACGTCAGAACAACCCATGCATTGTTCGTAAGCGAAGTCCAAAAGACGGCATCGTTAAATAATTGAATGTAATTATTGAGTCCAATAAACGTTTTATCATTCGTTCCATCCCAGCTGTAGAAGCTATAACCTAATGTAGATAAAATGGGGTAAATCACATAGACAAGATAAACGATAAGGGCCGGCGCTGTGAATAAACCAATCGTGAGTGCTTTTCTCATATTGCGCTTCTTCGTTCCGTGAGCCACTCTCGTCGTCTCGTTTCTTCTCGCCACTTCAGCTGTTTCCATATGTAAAGCTCTCCCTTCTGTAGATAAGAAAGAGGGGGCTCACCCCTCCTTCACTTATTCAAGAAGCTCTTCTGCCTTGGTTTCCATTTTGTTAGCTGCTTCTTCTGGCGTCATTGATAGACCGAATAGAGCCTGTGTCGTATCTTTATGAAGTTCAGCAAGCTCTGGAGGAAGTGTCTGGTCATAAGGCATTTGAATATGAGAAGCATTCTGAGCTACATCATAGAACTGCTTTACAAATTCATCCTCAGGAACAACATCTTTTACAGCTGACAGCGTTCCCGTGCGATCCGTAAATTTCTGTGCTGTTTCTTTACTCGTTAACGCTTGAATAAACTCAGCTGCTAAATCAGGATTTTTAGATTCTTTTGCAACTGACCAAACCGGTCCAGTGGCACCACCGACTTGTGTTTCATTTCCTTCCCCACCTGAAATCGTCGGGAATACGAAGAAACCAAGTTTCTCCTCGAACTGTGGAGCTTCTTCTCTCACGTTATTTAAGAAAGAAATCGTCATATCCATCATCGCAGCTTGCCCGGAGTACATGAGCTGTCGACCGCGTCCTTCATCGTAAGGAATACCATTAAAACCAGCATTAAATGCATCCATCTTGACGAGATTTTGAATATACTCACCCGCTTCAACATAAGCAGGGTCATCAAAACCGCGTCCTTCGCGATTAAATGCGTTCTCGAATAAATCTGGTCCACCAATGCGACTTGCAAAATTCATTAAATAGTACGCTCCTGGCCATTTCGTTTTATTCGCTAACGCAAGTGGCGTCACGTCATTCTTTTTCAACGTCTTAATCACTTCAGTAAATTCCTCATACGTCTTTGGTTCTTCAAGGTCATACTCTTCAAAAATTTCTTTGTTGTAGAAAATCACATCGAGCGATAAACCTAATGGAACGCCGTACACCTCTTCATCGAATGTGCCGTTATTTAATGCCATTTCTAAGTAATGATCTTGATCGATATTTTCAGTAATATCCTGCACATTTCCCTGATCAACGAAATGCTTCAACCAGCCGCCACCCCAGCTCTGAAAGATATCTGGTGGATTTCCACCTGACATCGAGACAGCTAATTTCTGCTTGTAAGCATCGTTTGGTGTTTGGAGTAACTTCACCTTCACACCATCATGTTCTTCTTCAAACTGCTTCGCTACTTCCTGAAAAAGCTTTTCTCGTTCACCCGTTTCAATGTGCCAAACTTCAATCACCTTCTCATCCCCGTTGCCAGAATCAGAACTTCCAGATGCTCCCTGGTTCCCCCCACATGCCGCTAACAGCAACAACACCAAAACTGATAATAAAGCCGTTACTTTCTTCATGCTTTACCCCCTAATTTGTAGTAATGACTAGATAGCAACTGATCAAGAATGCTTACTAAGGAAATAGTTCATACTCATTTCAATACTTTCCAGAGGAGAGCGCTTACATTTATCTTGTTCAACAATCCACCAGTCAACGTTAGACACATCGCCTTGATTGAGGACTCCATTAAGGTCAACCCCTCCTGTGCCGAGCTCAGCGAAGAATTGCTCCCCATCCGTGGACATGTCTTTCAAATGAACAAGAGGCGTGCGATCTTGATATCGCTTCATCCACTCTACCGGATTTTCCCCAGCCCGAGTGAGCCAGTAAATATCAAACTCCGCCTTCACCCATTCTGGGTTCGTTTCATCTAAAATGGTCTCAAGCGCCGTTTTACCATTCGACAGCCTCTCTAATTCAAAATCATGATTGTGATAACATAACGTGATCCCTTCTTTCGAGCACTCTTGTCCAATGTCATTCAAGCTTCGGATGAGCTCCGAATACCCTTCCTCTGTTCGCATTTGAGGTGCAATAAACGGACAAACAAGCTTGGTACTCCCAATTTCATGCTGATACGCTATCACACTACTTAAATCTTCCATTAGTTTATCGAGAGGAATGTGGCTAGAAGCTGCCATTAATCCTAGGTCATCCATTACTATCTTCAAATCCTTTGCAGACATATCGTAATACCCAGCAAATTCCACACCCTGGTAACCGATGTCCGAAACCTTTTTCAAAGTACCAATAAAGTCCTTTTCACTTTCCTCTCGTAACGTATACATCTGTACTGCAACAGGTATATTTGCCATTTACTATCTCTCCTTTAAAAAGTTGATTTGTTTACCTCAGCCGATAGTCCGTTCTTCACCTCCTGGAAATAGTCGACTCCATAAATGTAATGGATTACATTTATGGATATAATTATTTGCTAAATAGGCTGTAAATAAAGGTTTCATCACCTCTTAAAAAGTAAACGATTACATTTCTGTGAAACAGAATAGTCATTAAGACTAAACCTGCTTTTTATAACCGCATGACTCTCTGATAATAAGTCTCGTATCAAGCACGTGCTGCTTTTTCGTTAAGGTTTCTCCATTAATTTGCTTCAAAAGTAGTTCCATAGATCTTTGTCCCATTTCCATAAAAGGTTGCGCTACTGTCGTAAGCGACGGCTCAAAGATATCTGAGAACTGGATATTATCAAAACCAACAACCCCAATGTCTTCTGGTACTCGAAGCCCGTGAGCTTTAACCGCTTTAACAGCCCCCATCGCCATGCTATCATTTGCAGCAAATATAGCTGTTGGAGGGTTTTCCAATGCAAGAAACTTATTCATCTGATTGTAACCAGATGAATAATGATGATCTCCCTCTTGAATAAGAACCCCATCGATTCCTATGCCGCGCTCAAGAAGCGCCTGTCGATAACCTTTTAACCGATCCCGACTTAACGGAATATCTAACGGACCTGTAATCATTCCAACTCGTTGATGTCCAAGCTGCAGTAAATGCTCCACCGCATTACGTGCACTGCTAATATTATCAATGGCTACAGTAGGAACGTTGAGTTCTGCAATAAAGTCAGATGTAAGCACAACAGGGTATTTGTCAGCGATGTCAGTAATAACGTTATTATCCAACCTCGTTGTTAATAATATCACCCCATCTACCTGTTTCTGCTTCAACTCTTCAAGATAGCTGTAAGCTTTATCCGGATCTTGATAAGTATTTCCAAGAAGCACTTTGTAACCCGATTGATGGGCGACCAAGTCAATTCCGGCAATCATTTGCGGAAAAACATTATTCTCAATAGAAGGCACCATAACGAGGATTGTCTTCGTTTCAGTTCTTCTAAAATAACGAGCTAGAACATTCGGCTGATAGTTTAACTCTTCAATTGCCTGAAGCACCTTCATTCGCGTTTTTTCTTTTACAGCATCAGGATTTTGAATTACCCTGGACACAGTAGCTGTTGATACATTCGCAAGCTTTGCTACATCTGTCATATTCGCCATTTCAATTATCTCCCTAGTGTTTAAAATAGTATCTTTATTTTAAACTATAAATGGCTGATAGTGAGAATTCAAGCAAAATGTAATGGATTACATTTAGTGAACGATTTATCTATTTCCTGCAACTGATGCTTATTATAGAGAATAAATATGGAAACTTCAATAGATTTCAGAAAATTTATTTTATTAAATTAATTGAAGTGCATTTATGATACTTTGACCCCCTTCTCCTCGGATCTAAAATTCATTCTAAACAAATCCACAAAAAAAGAGCCCAATGTAACCTAACCATTGGACTCTCAAAGTTAATGTGACCTTAACGTTGCGAGAAGTTTGCCACCTACTTGATTAACAATCGGGTATTTTTTATACCTTCGCCACATTGTGGAGACAGCATCGCTGCTCTTCAACACTTCTTTGAGCGTTTTTCTTCTTGTTACTTCTTTCTCTTTTTTCTTAATTTCAGAAAAGATCCTCGAGCTGTTACCATCATCAATATAGTTAAAGTACTCAAATCGCTTGCTGCTAATTTCAGGTTTTTCAGCGAAATTCGTGCTTGCATACTCCTCGAATTTCGAAACTAACTCTGCGGAAGAGTATGCGACATCACCAAATAATTCTTTGTTGAGATCCATATAACTTCCCTGCAATTCATTATACTTACTCAAATCGAAATGGAAAAATAACACTGGCTTCTTCTGATAGTACATCTCCCAGGCCACGCTGGAATAATCCGTAATTAACATACTGGAGCGCATCAGGAGATCATTAATCTTTTCCTCACCGAATTGAATAACTCTTACATACTCATTTTCACTAGTAAAATGAGAGACATAGGGCATAAATTTAGGATGAACATAGAAATTGAGAAGTAAATTATTATTCCTTAGCGTTTCATGTAGCTCATTAGAGTTTAGGAGAGCATTATAAGCTTTATAGTAATCGGATAGCACAAATTCGCCTTCTTCTACTTCATCAAGCCAATTCCGCCAGGTCGGCATAAGAAAGACCTCTTTTTTCCCGCTATCGGTTGGCTCTTGGGAACGGTCTTCTACTACATCCCATCTTGATAAGCCCGTCACAATAATGTTCTTCGCTTTATATCCAAAGTGGTCCATGACGATTTGCTTTTCAAAATCGGAGGACACAACGAATAAATCAGCTGAATTCGCTGAACCAACCTTAAACGTATTTTCTACCTTCTTCAGTCCCAACACACCGTGCTGTAGAAAGACGTAGCGCTTACTATTCACATAATCACGAATCGGTCCACGAGCCACCCTCCAGGCATAACCGTGTCCCTTCGCTTCAGATGAAACAATCACTTTGGAAGATAGGATTAAGAAAAGGTGTTTAATGCTCATGAAATAAACGACTCGTTCCTTATAAGGAATTAAATTGCGTTCATCTTCAGACCCTTTTTTAATAACATAGTAAACCTTCTTATCTTTATGTTCTTCAAAGCAATGTTTAAAGAAGTAATAGGCATTATCTTGCGCTGTTTCTGAATATTTCTCATGAATTAACCAGGTAGGTTTCCAAAACGCATTCCAGTAGAAAAGGATATACAAATAGTACGCGATGTACTCATTCACTTTATACTTTAAGCTCTCATATTCGCCTTTATAGCGATAAGTGATACTAACCCCACCATTAATCGTGATATAGGGATAGATCATGTAACCATTCGATTGATTTAAAGTGAATTTCCCCATCCGATGTTTCAATTGCTTATGAATAAGGAAATTATCACTAACTACTCTAATTAATCTCGTCTCATGATTATTTACTTTTACCGAAATGAAAAAGTCCCAATAAAACTGCTCAAATTCAACTTCATTTAATGGAATGCGGAAACTTACTTTTTGTTTATTACCGGACGTTTCCACCACTTTATGATACGGTACACTTACTCGTTTACTCTTATCACTACGTAGCCTTAAGACGAGCTGGTCTACTTCGAAGCTTTCAATTCTTTTCATTGAAATCGTAGCCGTCATCTGCAGTTCACCGTTTTGTTTAAGGTTCAAACGATGAAGAGAAACGTTACCCGGATACTTACTTTTTAAATATTGCTCCTCAGTACTAACATAAAATGAAAATTCATGATCGTTTGTTAAATAAGGCGAAAGATAAAGATCCTCCGTTATAGGAAGATGGCCGACATGCCGCTCAAGGTGATTGAGAGGGTTATTATACTTCCCGACTCTTCTTACCTCAACTAGGTTAGCGTACCGAATTTCAACAAAAAGATCCCAGCGGCTTGTATTAGTAAATAATCCACTGAATTGGCTTATAGATACACCGATTTCTTCCACCGAACCATGTGAATGACGGGAGACCTCCAAATTCACGATTTCATCTCTTTTACGTTTCTTCAAATAAAATTGAATTTCATTCGCATATTCGATGCAATTCGTAGAAACATCAAATAAGATGCTATCGCGCGTAACACGTAGGTTCTGAGCATGAAGCTGTCCTTTCACTATTTTTGTTGATGAAGGTTGCTCGATTGGGGTCACTAGACTATTCTCAAAAGTTAACGAATAAACTTCAAGAATATTTCCACGCTTAAAATGAAGTTGAAGCTCACCTTCTCCATTTACAAAGTCATTCGTGTTTTCATTATGCATTGTTACAGATTTATCTTCTGGATGATAAGATGAAGGGATCTTTCGGGAAGTTAAATCATTCGTGTGAACCATTACTGGTGAAGAAGGAAAGTACTGATTGATATGTAGAATGAGACGGTTGTCTTCTTCTTTCATGGAGATGACCTGACTTTGGAAATGAACAACTTCAAGACTAACTTTTTCTAACTCACTTATACTCCCTATATGCAAGGAAAGTTCATTCCGATCCGTAAGATAAGGAATCCAAGAGTTCTCCTCCATTTCAACAATCGGTTTCAAATACCTTTGTGCTCTAGAAGCTATCGGAGCTTGATAGACACCAATCCTCTTTCTATCCATACTTTTACTTCGACCATTTATTATAAAGAAATCCCATTTTCCTGAGCTTAACCCACTGAAATTCTCTTTAAATAAGCTGAAATTAATAAAAGAACCTACTCTTTCTTGTTTAAAATCCGGCCAAATATATTCTTCATTTTTACGATTTATAAGACATAGATTGAGAGATTCTAAATCATGAATTTCTTCATTTTTTATCTGGAAACTTAACATCTCTCCATCCCATCGCACATCGTTTAGTGCAATAGTTCTTTTTTCAACTTGATGACGTTTAACAAGCATATACCTCTTCCTTTGTACCTTTAATTTTCCTTTTAATTAGGCAAAACAGCTATTTATTTTTACACTCAACTAGACGCATCATAAATCTTTATCCATAACAATAGCCTGAACGGAATTTACAATTTCTTTACAAAAAATAAATTAAAAAAAGACCTCGTTTTCTATTTTCAAAACAAAAGATCGTTTGATTGAAATAACGGTAAAAAACTCTACTCCCTTAAAAGAGATGTAAAGTCGAATGATTGGTTAGTCGTTTTCACATTCCATTTATACCCATTGAAAACCAATGATAACCAGCACATAACGTTAATATTACCATTTATAGATTCGTTTTCAAGCATATCTGACTAAAAACTAGTCAATTAGTCATGCATGCGTTTATTCTCGGAGATTGAGATCCGATTCTTATCACACTAATTCTAACAGAGGTAATGATACACAAAAAAACCCATCACTTAAATATGATGGGTGCTTTACGTTCATTCGAATGTATTAATCAAACGTTTAATTAATTCCAAGTTCCTGTTGATTCAGCATTTTTGTTTTAACAACAGGGCCTTTTATCCCCTCGATGTTGATGACAATTAACCTTACTAGCTTACTAATGAAAACCGAGGTTCCAAGCACTAAGGTGAAGACAAGTACAAAATATTCTTTCTGCCATACCGCATCTGGCAAAATACTTGAATACGCGAAAATAATGAATGGGAAGATAAAGTAGAGTCCTATTGTGTTTTCCCCAATGGAGTGCAAGAAAATATCCAACAGCACCACTTTTCTAACTGACTGATAAATCCCCAACAAGGATACCGCTATCACAGGCACCGTTATCATAAGAAACCATTCTGCCTGATAGATAGAGCCATACATCAAATAGTAGGTAACCTCGAAAACAATTAATCCAATCAATGGTATAAGTCCGAATCGATTGAATTTCTCTAGAAAGTTCTGTACAGAATCCCAGTGCCGAGCTAAGTAACCTCCAAGAACAAAGAAGAAGAGCCATTTCAAAAGCAAACCGTCTTGTGCCAGAAATGCATTACCTTCAGTTAAGAATGGAGATACGAAATAGTAATGAATCATTCCAGTAACAACTAATAGAATCGACCAACCAGCCTTAGTTTGAACAAGCTTCAGTAAAGGGAGAAATAAAAGAAATTGTAGAATAACTGAAATAAAAGACAAGTGATAAAATGAATCCCCCATGGCAAAAGTAAGAATAGAATCTTTCCAACCGGTAAACATCTCTACGTTCATGGCTACTTTTGCAAGAACAAGATAGAAAAGGCTCCAGAGAACGAATAGAAGAGTAACCTTAGAAACTTCAAAAGCACCTAATCGCTTCTCTTTCTTCCGCGATTGTTTAAATAGATATAAGCCAACGATCACCGCAAACATCGCGATTCCAAAATGACTGAGTTGATAGGTAGTAGAACTAATTTCATTTAAAGACTGTCTTTCTCCAAAGAAAAACATTTCCAAAACATGAATTAGAATTAGAAACAAGCAAGTAATCGCACTTAGAAAAATGACTTCGCTTTGACCTTGATTCGTTCTCTGCATGAGCTCACATCCCGTTGTGGTTTGACTTGATACCTCTATTATAAGGATGTGACTCCTACTGTGGAGGGGGAATGGCTATTCTTTACAAAAGATTAATAGAGCTGACATGATCCTTACAATGCCTTCATCCGCACTAAATAATATTCTCGAAAGAGCAAGAATAGCCTTCGACAAATAACGGGGAGTGACAGGCACCAGCAGTCTTAACCCATTCCATCAACTCGCTTCTTTCGCAACAAGATACACTTTCTTGTTCCGTTTAACAAGAAAGACGTATGCTCCTACCGCAATCAGTTCACATGTTGCAATCACAAGAGCCATTGATAAACCACCTTCCCCTAATCCTACTATTGGGGCAACAATAGCACCGAGAAGAAATGGTAACAAACCAAGTAATGCAGAAGCACTTCCAGCATGCTCTGCTTGATTTTCAAGTGCTAGTGAAAAGACGGATGTATTCACCACACCTACACTTGAGACGGTGAAAAACAAAAGAATGCAAACATAGATAACAGGTGCATCCATTGCGATCACCATTAGCAATAAAAGACTGCTGATCATAGCTTGCGATAAACCGTAAACAAGTAGGCGACTCTCTCCTACTTTTCCGGCGAGCCTTCCTGTGATTTGTGTCGCGATGATTAGCCCAACGCCGTTCAACGCAAAAACTAGACTAAACATTTGAGCAGAAAGTCCATACACTTCTTGAAGCACGAATGTGGAACCTGAGATGTACGCAAACATCGCACTCATCACAAACCCTTGAACGAGCACATAACCTAAAAAGATTTTATCTTTAAAAAGAAGTCCGTACGTCTGAAGAACCTCTTTGAACCCTCCTGTTTTTCGCTTACTAACAGGCAGTGTTTCTTTTAATCCAAATAGAACAGCAAAAAACATAATGGCGCCGATCACAGTTAATACGCCAAAAACACCACGCCATGATAAAAATTGGAGAAGCTGTCCGCCTGCAACTGGCGCAGCTATTGGTGCAATTCCATTCACAAGCATAAGTAGGGCAAAGTACTTTGTCATCTCTGTTCCTGAGAACTTATCACGTAGACTCGCTCTCGAAATCACCATTCCGGCTGCACCTGAAAGTCCCTGAAGTAAACGAAGGGCAATGAATGGCCAGATCGACGTCACAAACAGACAAAGTAACGACGCGATCGTATAAATAGTTAGTGAAATGATGAGTGGCTTACGCCTTCCCTGTATATCACTAAATGGTCCAACCACGATTTGCCCCAACGCTAAACCAATTAAACAAGCTGTTAAACTTAGCTGTGCCATAGACGCATTGGTTTGCAAATCATCAGCCAACGTAGGAAGTGCCGGTAAATACATATCAATTGTTAAAGGACCAAACGCACTAAGAGCACCAAGTATAAAAATAAAGAAATAAATGGATTTCTTTGAGCCGCTTGAGGTCGCTGTTAATTCTTCTTGTTTCATAATTGCTCTCCCCTCAGTATCTTATAACAGAACAATCATAAACCCTCCAGTAACTGGAGGGTCAAGTTTTTTATTATTTTGAAGAAAAATTTAGTGGGAAGAGTAACAGAAAAGAGATAATGAATTTGTGAATTCAGCGTATCCTTAACCTCCATTTATGTAGAACCGACTCACTCCTTTTACCCCTTAGCACTCATATATGAACTAACCTTCTTCATTCTCGCCGATCTTTTATCATACGTTTTAGTTCTTCTGTTTCACTTAGCTGTTGCTCCTGGTAAGTCATGATCTGAGACAGTCCAAGCAGAATAACTCCAAAGAATAAGCTACTCCCAATAACGTTCACACCATCAAACCAGGATTGAGATACATTCCACACAATGATGCCAGTGATTACTCCAAAAATAAGAATCATCCAGCCCACTAAGAAGGCGGCCACTTTAATCCCACTGTCTCTCTTTGTATTCATGAGAGCACCTCTTTTTTGTTCTTATTTTATCACGAACTGGTAATTAAATGGATGTGAATAAATAGAAAGGCCACTAAAGGCAAATGACTTGAAGCCACTTAGTGATTTCACCACAAGTTTCATCACCAAAATAAAACGGCGGCAGCTAAACAAACGTTTGATTAGCTGCCGCACCATTCATTTAATCGCCTTTTGAACCCCTCTTAACCTGTTGAAGAAACGGCTCATACAGATCTGAACCTTTTTTTACATAATGAAGTTCCTTCGCTTCAGGCACCTTCAGGTGAATTGCTCCGCTTTCCTTGTTGTACCACAACCTTAATCCATCAAGAAAAACGGACTTTTCTGTTTCGGAAACTTCTAGTTTCATCATTTATCTCACATCTTTTACTATAGTTTTCATAACTTATCATTCTACTAATATTAGCTAAATCTTACTTTTTAATAATGTTCTTCAACAAATGCGCTCTCTTCTTCAGCGCTTAATAACCGTGTTGCTCTTCCTACCGTACCGCTATTCATACTCCAAATTTGATTGTGAACGTCTACAGCATTTTCAAAATTCCCGTTTTTCCACTCTGTTAATGCGGTGTAGTATAAATCATAATGCTCATATGTGCCCTGATTTTTTACTTGATCGAGTGTGCCTAGCATTTCTTCGATACGATCATCCGTCATTTCAACTAGCGTCCACTTATCATCGGCATAAACTTTTTGGTGCGTCATACCATGGAGGATATTCATAAAACGATTCTCGCTTGGAATTTCGTTATCCTCAGTTGAATCCCCATCGTCATCGATGTAGCGTTCTGGATCAATCTCTTCCTTGGACTTCTCTTCGGAAGCTTCTGGCTGTCCTTTTTCTTCGGCTAAATTTGTATTAATATCTGATATAAACCAGTATGCAAGTCCGATCGTGAGAAGAATGGCGGATGTTATGGAAATAAGTAGTACTTTTATTGATGGCATTTTCATGGCAACTCCTTAAATTAAATCACTATTCTATTTTATCTTCTCTCGCTCGATCGATAACCCCTGATAATCGCACTAGACTGTCAACTATCTTCGCATGCTGCTGATTGAGTTCTTCTGCTCTATCCAGGCTAACATCCTCAACCGAAGTAGATTCATCTGCCAGTGCTTCAGCTTTTACATATAATTTTTCCATCTCTTTTTTTAATGGTGGCAGCTGGTCAGAGTATCCAATTGCAGTTTCTAAGCGTTTCATAAACAAAGCACTCCGATCATGGATCTCTTTAACACCGTCTGGATTTACTGACGATACTAATTGGTTCGATTTATCGTAGAACTGATTCGTGAGCGGAGGAAAAAGCTCTCTGCTCATGTCAGAGGCCTGTTCATTGATATACCCCATAACCACTCCCATATATTGACCTTCTGTAGGAAGGGGCCGATCGTCAATTTCAGGATCTCTGTCTCCCCAATCAATACTTGAAATATAACCTGTGTCTTTTGAAAAACTATATCCATTCTTATATTTCACACTCGAAGGAGATTCCGTATCTTCCGCTGATAATCGATTTTCTTCAGGTAGTTCCCATTCTTTTAAGTAATCATAAATTTGTTGGTAGTGATCATTTTCAAAAATTCTTTGATCAAATTCAGTCTGATCGTCCACTACTTTATTTTCTGATTCATGATTACCTACAGAAAGATTAGGTTGCTCTGTGTCTTTCTTTTCTAGACTTTGTTCCGTTCCAATATAAGTAGTAAATCCGTAAGAACCGAAAATAAGTAAAAGTATCAAACAACCAACTAAAGAAAAAGCAGGCACGAACCTTCTAATCTTTCGCCTCGGCTTCTTTGAATGAATGACTGCATGATAAATCCGTTCCTTATCAGTTCCGCTTAACTCTCCCTTTTTCAATACCGTTCTGTTCATTTTCCTTCGAAGGTTTGTTAGCTTTTCATGCATTTACTCAACCCCTTCATACATATCACGAAGTTGTAATTTCGCACGTCTTAACCTTGTTTTGATTGTCTCCACCTTGATACCGGTGAGGTTAAAAATTTCTTGAATACTTAAATCCTCATAGTAAAATAAAATGATCACTTCTCGATATTTTACCGGGAGATCTAGTACCTTCAGAGAAATCTCTTGTTCCTCACTTTTTTGAATAAGACCGTCGTCAAGACTAGCCGCCACCTCCACCTTTTCATCCCCACGAAAAGGAACCATCGACCTGAACCACTTACTCTTCAAATAATCTTTACATCGATTGACCGTGATTTTAAACAACCAGGTTTTATAGCTGCTTTCTCCCCTGAAATGTTCTATGTTTTTAAAACAAGAAATAAATACTTCTTGCGTAATATCATCCGCTACCGCCCAATTTTTCACGTATGTATAAGCCAGCCGCTTAATCTGCTCGGCAAAGTCATCAATCAACTCCCTAACGATTTCATTTCTCTCAAACTCATTGTCTGTTTTTTTCTCCCCCAACTAGCTCCCCCCTGGATTCACCTGTATGATAGACGACTTACTTTTCGTTATCGGTTCAAAAATATACCATCTTTAGCAGTTTACGACCAGAATTAAATTCAAATCTTATCTAGTTAAAGATATCAACACAAAAAAGAACCGCAGAAAGTTCGCAGATTTCTGTGGTTCAAAAGTTCATATATCGTTTTCAAGTACTTACATTCTTTCAACCAAATGATCAGCTCTTCAAAGAACGAATGATACAATTTTGAATAGCTCTCTTATTTACGCACAAGCATATTCTTCTTCACATACGCCCAGTTCTGCGGAAACGAAAAGCGAAGCCTCCAGTAAGTCGTACCAAGCAAACCATAAACTTGCATTTGTTTGTATTTGGCTGTGACGCTCTGGATATCTTCATACCAAACTGAGTGCGACGTATTTGCAAAGGTGTAGCGGTAGTTTGGCGCCTGTGCGGTTTGGTTGTATTGAATGGGAATCCACGCATTGACTGCTCGATTCTGGGCTATTTGCGCAGAAATCATTTGAGCTGGTTTAGACTTAATCGGCACAGTCCAATCATATCCATACAGGCTCATCGCCATCATCACTTTACGAGCATCGATCTCCCCAGTGGCGTAAGTTAATACCTGTTCGATCCACCACACAGGTGAGATTGGGTCAGCTGGACCAATCGCGTATCCGTAGTCAATCGTCATAATGGAAACTATGTCCACAACCTCACCAACCGCCCTGTAGTCAAGAAAACCGACTAAACGGTTTGTAGGTATGTCGCTGCTTTTGGCATGCGCATTGAGCTGGAGTGTTAGATTACCAAGCCCTTTCTTTAACTCTTTTAAAAAGGAGGTAAAATCATTCCTTCTCTCAGGTGGAACGAATTCGAAATCAATACTAACCCCTGCATAGCCTTTTTCTTTTACTTTCGTAACGAGATTTCGAACGAGCGTTGCTCTTCTTTCCTTATTTTGAAGAACCGTAGCAGCTAACTCCGCACTAAACATTTGCACGTCATAATTACTGATGACAAGTAATGGCTTAATGTTCAACTGTTTCGCTTGCCGCAAGATTAGATCATCATCGATAGTAATAAGCTCGCCTTCAGCCGTGAATGAGTAAGTGAAGATAGCTAAATAGGTTATAGAATCTGCTAATTCATTCAATGTCTCTAAGTAAGGTGAGCCTTCTATTGCATCAAAGAAGACGAGGGTTTCCATAGGATATTTCTGCATAGTAGGAATGCGAATTCTTGCTCCGATTGGAATCGTTGTCGGATTAATCGTAGGATTAGCCGCAACGATTGCTTGCACGGATGTTTTATATTTTTGAGAAAGGTTCCAAAACGTATCTCCCTCTTTAATTTGATAATATCGCTCAGGTAACTCTTGATCGGGGATATACAAATTTAATCCAGGGACAAGCCGATCAGAAACAAGGCCGTTCACCGTCTTTAAAGTGGAGATTGGGACACCATAGGTCATTGAAATACGCCATAGATTATCCCCCATTATTACTGTGTGGATCGCCATTGAATCTCCTCCCATTACGCATCAGGCTTTACTGATAATGTATTTTGAGAAGGAGTGATTCATGAATCATCTTATATTTCGACATAACCTTTCATACTTCGGGCGGTGACAGGCACCATTCACAGGCACCATTCAACCATCAATCCAACGAAAGAATATCATCCTCTACACCAGGTCCAACAGCACTTGTTCCACCTAAAATAATATAATCAGTCGTTTGCTCTTCTTTGAAGAATTTATAAGTAGACTCTGGTAGTTGATTTTTCTTAGTTAGAATCGTAGGTGCACCAAACTTAGCTGCTAATACAGACCCAGTTAAAGCATCAGCAAATCCTTCACCCGTCGCTACAAAGACGCCGTATGTTGGTAGCTTCAGCTTCTTCGTAACAGCTATTGATGTTTCATAACGATCATTTCCTTGTATCCTTGTTGGCGATGGAAGTTGTTTTTTCACTTTCTCACTAATCGCATTCGGGCCGCCAATCACGTACGTTTTCGTATAACTTGCCATCGCATCCTTTGTTGCTTTTGATAATTCATTTGTATCCGTTAGAAAGATTGGGTGACCGTACATAGCTGCATATGGAGCCATGGAAAGAGCATCAGGGAAGTTCCCACCATCGACTACGACTGCCGTTCGATTTGGTAGAAGCGTATCTGCGATCGCCGCTGCCGTTTCGTAACGATTCTCTCCTTGAATTCGATTAACGGTTAACTTCATATCTTTTTTTAATTCATTTTCTACTGCTGACGATATAGCATTCGGTCCACCAAGTATCGTAACCTTTTTCACGCCGAACTCTTTCATTAAATTCCTTACGCGCTTATCAAGCTTGGCTTTTGGAGTTAGAAGGATCGGTGCATCCATTTGGAATGCTAGAGGAGCCCCTGCTAGTGCATCTGGAAAAGTAGAACCGGTAGCAAGAACCACATTATCTGCTCCATTTGGCCACCCTGCTCTAGCAATCTCGATCGCTGTTTCATATCGATCGTCGCCTGAGATGCGATCAATATACTCCATATTCATGGCAGATAAAGCATACATGCTATCTGAACCACCGCCATTTAAATCAAGAGCTTCTATATAATAAGTTCCTTCTGGAATCACATATAGTTGAACTTGAACGCCGTCGTAAATCTCATAAGCATCTGGAGTCAACCCGTCCCCATTTCCATCGACAAGAAGAAAAACGAGGTCAATCCCACGCTGTGAAGCGCCTGAAACAACCAATTCTATCGGATTTTTTACTTCAATTTGATAGACGTCAATATCATCCCATCCAAACGTGCCATACACCGTATCATCGAGATTTAATAGATTCGCTCGATCCAACGTATCATTCGGTTCATTCTCCCAATAATCCGTTAGTGTTTTCACCTTGTTAGGATCACTCGTTAGCTTGTCTTTTACCTGTGATTCAATTTTCTCTAAATCTTCTTTCGAAAAAGTAGTTCCTTTGTCCTGTTCCAGCTTCTTAATTTCATTCTTCCACTCATTATGACTATCACTTGCTGCATAACCTTTTCCCTGCAACGTTAATCCGCTTAATACTAGAAGACTAGCAACTAGATAAAATACCACTTTCCTCATTCAACCATCCCCCATTTTTCCCAAATAGTGTCATAAACACCACTCTATTATATAGGCACTAGAAACCTGAAACCATGAGAGGTTCTGTCGAAGCATAAGAAATATGAAAGAGGAATAAGGGTGACCTAGTGTCAATCTGTGTCAGTTAGATGAGCTACTAAAATATGAAAAAAAGAGCCCGAATCATCAATAACAATGATTCGAACTCTCCTATCATTCATTCCTTACGTTTTTCATTCCATTAATTATTCTGCGCCGCAAACTTCTTCGTTAACTTTGAAAGAAGCTCAGGCGTATCGTCACGATGCATGACAACTTCGATAAAGCAAAGCTTCTCATCTTCTGCATTAGCACTAGCGAGCACCTGATCAAGCTCTTCCTCCGTCTCTGCTTTAAACGTCGTGAAGTGCTCCTCCGATCCAAACGCATGCGGAAGTTTTTGATAATCCCAAGTCGCAATATCGTTATAAACTTGCTCAGGTCCATGAATCGCGCGTTCAACCGTATAACCATCATTATTAATAAGGAAAATGATTGGCTTTAAACGATGACGCATGATCGTCGATAGTTCCTGTGCTGTTAGCTGGAATGAGCCATCCCCGATAAACAAAAGATTTCGTCGATCAGTATCTGCGAGCTGAGAGCCAAGTAAAGCGGGCAATGTGTAACCAATTGAACCCCAGAGCGGTTGACCGATAAAACGCGCTCCTTCAGGTAAAGGCATCGTCGCTGCACCGAAGAAAGACGTTCCTTGCTCAGCTAGAAGGACATCGTTTTTCTTCAAGAATTGAGCCATTCGCTCATAAAACCACTTCTGCGTGATTTCATTTGAACTTGAAGAAACCTCATCCTCTGCAAATCGCGTTGGCTCCGCTTCTACCTCATATCGATCCAGACGAGTAGCTAGTTCATCCATCGCCTGAACCATCGAAATTGGAGCGTATGTTGCTTCCTTCCGCTTCACGCCATACGGATTGATCTCGACAACCTGTTCTTCCGTAAATTGATGAGAGAAGCCACCCGTAATCGAGTCACTTAGCTTTACACCAATCTGGAAAATAACATCGGCTTCGTCTACTCGTTTTTGTACCTCCGGAGAGCTCAGTTCACCGTTATAAACCCCAATGAATTGAGGATGAGATTCTGGGAAGACTCCTTTTCCCATGCTTAATGTCGCAACAGGGTAACCTGTTTTTTCTGCAAAACGAATCAATGCTTCACGTGCTCCGAAACGGTCCACTTCATAATCAGCTAAAATAACTGGCTGAGTCGCTTCATTTGCTTCTCTCGTAATCTCACGAACCATTTCATCCAGTACTTCAGCATTTCCTCCAAACGATAAACTCAATGGTGAAGCTGGTCTGTTAACCGGCTTATTGTACACATCAATTGGAAGATTAATATGTACCGGACGCTTTTCCATCCAGCATGTTTGCAGGACGCGGTCAATTTCCTGTGCCGCATTCTCTTCCGTTAACGTCGTTTGCGCCACCGTTACTTCTTCATACATTCTCGCAAAGCGATCGAACTTCCCGTCACCAAGTGTATGGTGAACAAGCGATCCATTATTCATCACAGCCGTTGTTGGTGTGCCTGTTATTTTCACCACCGGCATGCGTTCAGCATATGCGCCAGCAATTCCGTTCACTGCACTGAGTTCTCCAACGCCAAATGTTGTGACAAGTGCACCCGCACCATTCATTCTTGCATATCCATCCGCAGCATAAGCTGCATTCAGCTCATTAGCATTTCCGACCCACTCCATTTTTCCATCCTCAAGAATCGTATCAAGAAACGCAAGATTATAATCTCCGGGTACACCAAACATATGGCGAATCCCTAATTCAGATAAACGATCTAATAAATAATTTCCTACAGTATATGTTTGTTGCATCATTGAACACTCCTTTAATAACGTCAACTATGTTGACTCAATAAAAGGGTATCAAACAGAATGATATAGGTCAAACTTGTTGACTCTTTATTGGTGACGAAATGAGCGCAGTGGTATACTAAGAACTACAACTAATGCGATATGTTCAATGCTTCAGGGGGTAGTGATGGAGGAAAAAACGAACGAACAAATGAACGAAGTGCTAGCCATGTTTTACTTCGCCTACAAAACGTTCACAGAAGAACCAGATATTATGATTGAAGAGTACGGCATCCAACGCGTTCACCACCGCATTCTTTTTTTCATCGCACGTTTTCCTGGACTTAGTGTGAATGAATTATTATCACTGTTAGAAGTAAGCAAACAGGCGCTTCATCGACCAATGAAAACTTTAATCGAAAAAGAACTTGTCACAACATCAGAAGCGGAACACGACCGCCGTGTTAAACAGCTGTTTCTAACGGATAAAGGCAAACATTTAGAGGAAAAGCTGAGCAACACACAAAAACACCACCTCACTTCCATTTTTCAAGAACTAAAGCCCGAACAGGTCGATGCCTGGCAAACGATTATGGAGAAATTATCGGTTGAGCGGGATGGGTTTGAAGCGTGGAAGAACAAGTTAAAAAATGAACCAGATAACTCTAAATGATGTTGTTTTGAGTAAATTATTTGAGAGATAAAATAAGCGGCTCGCTTTATGACAAACTCATAAACTAGCCGCTTTTAAGATATTTGTTAAAATATACAATTGATCAATAAAAACACCTTTACCTCTTTATTATATAATTCGGAGCTTTTCTTTCCAGGGTGTTTTCCTTATTATTCTGTCCATTCGTTTTATCAACTGTATTATCATGCAGTAAAAAACTATACTTTCCAATCGGTAGTCCGTCCATATCGGATAAATCACTCACGATTTGATCGAATATTTCCTTGTTTGGTTCAACACCAGGTTCCTCCATATACAGTTGAATAAGAACACTAACCATAGCCGGATTGATTGATTCCCCTTCTAACATATTGACCCATTCATCTTTTGGGAGATCCGAATTTTCAAGATACTCGTTCAAAAGTTTTTCTTGCACAACACCACCGTAAATGACTACTTTATAATAAGGGGTTGTATGATAATTACCCACACCATTTTGGTTAGCTTCTTCAGAGATACCTACTACAGGATACTCTTTCACTTTTCCATCTAAATACTGATCAAGTTTCTGAAATTCATCTTCATAGATCCACGTGTATAATCCACTACTAATAGCAGCTCCAACCTGACCTTCTTGCGACCAAACCCCAGTAGAATCTACTGTCTCTGATTGCTGATCGACAGAGATAATTGCATAGGAGTAGAAATGTGGTTTGCCCACCGATTCGACAAAAACAATTGCACCGTCTACTGCTCCCACGATGCTATGTACCTTTACTTTGGTTTGATAGTTTCTCTTAAAATACTGCTTTACTGCCCGATCAACCTCTTCGCTATGTTCTTCCGCAATCTCACCGTTTCTTTCACCTTTCGCAAGCGTATAACCTTCCCCTGTATATTCTTGAACAGAGAGAAAGTATTTTTCTTCTACTCTATCTTTTATGGTGCTGCTTTCTTTATTGGCACACTCACTTATGAATAACAGACTAAGAATCCTGAAGAGAAAAAGAAAGTTTTTCACTAATTACTCCTCTCGTATAAATAAAATAAAAGTAGGATTAGCACTATTCATTCCAATAAAAGTAAATCTATTGTATCTTTTAATAGAAGAGACATATAACCTTTAACTTGGAGGTATCAATGAAACAACCAATTACTCTAATCATTCTTCTCTCTTTTCTTATAACAGGTTGTCAAATAAGTAATGAGATCAAAACAACTGATCCTGAAAAAGTTGATCCTAAAGAACTACCTAAAGTAAGAGCTTTTAAAGATGAGTTTACGAGAGGTTTCTTACAATCCATTAAAGAGACAAGGGAGGGATACTATCTTTTTCGATCAAATACCAACCACTACACAATGGACTTCCCTTCCGGAGGAGTAATAGGTGAGATGGGATATTCCATACAAAAAGGCTCTGAAAGTTTCCTTGTTGGTGTAGAAGGTAAAAATACTGATTCTGAAATATCTATAAAATACCTTGAATTTATGAAGAAAGAATTGAGAGAATCAAGAATTGAAACGCTAATAAAAAATTCAAAATCCCCACTTAATTTTGAAACAAGGGAATTGGATGATCGTACAATAAGTACAGCTTACTTCGAGACTGATAAGGGTTATTATGGATACGTGGCCCTAGTCCAAAATACTAAAAGATACGGGGCTGTTGAGGTAACTTACACTTCAGAATGTAAAGTGGACCTATCAAATTGTGAAGAAGTGATAAAAAGTAAAAAAAATTCCTTCACTAACTGGATTGAAAGCATTCATTTTATTAATCAAGAAACACACGAAACATCCAATTAACCACAAATCAAAACACCGCGAACGTTAACAGGCATCTCACTATAATAATGGGGAGGTTATCGCCAAACCAACTAACCTCTCTACTCTAAGAGTTCTCTCATTAGTCTAAGCAAATACTCCTGATTGTACAGAAAGCAATAGGAGAAAAAACACTTAACAGAAAAAATCCATTCATCAAAACGACAATAAATCAAACATAGCACAACTAGTACTAATGTCTCTACTTCGCTGACCAAACAAAAAAATCTCTCAGTTACATTCCAAGAAAAGGATATCTATTGTATCTTTTAATAAGAGCCCTATAACAACCATATGAAGCTGGAGGATCACAATGAGATTAATTATTAGTCTACTCATGGTTTTATCTATATTTTTAGGAGGCTGTCAAATGAGTGAAGAAAATCAAACAACGGATCCAGAGAAAGTAGATACAGAGAAACTGCCGAATGTAAAAGCATTTGAAGATGAATTTACTAAGGGGTTCATTCAATCAATTAACGAAACAGAAGAAGGATTTTATCCTTTTCTTTCTGAAACTGGTGCTTATAGTATGAATTTTCCTCAAGAGGGCGTTATAGATGAAAGAGGATATTATGTACAAGACGGTACTGAAAAATATAGTATTGGTCTAAAAGATAATAATGTCAGTACCAGAATCAATATTAAATACTATCAATTTATGAAAGCTGAATTTATGGAGTCTAGCTTGCAAACGCTTGAAGAAAATTTTGACCTCCCTCTTCAATTTCAAGAAAAAAAACTTGATGGACGCACTATACAAAGAGCTTTTTATGAAGATGAAGATGGTTACTTTGGAGTAGTCGCCATGGTTCAGAACACAGAAAATAATGGAGCTATTGAAGTGACAACACTTTCAGAGTGTAGTAAGGGTAATGCCGACAGTCACTGTAATCAAGTTAAGAAAGATTACAAAACCACTATCTATCATTGGCTAGAATCCATTAAATTCATTACGGAAAGTGAGTAAACTTATGACGATTCAACTATCAAATTCTCGCGAGTTTCGTCTAAGAATAACAGAATTGGAGTATAGCAATCTTTCCGATAAAGAGTTCATTCAAGAAGTACAACAAATTTATCTTGAAGAATTCGGGGAAGTTCTTCCTGCTAACATAGATATCTTCCACTCATCGGAGTCTGTCAGACTTGAAGGAGATACTTCAGGTTATGACGGTACAGCAATTCATTTTAAATCAAAAGAAAATGATATCAATGAAATATATGTTATTTCACAGGGCTCCCAAGGAAATGACGATTGGACTTATAACATTAAAGCTATGTTTGCTGGTAAAGATTATTCACAAGCGCAGATGACAAATGAATTTGTTAAAGATGTAAAAAATGAATTTCAAATTTCAGAGAAAGACAATACTGTCCCGATAATCGGACTTTCTCATTCACTAGCACATAACAATAATACAACTGCTCTACTTTTATACAACACATTTGATGAAGTCTATAGTGTAAATGGTGCACAAACTAATTACTATCAGTTATTTGAGGCTGATACTAATTTCCAAAGAGAACTTGCAAAAACATTTTCCATTTCGCCTGATAACCGAAATGCTATCTACACTATAGACCCCAAAGCCCTCGAAGCCTTCACCAAAGATTACTACAGCCAAAAAGCAAAAAGGGTTCATCAAACCATCTCCTATGATGATCCGTTATATGGGGCAAGTGGTGTAAGAGGATTTGTTACTCTTGGGGAAGTAGACATGATCGATACAAACCCAACTTATAAAGGCATTCGTGAATTGGTTGATGAAATTCCTGACCATGTTATTGAAGACTTTCAGCAGCTTGCCATTAATTATACGGTTGCCTCTAAAAAAGATGGAAATGATCAAGTGATTAAGGATTTGGTAGGTTTCGATCCTGAACTATTAAACGGCAACCCAATCGCAAATATTTCTGGCACATATCTGCTCGACCAATCAAAATTTAGTGATATGGTCGAAAGCATGAACGAAAAAGTTCCTGACCTTCTCGATAATGTTCAGGTCATTACTCAAAACGCCGACACCATTTTCGGAAAGTTAGTAGAAGCCAACTATATTACAACTGACCAAAAAACCGAGCTTGTGCATGTCTTTGAGAAAGTAAAGAAAGATTTACAAGACATTGAGGATATTATTTGGAAAATGGATCAGATTCGCTTCGATTCAGTGATTCCCCAACCACCGCCTATCGCTGGAGATGCAATTTTGGCTTCCAGACTTTATCATAATTACACGCAGATTCTCTCGCAGCTTGAGACTTTAAATAAAGAAGAATACAAGAAACTTATGGATACGATCGTATCCAGTCATAGCATAGCTGAAATGCTTGAGGCCATTAGGTCTGGTAATAAATCCTATCAGGGTACAGATATGGTTTACTCCACAAGTCAGAATGGTGAGACCATTTTGGTGAATATATCCGCGTCTCTCCGCATGTATCGGGATGGAAAAACGGTTATTCAGGAAAAAGAAGAGGCAATCCGAAGGTTTGAGCTCGCTGTGAATAGAGAGATCGAGGAAGAATACTTAAAACAAAAGCATCAAGTTTTTACGAAAGTAAATGATATTGAGCAAAATCCAGCTCATTATAGCATGTATCTTCGAAAGCACATCTATTTCAGTCGATTAAGTAAAACCATTCGTCATATCTCTGTTCACGAATCTATTCCTCCTCTTCAAGGTGTTGATTTCGACTATGAGCTGTCTGCTCTTCGTAAACAAGTAACTAAGGGGTATGACTATATCGAAAAGTATCGAAAAGCTATTGAAGATTTGTTTCACGAAGATGACCGAGTTTCTACGCTTTTTTCACTCATTTAATGAGTTGCCTAAGGAGGGTTTTTCTTGAAAGAACTACATTCATTAACAGTAAGAGAACGAATTCTTGAATCCACAAGTCTATTACATAAGCAAAAACAGCTTCAGGATGCCATTGACGACATTCATCATATCGACGAACAGTTTCTAAATTTGGTGCGGAATATTATCATTAGCGAAGATCAGCAAGGCAAAATTGTTAAAGCAATGGTAGAGGAAACCGAGCGTTATACAATGACAAACCGCACTCTGCTAACAGCTTTAGAAAAACAGTCTGAACAGGCTGTCAAATCTTTAGACAGACAGGCAGATGATCTAAAGGTTCAGAGTCTAACGATTACTTATGAAGATACTCCTTCTGCTTAACTTGTACACAAAAAGCGTCTCACCTCATTCCCCTATGAAGTAAGACGCTTTTCTAATACCGTGTTCACCTTTCGCCTCCCCCACTAATCCTCGCAATCACTTCTTCAATAAAAATAAAAAACACCGTTCTCGTTTTTTCAAAAGGAAGCAGGCTGTTATCCTGATTAAACTTCGATAAATAGAAAATATAATCCGCCATCGAGTTTAACGTGTTCACATACTCTTCTAGAATCAGCATGATATCTGCACCGTTTTGCTTTGTTTCTGTAAATAAATTTTCAAACGATGAGAATTTCCCTGTAACGGAAAGAACGATCAGTAGAGTATCTTCATCTGCCAGTCGGCTCGCAAAGTCTTCACTTTGCGCTACGGTAATATTTTTATTGGTGACAACTGTCAGCTTGTACGCAAAGTACTCTGCACTAATAAAAGATGGACCAAGACCGTAGATGATCACCTTCTTATACTTTTGAAATACAGAAACAAAATCATCAATAAGGGCAGGATCGAAGTTTTCTAGGAACTGCATTAAGCGCTCAATTTCGTTTGATTTTTTTTGTTTTTCAAGGTTGATTTGCTGCCCGCTAAAGTAAAGCTTATATTGCTTAAAGTTATCGAAGCCTAATTTACGTACGAGCTTCGACACTTTTGAGGGGGAGACTTCACATAGCTCAGCGGCATCGATGATTTTCAACTTATCGTTTGTAGCAACGACATCCGATAATTTGCCGTGAACTTCTTCTTCTAATTTCGTTAAATGATTCGTATCTAATTTGATCATACTTCTTCCAGTCCTTTCACTTTGCTCCTGACTCGCGCAGCGAAAACAAGCAACCGTCATTTCCTATTAGAAAATAACGATTGCTTTTCTCCTAATTGAAACGCTCATGTCACAATTTACAATAGGTCTACCATAACATGATTCCCTAAGAAGGCTTAATTAAAAATCGGATAAGAAAGCTTTAATATTTCATCCGTATGCTTTCTAACGTTTTTCACAACTGTTTCGTTCAACTTGTTGTAGAATTCATAATGACTCTGCACTGGAGTGAACGTTTTTTCCGTTTTTACCATTTGCTCGATCGCCTCTGGGAACGTATCATACACTCTTAAATGCTTCGTTGCACTAATCGCGGCACCTAGACACGCGCTACTACTTCCCATGCGTCGGTGAACAGGTAAACCAAACAAATCAGCGATAATCTGCATGATCACATCGCTCTTTGAACCGCCGCCAATGACGACAACCTCGTTCAACTCAACATCAATTTCATCTAACATCTCTTCAATGTTGTTTTTAATATTAAATGCAATCGCTTCGAGGATCGATCGATAAATATGGTACCTGGAATGTCTTTGATCGAAGCCTAGCATTATCCCTTTTCGGTACGGCTTATCAGGTGAAGCTAACCAATCTAGGATCGTAATCAACCCATCACTACCAACAGGAACTTCTTCCGCCTTACGATTCAAGAACTCTTCTTCCGAGATCCCTAACTTCTCTGATTCCGTTACAAGCTCTTCACCGATTAACTTCTTAAACCAGCTAACCGTCCATAATCCACGTCGAATACCGTTAGATTCATAGACGTATTTAAAGGGAATGGATGCAAAGGTTGGAAAAAAGTTTTTCGCGTCCTCATAATAGTTGTCTCTTAATAACATGGAAGAAATAAAGGTACCCAATGAAATCATGATTGAACTGTCGTTCTGAATACCTGATCCCAGCACTTCCACCGCTTTATCGTTCGAAGTAGCAACGACTGGAATGCCTTCGCTTAAACCAAATTCCTTTGCAAGCTCATTACGAATGGAACCGAGCTTTTCACCTGGTTTCACAAGGTTAAACAGCATATCTCTTCGTAAGCCGTTCGCTTCAATTACGGCGTCATCCGTCGACCAATCTAACGTTTCACGGTCAATCGGCCAAAATACTTCCTGATTACCAGCCGTATCGTTGTATTCTCCCGTCAGCTGTAATCCTAAATAGCCAGAAGTTGTTGTCACATACTTTACGCGATCGTCTTTGTGCTCATACGGTTTTGATAATCTATCATCCATCCAGCTAATCGCTGGATGGGCTAAATCACCGTCTTCATTTAGTAAAACGCGACAGCATCGGATCGTACATAATCCGATTGCTTCGATTTCTTTCGGATTACCGTCGAAATTCGCTAAACAGTTTTTCACACCGTAATACACACTATCCCATAAGTCATCGTCTGGGTGAATGACGACGCCTGGTTCAGGTGTTAAGGTTTCCCTTAACGCCTGTGAACCATAAGCGACTTCATTTCCTTCTAGGTCAAAGATCACTACTTTTGTGCTTTGTGATCCATTATCAATTCCCATGATGTATCGATTCGCCATGATTTCCCTCCTAGCCTCTAATATACTTTTTCACTTCGCTAGGTTGAGGGAAAATCGTGCCGTGATTCATGATGCCTTTTGGATCAAACGCTTCTTTTAACTTCTCAAGCATATAATAGGCAGAACCGTGCTCTTCTTTTGTCCATTCAGAACGATACTTCCCAATACCATGGTGGTGACACATAGAGCCGCCAAGCTTCAACGTTTCTTCAATAATAATTTGGTGAATCGGGTGGTGATAAATGCGCATTTCATCTTCTGGTGCACAATTAATTGTGTAGTTGTAAACAAAATACATATTTGTTCCGTTCAAGTAGCTATGAGAAGAGTGACCGCCAAGCATCGTTAGCTCATCTGTACGATCAAACTCATTTTTAATCCGTTCGATAACATTGTTATAAAGTTTCGGGATACTTTCCCAGTCAGCCGACACTTCTGTTGTAAATCCATCATGAGTATTGTGATCAATCATATCCTGAATTTCGCGCTCAATGCGGCTTTCATCCCAGTTCAAGTTATTGAACCAGTTTTCAATTAGCGACGAATCTACTTTTTCAACAATACCCGACTGGAACTTTTCAACCGCTTCTTCAATACCTGCATTAGTTGCTTCTACGATTCCTTTTGGACCTTCCGCCATGAAAATCAAAACGCACTTATCATTATAAAAATGTTTAAAATGCTGTCTTGCATCTTCTTCAGAATAAACGCGCGCAACAGATGGACGGTAACCATTCACCATGACTTCACGTAGCACTTTGATCCCAGTTTCAACATCTTTAATCAAGTAGCCGTGGAACGCATTATTCTCTGGATTGTGCTTAAAGATTTTCACTGTTACTTCTGTGATATAACAAAGTGCACCTTCGTTCCCAATTGCGATGTGGCGAATATCCGGGCCACCAGAACGTCTAGGAACGTTCTTAATCCTTGAAACTTGTCCTTCTGGGAATACACACTCAAGACCAACAACCATATCTTCAATCGCACCATACAAAGTGGAAAGCTGACCAATACTTCTTGTTGAAACAAGGCCACCATATTGAGCAACTGGCTTGGACTGCGGTGAGTGACCGGTCGTATAGCCTAATTTACGTAGCTCATCTTCAAGCGTTTGAAGCTTCACGCCAGACTGAACCGTAGCCTGCATGTTGTACGTATCCATTTTAATAATTTCATTCATTTTAGAACCATCAATGACAAGCGTCGTTTCTTTCCAGTTTTCCAGTCCACCCTCAGTGCCTGTTTTCCCACTTCTCGGGATCACATTAATGTTATTTTCATTACAGAACATGAGAAGCGTTTTAACTTCTTCCGTTGAATGAGGGAACACGATCGCAAGTGGTGCTGGAACATCAAGTACATTTTTCGTTTTTGCGTATTTCTTATAGCGATCGGCTGATGCGTCGTAGAGCGCCTCTTCATTTGTTACGATTTGATCCTCAGAAAGTTGAGCTTTTAATTCTTCTAATAGGTTTTTCATAATTGATTCTCCTTTTTTTATTATGATAGTTTAATAGAATTTATCGTACGAGATAGCCACCATCGACATTAAGTAACGTTCCATTTACATAGTTAGAAGCGTCAGATGCCAAGAAAACAACCGCTCCCATGAGATCCTGAATGTTCCCCCAACGATTTGCCGGAATATGATCGAGTATACGCTGGTTGCTTTCTACATTCTCTCTTGTCGCCTTCGTTACGTCTGTTGCAAAATAACCCGGCGCAATGCCGTTTACTTGAATATTGTATTGAGCAAGTTCATCGCAATACGCTTTTGTGAAGCCTGCTAAACCATGTTTCGTAGCAGCATAGGCCGGAGACCATTGACCCCCAAGGTACGAAAACAGAGAACACGTGTTAATGATTTTTCCACTTTGTTGTGGAATCAATTGCTTCGCTACTTCATGTGACAGTTCAAACGGCGCATCCAAGTTAACCGACACCATTTTATCCCAATGTAATCTCGTAAACTTTGTAACGTCAGGCTCATTGATGTTAATCCCAGCGTTATTAATAAGAATATCGATTTGTCCAAAAACTACTAAACATTCATCAACAATCGCTTTACAAAAACCGTCTTCTGTCAGATTTCCAAGCATTAAATGATAACGAACACCTTCTGCTTCAATCAGCTTCTTCGTCTGGTCGTCATCTTCTGCCATACTAACAGCAAAGATGTCGGCACCAGCTTTCGCTAATGCAAGTGCAAACCCCTGCCCTATACCTGAATTGCCTCCAGTGATAATTGCAACTTTTCCTTTAAGATTAAAAAAATCCATCGTAAAATCAGTAATTTGATTTAAATCGGGGTTCATACTCCATCTAGCCACCTTTCAGAATTGTTTAACTACGTTTAGTTTAAGACTTCACTACTTCAATATCAAGTATTTTATAGAGAAATTTCTCTTTAATAGATTATTTAAGTCATAAAAAAGGAAAATTTTCTTAAAGACCAAAGGTTAGTGTTACCCCTATAATTCCTTTTACATCAAAACAAGAAAAAAGAGACAAACCTATTAAATCTCTAATAGGTTTATCTCTCACATTTAAACTATCTTTTTCTTATATCGTAGTTTTTTTTACTTACTCCCCATCATAATTACTTTCCGGAAGCGTATCCCAGAAAGTAGTATCTGCTGAATCAATCGAATCATCTGCCAGTGCATTTAGACTCGCTTTCATTGCCGTAACCGCTTGTTGGATTAAATAACCATTACTCTTTTGCCCGAGAACATAATCATCGCGATAATGATCGGCCATACCGCGCATTTCAAAAAGAAGTGTTGCAATGCCATATTCCATCGCGAGTCCATTTCGACTAATTGTTGGCGCACTTCCTCCTGGATACTTCGAAAGTAGACCATATCCTTTTGCTTCAACGGCGTTATAAACAACGGATCCAAGTTCTTTAGACTGCTCCACCACTTCTGGATCAACGTCTTCGTTGGTAGGATAAAGAATAGATCCAGACACAAGTTCGCCCGTGTCGCCTAATGTTGTTTGTGTTCCCTGATGATGAAGGTCAATCATATAATCCGGCGAATATTTTTGTAGCACATTCTCGTGTAGCGCCTTCGTTTCAGGCTGCTCGCGATCCACATGATCACGGTTAAGATCAACCTCGTTAGCGTTATAGCGTGTATGCGTACCAGAAACATAGTTTTCTAATGAAAAATTCACATCGCCTTCTGCCCCATCGACATTAAGTCGAGGTGCAATCAGCACATTCACATTATCAAGGATATTCTGCACATTCTTTCCATTTGACGATAAATACTTAATCATCTCAAGAGCGCCTTCCGTCGTTAACGTTTCATTTCCGTGTTGCTGTGTTAAGAATAAAATCGTTGGATTATCTGGGTTCATGGTACCAAACTTAGCAAGGTAAAGATCTCTCCCTTTAACCGACTGACCGTACACTTCAAGCCCCAACGCTTCAGAACGCTTATCAACTTTTTCTAAAAAGCTCACCATTTCTTCATAAGAATGCAGACGTTCATTTTTAATCGTTTCATTGCCACCATAGTTCGGTCCATTCGGTCCGTTATCTCCCGCTAAAGCCGTATTCCCTGTTAAAAAGGAGCCAGACACAAGCATCGTTCCCGCTACTGTTAATGTAAGAATTTGTTTCTTCATATTTATCCTCCTATAATTATAATCGACTCATTTTGTTCCCGTTCACAAAGTTATGTATCAGTTGAAAACAACAAACTCGCTACATAATAAATTCATTTTCTTTCATTCTCATCAGATTCCTCCTCTGGATAAAAAGTCTATAACTAAGGATTTCTAGTTTTTTCACCTACACTCCTTTGGATTAAATTTAAAACGAAACGTTTGAACTAGTAGATTTTAATTTTTATAGGTCGCTTTACATAGAGATTAATAAACACTAAAGTTTCTGTGAGACTTTACTCATCCATTCTCACCAGCTATAAAACAAATTTCACTAATTGATGACTACTTCTTCTCATTAGGCTCAAATGTTAACATAGTTCAAATTTCTCACCCACATCCATTAGTTAACTCACTCATACTCGGAATAATAAGAAGGTAATGGCTTGTAAATTTTCCGCTTACTCGAGATTTGATAAAATAAATTTCTTATTATATCGAGGATCTCCTTTGATTCAATTGAATAAAATAACCCCTGTACTGTGTTTTTCCACAGCTCAGGGGTTATAGACGGTTTATAAAACCTCTTAATTCATGTATACACTAAGTTTATTTATCCAATCTAACCTTCTTTAGGTACATAAAGCTTAATATCATCAATTACCGCAGATCCCTCATAGTAATTGAGATGAGGAATCCCAAGTATAAAGTAATCAGGATAAGCTGAATCATCCGGCCATTGCTCTACTGAATAACTGCCATATGGGCCAGTAAATGTCAATGAAGAATTATACTCACCATCATATTCTTCAGGTGAGTTATTATAGTGCCAAATTGGTCTATCATCTTCAACAAAATCTCTTTCATAGCGCAGTGTTTTGTACCCACTATACTTAAAGTTTCCTGTCATCTCCATTACATATCCAGTTTCATTCCGTTCAATGGCAAATTTGTAGGATTCTTCTGGCATTAACTCTGGCTGTATTTCCGCATTCGATACGATCGAATAAGGAGAATCCTTGTCTGAGAAAGAACCACAATCTGTTTCAAACATAAAGGAGTTATAACCAATAGATGGATCACGGAACGTATCTCCAGCAAAGAAAATACTATTGATTGCATTATTGGAGCTCTCTTCACTAGTTTGGCTATATAAATCACCTGTATCTGGATTACAAACGCCATAACTGCTCGCCCATGAGCCACTCACGTTATAGGCATCCATACCGACTTTTCTATGATTATGAATAAACACATTGTTATGTGGAGCCGGGTTTGCATAATCCATGATTGAAAGGAAGTAGTAGCCATTTTCTTTCGTCACTTCTCCAAAATTCTGATTTTGATGAGAAGGTTCACCTGAAAAATCACCGCTACGCTTCCACGGGAAATTCGATTTTCGTTCATCTAATGTATAGCCATTATGCTTACCATCATAATCGAATGATCCGTCTCTTTTCCCTCCAAAATCAATACCTCTAAGGACATACTCAACTCGGTATTCGGATGGAAGCTCTTCAGTCGAACGAATAATTAATCCTGAATCAAAGCTTGTTGATAATTCAGCCGCATGCTTCCCTTTATCTAATTTCACATTTTTAAAGGAAGCTTCTGTATCTGGCGTTCCGTCTTTATTATAATCTCTTGTCGCAACTTCGGCCGTAAGCCAACCATCCTTACCAAAATCCACTCGTTTTCTTAGTAAGTTAAAACTACTAAGTTGCTCCTCGAAATTTTCTCCTCCCTTAATTTGATAAAATTCTCCATCATCGTCCAGATGATCCACGTTCCAAGGGCTTTGGTCACCATAATCATCGATAATCCATGGAGCCTCGTCAATCAACAAACTTCGATTAAAATTCTCGTGGTATTTCAACTTCCAATCTTTATGGAGATTAGCATTATCGCTTTGGGCCAGAGCCAAATCTCCTTGTCCTATAAATACGGCGAAACTTAACATGCATAACATACCAATTTTTATTGTTAAACCCTTCATTATCTTAGAATACCTCCTTGCTTGAATGTAATCACATACTTTCGGTCTTATTAATTGGCTCGACCGCTTTCTTCTTATAAAGTACACTGCAAATAATGAAAGCTAACACAGCCAAACCAAAGCCAACAAGTGGAATGTTTAAGACAAAAAAGAGTTTCATAAGCCCCATTACAATGATCACATCGGGTACTAACAGAGCTAGTCCTTCAACACCATAAACTTGTAATCCAAAGAGTGGATAGAACAAAGCGACTGGAACTGTTAAAATAACGCCATAGACAGCTCCAGAAATCATAGCTCCGCGTCTTCCCCCTAAAGCATTCCCAAATATTCCTGCCATCCCCCCTGTGAAAAAGCCTCCAATAATAGACGGTAATGGCACAATCGTACCGAATAGCGTAGAGAGAAGCATACCAACTACCATTCCAATAATAGAGAAAATAAACCCTAGCATAAGCGCATTAGGCGCGTATGGAAAGAATATCGGAACATCAAGCGCTGGCTTCGCCCCTGGCACAACCTTAAGGGCAATACCACGAAAGGCCGGGACGATTTCGCCTAGAAACATTCGTACCCCTTGAAGAAGAACGAGTACGCCAGCTGCAAATCCAAGAGAGTTCAATGTACTGAACACTAAATAATTTTGACCGTCTGAAAATGGTTCCACCACTTCCGGTCCAGCAAATAGTGCAGTAATAATATAAATTAAAAACATTATTAGTGAAATCGATACCGCTGTATCCTTAAAGAAATTCAACTTCTCGGGCATCTTCATCTCTTCACTATTTTTCTTTTTATCTCCGAATAGTTTACCAATCCAAGCAGAAAGAACTACTCCAGTAGTCGTTAAATGACCATAAGCGACCTTGTCGTTTCCTGTTATTTTTCTAACAACAGGCTGAGCTATTGCAGGTAGCAGTACTAATACCATACCGTGGATGATGGATCCAAAAATGATGCCGTTCGTCTCAGATACTCCTAAGTCGTGAAAAGCCCATGCAAGTGAACCGGCGAGAATCCACATCATATGACCTGTCAAAAAGATGTATTTAAATGGGGAGAGACGAGCTAAAAGAAGGTTGGTTATAAAACCAAACAGTAAGATGAAAGAAGTCATTCTACCAATTGCAGCTACTGAATCTACTAAAGCTGCAATAACGGCCTCATCTACTGGAACAACTCCTGTTAAATTGAAGGCTTCCTCAAACATCGTGGCAAAGGGGACAAGGTTCGTGACAATTAAGGAGGAACCAGCACCTAATATTAATATCCCTAATATTGTTTTCGTTGTACCTTTAATAACTTCAGTAAATTCTTTTCTTTGAAGCAAGAGACCTAGTAAAGCAACTAAGCCCAACGTAATCGCTGGAACCGTTAGTATCTCAGCAATGGCTTTTAACAATTTGCACACTCCCTTTCGTTGACGGCCTTAAATCATGACGAGTACACCTAGACATACGCCTAGATGTACTTGTCGTACTTGTCATCCACTATTTATTCAAATATTGAAGTAATTTCTCTTTAATTTCGTCCGTATCTGTTAAATTATGAATATATATTTTAGGAACATCGACGCTATCTAGTGCAGATCCTAAGTCTGCAGAGGCCATAATTAAGTCTGCTGATCTCCCTTTGGCTGACCCTGCATCCAGCGCACTAACTTCAGCTTTAACCCCTTCTTCTGCTAGAATGTCATCCACCGTCATTTTCAACATTAAACTCGTACCAAATCCCATTCCGCATACAGTTAAAATTTCCATTTGATCTCCTCCATTATAAGCATGTTAGTCTATCACGATATTTTTGGATAAATTCCTTATTAATTTGATCACCTTTATCAAGGTTTGAGCTAACATAAATCGGTGGTTCAACTCCATCTTTTACTAAATCCTCAATCACCTGCACGATAATGGATTGTAAAATCGTAAACCCAATAATCGAAGAAGTTGAACCGAATTTAGATTCTAACCCTTCCGTTTCCATTATGGCGTCTCCGGGTTCACCATGATTGTCTAGAACAACATCTGCTTTATCGAATAATTTTTCTCCGCTATGATGCCTCGATTTCACTTCTTTAGAGAAATCAAGGGAAGTAAGGGCAATAACTTTCATACCTTTCTTTTTTGCTTCGATCGCCATTTCAATTGGAACTGCATTCCTTCCAGAAGTAGAAACAATGAGCATTACGTCCTGAGGATGGACATTTTCTTTGTCCAAAATCACTTTAGCAAGGCCCTCCTGTCGTTCTGAAAATGTACTAATCGGGGCAGATGGTTCAAGTGAGAGAGAAGGAGCTAAGACAGCATTTACTGGTACTAATCCTCCTGCCCGATAAAACAACTCCATCGCATACATTTGGGAATGTCCACATCCAAAGACATGAAGCACGCCATCTTCTTTAATCGATTCCTTAATTATTTGCACCGCTTGAATAATATTCTCTTCTTCTACCTCAGAAACCTGACGTAGCATTTTTTCGATATTGCCAAAAAATTGTTTGTACAACATGGTTATCCCTCCACTTTGGTTTGTATCATTGTTAGAACATGTTCAACATCGTTATCATTCCTAATTGAATCAAGGAGTTCTCCATCTTGCAGAACTTTCATTAATTCAGCCATTAATTGCAAATGAGAGTCATGATCGAGAGCGCCGAATGCAAAGATCAAATCTACAGGATCCTTGTCACCTGCTCCAAATTCAATAGGGTTCTCAAGAGTCATCATACTCAAGCAAATTTCTTTTACGTTTGATTCTGGACGAGCATGAAACAATGCAATCCCAGGTGCAATGACTATGTAGGGACCAAATTCATGAACAGATTGAACCATACTATCAATGTAACCTTTGTTAATAGAATCATTTTCAAGTAATAAATTCCCTGCTTTGTTTGCTGCCTCTTCCCAGTCGGCTACTTGTTCATTCAACCTAATCGTTGAAGTATTTAACATGGTTGTTATCATGATTCTCTTCTCTCCTATCCTTCTCAAATTTACTTAATAAACACCAACTAGTTATGTCGTCATAACCAGTTGATCTTTAAAAAACCCTTAGAAAAAAATATTTCCTCCTTATAGCTAAAAATAGTACCATACAGATTAATGAACCACGTAGTTTTCGTTACGTAATGTCACAGGAATTTTCATCAATTGTCTGATCCTAAGATTGATTGATGCTCACTATCCCGATTCAATTCATTAGATGTATTCTTTACACGAAGCAGCCGTTTCTTTTAAAACATCATTGAGAGCCATTATATTGCGCTTGCCTTCCGTCGCTAACCATTGTTCAGCTGTTTCTTGCCCTGACTGTTTATATTCATACGCAGAACCACTCCATGTTGCTCGTCCACAAAGAACGCCGTGAAACTCTGCACCTGAGTGTTTAGCAAATTTTAACGTTTCTTGGAAAAGTTCTGCACTAACACCTCCGCTTAAGAAAATAAAAGGAAGTGGAGTAGCGTAACTTTGCTCCCTAAAATATTCAGCCGCTTCTTCTTTCGAGTAAACTGCATCTTCTTTTGTATACCCTTCTACATAATTCATATTGACCGGGACCTCGACCTTCAAAACATCTGCACGAAAGCGTTCTTCAGAAAAATGTTTCATCGATGAGATAACTTTCCTAGGTCTTATTTTGGCATATTCTGGGCCCTTCATGTCATCAATTTTTTCGTCATAAGTAAGAATTTCAAGAAAAAATGGAATTTCCTCAGCAACACATTCAGAAGCAATTCTTTCAATAAAAACATCTTTCTTTTCATTAATTTCTGGAGCTCCATCAGCATCGTGGTAGAGCAAAACCTTAATGCCATCCGCACCTTTTTCTACTAGTCTTCTAACAGACCATTCAGGAAGTAAGCTTGGCATACGACCTGGTTCATCAGTATCATAGCCTGTTTTTTCATAAGCAACAAGAAGGCCACATTCTTCATTTTTCTTTTCAACTGCTGGCCATCCATACTCTGGATCTAATAGAATTGCTGATGCGTATGGAGTCAATTGGTAAGAGACAAGCGATTTGTACGCTTCAATTTCCTCTTTAGCAGTATCTTCTCCCATCATGCGTTTCAAAGCTCCTCTTTGATCAATAGCCAGAGCACTAAAAAACCCATGATCGTTCATTAATCTATTGAGACGATTTTGTTTTACAACACTATTCAATGTCATTCCCCTTTCTATTCTCGAGAGTAAATAACTTTACCATTAACAGCAGTGCACTCTACTTCTAAATTTGAATTAAGTACGACATAGTCAGCTTTTTTTCCTTCCGCAATACTGCCAAACTTACTTTCAAAACCTAAACTTTTCGCCGGAGTTAAAGAAGCTAAATGCCAGATATCTGTTAATTCTTCTTTTGTCCACTCACACAAATTCTTAATGCCATCGATCAGTTCAAGAGTACTACCAGCAAGAGATCCTGTTTCAGTACGTGCGACTCCATCTGTTATTGCCACTGGAAACTCTCCTAATGTATATTCCCCATCAGGCATCCCACCTGCTCGCATGCAATCTGTAATAAGCATGAGACGATCTTGTTTTAATTGATAAGTTAGCGCCGCAACTTCGGGGTGGACGTGTAACCCATCACAAATGATTTCAACAAATGAGTTTTTTGATCTTAGCGCAGAACCGACTGTACCTGGTTCTCTATGATGCATCCCTTTCATCCCATTGTATAAATGAACGAAATTATTTGCTCCATTCTCAATGGCCTCTTCACAACAAACGTAATCTGCATCAGTATGAGCAATACTCACTTGAACACCAGAGCGTTTGACGCTTCGGATAAACTCCTGCGTGCCTGTTCTTTCGGGTGCTAACGCAATCTTCCTAATCATTCCATCTGCAAGTTTCTGCCATTCGTTAAATTCTTCTAAAGAAGGGTCTTTGAAGTATTTTTCATTTTGTGCACCTTTATGGGTTTCCGTAAAATACGGTCCTTCTAGAAATATTCCTTCTGATTGAGCACCTGGTA
The DNA here is from genome assembly GCF_041366475.1 of Pseudalkalibacillus sp. JSM 102089. Taxonomy (NCBI): domain Bacteria; kingdom Bacillati; phylum Bacillota; class Bacilli; order Caryophanales; family Fictibacillaceae; genus Pseudalkalibacillus; species Pseudalkalibacillus sp. JSM 102089. Next base: position 281,833 of record NZ_JBEWYW010000002.1, read on the forward strand.
ATCCCTGTTGAACCATACTCTTCACTGCCATTATTGCCTTATTCAAATCTTCAGAAGAAGATGTCAGCGTAGTAGGTAGAAAACGGGTAACCCCCCGGGCAGCCAATGATATAGAAATTTTCTTCACTGCTTCTTCAGTTCCATCCATAATGTCATAACCATCGATTCCATGGATATGAGTATCAAACAAACCTGGAGCAACTGAAAACCCAGACCAATCTACGACGTTATCTTCCGAAGAAACATCATGAACTATGGAAGAAAAGATTCCGTTTTCAATCAGTAAATATCCTTTATCAACTACTTTATTTTCAAGTAAAAAGTGATCTGCTTTAATGAAATAGCGCAATTTCATCACCTCCAATTCCTTACTTACTCATCCTCATACTTGTAAATGGTCACCCCTTGTACCACTCGGTTAATCGCACCTGTTGGACTAGGATTATCCGGCGTAATACCTAACTGAATTGATTTTTTCATCGCAAGTGTTTGAGCAAATAGAATGTACGTGAGAGCAGAAAGAAAATCACTTGCTTCTTCTCCTTCATTTTCTTCAAGGGAGAAAGCTAAATCGGCCAGTTCTTCTATCTCGTTATCAGCTTGAATTGATAAAGCAACAACCATAGAACTGGCTTTCTCTTCTTGAAGCTGGCGGATCATATCAAGATCGTATTTCCTTGTATACTCATCTTGTGAAACAAAAACAATAACTATGGAATTTTTATTCAATACTGATTTCGGCCCATGACGAAAACCTAGAGTAGATTCATGAAGAGCAATCACTCGCCCTCCAGTTAACTCAAGCATTTTTAGGGAGGCCTCCTGAGCCAACTTACCTAGAATACCTGAACCAAGGTATATGACACGTTCGAAGTGATTTCTAAGAATCGTGTTTACGACATCGTCTACTTGTTTAAGGAGCTTATCACCTGCTTCGATCAACCGACCTGTTTCCAGGTCCTTCCCTTGTTCTGGTATGAACAGTTCATAAGCTGCCAGCAGCATAGATGTAAAGCTACTTGTCATCGCTAACGATTTATCATTAGCTTTTTCTGGCATAAGCACAGTGAAACCTTTTTCATCATACTCGACATTTTTCGCAAGCTGACCATCCTGATTGCACGTAATCACTACTTGATAAAAGTCTTTTACTAATTGCTGACCTAATGACACAGCAGCTTTGCTTTCAGGACTATTCCCAGACCGTGCAAAAGAAACCATAACGGTTGCTGTTTCAGGAGATAAGAATTCACTCGGGTTTGAAACTATATCAGTCGTTGGTATGGCATTAAAAACCATATTCTTGTCGCTCCACCTATTTAGTACTGGAGCGACCGTTTCTGCCACATAGGCAGAAGTTCCTGCTCCCGTTAAAATAAAATCAATTCGTTTATGGTTCTTGTTAATTCCTTCCATAAACTTACTGAAAGCAGGCTGGGTATCTTTCAAAGAAATGATCAGTTCTCTCCATACTTCGGGTTGATGATAAATTTCCGTAGCTGTATGTAAAGCCCCCTTTTCATTAACATCATCTTTAGATAGATTGAACATTTTCCTTACCTCCAATTTGGTAATGTCGTCATAACCAGTTTGAGTAAAAAGTATAATGAACGTTTGCTCAATTACACCTGTGATGACCAATTACGCAATATACATTCAATTACTATAATTGGGCATCACACGGGAACCCTTCATTTGCGTAAGGGAAAGAGCTATCAGTGGAGATCGTTTCATGTTAACTCAATTGTATATTCAAATTTGTCTCCTCTAGCAACAGTGACGGTGTACTCTACAATTTCTTCATTGGAATAAGCAAACCTCTTTATCAACATAGCAGTTTGCTGGGTAGTTGTTTGTAGACTTTCTGCCTCATCTTCTCTTATCAAAGTTGGAGAAAAACTTTCAACCGCTTTATTTACTAATACACCATAATCATTGTAGAACACCTCATACATTGGCAAAGTATCCAGGGTTTCTTGAGTTAGCCCAGGGAATTTCGATACCGGCATATACGAAGTTTCATACATCAAGGGTTCTTCATCAGCTAATCGAAGTCGAACAACTTTATAAACTTCTTCATCTTTTTCTAACCCTATCTTATTTCCAATATCGCCTTCTATTTTCATTATCTCAAATGATAGTACCTTGCTTGTTGGGATTTTGCCTATCTTTCTCATTTCTTCTGTAAAACTATATAATTTCACCAAGTTTTGACTATAAGATTTAGGAGCTACAAAAGTACCTTTTCCATGCTGCTTATAAATAAAGCCCTCACTCTCAAGCTCTTGCATCGCTTGTCTCACAGTAATACGACTCATTCCATACATTTCACAAAGTTCCCTTTCAGATGGCAACTTTTCTTGTTCTCGATACTTTTGAAGTTCAATTTTCTTTATAATGTCATCCATTAGCTGTAAATATAAAGGAATTCTCTTTTGCCTATTCACATTTTATCTCCTATTTTGAATTTTAGGTAAGTGGTTATTACCAGTTAAGTTTATTCTAACCTTTTTATACATAAAGGTAAAGGAATAATTTTAAACACCGGTTCGCTATTCTTAAGCAAAACCGTCATATAGCTATGTTGAAAATCAGAATTCAGTAAAATATATGTATGGAAGAAATCATCTTCTATTAGTTTCTATTACCTTAACCCACTGGACTTATTCTAAAGAAAAACATATTCAATGACGATATCGCGCGATTTAACCTCTCCTACTGTTTCATCTCCTCAACCAAATATGTGCAAGCGGTTGCGTAAACGGTATCATATAGTATATACTATTCAAACGAAACATCATTTGGTCTTCTTTCAGATTTTCGAAAGTCTTACATATCTTTTATATAGCACAGGAAGGGGCTAGTATAAGATTCAACTGTTATTGTTGAACGCTCTAATCGCTTCTTTAATAGAATGCTGATCGCCATGCGGTAACAGCTTTTATTTTCCCATCAATGTGCAAGCGATTGCACATTGATGGGAAAACCTAATCATTAATTTCTGGAGGGAATTATGCTTAAAGAACAAGTTGCCACAACGAATGAAAAACGATATCAAAAAGAATTACCCGCTCTGCCGCTTACTACAATCTGGTTAATTAGCTTCGGTTTTTTAGGGGTTCAGATGGCCTTTTCATTACAAAGCGCGAATATGGGACGCATTTTCCAAACCTTAGGAGCAGATCCTCATAATCTCGGTTTATTCTTTATCCTACCGCCACTCGCTGGATTAGTTGTTCAACCTTTAGTTGGATATTTTTCCGACAGGACCTGGATTCCAGGGCTTGGCCGACGAATTCCTTATCTACTCGTTGGAGCTGTAGTTGCTGTCATTGTCATGTGTCTCTTGCCCAATTCGGGTAGTTTCGGATTTACTGCAGTAACAGCGATGACGTTTGGAGCCATCGCCATTCTCTTTATGGATGTCTCATCAAACATGGCCATGCAGCCATTTAAAATGATGGTTGGAGACATGGTGAATAAAGAACAAAAAGGATTTGCGTATTCGATCCAAAGCTTTTTATCAAATAGTGGTGCTGTGTTAGCTAGTATTTTCCCGTTTCTATTAACAATTATCGGCGTTTCGAACAGCGCACCAAAAGGCGTTGTGCCACAATCTGTCGTCCTTTCATTTTATGTTGGTGCAGGAGTTCTCATCATCTGTAGTCTGATAACGGTATGGAAAGTAAAAGAGTATACTCCAGATGAGTTCGCAGTTTATCACGGCATTTCGAAAGACTCGACGAAAGAAAAGGTAAACATTTTCAAACTACTTGGAAGCGCTCCAAAAGTATTTTGGACCGTTACACTCGTTCAATTATTCTGCTGGATGGGTTTTCAATACTTGTGGACGTATGGCACCGGTGCCATTGCGTTAAATGTTTGGAATACGAGCGACCCTTCTAGCGCAGCTTATCAAGATGCCGGGAACTGGTTTGGGATTTTAACAGCCGTTCAGTCGATTGGCGCCGTACTCTGGTCTCTCGCTTTATCCAGAATTCCAAACAACTCACGCAAATTCTATTACTCCATGAGCTTATTGCTAGGTGGGATCGGATTTGGATCTGTCTTCTTCGTGCACAATCAGTGGGCACTGGTTATTTCCTTTACGTTAATCGGAATCGCTTGGGCCGCGATGATGACCTTCCCATTCACGATCTTAACGAACGCACTGAAAGGTAAGAATATGGGTACATATCTTGGTCTCTTTAACGGTAGCATTTGTTTACCGCAAATCATTGCTTCATGCTTAAGCTTTGTTTTATTCCCAATGATCGGATCTTCAATGCCGTTTATGATTTTACTTTCCGGTGTGTTACTTGTCGTTGGGGCGTTGTCTGTACCGGTTATTAAGGAGACGTATGCGGAGTAGGAAGTCATTTTTATACGAACGCTCAAAAAGTGTGAGTGTCTAACGTTATCTTATTCTATATGCTCGATACCCTTTATATGATTTACTTATTCAGACTGAAAGCCCCGATTAAGCCAAATTAATCGGGGCTTTCCATATGTTAGTTTTTACGACTATCACAACTTGATTATTTTAAAGGTAAAAGTGTGAAACCACTAGCCCTACTTTCTCCATTTCCAAACCTTACAAAGCCTTTCTCTCTTTATTTCTCCACTTAATATATTCAATTACCTCTTTATATTCACTTAAACTCTGTTTTTCGATTCCTGCCCTTTTAACCTCTTCTATAAAAAGCAACCAATCTTGAGAAATATCGTGAGTATGATCTACACCTTTCTTAACGCCTATTATTTGATAAATATCTATATTCAATTCTTTTGAGAGTCGGAAAAGAACATTGATAGACGGATTATTCTTTTTATTTCTTTCTAGATTATTTAGATAAGACTTCGATACATTTGAGCGCTCGGCTAGTTCAGTGAGTGTCATTCCTTTTGCCAATCTAAATTTTTTTATATTTGCCCCTATCATTTACCTTTTCACCTCCAGTTACAGACCCCTTCTAACAACAAAAAACTCAAATTATCATCTCTCTTTATTTAGTAGCACTTTGCGGAACAGTTGGGAGTGGAGCAGTCGTTTTCTCTCGACTCTCATCCTTTCTACCCATACCAATCTTGCCACTAAAGTAATAGCCATATGGTACCTTATTTACAATATAAGTAGCTATTATAGAAAGCCCTACGCTTATAACTGAATAGATTACTGTCTCAATTAGAGGATGCAGTGAAACAGATAAAATACTTAGTGCAATATAAATAACTGCCATAAATAGTGGGTGGAACAAATAAATCCCAAAAGAATACTGGCTAATGACTACAAAAAAAGTTGAGATTCTTCGAGTTTTCATTCCAATATAGTAAATTAGAAAGATCATGCTCGTTGCAAAAAAAAGAATATCCATTTGCTTAGAAGATATTTTCGCAAAAATACCCTGGTTAAATAGAAATACAGACATTCCAGCGATAACAATTGGAGCTATAACTACTGCTTTTGAATGATCTTTTAATAGTTTCATAAATGCTGCATAATATCGCCCACAATAATAAGCAAGGGTAAAGTAGAATACCCATCCAACGAATGGAATCCAATAAAATTTATCCCACACGTATTGGCCAACTGGGGTTTGAACCGCTGGTACAAAGTTAAAGAATCCTAAATATACTGCGCTAATAAGAAAGGAAATTGGAAGTACAATCTTCGGATTCCATTTCTTTAAATAAGAATGAAAATAGTAATGTAGGATGTAGAATTGAAGAATGATAAGTATGAAATAACCATGAAAATCTCCTAATAACAAATGTTTCCACCAGTATTGTAAAAAGGCACTAGCAAAACCTATATCAGAACTAAGCGTAAGCTCTAACCCCTTAGACCCAGCATAAAAGGTGCCGAATAATAGATATGGAAGTAGAACATATTTCATTCTTTTCCCCCAGAAGTTCGAAGGAAGCTTATCAGGATAAGAACGTGCTAGAATAAACTCCGATATGAATACAAATGTTGGCGTACCAAAGGTAAGTAGCATATTTATGGAGTTTACAATCCCGTTCTCTTCTAAGAACGACCTAGCAAAGGCATGCAAGAATACGATGCTTAAGCACGCTATACTTCTGAGTAGAAATATTTCATCTATTACCTTTTTATTCACGTTCGTTCATCCTCCTATCTTTATTATCAAGAGAAGAAATAATTGTCAAAATCATATAGTTTCTTTTTAGCAAATGAGCCATGGATCCCTACTAAGTTACCGACCAATTTGATATATTCACTACCTGTCACACCAATACTATGTTTATCAGTCCACCAAAAACTTGATTGATATTTACTCTTACTTGCAACGAAAGTCAAATCTATCTCACTGTCTTTAAAAGCTCTCCCATAGTTTAATTTAGCTCTTCTTAAGTGATAGTCGGATGAAACAATAATAGCGGATTGCAACTGTTGCTCATCCATTAACTTTCTTGAGTAATATGCACTGTCTAACGTACTGAAGGAATCGTAATCTTTCCAAACCGAATCCGAAGGAAGGGAATCATCTATTAAATTATATTCCTGTTCGGAGAACCCATAGGCATTTGAAAGGACTAAAATGTCGGAATATCCTTCATCAATGAGCTGTAGTCCTGCCTCCGAACGACCATCCGCTCCACTTAATACAATAATAATATCCGCCTTTACTGGTTTTTGATTTACCGTTAGCCAATTCCCAGCATTCAGAAACATTGTTATCAGAACAGCTAAGGCCACAAATGTTATTCCTTTTATCCACTTATATGATCGTTTTGATATAGAAATAGGTTTATCCTTAGCGCTTTTTTTACTTTTTAAAAAGGCTTTTTGGCCATTCATCTCAATCACCTATTTTCATTTCATCCTTCATTATTCGTGCATTAAATGCTTCACGAAAATGTCTTTCAGATCAGCGATTGCAGACTGAGTAGATAAAGACTCGTTTTTTTGACTTTCAATGGATTGCACATATTGTCCAATTTCCTTAAAAAGCTCTAAGTATATCGAAGAGTCATTTTTTTCTCTAGTCCTATTCATATAGAAACACTTTCCACTACAGAATAAATTTCTTGATAACTTGTTCTACGATCAAACTTCTCTTCCGCTAGAAGTCTAGCATTGGCTCCAAAACTTCTTCTTAGGTCCACGTTATGATAAAGTGATAAAATCAGATCGGCGAGTGTGCTTGCATCGCCGGGAGCGTAATTATAACCAATCTTCTTACATGTAACGATATCAGAGAATTCTTTATTTAAACTACTGTTCAAAACCGGTAACCCAGCTGCTACGTAATCACCAATCTTGTTCGTGATACTCTGTTGTGCACCTTTGCTTATAGCGTTTGCAGCAATGTCTGATCGAACTAAAGTAGGAACCATGTGTTCATAAGATAAATAGCCCATGAATTCAACTGGTGCATCCAATTCTTTAGCTAATTGCTCAAATTTATCTTTAAACGGCCCATCACCCATAACCTTAAGAACAATTTGATTAAAACCTTTTTTCTTCAGCTGAGCAACTGCCCTTATAACAGTTGGAAGATCGTAGCTATAACTCAATGTTCCAACATAAGTAATCCAGAACTCCCCGGGCTTTTTGAACACTTCAAGTTTTGTACATGAATCAAAATGACTAAGGTCTGTCCCAATAAAAACTGGTACAAAATTCTTAGCATGATGGTTCACCTTTTCGACACGCTCAATATAGCTTTGCGAAACCCCCACAACTGAATCAGCTAACTGATAAATTCGGTTGGCATAAACGGTTAATGGATAGAGTAAGGTATCTGTGAGAGGATCCGGAAACTTCAACGTGTTTTTTATCGATTCCGGCCAAACATCCTGAATATCAATAATAAATGGAATCTTATTTCGTTTAGCGTACTTTCCTACTTCGTATGCTGCTCCCATCATGGGATAGGCACAGTAAATGACATCAGGCTTTTGTTCAAGAGTTTTCAAATAAGTTGTTAATTGTTTAGCAAAATGCCTATGACTCCATATACGATCAAAACCTACGTTTTTTGAATAACCTAATTCAGGGATAATAACTATTTTATAAGGAAGACTTTCTGATAGAACATTGATCTTTTGAGGATCTCTGAATTCTTTTTCTCCATGCTTAAAACTACTTGTTAACAGTGTGACATGATGGCCAATGTCACTCAGTTTCTTAGTAATGTAAGTAAACCGGTTAAAGCCTTTTTCGCCTGGTAGGTTGGTAAATGGCGCAACCAGCAAGACATTTTTCTTTTTAGAATTCATATGTCTTTCAATCCCTTCCTCAGATGATAGCTATCTCAGAATTCACTTCTTCCGCTACAGGTGCATTGTTAGCGATCGACAACAACGTTTCCCGTATAACATCTTTATCTCCTGTTCTGCACGAGCGAACCATGTTCATCACTTCTTCAACATCTATCTCAACAGACTTGCCAATGTAGATTTTAGGATAAATTTGTTTCTCTCTGACTTCATAATCATTTAATAACTCTTCATACAATTTCTCTCCTGGCCTCATTCCAGTGAATTCAATTCCGATATCATCTTCTGTAAGTCCAGAAAGTCGAAGTAAATTTTTAGCAAGGTCGACAATCTTTACTGGTTCTCCCATATCGAGAACAAAAACTTCCCCACCTTGAGCTAGCGAACCAGCCTGCAAAACGAGTTTTGACGCTTCAGGTATTGTCATGAAAAACCTTTCCATAGCAGGATGCGTAATTGTAATCGGACCACCTGTTCGAATTTGCTCCTTAAATAGTGGAATGACGCTCCCCCTGCTCCCTAACACATTTCCAAAACGAACCGCCACAAACCTCGTATTACTTTTCTTATCAAGATTTTGAACAATCATTTCTGCGATGCGCTTACTAGCCCCCATAACACTCGTTGGATTGACTGCTTTGTCACTAGAAATCATTACAAACGTTTCCACACCACCAGCATCTGCTGCTTCAGCAACATTTCTTGTTCCGTATATATTATTATTAATTGCTTCTTCTGGATTGCGCTCCATTAAAGGAACATGTTTATGAGCTGCTGCATGGAAAACGGCTTTTGGACGGTAATACTCCATTATCTTAAATATTTTATCCCTATCTTTAATATCAGCGATTTCTGTTGTAAATTCTATCTCGTGCCCATAACTTGAACGTAGCTCCATTTCGATTGAATAAATGCTATTTTCTCCGTGACCTAGTAACACAATTTGTGAAGGTTGATATTGTGAAAGTTGTCTACAGATCTCAGAACCAATCGAACCCCCTGCACCAGTAACAATAATGACTTCATCTTTCACAAAGTTCTCAATTGAATCCGTATCCAACTCAATCGCAGGTCTTCCTAAAAGATCACGTATTTGGACGTTTCTAATCTCATTTACAGAAACCTTTCCTGTCACAAGGTCTTCAAACATCGGAATCATCTGAGTAGTGGCGTTAGTACTAACACATTCCATATAAATTTTGTTCAGTTCTTTCTTTTTCAAGGATGGAATCGCAATCACGATCGTATCAATTCCAAGTTTACGGACATTTTCTTCAAGAGAGTCAATCCCTCCAACTACAGGGAGACACATGATATCTAAATTTTGCTTTCGCTTATCATCATCAATAAATGCTACAGGTTCAAGACCACTATCCTTGTTATACTTTAATTGTCTTGCTACGAGAGTACCTGCCGACCCAGCCCCTACGATAAGTGTTGGCTTGAGCTGTGGTTTGTTCCCTAGCATCCCGTTATCTTTGAAGTACCTCCATGAGAATCGTGACCCACTTATTAAGAAGATTTGAATCATCCATGTAGAAGCTAACACTCGAAAGTAGATGTCATTCATAAAGACAAATTGACAGAATGCCGCTACTAGAATAGAGAAAGTAACTGCCTTGAAAATAATAATCAATTCACCTATACTCGCGTATTCCCATGCTCTTTTATACATTTTATAGAAATGAGCGAATACATGATGACTGATAATAAGTGTTGTCGCTATGATCAAGAGAGGAGTTGTAAATACCTCTGAGACAGGAAACAATGAAATGGTGCTAATATACACAGATGTAAATACAATAATGGAGTCTACTAAAAGTGCGTACCACAATTTATTTTGAATGTTCAATTCGATTCGCTCCTTTCATTTGGTATATCATTCTTTATTAAGAACGGAATGGTGCAACATTACTTAATACCAGTTATGCATGAAGAATAGAGGGTTGTGACTTCTTTAATAAAAGCATTTCAAGTGCTTCAATTACTCGCTTTTGCTCAAGATTTGTCATCCCCGTTCCTGAAGGAAGACAAAGCCCATTCTCATATAACTCCTCTGAAATACGTCTATCTTTAGTATGTGGATAGAATTTGTTAGATTTAAAAAGCGGCTGTAGGTGCAATGGTTTCCAAAGTGGTCTCGATTCGATGTTTTCTTTTTCGAGTTCTATTACGATTTCTTCTGGGGTGCAAGCGTATAGCTCAGAATCAAGTAGTAAAGTAGATAACCAGCGATTGTGCAAGGTTCCTTTAGCCTCTTCCATAAATGATAGTCCCTTCAATCCTCCCAGTTCCCTTTGATATCTATTAAAAATCGCTTTCTTCTGGTCCACTCGTTCATTAATCACTTCCATTTGCGCGATCCCGACTCCCGCAAGTATATTACTCATACGATAATTATAGCCTGTTTGACTATGCTCATAATGTAACGCTTTGTCCCTCGCTTGAGTTGCTAAGAACCTTGCTTGATCAAGTGCTTTTACATCATTGGAGACAAGCATACCTCCACCAGATGTTGTAATGATCTTATTTCCATTAAATGAATAAACACCAAACTTCCCCATACTTCCGCTTTTATGATGCTTATATAACGAACCAAGTGATTCAGCCGCATCTTCAATGACAGGCACTTTGTAATGATCACAGATTTCTAGAATTTCATCCATCTTCGCACTCTGACCATACAGATGAACAACAATGACAGCTTTCGGAAGTACTCCTTCAGCTTCTGCCTCTTTAAATGCAGTCAGTAAAGCATCTGGAGACATATTCCACGTCTCAGGTTCAGAGTCGATGAAGACTGGAACTCCGCTCTGATAGAGAATTGGGTTTGCACTCGCGATAAAGGTAAATGTCGAACAAAACACACGATCGTTCGCTTTAACATCTAGCAACCGTAAAGCCAGATGAATTGCAGCCGTGCCAGAACTTACGGCAACCGCTCCACTCATATTTGTATAGTCCATAACATCCTTTTCAAATCGATCAACATTAGGACCAAGCGGAGCAATCATATTTGTTTGAAATGCATCTGCAATGAACTCCTTTTCTCTTCCAGTCATATGTGGCGGTGATAAATAAATTCTCTTATTACGATTCATTTGCCCACCTCCTAATTAAGTTTCAATTTTACCCTTGAGAAGTAACGTGAAGTAAATCAGCATGCCGATAAACTGGAAAAAAACCTTGTACATCTCTAGGAACTGTAGAAGAAAGCTCTTGATAGATTTTTTGATTGTGTATTTGTTTCGCTACATAGAATGGAAGCGCACCTGTTTTATTAAAATGTTTTTTGAATTTATAAAGGCTATCGTCGTTGCCTGTGTACCCTCCACCCAGGTGCATCGATTCAAATCCTTGTTTCTTCGCCCACTGAATCGCATAATCAACAACATAATTATTAATAGCTAATGGCAAATATTCATGATCGGAACCTAGTAAGTGATAATGAATATGTTTGTTTCCATACATGAATATAACTGACATCACAACTTTTTCCTTATCGCAAACTACCTCGATTAACTCGATACGATCTTTTAGAAGTTCAAATGTATTATCAAAGTATGCTTCTGAAAAATGATAGTATTCTTTCGCACCAGTTCTTTCCATTGTTGCGTAATAGAGCTTAAGAAAATCACTTCTTTCTTGAGGATTGCGATGCTTGATCTGTAGATTATAACTCCTAGTCTTTCGAATACGGTTTCTATTTTTCGTATCATAATTCGCCCAAATTTCCTCATATTCTCTTGTTAAATCAACATAAATCGTATCTCTGATATAGGACTTTTCAATTTCTGGATAGCACTCTTGATTTTGATATAAGGGATGAAAACGAACAAATTCTGTAATAATATTTGAAGTTTTACAGTAATTCTTAAAGGAGATAGAAAATAAGCTTAATAATTCTTTAACTCTTTTTTTCTCTTTTACGTTAGTAATCGGCCCGCCATATCCGTAAGGCGTTGTAATATCGTAAAGTTCACCATAATCCTCAATGACCGTTTTTAAGTGAGGTAGAGTGTTTAGGTTTCTTAACAGAAAAGGATAAATCACAAAATTCTCTTTTTCTTCATAAATATAGAGTTGTGCCTTCCCTTCTCCGTTCCTCTCATGAATCTCACAATATTCAGGAGTAAAATAGATATCTCTATGCTCTAAACGATTGAGGTATTCATGCCATTTCTTTTTTTGATTAAGATCTAAGATTTTGATACCCATTTAATCCTCCCATTTGAATTGATAGATGTGTTGTCAATCTATTACTAATGCAAACCGTTTCGAAGTCATCCACAAATGGGTTTTGACTAATAAACAGAATTTCTCGTTGTCGATTATTTTCATATAGAGCGAGCAATAATTCTCTGTCCTTGAAAGCTTCTTCTTGATGAATACGATAATGGGTATTGGAAATTCGACCGATACGGTAGTCACCTGTACTTGTTTGAATGTGAAGCATTGAAAAACCATATTGGTTTTGATGATTTTCAGCTTCAGTCCAGTTTGAAATCTTTCCAATACACTCCTTGCGACTTCTTAACGGTTTTTTTTGTTTACCAACATTCCAATAGGCTGTTCCCACTTTTTCTAATCCCAATCTCTTATACCACAACATAGCGTTGTTATTATCTTCAAACACATCTAGAGAAAAGAACCTTGTTGAGTCGTTCAAAAACTCTGTGACCCCATATTGTAAAAGTTTAGCGCCTATCCCTAATCCTCTTTGAGCAAAACTGACATAAATATTATTTAAAAAGAGCGTGTCCTTTAATATTCTCCATTCTGCATACCCAATAAGATGTTTGTTCTGATAGGCTCCTACAAACACCACTTCTGATTGATGGAGTCTGCTGCTTATAAACCTGCCATATTTTTTTGAGCTATAAATGGTCAATGGGAATATTTCTTTTCGAATTCCAGACTGGAGAAGGGATCTAACAGCTTCCACATCTCTAGTATGTAGCGGTTTTATAATAACTCCACTCAACAAAATCCCCCCATTCTAATTAACACTTCAATTTCCGTTCTATATCAAAGTCCAACATGTGCTCTCCTGGATCTTCTACTACATCCTCACTTTTCAAAACCTTCAATATAGTTAAAGCAATAAGCTTCATATCAAGCCGGAAAGATGACTCCTCAACGTATTCAACATCTATGGCCAAACGCTGATCCCATGCGAGATGATTTCGACCAATCACTTGAGCAAGTCCAGTTATTCCCGGTCTAACTTGGTGCCTTCTCCTCTCCTCGTCAGTGTAATAAGGTAAATATCTTATTAATAGCGGTCTTGGCCCGACAAGGCTCATATCTCCTTTCAATACATTGAATAATTGAGGAATCTCATCGATACTCAACTTTCTTAAGAAACGCCCTATATCCGTAAGCCGTTCTGAATCTGGTAAAAGATTTCCTTCTTTGTCTCGCTGATCTGTCATCGTGCGAAATTTATAGATTGTAAATGGTTTTTCTTTATAGCCAATTCTTTTTTGTTTGAATAAAACTGGTGAACCTATTTTAAATTTTATGACTAGGAACGTCACTAGAATAACAACGGACAATAATAGAAGAATGCTAATACTAAAAAGGATATCAACGAATCGTTTCATTTTCCCTCTCCTATCTACTTGTATTCGTTCCTTATAAAGAACAATCACATATGACTTACCTGCATATATTCATTTAACGTACTTTCCACCATTTTTTCCATGGAAAATTCTATTTCAACTTTATTTCTCGCTTGCTGGACTAACTGGTGACTAAGATCATCATTTTCAATCAACTGATAAATAATGTCACAAAAAGATTTCACATAATATTTCTCCACTAGAAACCCCGTTTCATTATTTATAACAGCTTCTTTAATTCCACCCACGTTGATTGTTAATATAGGAGTACCGACTGCCATGGTTTCCAGCATCACCATCGGAAATACTTCTAGTTTAGATGTTAATAACATCAGGTCCATTTCCGCAATAAACTTCTCAGGTTCACGGGCATTTCCTACTAAAACCACTTTATTCGAAAGACCCATCGAATTTATTTTTTCGGTTATCGATTGGTATTCTGGACCATCTCCTGCAATATAAAAAGTTAGATTGCTCATATGGCGAAATTCATTTGCTATATCGATAAAAAAACTATGGTTTTTTTCCTCCGATAGTCTTGCTAATATACCAACTTTATAATGTTCTCCTTTTAACTTAGGTTGGAAGCGAAATTTCTTTAAATCGACTCCGTTATAAACAGTTTTCACTTTAGATTCATTGACTCCATTTTTAATGATATTCTCCTTTTCAAATTCACTAACAGCGATAATACGATCAACATATTTATTTAAAATCCAAGAGAACAAAGTTGGATACTTTTCTAGAGAAGTAACGTTATGTTTTGTATAAACCACTTTGATAGTTCTTTTCTTTATTGGATTCATTGTAATTGCGATGAGGTAAAGAACCATGCGTAAACTATTAGCATGAATTACATCAATTTTCTTTTTCACAATTAATTTTCGTATCATCATCATATTGCGAAGGTGCCTTTTACGGCTAATTGAATAGAATTTTTCCTTATGTTTAATCTGCGATTCCAGTTCCCCTGGACCTGCAACGGTGTAAAGTGTCAGTTTATCATTAGGAAGTTCATTTTCAAGTCGACAAAAATAATTTTCTGCTCCCCCGTGAATCAATTTATCAGTTAACATTAACACATTCACCTGCATTACCCCCTTCAATTTAAATGGAACGGATATACTTTATCCACCTTTAATTTAAACATAGAATCTTTATATTCTTCCTGTGAAAGATAAGCTGATAAGATAGCAAGATACAGAAAGAACATATCATTCAGTACAAGAGATAACGATACCATTTGAAGCAAAAAACCGATAAAAACTAGGAAAAGATAGGGCTTCGTACGATAAAGCTGCGATTGGAGCAGCTGAACGAAAACTAGTAAAATGAATAATAAGTAGAAAAACAAGCCGATGATTCCTGATTCAGAAAGTATTTCAAGAAAGGTATTATGAGCAACGTGATTATCACCGTAAATAAAGAGGTTATATTCAGAGAAATTAAAGGCGCCTATCCCCATCGTTATGTTTGAAGAGAAATATTCCCATGCACGCCCCCATAATTCAAAACGACCGCTGCCTCCGTCACTTGAAAAGTCCTCGACTCTTGATTCTAATAAACCCAATACGTCGAATTTTAATTGAGCAATAGCTATATATGCCATTAATCCTAGTGATAACAGTAAAGCACCTATCAGTTTAAATTGCTCAGCAGGCTTATTCATTAAGATATAGATACAAAATATGAGAATTAAGGCTAAAATACCGCCTCTCGAAAAGGTAAGTATTGTAGTAGCAAGACTTAAGAAAAAGCCGATCTTATTTTTGAGTGAATCCCGATGGCATAAAAAGTATGCGAAAAACAGTGTATTATAAAAAACAAAGAAATTAGGATCTTGTAGAAGTCCAATCAATCGAGGGTATCCACGATCAAGTAGTACACCCAAAGATATAATTCCATCCCCATTTAGCACAAAATTTTGTAGTTTTAAACCAATGATATATAAAACTAAACTGATTGTATTAAAGGCTATTCCAGCATAAGCAATGGCTGTCTCGATCACACTAGCTTTTGTCTGGTTAATAACATCTTTGATAATGAGGTAACAAATCATATAGAGCATGAGGCCAAAAACAGCGCGAGCACTAGAGATAGAATAGAGCGAAAATGCTCCAGAATACATATAAATGAAATAAAATAGAAAGAAAAATATTTCAAAAGTATGGAAACGCTGAAAACGGAACGTTATAAGGTGAAAGAATAAAAACAGAATACAGAAAATCATATAGGGTTTAATTGCAAATCCTACATAAATGTTATATTTGCCCATCGTAACCAGCAAAATTAAAAGAAATAAAGAGAAATTTCGTTGTGGAGCCGATTCAGATAAACTATAGCCCATCTTCCACCCTCCTAGACCTTTTCACTTTCCATTTCCCAGCAAGTTTTGTTCGTAATAGGAGGTTAAAAATAAATTGATTCAGCTGCTTATCAACGAAAAGAAATACACCGATAATAAGGTATTGAACACCTGCTGCTAAAAGCGGGATAGTATTGAATAAAAAGTCACTTATCATCAACCCACTTACAAGGATAATAATAAAGGGGAGAATGCTTTTACCTATATAGATACGATTAGGTGCTATCATCCAAAAACCAAAGAAGGCAAAGACTTCAATCATAATACAGGCATATGCTGCTCCATTTAATCCTATGCTTTGACTTAGTACCCAAAATAGTGCAGCTGCACAAACAACAACTACTGATTGGACAATCATACGTTGAGTTTGAAGAGCCCTGGTAGTCAAGCCATCTGCTAAGGCTATATTAATGCCTTGAAGAAACAATACCAAAGAAATCACCTTTAATAGACTAGCAGAACTAATCCATTCTTCTCCGAATAATAGAGCAATTATAGGTTCAGAAAAATAATAAAGCGGCACAGTCATTGCCATACCAATTAGCCCCATTGCTTTCATTTCAATCATATTTAATCGCTGATGATCCAGTATACTTCCTTGATTAAAGTAACGAAAAAGGACTGGATAATAAGCTCCTGCGACTATAAAGGGTAACTGTTGAAGGGCCTGTGGGATTCTATATGCTACTGCAAATAACCCAACTTCGCTAAGAGAAACTGTTCTCTCCAATAGAATAGGTCCTAACTGTGGAAGAATGACAAATAGCAATCCCGTTATGGTAAACGATAAAAGCTGATTAAATAAGCCACTATGGAAATTAGATCGCATTGGTACGGAGGTAAACTTTAGCATAAGAATTATTCCTACTAATCCAGCCACGACATATGAAAGGCCATAAGCACCGTAAACTATAAATGGATGCCAATCGAAGACCATACCTAGCGTAATAGAAAGAACAAGTAGCAGTGACGAAATCATGCGAATAATACCCGAGAATTGCATTTTTTCTATGAGTTGAAAATATGTGGATGCAATACTCTGCATGGAAACACCAATAACAAAAGGAAAAATAAGATAATAAGAAGTTTTCAAAAGCATAGCATTTTCTGAATGTAGTGTATTGAGGATGATAAACCCTAAAAGAAATGTTGCAATTAGTAGAAATAATCTTAATTTGATATATGATGACATAACAACTGGGATATTTGCATTTTCTTTTGATCCTTCACGTAATACAATTTGACTCAAGCCACTATCAGTGAAATAGGCCATAATCATCGCGAATGCTAGAGCCACACTGAACATCCCATAGTTAGAGGTTTTAAGATAAGATGCAAGAATGATAAGAGCACTAGCATTTAAGACACTTGCTAGAACGGTGCTGTATAAGAGGTGAAGAATGTTCATGGCTATAGAATTTCCAGTTGTTGTCTTCATTTTTGTTGCCACCTTGAGTAGATTAATTCGATTGGTAAATCACTCCTGCTACACTTCGTTCTACAGCTTTCAAATCGTTCTTCATTTGATGTAACCTGCTTATTTTATCCTTATGTTGCTTTACAACTACAATAATATCGTCACTATAGAAGGCCAGAAGCTGCGTTTCTGAATAAGTTAAGTATGATGGTGATTCAAAAATGACAACATCATGATTACTTTTCAAATAATCTATGGTTTTCTGAAGTCGCTCTGACTGCCAGCTTTCTAAAGAGTGAGAAGTCATCGTTCCAAATGGGAGAAAGGACAAGTTCGAATGACTGGTTGGAATGATATACCTTTGAATATTTCCTCTTTGGATAGCATTAATTAAACCGAGCCCAAGGGATTTATCAAACCACTTGTGAAGTACTGGCTCTTGAAAATTTGCATCTATCAAAATGGTCTTCTTTCCTTGTGTAGCAAATGACTGTGCCAATTCATAGGAGATTATAGAATGATCAAAACCTTTATCGGCAGTAGTGACAAGAATGCTTGTAGGGCTCTCTTGTTTCTTTTGAAGCTTGGCTCGAATAACCTTAATTTGATTTTTCCTCGACTGATCACGAGCACGTCTTTTTTTAACGATACCTAGAAGTTTGTCTTTTTCTTTAAGCACGAATCTCTCCTCCCTTCCTTTCAGCAAGGCTGACTTCAATCTTCCTTTTATTTTCTTTTATCATTTTTTTCTCCATCTTAGCCTTTACTGCATCCACTTCCCCCAGAACTCTTAGCCCTAAAAGAGATTCCACTTCATTAGAGTTGGCTATTGTATCATCAAAATGCTCTTTAATAAGTGCTAGACCGATTCCCATAAATAAACCAACGGTTAATCCAATAACCATATTTACAATTGGATTATCTATACGCTTTAATGTCGTTTCTCCTCCCTTATTGCTTAATAGCTCGATTTGATCAACCTTTAACAGATCTTCCATTTTTTCTACTGATGTTGAAGCAATAGCATGTGCTAACTCAGTTGTTTTCTCAGGATCACTATTTTGAGCTATAACATTCACTATTTGAGAGTTTCTACTATTCTGTACAGATACACTTTCTTCAATATCTTCATTTTCAAAACCATATTTTGATTTCACGGTATTAACAACAATTGGACTTTCAATGAAATCAATTGATGAAGCAAGAAGACGATCAATCTTTTGAGAGTTCACCAAAGCATCTTCGTCAGAAAATGTTCCGATCAAAATGTATTCTGTAGCCTGATATGTTGGTTTAATAACATATAAGGAAACGACGATTGAAACACCAAACACGACCAGAGTAGTTAAGATAATCGCTATAAGCCTTCTTTTCAGAACCTCAAGAAATTGTTTTAAGTCCATCCTTTGCTCCATAATATCCTCCTATCGAGTGTTATAAATGACAATTACGTTCTTTTTAGAGAACTACACACTTAGTATAATAGTCTTATAGTAGATTTAAAACTCCTGTTAAGACTTATATTCTGGCATTTACAGTACTGTGGAACTCTTTATCTCATTTTCCCTTAAATTTTCTTCGTTTTCCATAAAGAACAAAATTTATTTCTTGTTCATTATAGAAAACAAAAAATATAGTCAATTCTCATACCAAAGGTATTTACGGACCTCCATTATATATATTACTCCTCCCGTTATTGATCACTCTATCATCTAGTAGATTAAGGTTTACATTGTTACCATAGGATTGAGGTGTAAATTCAATTAGAGATTCTTGTAAAGCAAGGTGAGCATCCCATATCATTCCATTAATCTGATTTGATGATCCACTTAAAATAATAGCTTTTTCTGTGACTTTCGAAATTTGTATTTGTAACTCGCTGAACTGGTTTCCAGATGTTTCATTTGGAACAGATACCTCTCCAATCAACTCAATGCAACGCACACAATCATCAAGAGTGATATTGATAAAACGATTCCCATTAATCCATGTATATTGGTTATTTGCACCAGACTGACTAGCCTCCATCTTTATTCCTTGGTAGAATCCGATTATATTAACGTCGGAAACATTAACAAAGCTGATATAATCTCCCGGCTTACCGGCAAAGAAAAACATAGCCGTTCCCAGATGTGATCCACTTGAATTAAAGATTGTTACATTGTTTACTCTTGTTCGTTCAGTGGACCAATTCTGCTCTTGTCCATCAAGATAAATAACCTCCGAACGAAATTTAGGAGATGTCACTTCGATCGTTCCATTTGATAAGGAAGCGTTGCGTTTCAATTCAAAAGCTCGAAAATTTCCTTCAATGAATATACGGGTGTTTTGGTCCATTTTGAGTTCTACCTTCTCTTTAATAATCAAGCCTTGAGCCAGATAGTAGGTGTTGTTGCCAGTTAAACGCACCTTCCCTATACCAACTTCTGCACTGTAGTCGATGGCCCTTTGAATAGCCTCAGAGTCATCATTAGCATCCTCCCCGTTTGCACCAAATTGTTCTGCTGTCACAAACCCATCGGCTTGTAAGTCATCTGAGGGAACAGTTATAGGACTCGCTTGACTATTAACTTTGGACCACAATACAAAACTAAATATAATCATGAAGGTCATAGCAGTTAATAAGAAGATCCATACAGTTTTGTTTCTGTTCATGTTTATCTCCTTTCTGCGTTTTGCTTTGATGACAATACTTTTATAGCATTCTCTTTCTACCTTTCATATCCCTTCTCTCTTACTTTTTGTAAAAAGAAGAAAAACCACCCGCCCAATTCCTACGGATAGCTTAAGATAAATATTAAAGAACTTCTATTTTATTCGACTTTCCTTTATCATCTATTCGTTGTAATGGGACGTTTTTCATGGCAAGGAGAGTATGTGAGCTTGTCTGCGTAAGACGGATGATTGGATTATTATGTGGAATGTTAGATAAGTCCCATACCATTCCATCAAAATCATTGAATTGACCATTAACGGTTAGCATATTAGAAGTAACACCGGAAGATTGAAATTGTATATTTTTAAATGTGTTACCACTACACTCATTGGGAATCGTTTCAGAAGAAAACAATTGGATACCGTTCACACAATCATCTATCACAAGATCATTAAAACTATTAGCGTTAATATAGCTAAAACCACTTTGGGCTTTTACCGCTTGAAGATGAACTGCCGTTTTTAATCCGATGCATTTCACGTTTTGAAAGTTCATAAATGAAATTTCATGGCCTGATCCATTAGCATAGAGATATATACCAACACCCTTATGCGAACCGCTCCAATTCAAGATAACCGCATCTTTTACTTGAGCTTTAAACCACGAATTATAAAACTTGTTCTTTCCATCTAAAAAGATAACGGGTGCATTAAATTTAGGATCATCAATCGCAATGTATGCACCAAATAAAGCTGCATTCCGTTGAAGCTCAATAACTCGAAAACTCCCTGTTACAA
This sequence comes from Pseudalkalibacillus sp. JSM 102089, assembly GCF_041366475.1. Lineage (NCBI taxonomy): Bacteria > Bacillati > Bacillota > Bacilli > Caryophanales > Fictibacillaceae > Pseudalkalibacillus > Pseudalkalibacillus sp. JSM 102089. The sequence goes on from NZ_JBEWYW010000002.1 coordinate 302,939, forward strand.
TAAATCGAGATCCATAGCTAAAATGAAGAGATACTCCTTCTTTAATCAGAATAGGCTTCGTAATTGAGTAATCTCTATCAATAAGTTGTACACTTTTAACATCATTTTCAGCTGCAAAATCGATTGCAGCTTGAACCATAGCTGCATCATTCGACGCTGAAAAATCATCTACTTTAATCAAGCAAACGTCCTCCTTCAACTGTAACTGATACACAACAAAATGCTGTGTTCTTTACAGAATATGTTGGAGGACAAGTATGTGACAGGCTTAAAGCCCGGTTTTACGAAATCATTGCAATTTAAACTTGTTTAGCTTTTCGATTTGCTATTTCGTATACATTTAGAAGTTGATCTATCATTGTTTTCTCAGAGAAATGATTTACGGCTTTCTCTCTCGCCCTCTCACCCATCACTTCTCTTAGATTTACATCCTCTATTAATGAGTTCAAAAATTCAGATAAATTACCTGAATCTTCATTTCTGAATAGATAACCATCGACTCCATGCTCAATTTGATCTCTTGCTCCCTCAACTTCGCTTCTAATTGTTGGAATCCCCATCATCATGGCCTCTAGAGGGACTAAAGGAAAACCTTCTTTTCTAGATGGTAATACCAGCACATCAAACATTTGATAGAACTTAATAGGATCCTGAAATGCCTCGAATGTAACCTTTTCCTTTAACCCAGCATCATTCACAAGAGAAGTTACCCACTCTAGTTCCCCATCTCCTAGAATAACAACATGATAATCCCTATCAAGTTTAGCAATTGCTTCTATTAATACATCTATTCCCTTCCTATGTGATAGACTACCAACAAAACCAATAACTACCTCATCTCCTGATAGGCCAATTTTTCTTTTGCACTCCTCTTTGTCTGTCCTATCTATTTTTTGGCTAAAACGGTCGACAGAAACCCCATTAAATATAAGCTTAACTTGGTCTTCTGTGTAGTGAAATTGATTTTGTAACTCCTCTTTTAACTCTCTGCTAATCGCCACAACGTAATCGGCTTTTTTGTGAAGGGGGTGTTTTGGTATACCTGAAATATGATGAGTTGTTACGTACTTCACTCCAGTTACCTTACTATACAGTTTTGCCAAATAGGATGTAACAGGATAATGAACGTGAATAATGTCTGGTCTCAACTTCAAGAGAAGAAAAAGGACTTGGGGAGTCACCAAGAGATATATCAGCAATTGAATGATTTTCCCCACACTATTATAGCTTGTATTTATCGGAAATCGGACCTTATGGTGGTTCAAACCATCATTAATGACATCATTAAAAATAGATACGGAACCCTTGTTACTAGTTGGTCCTGCAGAAATCATATGAACTTCATGCCCTCGTTCTATCATTCCTTTCACAAGAGTATACATATGTGTTGTTGAACCTTCTTCCGGTAAAAATCTAGCTAAATATAGTATTTTCATCCTAACCATCTCCTACGGGGTGATATTCTATAAAACAGAATAAATTTAAGAATTCATATAAAGAATTAATAGAGTGTTGTGCATAGAATTCTTTTTCATAGGAGATCGTGGATGTGCTGTAAATGCCGTTTTCTCTATTAATTTGTACCGTTTTCATTCCAAGCTTATTTGGTGTTACAAAATCTTTACTCACGTTATCTCCTACATAAACCATCTCAGAATATTTAACGTTAAATAGATCTTTCATCATCTCATATGCCCTAGCATGGGGCTTCCAATAATCTCTTCCCAACTGATCCGTTATGATAATTTCATTAAAGTGATCAAAACCATTTACAGCCCTTAATTTTTGACACTGCCCCTCAGCATAACCATCCGTAATAACTCCTGTTTGGATGTGTTGGTCCTTTAAAATTTCTAAACAGGGCAAGACATCATCGAAGAAGGTTACCATTGGTTTATGATTACGATAAGCCTCAACAAGCTCCATAATTGTAGACCTTGTGTATTCTATACCAAAATGATCAAATAGCCGATTAAACACATGCTTCGGACTTTCAATAAACAGTTCGTTTAATAAGAGATTGATTTCACGGGCAGTTTGATGATGTTTATGGCTAATTAAATTGGAGACATAATAATATCCGCTCTGAATATAGTCGCGTTCCGAAATTAAGGTATCATCTAAGTCGAATAAAACCACTTTCACCATTTCACTATCTCCATATTTTCATCCAGACAAATGCTACTATCAAACCGCACAAATTTAATATTGTCTCTATAATTTTCGTGATAGCTTAATTTTTCTCCCAATAGAATCCGAAAGAGGTTCTCACAAGAATCTGCACCACTTTGAATACTCATGGGCGCGCCTCCACCAAATCTTGGATTGATTTCGATAAATTCTATCCCTTTATCAGTCTTCATTATCTGAACAGTTATATGGCCAATCGGCTTCAATACTTCCATTAATCTCTTAACCTCGTTGATCACTTCCATGTCTTTCACGATCTCACCTTTTGAAATTTCGCCACTACGCGTGGCGAGCCTTAACCTTGGGACTACCGTAATTACATTACTTACAAAGTCTAAAAAGACATCAATTGTATATTCTTTCCCCTCCATAAAATCCTGAATGACCGGATTTCGAACAATACTTAAGGCATTTTTCAATTCATCAAGATTTGTAATTTTAAATGTATTAATACTGGAACTCCCAGATTTCGGTTTAATGAATAATGGAAATTCATAATCCCCAGTAGTGATTTCCTCAACGGAATACATTCTTGGAATTTTAAAATCATGTTGTTCCAAATACAATTGAGTTTTAATTTTATCACGGCATATTTTAATCACTTCTAAATCGGAAATCAGTATTTTAGCACCTGAGCTTTCCTCGATTACTTTTCGATTTTCTGCAAGTATTAGTAAATCTGTATCGATAGTAGGGACTATTAGAGAAATTTTTTCTGTTAAACAAGTCTCAATAATGGCTTTTACATAATCGGAGTTGTTAATAGGAGGTAACAAACATGCTTTATCGGCAACATATAAGGCTGGGGCAGTTTCAGAACAATCTGCGGCTATGATTAGACTTGGTATTTCCAACTTTTTTGCTGCTTTTTGAAAACTTTGAACGAGTTCTACCCTTCTCCCGGCACTAAGAATTAGAATGTTTATTTCATTCATGTTTGTGCTCCTTTTTCCTGCCTGATTAACACTTTCTGTATACGGCAGTTTCTAAATAATAACTAACTATTTTGAGGAAACGGCTAACTATATTGATTAGAGCTTTGGACGTTGTTATCATTCATTAACAAATTCACTTATCTATACCGAATTGAATTCCTTACGAAGTATTTGCATTCTGTTTCCATAATCAAAAATTACATATCGTTTTATTTTTCTTTATCAATCTGTTCTTTAAAAAGAACAACTCTGTATAATCGTATCATATATCTGAATGATTTGTATACTCCAGAAGAATTGATTTTCGAATTTAACAAGTAAATTATAATAGTAATCTCGCCCTATTAACTTTTGTTTACACTGTAAATCACAAACACCAACTATAAGAAACAATTTTCGGCTAACAGACTGGACATTTAGAAATTAGGGATGGTGCAGGAAATACAAGGTATATTAATCCATAACAATTAGTACCCTGAGTTCAAGGTTAGTGTTTGTCTTAAACTGACATATCAACTCAGTGGTTACGATCGTTTCCATTATATTCTTAATAGTTTATGGAAAGTATGGAACATGCTTAAATATTTGTTCTTACTTTTTTGTTCCACTGAATCAGCTTCAAATTCCAAGGCTGACGAAAAAGACCACTTGCAAAACAAAAAAGCCTTTAGAATCCTTCTAAGGCTTTTTTGTACTATAGAAAGACACTCTTTACTAAAAGTGTTGACTTATTTAATGGCATAGATCAGTCTTCACGGTGCCTGTCACCACTACCCCATCCGCGCCAACCGCTCATAAACCTCACGCAAATTCGTAAACCCCATCTCCTGAATTCTCTTCAAGTAATGACACCAAAGCTCCGCTGTCATTTTTGCATCTCCCAGGGCATGATGGCGATCTTTCACCTCAATTCCGCAATTTGTACAGCACTCTTCTAATTGAAATCCTTTTAGCTCAGGATCAGCAATTCGTATTAAAAAAGAAGTATCCACAATACGATGATCGAAACTGGCACGCATCAAACTCCAGGTAGCGTGCTGCATGAAGGCTTGTTCATGCTTCGCATGATGTGCAACTAAGGTATGTCCTTTCATAAATTTATAAAATCGAGCGAGCACATCTGAGAGGGGCGGTGCGGAATCCAGATCTTCCGCCTTAATGCCCGTTAATTCAGTAACCTCTTCGGATGGTGCGTTACTAGACTGAACCAATGAATAAAAAGTATCTTTTTCGATGGTTTCACCGGTTACTTTCACCGCCCCAATCGACAGGATGGCGTCCCCTTTATTCGGATAAAAACCAGTTGTTTCAAGATCAAAAACAACGACTCGTAATTGATTTAAGGGTACTTCTAACGTGTTTTTCATTTTAATTTCTTTCTGCATTTGTCTTAGCATGGAAATATGATGAGGATTTGATTGATCTTGAATTGATGCGTACATGCTCGTATTCACCTTACCGGACAGCTGCTTTAAATATTGAACCATTTGATTCATCTTCATTTAGTAACACCCTTTTCGATGTGCTTTGTGGTGTCATTGTAAAGCTCAATCCCTTTTTTCATAATCTCCTTGAGCTCTTTCTTCTTTTCTTTAGGAAGGGAGTCAATCGTCACATAATGAACGGCTTCATAATCTTCTTGTTTTCCATAACGAAGCCGAAACTGTAAAAGCTGCTTAAATTTATCTTCATACTGCTTCCACTCTGAGCGGCTATTGTCTGATAAAGCACCAAGTCTTGCTAAAGTAGACGTCGTCATCACGCTCTCCTTCAATGCAAGAAGCCTCACTGCATTAACATAGGGAAATAAAGCCGTCTGTTTTAAATTGATTTCTCCAGTATGGGTACCATGCGTTTCGACGAGTATTTGTCCGAATACACCGAGCCCTTTTTGAAGCCTCATCGTATTTTTCAGCATTCTTTTTAATAAGTATGGCGATTCCTCGATTTTAGAGTGAATCACTTGCTTTAAATCTTCTATAAATTCCCCTCTACCAACTAAGACTCTCGCGTCAATAAAAATCAATAGGTGACGAATGGCGTCAAAACTCTCATCATCCATCCAATTTTCAAGCTGCCTTTTCCACTCTTCCACTGATTTACACCAAAGTGGATTAGACGCCATCACATTCCCATCACAAAATTCATATCCAACCGTATTGAGACCAACCGAGATTTCTTTTCCAAGCTTAAGAAAATAGTTGCTCGCCTCTTCGCTCGAAATTTCATAAACGATCCCATGATCCTGATCACTCCATAGCGCTTGCTCAAACCGCCCGCCGCTTCCCATTAAAAAAAATGAAAAAGGAGAGGGAGGTGGCCCCCACTCTTTTTTCACTTTCTCTACTGCTAGATACACGATTTGACTCATTAGCTGATCATGGAAGTGATTCAGTGCAAAATGATCTGTCGCAACGTTCTTGATTTGTTGTTCTCTCATTTTTCTCAGATCCTCATAATTTTCAACACCATCATCCATTCCAACAGCCCCTTTGCATCTCAATTAACCGGATTTTGAGCTTTTTCCACCTTGTTGTACTGGCTGTTCGCTCGTCTGCAAAAATTCTGGATAACCATAGCTACCGTGCTCACTGAGATCAAGACCAATAATCTCTTCTTCTTCAGTGACTCGCAAACCGTTTAGCACTTTCTTAATGATCACCAAAAGAATAAACGAAACACCAAAGGCATAAGCCCCACTCGCACCAACACCAAGTGCTTGAACACCTAGCTGCTCGAAGCCGCCTCCGTAGAAAAGTCCTGGTTGACCTACTGTTGCAAGTTCTGGCGTTGCGAACAAACCGTTTGATAATGTACCCCAAACGCCTGCTACACCGTGAACAGATAAAGCAAAGATCGGGTCATCCACTTTCCGTTTTTCGAAAAATCTCATGCTGTAAAACACGATCATTCCGGCAACTAATCCGATCACAACCGCTGCCCACGTGTCGACAAAAGCACAGGAAGCTGTAATGGCGACTAATCCTGCTAATCCACCGTTTAACATCGTTGGCACATCCGCTTTTCCTGTTACCGCCCACGCCACAACTAAAGCGGCAACCGCTCCAGCACCTGCTGCTAAGTTCGTATTCATCGCAACAAATCCAAAGAATGCAGCGTCTGCAGATAACGTACTACCTGCATTAAACCCGAACCAACCTACCCATAAAACGAGTACACCAAGTGCCGTAAATACCTGGTTGTGTCCGGCAATGTTGTTTGGAGAACCATCTTTATTGTATTTACCAATTCGTGGTTTTAAAAGAATCGTTGCGGCAAAAGCTCCCATCGCACCTGTAAGGTGAACAACCGTTGAACCAGCAAAGTCCTGTTTCCCGTGCTCAGCTAACCAGCCGCCGCCCCAAATCCAGTGGGCAATCACAGGATAAACGAGGACTGAGAATAAAACCGCAAACAGAATATAAGCTGTTAATTTCGCGCGTTCGGCAAAGCCACCAAATGCGATCGTTAAGGAAATACCTGCGAAAGCTAGCTGGAATAAGAAGAAAACTGGAGCCGAAAGTCCTAATCCCTCAATTTCATAACCTGAATAGAAAAAGTCCGTTAAACCGAAGAGAGCATTTCCTTCCCCGAAAATTAAACCATATCCCACTGCCCAAAACACCAATGAGGCAATCCCAAATGTGAAGATCGTCTTACCAGCAATATGGCCAGCATTTTTCATTCGTGTTGACCCAGCTTCAAGTAAAATGAAGCCACCTAGCATCAAAATAACGAGTACTGCTGAGAACATCACCCAAAGACTATTCATCAAAAACATCGAATCCATTCCAACTTCCCCTTTCACTTTTCAGAACCATAATCTTATTTTTAGAAAATGTTAATTAATCTGACAATTATTATTATAAGTATTTTTGCATGAACAAAAATTGTCTACAACAATCATGTCACATTATCTCTCTGACTATATGTTTGGGGGAGTCAGCATACGTCGAGGAGTGTTTTCTTGGGAATCACCGGGACGGTTCTGCTGATTCATTTTCCTGCACAAAACAAAAAACAGGTGAGCTAATCAATAGAATGGTTAGCTCACCTGATGCATCTTTAAATCTTATAATCGAATTAGTTTATATCACTATTAAATCTTATATATACCATTCATGTCCATACATCTTGAAATGAATCACGAGAACCGTACCCAGCTTTTCCCCCTATTAAAAAATCGTCCCTCTCTCAACCTGTGAGTGAAACAATTTAAGGTTTTCTACAACCTGTTCCGATTCTTCGACAAGTGCTTCCACAGATGCCGCTTTTTGGTGTGAAAGCTGGTTGATGATATCCGAGAATAATAGAATCATTTCCTCTAAGATTGTGTTCGAACTTAAATTGTACAAGCGAACATCTTGATATTTACTAATGTTAAACAGTGCTGTATCAATATAAGGCTTGAAGCGATCGATCAGATCAGGGAAATTGGTTAACAATTGCTGAGTACCTTCTTCAAGTCCTTCCACCATATTTTGTAGTTGCTCTAATGGCGTGAGCGTGATGGATATGAGTTCATTAATTTGTTCATCAAAATTACTAAACAAACCTACTAATTTTGCTGGTAGAGAGGATGTAGCTTGGACGTTAATGAATCGTATTGTTTGAATCAATAGAGTCAATGAATTCCCAAATAAAGAGAGGACACTCTTGATGGCGGAAAGAGGCGGGATAATTAACTGCCAAATCGCTTGGATAAATGTCTCCGTTCCTTCTTCCAATACCTTTTCTTTAATCGAGAGGCCATTTGGTAAATAGTGAGAGTCCAGCAAACGTGATTTTTCTACTTTTGATATTTTCCCTATATCTTGAACTTGATTCACTTTTGACTTAATGGAATCAGCTAAAGATAATTCTCGATCAAAAAGGGAAGCTGCGGTTTCCGAAACACTTGTTCCAAAACTCATGATTTGCTGTGACAATAAACCGTTATTTTGGTTAATGGTTTCATAATGAGAGGCTAATTCCCCAACCACAGCATCGTAGATGAAATCGGTTCCGCCCTCAAATAATTCAGGTAGTTTCTCTTCTCTTATGTAAGTGACATGCTGTACTAGATCTTCAAATGAACTTTCGATCTCATTAATTTTTTTGTGAATTTCTCCAAAAATGCTTTCGACACTAACATCCATCTTAAAAAGGTGTTCAGCAATCTCTGCTGGAGGAGAATTGAGGAACGCATTCAGGCTTCTAAAACGATCCTCGGCCATCGTTAACATCGTTCTCATACTATCCAATTCAAACTGGATAAGGTAACCGGTTGCGGTAATACTTTTTAAGACAGGGGACGAAGTTAGATCCTCCACAAACGTAGAGAACGTTTCTTTTAAATTTGTTACACGTTCTTCAAATTTAGCTCTCTCGTCCTCGACGATACTAACGGAATTCCCAATGTATTCCGAAGAAAGGGATAGACGATTTACAACCAAATCATAAATTCCTTGATAAAGCGTGTTGATTGTATCAGCATTCAATTCAATTCGACTTGAATTTCCTCCGTGAAGGGACTCGCCTGTCCAAATACTCGTGACAATGTGTTCATCAGCACCAACGCGAATAAACCCGTAACCGACATCGCCCTCGGTACCAACTTCTACTTGTTGATCCTTCATATCACCTTCTAGATAACCAGTATGGTTAGCACCTAAAAGAAGAGATCCTGTCGGCGTCCCCCCTCCAATCCGATAAACTTTCCCTGGTATACGATCACCAAGACCCAAAGCCTCCTCTCCGTTTGTCAACGGGTCATACTCCATAAAGTAATTGGTGCTATTTACGTTTAAGTTTGAAGAGGGGATTAGTTCACCAGGTAAAATGGCTGGGTTCAAAGTTACACTTTTAACATCTTGATTTTGTACTGCGATTGAGTTTGCAAGAGCACCTCCGAGGGAGTTTCCAGCTACGTAAGAGATATCGCCGAACTTCCTCTCCATCTTCTCAAAATATTGCTTCGCTCCTTGTAATTGTTCCGGAACATTTGCGCCTATTAATTGAAGGTCAGTAAACACATCTTTCTTATCCTCCGGGTCTGTACCCACATAAATCACTGCATACTTGGGAGTTGATTGTCCTTCAATAACAGTTTGTACAGTGAATGCGTTCAAACCAGTATGTATATCATCTACACGATCTAATACCCAAAACACATTTCCATTCACTTCCAACAATCGGTCTTTTTGTGGCGCTTTATAAGCTTGAAACCCTGAAAGTTCTACTAAGTCAGGATCGGAAATAACTGTAGAGGAATTTTGCAAACATCTCACCTCACTTTCGTAATTATTTTCTACTATTCTTTTACTATATGATTAGGCGCAGCCTTTTCAAGAGAATTTTCTTTATTATTCTGTCCGTTTGTTTTATTAATTTGATTATCATGAAGGTAAAAACTATACTTACCAGCAGGCAAACCTTCTTTTTCAGTTAATTTGTCTACAATTTCATTAAAAGCAGATTTGTCAGGTTCAACATCTTTTTCGTTCATATACATCTCAATCGAAATTGAAATCATCGAAGGATCAAGCTGAGAATTATTCACCATCTTTCTCCATTCTTCAATTCCCTTATTAGGGTTTTCCAGATATTCTGGGAGTAACTCTTTGATACGACCTCCAAATATAGTGACATTATAATAAGGAGTTGTATAATAACCTCCTCCGACATTCTCATTCGCTTCTTTTCTTATGCCAACAATAGGATATTCTTCTGGAAGTTTCTCAACAAACTTATCAAGTTCTTTAAACTCGTTTTCATAAATCCATGCATACAAACCACTAACGATCGATGTTTCAATCTGACCTTCTTGCGACCAAACACCCTCAGTATCTACTTCTCTTTTATCTTTATCTATTGGAATAATCGCATAGGAATAAAAATGTGGCTTGCCAACTGATTCTACAAATACAGTGGCACCATCTATTGCTCCTACAATGTTATGTACCTTAACCTCTGTTTTGTACTCTTCCTTGAAGTACTTCTTTATTGCTCTCTCCACTTCATCTCGGTTTTCTTCGGCTATTTTATCTGTCTCATCTCCGTTATCAAGTGTATACTCTTCCCCTGTATAGTCTTGTACTGAAACAAAATATTTGTCCTCTATCATTTCTTCTTCAGTCTTTTTATCAGCTTTTTGTTCATTTTCTTTTCCCGTCTCATCGTTCGAATTAGTCAATGCAGAACAACCTCCTAAAAATAATGCACTACAAAGGATGCCAGTCAGTAAGAAACGTTTTTTAATCATAAGTAGCTCCTTTTTCATTTCTTCCTATTTCGTATTTGTATTTGTTTCTTTCTTAATAGAGTATAAATGAGATTAATGTGACAGAGGGACCTGGTTGCCAATTAATTGAAAATAGTCTATTTGAACTAATTAGCTGATCTATTAAACGATTCTATTTTACTAGAAAAAGTGAATCTTGATCCTTTTCTTATATACCCCAAACAATTTTTACAAATAATTACATATCCCACTAATTTAGTACCCTATTAAAAAAATTCAAACCTAAAAATTGTAACGAATCACCGGGACGGTTCTCGTGATTCACTCTATACAAAAAAATAGTTAAGGAATAAATTCTCAACCATTACCACTCACCTTATATAAACATGCGCTTAATCATTCAAGCCCTATAAATCAAAGTCTGCGAAACCCCCAATATCCTAGCCACCTGCCTTTGCGAAACTCCCTCAATACCCTTCACCTTGCGTAAAATATGATCCCTATTCTCTTTCGGTAAACTCTTCACCTGTGCAATTTCAATCTTACCAATGATTCCATTAATAACTGATCTCGCTTCATCATCAGTCAACCTTCTCCTATCAGTATCCACATCCTCTAAACAGCGATCATCGTTTACTGTCTCGTTAAACTCTTTAAACCGCTCAATAGCCGTCGTTCTGTCTTCTCCAAACATGTTCAAGATCAAATCACAATTTACTAAACGCGTAATCGAAGTTAATTGATAATACTGTCGACAGCTACTCCACCCCCATTCTTCCACAGCCCTTACCATTCTAGCTTTTAGAGGGTTTTGATGAATGTAGCGAACGACGGTAAGGAGATAGTCCACTGTCTCCACACTCTCACTTTTAAATCGATCCTCAAATAGATGGCCGGATGTGTTGTATTTAAAATGATAGTATTTGACGAAGCTTACGGCGATGCGCTTTATTGTGATAGAAATGTCTTCGTTCCCTTCTTTCAGCAGAAGGTGAACGTGATTGCTCATTAGACACCACGCATAGATTTTCACCTTATATAAGGTCGAGTACTTTTCGAGAGTTTGAAGGAATTGAAGCCGATCTTCATTATCGTGAAAGATTTCCTGTCTGTTTGCTCCTCTATAGAGAATGTGATAGATTCCTGTATGGCTTTTTTGTCTCGCTTTACGAGGCATGACAAATGACGTTGACGTTTCTATTTGTAGTGCACATTATGGTTTTCTCCTGTGAGTAATTTTTTGTGGAAGGATTGGATTGAGCGGAGGGATAGTTTCCGTAATAGAAGGGCTTCTTCAATGGCTTCATCTGAAATGATGTCGTCACCTTTCAAATCAGCGATCGTTCTCGCCAGTCGAATGATTTTGATTTGGACGCGATTGCTGAATCCCTGTGCACTTGATAAGGATTGAAGGTTTTGTTGCTGGCGTGTTGTTAGAGGGCTACTGCTTGTGAGCTGTTCAAATGAAACGCTCCCGTTGCAAACTTCTTTTCCATAACGATCATACTGACGTTCTCTTGCAGCGATTACCCGCTTTTTCACTTCTTCGGATGATTCGATTCCGCTAAATTTATGTTCTTTCAGATTTACGGGCTTTAATGAAAGTAAAATATCAATTCGATCTAATATAGGACCCGATACACGACTTTTGTAAGCCCTGATTTGTTTTTCTGAACAGGTGCAATAGTGATCACTTGATCCCCAGTAGCCACATGGGCAGGGGTTCATTGCAGCGATGAAGATAAATTTCGCAGGATAAGTAACCGTTGAGTGCACGCGGCTGATCGTTACCTTCTCATTCTCCAACGGTTGCCTTAACATATCGAGCGTCTTTTTTGAGAATTCACCTAGTTCATCGAGAAATAACACACCTCGATGAGCAAGCGAAACTTCACCGGGCTTCGGGTTGGTTCCGCCACCAATAATCGATACGGATGAAGCGGAATGATGAGGGTGACGATAGGATGGGAACGTAAGCGAGTCGTATGGCGCGCCAGCTAATTGATACAAACTAATCTTTTCAAGTTGGGCTTCTTTTGATAGTGGCGGGAGGATGGATGGGAACGTTTCGGCTAAAAGGCTTTTTCCACAGCCTGGTGGACCATCCATTAAGAGATAATGTTCACCGCTTGCGGCGATTTCTAAAGCTCGCTTTGCGAAGTCATGGCCAATTACTTGATTGAAGTTCCGTTGAAAATGAAAGCGTTCATCTGTCGATTCTTTTGGCTTTGGCACTGACAGGATCTGCTGACCGGAGAGAAGATCAACCACATCCTGAATGGTATGAATGTAGACCAATTCGAGGTCCTCTATTTCTACCACAGGAATGGTGGGATCAAATGGAAGGAATAACGTTTGAAGCTGCAACTTTTTCGCGGCCAAAATCGCGGCAATCATCCCTTCAACTGGTAGAACCGTGCCATCTAGAGATAGTGCACCGATAAAACCAGTGTTCGGAGGGATCTTGTCCTTAATCGCTTTAAGTTCTTTCAGAATTCCGATCGCGATAGGGTGATCAAATAACGGACCGTTCTTTTTCTGCTCAGCTGGAGAAAGGTTAATTACAACTTTAGAATCGACTAAAGGAAAACCTATACTATAAAGCGCTGCGGACACCCGCTCCTTTGATTCTTTAACAGATGCATCCGGTAACCCAACAATAATAACGGTCTCAATCCCTTCCGTTACCTGCACTTCTACCTGAACGCGATAACCTTCTAAACCTTTTAATCCGATGCTTGTTACTTTTGCGGACATGGATTAGCTCCTTTTTATTTAAGTTTTATTATCAATATTGGGTTTTATAAGGCATTGGGAGAGGGACTGTACTTCATAGATAATAGGGTGGAGTGGTTGTGATGTTGGGATAAAGAAGGAGTTATGAGGGTTAGCACATAATAGTATTGTGGTGTTACTAGGGGATTTGTACCATTTTAAATTCAGAGGTTATAGCAAATAACTTAATCATTTTTACGTCGATAAAGGTTAGGTAGAATTAGTCACCTAGATGAGTAGTTGATACATCGATATTATATTCTCTCTTCGTTCATGAATTCCTTCATTAACGGTATTAAAAATGATCCTTTATTTTTAAGTTCCAATACTCAACATAAGCCACATACCTCTGCTTCTCTGTAAAGTAGGATAAGAGTTGCTCCCCTTTAAGTTTATACGATTGAATTGTAGGGATATTTTCTCGATATGCTTTTTCTATTCGATGGTTTCCATCAATAATTTCATACATATTAGGTCTGATTTCAGCTTGAATTATCGGTTTGTTGACGTCGACTGTTGGAAGGTACTCCTCATTTATTCTGCTATGTAAGTGATGTTTGAACCAATCTTTTACTTCAATTGTGTCTAATTCTACTTCAAGAATTCCGGACTGTATGTGCTCTACTATTCGAGAAATATTGAAATGAAAGAATCCATTTCGAAAAACTTCATCGCCTATATCGTAAGGGAGCGGAATATAGTTTTTGTTCATCTGAATTTTTCTATGTTTCATTTTCATTCTCCATTCTCATGTTGTTATTTACTTTATTTTATCACTCCATCTACAAATTAAGTGATTATCTTTAATAAAGTGGTTTAATCAAATGTTTGTTTAATTGTGTTTTATTGGCTCACCAATGTCACATGTGGATCATTTTTGTATCCTAAGTGGATCAAAAAGATGGCAGTGGTGGACCTATCCCATGTCCCTTTCAAAAAACCATTCAATCAGACGTTTGTTTAATTACCTGGTTGATTGCAACGAGAGTAATTAGTTATAACCACTCCTTGATCCTTAACACTAAAAACTCCGTATAATAGACTTGCAACTTTTGTGCGAGTTTATTAAATCAGAGTTTGGCCATTACAATGACATTGCTACGTCTATAGTCTCTGGCTTTAATTAAGCTGTTATTGCAATATAGAATCACGAGAACCGTCCCCGTGATTCTTTCGTCCCCGTGATTCTTGACCTAAGTGGATCAAATAGATGGCAGAGATGGATCCTTCTTTAAGGGTTGGGACGAGGAACCTGTCCGAAGCCACTGAAAAAGGAGGTGTTTTTTACCCCCTAATTTGTGCCCAAGAGTATTTTCACTGGAATAATCCAATAAAATGGTAAAAGATATACCATAATTAGCTTTATTAGAGGATAGGATCTTACCTATCCTCTTCAAGTTAACGGCTATAGCCGTTAACTTGGCTTGTTTAGACATACTTAATCGACTGTACCATCTGGCACAATCTAATCCGTGGAAGTTCTTCATCTCCCCATTTTTCCATTCCTGACAAGCTCGTTTTCGATACTTCTCTTTAAACTCATCAGACTTTTGACGCTGACTATAATGATAGAATTCAGGTGTGTTCACGCCGACTTCCATAATCTTCGCCATGGTGTTTGCGGTTATGCATTCAGCCCTAACAGGGCAGTTCCTACATGTCTCACGATCAAAATAATATTTGAGTGATTGCTTTCCACTCTTTCTCACTTTATGATACTTTTTGATGGTCTTGTTCCCTTGATCACAAAACCATTCGTCTGAATCCTTATTGTAACTAAAGCGATCTTCATCAATTTTATAAGCCATCTCACTAACTGGAATATACGGTGTAGCTCCCAGTGATTCAATGCTGTCTAAAATAGGCTTACGAAAGTAAGCTTTATCACCGAAAAATTCAGTTATATTCAACCCTGATTTCTTGGTTTTTTCTAATAGTCCGTCAAACACTTTGCCATCTACATAAGCTCCATGATCTACATGAACAGCTGTAATAATGCGTGCTTCGGTTGTCATCATATATTCCATTTTGTAACCAAAGAAACGTTTCGTTTTACTTTTGTGACCTACTCGTGCTTCTTGATCAACAATAGAACGTACTCCTTTAGATTGAAGGAATTTAGGGTCTTCAAGTATTTCTTTGGCATTCTCAATAGTGTTTTTGGTTTTCAGGTGATCGTCAAGTTCTATGGTGTCTTCTACCTGTTTCATCGTTTTTTCTAAATGAGCTTTCATCGTCTGTTTAGCTTCTCGGTGGTTCTCAATAGACTTGTAATTTGGAATGTCTTGGTCCACTTCTTCTGGAACAGAACCATTTTCTTAATCGAGGTTTCGATAGATTTTCTTTGCCAGACGTTTCATAACTCTTTCAGGCGTGGCTTGAAATGTATGTGCAGCTGTATGAGTTGTATCTATGGTTAGGCCTGTACATTCAATGATACCTTTGTCTACACACTGACGGTTAATCGTCTCCAAAATCTCATCAAGCAATGAATCTCCTAAACGGTGAACCCTAAACTTTGATAATAAACTAGGATCAGGCGACTCATCCTCTGGGTTTATACCTAAGAAGTATAAATACGCCAGATTTAAGGAAGCTTCTTCTATTAAACGTTCATCGGATAAATCATATAAATATTGTAGAACTAACAGCTTCACCATTAGTTCAGGCTCTTTAGCTGGTCTGCCGTAGTATTTAGAATAGGAATCTTCAAGTAATTCGTTAATAAAGCTAAAATCAATGGCTTCATTAATGACTTTAAGCGTATGATTCTCGGGGATTTTATTATATAATATGGAGTATAAACTAGCTTGCTTATTATGAGTGAGCATAAGAAAAGCCTCCAATTTGGTAGATGGTTTCTAGTCAATTCTATCTTACCAAATTTGGGGGCTTTTTCTTTCTTATTTTATATTTTTCCTATTTTTAGGAGTCGTTTTTCAGTGGCTTCGACCAGTGCCCATGTCCCCTCTAGAACCCACCAACCAAGCGGCTCAGCCAACTCAGTGGGTTCTTAATTACGCTTTCAAACTTTTCACCATCTCACCAAGCTGTTCCCAGGTATAAGGTTTTACATCGATCACCACCATAGGGGAAGAAGGGCCCATCTCATCCTAATCAATACGTCCAACTACCGCTTCATCAACGATAGATTGATATTTTTGGCCATTCGGAAATTCTCCTACTCTTTTATAAACCATGTTGAAACACCAAGTTTCACTTTATCTACTAATCTCTCCACTAACTCTGTTTGATTGCACGTTAGCTTGTATTTGGCAAGTGAAAAATGTATGAAATGGCATTTAATTATGCATGCCACTTGCTCCTCCAAATTAGCGTTTTTGTAATGACTCCTTATACCTAAAACTATCTCCCGTAAACAATAACAGATGAGAATGATGAATCAGTCGGTCAATGACTGCTTCAGTAAGGATGGGATCTCCGAATACGTGACTCCATTGAGCAAATTGAAGATTAGTAGTGATAATAATGCTATTGTTTTCATAACATATGGAAATAACTTGGAATAATAGCTCTGTGCCTTCCTTGTTCAAAGGGATGTATCTTAATTCATCCAGTACCAGTAAGTCAAGCTTTTCAATCTGTTTCATGACCTTTGTCAGGGTACCAGTCTGATTGGCATCTATTAGCTTGTTCACCAATACTGCCACGGTATAAAACCTTACTTTACTGCCAAATGTAGGTATGGCATTTAAGCTTATTAAAGTGGCCAAGTGGGTTTTCATTATGAACTTTGTAACCCGGGAAAAGGAAATGAAATAGGAGTTAGACTCTAACCTAAATCCAATTTCAACAGGAACCATCTCGTAAAACAACGATTGCATAGCCGTTCCTACTTAACATCTGTTAAAACAATTGTAGCTTCTCTATTCTGACAACGATTACACATTTTCATAGATTTCTCCCTTGATTGAGTCATATTTTTTTACGTTTTCTTTATTACGACGTAATTTACATAGAAGTAGTAAGTGCAATCCAGCAGATAGTGGGACGAGGTACCTGTCTCCATGGCTCTCCGATATGGCTTTCTTTGAGCTCTTCATCCTGTTCCTGCGCCGGAAACATCGAGATGTACTGTGCGATACGCGGTTTATCAGAAGTATTCGCGCGAATTCCATGAGGCTGCATACTATTAAAAATTAATAGATCGCCTGCTTTTGTTACCACTTTCGTTGGCGTATATCCTTCAGTATTCGGCTTGTGTGGATCTCGATCTTCAGGCTGGGTTTTCACCCATTCATCAAAATCGCGATACAACTCTGGGATGCACTGAAATCCGCCCATATCGATTTCGGTATCCACAAGTGATAATACCCCTTGAACATTCACTGGAATTCGATCAAGTGACGTATCAACATCCCAATGAATAAAGCTGTTATACGTATGCGCAGGTTTAATCGGGAAGTTCAAATTACACCGATCAATGGTCGTCCATAATTTCTCTGTGCCCCAGATGTCGACGAACGCATTGTATACTTTCTCATACATGCGGTTATCCCATAAGTACTGATGATTGTATAATTCTACCATCCCTGTACCTTTCAGTTCTTTCATTTCCATTTCTCTATTGGGTTGTGCATACCAGGTAGACGAATCATTGGGATCCTTTTCTTCAAATTCCCAGATAAGACCGACAAGACGGTCCACATTTTCTTGTGGAACAGCATTGCGAATCACCACGTACCCGTTTTCTTTCCAGAACGCCCAATCTTCTTCGCTCAGCACTCGTAATGGCTCATTATTCTCTCGTTGATTTAAGGACTGAGTAATTTGTAGTGAATCATGATTTCCTTTGTTTTTCACGCTTTTACTCATTTCGTCTTCCTCCTTTAATTTAAGCTATCAACCTTGTAAACTCACTATAATTTATGAAACGCGTTTCAACGCAAGCTTTTTTTGTAAGGGCATTCATTGAGATGAAAAGTAACTTCCATATACTAAAATTTAGGGGATATTCCATTAAACTAGTGATACGATAGAGATATCATGGCGAGGTGATTAGGTGACGAATATACGAAAAATGGCAGAGATGGCGCAAGTTTCTCCTTCAACTGTATCAAGAGTGCTGAATGGCTACGCTTATGTTAGCAAAGAGAAAGAAGAAGCTGTTTGGAAGGCCGTCAATGAAACAAAGTATCACAAAAATATTAACGCCGTCCATTTAAGCAAAGGAAGAACCTTTTAAATTGGCGTTGTCATTCCATATACCAACCATCCCTACTTCGGCCAACTAATTGAAGGAATTTCAGAAATGGCCATCGAGCATCATTACAACCTGGTTTTATTTCAGACGAACTACCACGAAAAGAAAGAAACCGAAGCATTGAATATGCTAAAACATAAGCAAATCGATGCTTTAATTATTTGCTCAAGAACATCACCATTAAAGACAATAAAAGAGTATCTCGATTACGGACAAATTGTGTTATGCGAAGACACGAATGAAGAGGCTATCTTCTCTACTTTTGTGGATCATTATCAAGCTTTTACGATGGCATTATCTTATCTACATAAAAACGGACATACCCAAATAGCCTACCTACTGCATTGGACGGAGATCTGGAACAAATAGCAAAAAACGTGAAGTAGCTTACAAGGATTTTATGCAAAGAACAAACGGCCATCTTCGAGAGAATCATATCTTTGAAGACTGCTTATATTTTGAAGACGGAGAGCATGTTGTTAATCAAATCATGGAGATGGAAGATCCACCAACAGCTCTTCTCGTAACAAGTGACCAAGTGGCTGCTGGAATTCTTGTAAGCTGTGAAAATAGGAATCTCTCTGTACCAAGCGACTTAGCATTAATCGGTTTTGATAATCAACCCATCTCCAAGATGATGAAGATCACAACGATTGAAATGAATTTGATTAAGATCGGGCGGAATTTGTTCTTACAAGCGATTGATGGGCAAGTAGAAATGAAGAAAGAGATTGCGGTTCAATTGATTCGGAGGGGGACGGTTTAGGGGTTAGTGGGATAGCTCGAGACAATTGGTTTTAGGTTTGCTCCACGTAAGCAATTACCTTAATTAAACGTTTATTTAAGAAATAGCTACAGGTTACATCTCGCTCATCACTTCCATTGACTGTTTCAACTGTTTGTATAAAGCAACTTGCTTCATCATTCATCATTTCTGTTAAAGAAAGCCGCTTTCATATTGGTTAAAACGATCCACTCATATAGGTGGAACAGCTAAAGTATATAAGAATCTATCACGGCAAACACCAGTTATATCAATGCTACTATCATTTGTTATAATGGCTCTACTGATTCCGCCTCTCAATTTAAAATTATGTACAGATGAATCAGTAAAACCCTTTTGTTAATGAGTGTTTTTAATTTAAAGAAATCATTGTCGCTTCCATTGATTGTTAGAGTTTTTTATTGTTTTGTTTACGAAATTGGCAGTTAGATGCAATAATATAACTAACAGATAAAGAGGTGTTAAATTATCAAAGCAAACAATGCTTTTATATCATGGAATACACTAACTACAAACCAATCGACTTTTCTATATGAATTTCAAGGAAAGCTAGCAGCACTCTGGTATGATAAGATAATTTTGCAAGTGGATCATAAACTCCATTCCTCTGTTAAAGAAAAAATTGCTGAGGGTGAAAAATGGACTAATGAAACATATAGGGAACTAGAAAAGATTCATGTTCCAATTACTGCATATAATTTGAAAGATCCATTTATAGTTCCTATAGATAATCAAGAAGTTCTAGGTGTTGGTATGGAAGTTGCAAAACAATATTACCAAACTAAATATCCTACAATTTCATTTGACGAAAAAAACCCCAATCATATGAAAAATGCTTTAAGAATAGGACAAGCCTTTGGAGTAGGGTTTGAAGCTTGGGAAAAATTAAATGCAAAGATAAACTGCAATTTCTTAGCAAACTACTATGAAGGATTGATTGTAGAAAAATTCAAAAAAACAGATAACAAAGAAGCAATCTCAGAAATAATATACTACACTATACCAGATATTAACTATTATACATGGGAAGAAATAATCGCTTTAAGAAAGCATCCTTTTTTTAATTCATTTCGCAAAAAAATTTCTCAATTGAATGAAGCAATTGACATCGGTGATATAAAGTTATCAAAAGAAATTATTGAACAGCTTGAACAGAAGGAAGTAATTGAAATGATCAAACTATTTAAACCTTCTCCAAAAACCAAAATCATTAAAGGGGTAACAAGTAATGTTCCTTTACCCATTCCAATAAATCCAGCCTCTGTCTATTTTGCTACTCAAGATATTAAAACTGAGTATAAATTAAAGAATAAATATGGATGGCTTTTTTTTCTGCTCGACGTTAGAAATTGTTAATTAATATAGAAATCCTTTATTTTTATGTGACCGGTGTTTCACTAGATTCACTTGCTTAATAATATAGAAAAAACAGATGAGCTACTTTAATTGTTAGGTCGAATAGCTCATTGTTTTTTTCCTTTACCCTTATTAGTAAACATCACTTCTTAATTTGAATGTGAATTATGGGAACCGTCCGAGATCAGTGAAAAACCACCGTTTTTTTCTAAGACTTATTAGCTAACTCTAAATAAAGAGTGTAATAGAAGCTTTTCAACCCAATATACATGAAAAAAGAGGATGCTATCGTAGCTATCCTCTTTATATTTACCGCTATGGCGGCTAATTTCGATTGAATGGATGCACTTAATAGATCATACCCCCTAGTTCGAGATAGGCCATGAAATCGTATGATTTCCGCATTCTTCCTTCTATAGAAGCTCGCATTTTATATTTTTCTTTAAACGCTTCGGACTTTTGGTGTTGATATTTAATTCAGCTGTGTTAACCCCTACCACCAGTAATCTTCTTGCACTTTTCTTTGCACATTCGTCATGAAGTGGACAGGCTTTACATTGCTTCAATCCAAGCTAATATTTATATCCTTCTCGTCCACCATCTTTCCCATTTGTCCTAAAGTATTTCTTTTTTCGGTGATGTTTCCTTGGCTACACTGCCATTCATCAGCGTCTTTATTATAGGTGAATTGACTTTCGTCAAGTCGGTATACAAGGGAGTTTACAGGTATATAAGGGTATGCTTTTAAGGATTTTATATCATCCAGTATCGATTTTCTGAAATAAGCTTTATCCCCATACACTTCCGTGATGGTCATGCCTGATCTCAAGGTTTGGGCTAACATTTCTTTGGCATAACTCCCATCTGTGTAAGCCCCATCCGATGTGCGCACGGACGTAATAATGCGTTCGTCTGTTGTCATCACAAATTCGGTTTTGTATCCATAAAAGTCTTGCGTCTTACTCTTCCTGCCCACTCTCGCATTTTCATCGATAAGGGACAGAATGCCTTTCTGGTTGAGAAACTTCGGATCCGCTAGGATCTTCTGAGCTTTTTGTATTGATTCCTTCGTGTTTTGATCGTTATTTGATACTTGTTTTTCTACGAGATTCATTACGTTCAATAAATAATCTTTCATCACAGCTTTCGCTTCTCGATGATCAAGAATTTCCTGATAATCTGGAACCTCTGGTAAGTTCTCGAGTGATTGCCCCGTTTCTCGTTCATAGGTATGAATGATATTCCTGGCCAGATGTTTCATCAATCGCTCAGGTGTTTTCTTCTTGGTATTCGCTTCGATATGTGTAGCGTCAATACTACACTTTTCCCTTCGAGGATCCCTTGTTCTACACATTGTCTCGCCATTTCAGTCATCATTTCATCAAGCGTATATTCTCCAAGTCGCTGCGTTCGGAACTTGGACAGGAGACTTTTATCTGGCAGGGAATCTCCTGGATTGAGACCGAGAAAGTACATAAATGCGAGGTTCAATTCAGCTTCTGCCTTCATTTGTTCATCTGAATAATTATATAACTGTTGTAAAAATAGAAGTTTACACATTAACTCTGGCTCTTTGGCAGGAGGGCCAAAACGTTCGGAGTAACTGTCTTTCAAAAGATCGTTAATGAAAGAAAAATCAATAACGGTCGTTATCCTCTTAAGGATATGATTTTCCGGAATTTTATCGTATAATACAGAGTGAAAACTTGCTTGCTTTGACTGTAATCGAAGCACCAGTAAGACCCCCTAATGGTCGGTATTGGGTCATACCCATTATACCTTCAGGGGGTTTTTTCATGGAGAATGATAGATTTTACTCACCGGTCTGGTCTTAATCCGACTTTTTCACTGGTCTCGAACCGTCCCCCTGATTCTATTAATAGTTGGTTGTTTATTTTAGGGAGATGAATAGTGGTTAATGATTATTCTTTAGGGAAAAAGAAGAAGTTGTGGGTAATGGGTATCATACCATTGGTTTTATAAAGGGGTGTTCTGACTTTAAATTGTTCTAGGGGAGATAACAAATAACCTCAGTAGACTTGGAGAACTGTTATGAGGTTCTCGTATTCTGGTATTTAATTGATTCATCGTAAACATATTCTCCCCTTTTGCAAAAAGTCCTTCATTGCCTTGAAGATATTGCGAAATATGTTGGTGGTCGTAAAATTATTGATTCAGGGTGAAATGTTTAAGAGTGGTTCACTAATGGCAAGGGTGGCTATATCCTACTTCAATTAGATATTCAATCAAACGTTTGTTTAATAACCTGGTTGTTTGCAACTGAAAGGAAATAGTTTTAACTATTCCATTATACTTAACAAAAAACTCCGGTGTAATAGACTCGCAACTTGTTGTGCGAGTTTATTACATCGGAGATTTAATATGACAGTGCTGGGTCTAATCCATCTCTTTATTCACACTGTTATTGCAATATAGAATCATGAATCTGAACCGTCCCCGTGGTTCAGATTCATAATTCTCTTCCGTGAATTCATAACATATTTAAAGTTTTTCTTTATATTGATTTATAGTGTCACGTAACTTAATATAACTGTGATTTAGAATTGGGATAGCTAATATGAATACAAGGTAACCAATCTCACTTTGGTAGATTGGATGAATAAATGCAACTGTTACCAATATAGTAGATACGTAGAAGAAAACAAAATGAAATATATCAAAATACATATCAAATTTAATTCCAATATATTTTCTTAACTTTATAGTTATTAAGTACGAAATCACGCTAGAAATTACTAAACTTATTAATATAGTTAAAGTGAAGCTAGAAAGAAAGAGGTTAACAATTTGGAGTATAAAAAAACCTGTTAGTGTATATGTTAAAGTAATGATTAAAATGAGTAAAAATACAAATATCGTATTTTGTAATATATTACCTAATTTTTCTGAAAACACGAAGATAATTGATATAATAATTAGAGCTACTAACTCTAAAATTATATACCATACTCGAATCTCTATATTTACAAAAGGTATTATTATTTTATCGCTATCCTCATTTAGCATATTGATTAACAATAAGGCACAAGGTGCTAAAAAAATGGGTATCAAAGAATAAATTAATGGCATGAATTGATTGTTTCCACTTGATTTCGACATACTCGCCTCCAGTATTTAGTTCACATAACTAATTATACCAAAAATAGAATTTCATTCTTTCAAATACTAAAATTATTTTATAATATTTTATTAATAAGTATTATACTAGCCTAGAATCCTACTCGTAAATAAATTCCAAAAATAAAAGAGTGGAAAATGTTAATAACCAGAAATAAAAGACCAGTTTTGCTGATTCATTCGCTTATAAAAAACAGAAAACCCAGCTGAACTAATCAATAGAGGGATTAGCCTCCTGGTTTTCATTGACTCATATTCGTGTAAACTTGTTTAAATTCTGAAATGAATCACGAGAACCGTCCCCGTGGTTCTCGTGATTCAGACAGCTACGGGAATGACCCGAACCCACCAAAAGATCAAAAGCATTAGCCAGCATCCGGAGCTACCAAGTTAAAATAACCCACCAAGTATCTGTATAGAATCCTATACAGATACTTGGTGGGTTGCTCTTTAAACTTCTTCTTTTAATTTATCAATTGTAGTTTTAAGTTCATAATTAACTACATCTGGAATGACTGAAGACCATCCTGTTAAAGTGTAATAAAACTCTTGTAAAACCCTTTTATTTTTCTTCACCTGATCCAGTTCAATATCAAACACTAAAAAGTAATGAGAATCTTTCATTCTACATACTGGAAAAAGCTCAAATAGAATAAATGGATCATAATTATAAGGTACAAAAATTTCAAATGAAGCTGATACTAACAATGCTTCTTGATTCCATAACGGATGAACTTGCTCTTTAGTAAGATACCATCCCTCAGGCATTAACTGAACATATGTTTTTCCTGACTCCCTATGAACCTGTATTAAACCTAATTGCCTTGTTTGGTCAAATTCCATAGCCGTGTCTGAAATAACAGTCATATCAACCCATTCATCAGGGGTCTGTTGGTATTTGGATATTTTTTGTAAAAACAAAATACCTCTACTTCCAACTTGCTTCTCATAAAATCTTTTTAAAACCTTATCCATTGTTTGCTTTTTCCATTTTGTATAAGCATATACATTAAGTTCATATAGATTTTTAGTTTTCTGGATCAATCCATAATTAACTAACGTATTAATTACTTTCCATACCGTTTCCTTGTCCATGAGTAACTCTTCTGTCAAAAGACGAACATTACGATCATTTTTTCCCTGAGTTAATTTCACATTCTGTTCTCTTTCAAAGTAATTAAGTAATAAAACACATTTTAAGAAAAAGCTTTGGTTAGTACCTTCACTAATTGATGAAAAGGTTTTAACAAACATCGATCTTGACCACTGGATTAAACTATCCTTCAAATCATCTGGAAGCTCTCCCTCAACAAGTATTCCGTAATCATTAAATAACTCTGCTTGTTCATTATTAATTGGCTTTTGAATATGTGCAAAAAGAAGTAAGTCATTTATTGTCTGTTCGCCAAAGCTTTGTATTACACGATGAAACTTTTTTGAATCTTGATAAAATGCTGCGATATCCTTAGCAATCCATGATTTCGTAGCACCTTTAAAAGGTTCTATTTTTAATTTGTTCAGGATATCCTCTAAATGTTCTTCACCTAACTGCAATAGGGCTTCTCTATGATTCAAAAAACTCACCCCTATCCACTAGCTCCTCAAATGTAAGAATTCGATAATGAAATCCATAATTGATAAGTCTTCGTCTTCTTTTGGAATAATGTCTTTCCTCATCCGTATTTAATGAAACGAGTGAGTACAGTACAGCATCTTCTTTCCACTCTTCTGCCGGCAGTAATTTCCCCAGCCGGAGATATTCTTCCCTTATAGACCCTTGCTGATGGGATAAGGCAATCATCACTTCAACCATGGAAAGTGGCATATTTTCAATAAGTTTTGAGGATGTTATTAATTTATCTATCTCCCTACTGCTAAATGAACTTATAAGGTATTTTTGCTTTTCTTCACCTAACTGATTCGTCAATGTATCTATCTCAATTAGTTCACTACATGCTGTTGTAACCTCATTGAAATAAGACACAACCAATAATCTTTTTGCTTTCTCCTTTTTTAATAAAATGGATAAAGCCTTATATTTGTTAGAATTTAAAGTGTCCGGATTTACTTTCTTATTATGATCTCTAGCTATATATTCACGCCACTCATCTGATGGTAAAGGGATTTTTATTTCTACGCACCTCACGGGAACTTGGTATCCTCGGTTTACCAGGGTTCGATGCAGTACTTCGTACCATTTTGGCCCAATTAATGCTAAAACAAGATGGCCATTGCCATCAGATCTCGCAAGAGTTGAGGCTAAAGCTAATTTATTTGTTGCTTGAATATCTGCTGTTCTTTCATGCGTTGGCGTTGGAAGTTTATGAGCATCATCATATATCACAAAACCAAAGCCCTCCAAATCCTCTACGTGATCAGCAAGAATTTCATATGTTCCAATTGTAATTGGTTTTAAGCTTTTGTCTTCCTTACTAAAGATTGTAATATTACTCTCAGATAGGTCTGTCTTTTCAATGAGTTCACTTTTCCACTTCTCTGCCCGATGTTTGTCTTCGACAATTATTAGTGTTGACGTTTTTAATGCCTCAATAATTTTAATTCCGACTAGGATCTTTCCTGAGTTAGGTGGCATAATTATGGTTCCACCACCTCCAGCTTGGTGGTTAAAAGTTAAATAAGAATCAACTGCAGCATGCTGGTAATCCAATAGTTGAAGGTTTATGCTGGTAATATCTAATTCCTCTCCAACTTCATATACAATATCTTTTGCAAATAATTCATGCTTAAAAAGTAGTTTCTTAATCTCTTTTCTGTACCGAGCTTTAAACAATAAAGTCTTCGAATCCGG
Source organism: Pseudalkalibacillus sp. JSM 102089 (assembly GCF_041366475.1). NCBI lineage: Bacteria > Bacillati > Bacillota > Bacilli > Caryophanales > Fictibacillaceae > Pseudalkalibacillus > Pseudalkalibacillus sp. JSM 102089. The sequence continues at coordinate 329,372 of NZ_JBEWYW010000002.1, forward strand.
ATGACCTACGATTTTACTTTGAATTCCCTCAATGGCTTTAATTTCGCTTATTAATTCTTCCGTTCTTGCCTGTAATTGTAAACGATCATCATCCATCGAAAATTGTAATGCTCCAAAATGGTTCATATTCTTTTTAATAGTCTCTTTTAACGAATCTGGCACTACATTTTGAGATTGTTGCTCTAAGAAGCGAATAATATAGTCTACTTCTACCCCTTTTGCTTTTGCAGTCCATAACGCGTATGGGGTTAAAGCATATGTATGAACTTGCTCGGGTGCTTGAATTAAGTCTGCGAATTCAATTAACTCCTGACCAACTTCTCCTTTTTCATCTAAACCTTCCAACAAATAAATATTCCTGCTGTCAGGATGAATGACCAATGATTTTTTATACACTTCACCACTTCCTCATTTGGATATTGTCTTTAGGTAATCCATTAATATGTGAATAACCGAAGAAACTAACTCTACTGTTGATTGAATCAAATAGGGGTAGAGCTTTCCGAATGCAAACACAAAATAGAATAATAGAAAAGTAAAAATGTAGAGTAATATGTCCTCTGTAAAACTACCTGTTTTGTATGTAAAGGGGAGATTCGGACGGACTGGTTTAAATGGGGCAAGAATAGGAATGCTTCGTACTGAAAATAAGTCTCCAATTAAATGAAACAGGTATCCTAACGAAATGCCAACTGTTAAGAAAGATGGGTAGATTAAAGAAACAACTGATACAAGCAGCCAGGCAAATAAACTATGTGTAATTCCCCGATGTCCATATCTTTGTTTAACATATTTAGAAAGCCCAAAGGATCTACGACCGATGAACGATCGCGGCTCATCGATATCCGGCAGTAAGCTACCAAAACATATCCCAATTACATATCCAATATGAAAAGGATAATTTAACATAATTGCCAAACCAGCACCTGCTGTTAACGAGCTTACGATGTGTGTTTTATAACGCAATATAACCAAGCTCCCCATATGATTTTACTTAAAGGATATGCTTGGTTATTTATGGATATAACTTTTCACCTATAAAAACATAAATAAAAGCCCATCACCTATAATGGCAATGAGCAATCTGATTATTTCATATCCCCTCTAATAAGAAAAAACGCATCGTTTCACATTTTATATTTTATTGAATGTCATCTGGATAGTGATAATGGACAAAATTATATTCTTTTAAAATCCTTATCGGAATGTAGATATTTATTTTACCATTATCATCTTCGTAGGTTGTGAATGGTATCATTTCTTCATGAATTAACTCAACCAATCTTGTTAAATCTTTAATACATAACCATTCAGTGATAATTTTTTTCTGCTTATCTACATACCCAAACAGGAAGTGTGAAGCTGCCTGTAGCTTAAAAATTTCACCTTTTACTGTGTTAGGATTTCCCACCCCAAAATTAACATCTCTGAAGCATCGATACTTATCATCTCTCCACTTTTCTTGAACATAACTTTCGCAACCTTGCTTCGAAAACTGGGGGAAAGCTTTAGATGATTTTTTGACAATAAAGTCAATTGCACGTTTTCCATCCAGCCTTTTTAGTTGAGGACAAGCATCATCACGATAAATAGCTGTTGGTACAATTTCTAATTCACTTACTTTTTTTACATTAAATAGGACAGGATACACACTTTGTTTAGCTAATTCATGACCAAAGTCTGCTAATTCACAATTCTTTTTGAACTGGTCATCGCTTGATAATAACGTATTAATTTCGTTATTTCCTCTGTTTGTTTCATTATTTTCTTTGTTTTTATCCATTCAAATGTCTCCTTCCGGTGAACAGAAAAAAGCCGTCACCTTCAGGATGGAGAGCTGCCTGAAAGGTGACAGCTCTCCGTCAACCATATATTATTAAACACTATATGGTATGTTTGATATAACAGAGATATGACAAAACCAATAATTTATTTTAAAAAAGATCTCGATACCCTAACTCTTTAATCGTAGTTATAATCACTTTTTCTTCTTACGGGAATCCCCGGGACTTGCTTGCAAAAAAATTCCGCTGTATTAGACTTGCACCTTGTTGTGGGAGTCTATTGCAGCGGAGGTCGACCCTCACAATGGCTATGGTAGATCAATAATATGGCAATGCTAGCCCTAGTCAATGAATTGTTTATGCTACTATTGCAATATAGAATCACGAGAACCGTCCCCGTGATTTCTAGAAGCGTTAACTCAGGGCCACACTGCTCTTTTCATTACTGCGAATGATTTTTTCAGTGAATGCCGGAAGGCACATAAAGAAGGACTTATCCAACGTATTATTAAGCGTTACTGTCGTCCAGATATTCTTATTATGGATGAAATAGGCTATTTTGCCTTCGATGAGGTAAGTGCTCATACCCTGTTTCAAATCATATCAAAAAGGTACGAACAAGGAGCTATGATCTTAACTTCAAACAAATCTTACGTAGAATGGGGAAAGATTATTGGTGACGATGTGCTGGCTACGGCCATGTTAGATCGAATTGTTCACCACTCTACTACATTTAATATCAAAGGTGGATCTTACAGATTAAGAGAAAAAGCAAAAGCTGGCATACAGCCAGCTAAGATGCTTTAATATTCGGGATTTTTCCCGTTGAAATCAGGGAGTTTTAAACCGTTATTGACTTGGATAATAATAATTGGATAAGCTAATGAAAAACGTCCGCGCAATTCCAAAAGTTACTGGGATAATTTATTTAAAATTGGAGAGATAATTAATATGGGAATAAATATAAGTGAAGATGTAAAAGAAATTAAAATGCATTACTCTGAAATTGAAGATACAACAGAATACAAAAAACGTAGAGTCCAATATATTAAAGATTGGCCAAATAACGAGCAGTTTGAAATTGAAAAGCGTTTATTTGAAAAAATCAATGAATTACCAAATAATATAACGTTTATACCTTTTGAATTTAATTACTTGGAGGAAAACACCTATAATTTACTATTATCGCTTTTTCTTGATGCATTGGATTTCTTACCCAATCGTCCAGATCTATCATTTGATTTCATTTGGAGAATAATAGATACATATAGTTCTGAAGTTTTTCCTGGTTTGCATGGAAAAGATACAATTAATAAGTGTATAAAACAAATATGGACACCAGCAATTGAAAATAATGCTATATTAAAAGAAGCAATAGATTCTCTATTTTTGAATATACCAGTTCAGTCTTGTAAATATTTGTTTAAAAGATTATATGAAAACTTTGATGAACAAGAGGACCTTGTTAAACAAAGTCATAAGGATACCAGACAATTAATAGGAAGATTAGTCGGTTTTAACGGAGGGAAAATTGAAAACGATAAAATAGCAAGAATTCTAGTTGAGATTAATGATAAATATGGATATACCCCTCATACTCCCGCTGAAATTAGAAAAGGGAGTATGCTATTTTATCGTTTATTTGACTGGAACGATAATCTTGATGAAATTTCATTTGGAAAAAGAGAGTATGAGACTGAGTTAGATATTAAATTAAAGACAGAACATCAAATTGAAATAGATTTAAAGTCGAAAAGAGGGTACAAAATAGACCTAGAAGACAAATTAAATATTTTAATTAATGGAATCTTGTATACTTTCCGAAATGATAGAGCACATGGTGCAGTGTTTTCTCCATTTAGAAGTAGTATGGCTTCTTTAAAAACTTATGCACATAGTAATTTTTGCTTTTTAGCTGCGTATATTCTTTTACTTATTCTAATGAGCAACAATAATGAGTATAAAATGAAAAATGAGAGTGTTGTTGAAAATATAACTCAAAACATATACCTTTTTCAGAAATTATATGGAAGAGAACTGAAAGCTTAGTCCATAAATTAAGTTAGATTTCAAAAAAATGAAATTATAATGCTCCATAAAGGGACATACTAAAATAGCCGGACAGATTCTATTATAGAATTCTGTCCGACTTCTTATAGCAACTTTAAGCTGTAAACGCCTCTGTTAATACCGGCACAATCTGTTTCTTCCGAGAAACGACACCTTCAAGTACTGCCATATTTTCAACAAGGTCCACATTAAAAGCTTTCTCCACATGCCCAGCATGCTCCCCAATCGCTAAAACAGTTGAGTTATTAGTAAGAATATCAGTCACAACAAGTACAAACAAATCTAGTTCTTTTGCTTCAAGCACTTTTCTCATTTCTACTTCCACTGCTTCTTTACGACCAAGTACATCAAGTGTATCTACAACATTCACCTGAGCCACTTCCACTTTAGCAGTACCCATACCAAATTCTTTTGCATCAAGTTCAATTAATTCAGCTGGCGTCTTACTACTCATATCAGCACCGGCTTTCAACATTTCAAGACCGTATGTTTTAGCATCAACTCCAGCGATTTCAGCAAGTTCACGAGCGGCAAGAACATCTTCTTCCGTACAAGTTGGCGATTTAAAAAGAAGGGAATCAGAGATAATTGCTGAAAGCATTAATCCAGCGATACTCTTATCTACTTGAATGTTCTTTTCTTTATACATTTTATTAAGAATCGTAGCTGTGCACCCAACTGGCTCTGCTCGATAGTAAACAGGATCAGCTGTTTCAAAGTTTGCAATACGGTGATGATCAATGACTTCAAGCACGCGTACTTTCTCGATGTCTTCTGCACTCTGTTGACGTTCGTTATGATCGACAAGAATTACCGCATTCGTTTCATTGGAAACGGTTTGAACCATTCTTGGTGCTTCAACATTAAATTGATCTAGTGCATACTCTGTTTCACCATTTACAGCACCTAAACGTACTGGTTCAACATCCATGCCGAGCTTTCTTTTTAGATCTGCATAGACAAGTGCAGAGGTAATTGTTGTAGACGTCAAGTTGAATTTTACACTTTCTGCTCGTTTCCTTTTTACACTTCTGCTGAAAAAATGCTTTTCCGATTCTTCATACGATGACTTTCCTCATTTTCTCCGCCGTGGATAACTTCAACACGATGAAGTAAACGATCCAAAATGGCTGTTGTTATGCCCTGATCCCCAATTAAATGCCCCCACTCATCAGGACTTTTATTTGATGTAAGGATGATCGAACTTCGTTCGTATAAATGATTAATAAGATGAAAGAATAAGTTTGCTTCTCTTTGATCCATTGCCATATACATCAAATCATCAATAATCACCAGGTCAGCACTTCTAAGGCGTTTGAGTTGTACCTTTGATTTGTTTAGGTATTCTTCAGTCTTTAAGAGTTGTACAAGCTCACCCATAGTAGCGAAGTAAACATTAAATCCTCTGTAAACGGCTTCGAGTCCAAGTCCAATGGCGATGTATGTTTTCCCAATGCCAGGCGGACCTAGAAGAATTAAGTTGTACTGCTGTTCCAGCCAGCTTAACTCTCTGAGTTGAGCTAATTCTCTTGCAGTCAGAACGTTTTGGCCTTTCAATTCAAACTCATCTAGTGACTTTTCGAAAGGGAAGCGTGCCCATTTCATTCTTTTTTCAAGGTTTTTTGCTTCACGTTTTGCTAATTCATATCCCGTAATAGATTCTAAGAATTCTAAGTAAGTCCATGAAGATTTTTCAGCTTCGCGAAGAAGCTGTGGGAGCTTCTCCGCGGTTTCTGCCAGTCGTAACTGACGAAATTGTTCCCGTAATTCATTCACAGTCTTATTCATCAGACCCTACCTCCTAAAATGCTAGTATACGTATTTAAGGATCGAGTAGAGGCCTTAATATCAGTATGTTTGGCTAGATTTGAATAATGCGATTCTATTTCTTGGACAGGTTGATGATTCGTTGTATGAAGATGATGTGCAAGATCACGAAAATCGTTTGCACTGAACAGTCTGTCTGTCATACACTTGCTTATCGCAGAATCGATAAATGATGGATACCGTTGAATCACCCGATGAATGATTGCGAACTGGTCTCGACGATACCGTCGGTATCTCTGGCTAATTTCATCAAAATAAACAGCTGCCTGATTTTGATCTTCGAAAAAGGAAATCAAACGTTGTTTAAACTCTTCAATTCCTTTTGAGCGATCACGTATATGATTGCGGTTTTGAATCAATTTCCCTTTTTCTAAACTAATCTCATGCTCGGCGATCACTTCACCCTTTGATTCCTTTCGAATCACGAGTGTCTGTTGTTCATCACCTTTCAGTTCAATCAAAACAAGGTTTTCAGACTTTGTTTGGTGAGTCCCTAGTGGGACGGAATAACGGTTTGACTTATAACGGATTGTATTGTCCTTGCTTACGGTTCTTGTTATACTTTGCTTACTGGTACTTTCAAATGAAAGTAACGAAGAGACTGGCTGTAAGTGTTGCTTTTCGAGGAGAAACACTTCTGCTGGTCTTTTTTTCGTTGTTTGATGAACTTGATGGTTCCCAGTACGCTGGAGCCACTGTAATCCTCGGTGATTCCAATCCTCTATATCACTGAAAACTCGACTGTCTGCGAAGTTACCTTTTATGTACTTCACTACATTTTCAATCATGCCTTTGGATTCAGGGTCAGCTCTTCTACATAAATGAATTCTAAACTTACGTTCATTCACATAACTTTGAAACTCAGCTGTTAAAAGTAGCTGTCCTGCATTCTCGCTGACTGTAATTAAATGATCCTGATCATACACGATTTCGTTGGTATGTCCTCCGTAGAATTGAAATGCGTTTTCATGGCACCGAATCGCATCTCTTGTGGTAAAAGGAGATGTTTGCCATTCCATATATTTATACCTTGAGTGGGCGAGTACAAATGCGATAAAGTACAGTTTGATCTCTTTACTATCAGTCGTTTTCTGTTTTGTTTCACCCCAGTCTACCTGAAGTTGTTTTCCCATTGGTTGTTCAGGAACTGCCTCGTACTGACGAACATTTACCTTTTTCTCAATTTGATAGACTTCCCTGACTTCTTTTACGTAAGACCTCACTGTACTTCCACCGACCATGAGGTCGGGATATCTCTCGAGAAGCCAATCATGAATTTGTGCAGCACTCAGATGAGGGTACTCTTCTAACCAAGCAAGTATCCAGTCTTTGTAGCTGTCTAACTTCTTGTTCCTTCCGAGTGGCTGTTCAGTGTAAGCTCTTGCTTCATCAAAGCTCATCGCCAAATACTTATAGACAGTTGGTCTTGAGATCTTAAGCTCCTTAGCAATTTGTGCTATTTTTAACTTCCGCTTATGTAATTCCTGAATCTTAACATATAACACTAATTTCTCCTCCAACACCCTAACCTCCAGTAAATAACCTTACAGACTATTTTACTAAAGTATTAGGTTAATAGAGCAAAAGTGTAAAATCTCATCAAGCGATTACTGTCAACTTTATTCTAGCGTTTACAATTGTATCTGTATCAGGGTTTTTGTGACCGAAAATCAATACTTTTTCCATTGTTTAACTCCTTTAATTAAGAAAAATCTTGTAATATCCATTACATATTCTATAGATGATTTCTTATAAACTCAATACTATCTTTAAAAATTAAATAGGATTAATGAATGAAACTCACATATTGTTAACTACATGTGAGTTCCTTTTCAACCACTTCTTTTAGATATTCCAATACTTCACCTTGAAGGTCATCTCTACTAAGAGCAAAATCAACCGTTGCCTTAATAAAGCCAAACTTATCGCCTACATCATAGCGATTCCCTTCAAACTCATGAGCAATAACGGCTTGGGATTCATTTAATACTTTTATAGCATCCGTTAGCTGTACTTCTCCACCTGCACCAGTAGGCAGCGTTTCAAGAATAGTGAAGATCTCTGGAGTAAGAACATAGCGTCCAAGAATAGCATGATTTGAAGGAGCTTCATCTAATGAAGGCTTTTCAACAAGTGATGCCACAGGGATAACACCTTTTTCTAGCATTCCGCCTTTTGGTGCAATGATTCCGTATTTCGAAACATCCTCATCTGCAACTTGTTGTACACCAACAACGGAATTATTGTAACGATTGTAAACATCCATTAATTGACCAATACACGGCGTTTCTGATCGTACAATATCGTCTCCCAGTAACACCGCAAAAGGTTCGTTCCCAATAAAACTGCTTGCACAACCAATGGCATGCCCCAAACCTTTAGGTTCTTTTTGACGTATGTAATGAATGTTGGCTAGGTTTGAAATCTCTTGAACTTCTTCATACATTTTCATCTTTTGTTTCTTAGTTAGGGTTTCCTCTAACTCATACGATTTGTCAAAATGGTCTTCTATTGCACGCTTGCCTCGACCGCTTACAATAATAATATCTTCAATTCCAGCTGCAACAGCTTCTTCTACTATGTATTGAATGGTTGGTTTATCTACAATTGGCAACATCTCTTTTGGTTGGGCTTTTGTTGCTGGGAGGAATCTTGTTCCTAAACCAGCAGCTGGAATAATCGCTTTTCTTACTTTCATGTGTATCTTCCTTCCAGAGGTAAAGTTTGAATATTCAGTCTATAAAAGGCGAACCAATTGGATTAGCCAATTGGTTCGCCCATAAGTTGAAAATTGAATAATTTATAAATCAAATCCTTTTTTTCTTACAATAAACCACGGATTCAATAAATTTTCCTTATTATAAACTAATGGTTCATTAAAATCAGTATGTGTAACAGTTCCACCAGCATGAATGACTATTGCATGCCCGGCTCCAGTATCCCATTCCATTGTTGGAGCAAATCTAGGGTAAACCTCAGCAGTTCCTTCTGCTACAAGACAAAGTTTAAGAGAGCTGCCTGCTGAAGTAATGTTGATTTCACCATACTTCTCTTTTACATTATTTAAGTATTCTTCCGTTTCTGGAGAAAGGTGAGATCGGCTAGCTACTGCAGAAATTTTCTCTTCTTTCTTCTCTAGAGGTAGTTTCAATGCAACTGATGTAAACTCTTCAATTGAATTGAAGTCTTTATTAGCCACTTTGCTAAGTTTGAATGAACCTAACTCTTCTTTTGCTACGTAAAGTGTATCTAAAACCGGTGCATAAATGACACCTAGTACTGGATGCCCATTATGAATAAGTGCAATATTAACAGTAAATTCACCGTTTCGTTTAATAAATTCTTTCGTACCATCTAATGGATCTACAAGCCAAAAGTATTCCCAGTCTTTTCTATCTTCAAAAGCTAAGTGTTCCCCTTCTTCACTAAGAATTGGTAGTTTTAATTCTAATGAATTCAAACCATTTTCGATAGCTTCATGAGACTTTTTATCCGCAAGTGTTAAAGGAGAATCATCTTTTTTATGTTCAACTTGAAAGTTTTCAGAATTATATACATCAAGTATTCTATTACCTGCATTCATTGCAATATGTATAATGGAGGTTAAATCTATTTTATTTAGCATACTCACCATACTCTCTACGATAATAAGTACATTAATTCAGGTTTCAACCTTTTTATCAAATCTTCAACCACTATGCTTTGTAAACTTTCAGATGCTTTCTGCTGAGTGGCTTGTTCAATCAATGAAAGTCCTTTTGAATCTGAATCTGCTGTCCTAGGTATTAAATGAAAATGTTGATGACGTACAGCTTCACTTATCGTGACAACATAGACTCGAACAGCATCCACATACTCATTTAATAATTTTGTTGAATGCTTAATCACCTTATTGATATGGATAGTCTCTTCTTCAGTAAACTCGTATAAGTTCTCTACATGTCTCCTGGGCTCTACATGAATATATCCAAGAAGTCCAGAGTCTAGTGGTCCGTGATATACATTCACAAGATTGTCTTGAAAAATTAAAAGAGAAGAGTTAGATACGTGTTTCTCACATATTACACAATTACTCATATGTCACCTCATCAGTAGAAAAGGCTAGCAATTTTACTAGCCTATTGATTTATTTCCTTTTTACTTTCAATAAATTGCTCCACTAATAATTCGTAATCAAATTGCGTAGCGAGATAATAATCTAAAATCTCCCTTACTGCCCCCTTCCCACCAGCTGCAGTTGATACGTAATTTGACCTACTTTTTACTAATTCAACTGCGTTAGATGGAGAACAAGGGAAGCCAACTAAATTGAGAATTGGAATATCATTTAAATCATCGCCTATGTAACAGACTTCTTCAGAGGTAATACCCAATTCCTGGATCATTTCTTCTAAACAGTGAACTTTATGATGAATACCTTGAAATACGTAATCTACCGACAGTTCATTAGCTCTTTTTTCTACAGCCTTCGATTTTCTTCCAGTAATAATAGCGGTTTTGATACCCGCGAATCTTGCGAGGCTAATTCCCATTCCATCTTGAGTATTAAACCCTTTATATTCTGTACCATCAGAACCGATTAATAAAGTTCCATCCGTTAAAACGCCATCTACATCGAATATGATTAGCTTAATCGTTGAATCCATTTATAACCCCATCTTTGTTAAATCATGAATGTGTACCATTGCGATCGGTTCAGTATTCTCATTAAGAACAGGTAGGACGTTTACTCGTTTGTCCTCCATTATTTTAAGTGCTTCCGCCGCTAATAGAGTATTAGGTATTGTTATAGGATGTTTTGTGTAAAGTTTATTGACTGGTGTCTCAAGAATATGATTTCCTTCAGCAAGTGCTCTACGAATATCACCATCAGTTAAAATACCTTCTAACTTTCCTGATTCCCCAATAATTGAAATAGCCCCAAGCCCTGACTTTGTCATTTCAAATAGCACTTCTTTTACTTCTTTATTCTCATCGACAGTTGGGTTATTAGGATTGGCATCAATCACATCCTGAATCGTAAGTAATAATTTGCGACCTAAGGAACCTCCCGGATGATATAACGCGAAGTTTTCTGGTTTAAAATCACGAGCTTTTAACAAAGCAATTGCGATCGCATCGCCAATTGCAAGAGTCACTGTTGTGCTAGTAGTTGGCGCCAGTCCGAGTGGACATGCTTCCTCAACCTTGCCAATTGAAAGAATAACATCTGATTTATCAGCTAACGTAGAATTTTCTCTTCCAACAAGCGCTACCATCTTGGGCCCAATTCGCTTTAAAGAAGGCAAGATATTTAGTAATTCTTCCGTTTCTCCGCTATTGGATATTGCGATGACAACATCATCTTTAGTCACCATTCCTAAGTCTCCATGCAAACCTTCTGCTGGATGTAGAAAAAGTGAGGGTGTACCTGTGCTCGAAAGGGTAGCAACAATTTTTTGAGCAATTAGACCTGATTTCCCCATTCCTGTCACAATAACTCTACTTTTACAATCTAAAATCATTTCGATTGTTTGGTTGATCTCGCCGTTCAAGCTATCCTTCAGAGAAAGAATTGCATTTGCTTCAATTTCAAGTACTTCCTTCACACTAGTAAGGTAATCTTGTCTTTGATTAATTGAAGTAGTCATTTTAGTAGCCACCTTTATAAGCTTTTTACTAAACGATCAATTTCTACTACCGGCTTTAAAATTTCTTCTATTTCATCTAACTTTAACGTGTTTGGTCCATCAGAAAGCGCCTGATCTGGATTAGGATGAACTTCCGTAAATAGTGCATCCATGCCAACTCCAGCAGCTGCACGAGATAAATAAGGTACAAATTCTCTTTTCCCACCAGTGCTTGTTCCCTGGCCCCCTGGAATTTGGACACTGTGAGTTGCATCAAATACAACAGGAACGTCAAGTTCACGCATAGTGATGAGAGATCTCATATCAACCACTAAGTTATTATATCCGAACGTTGATCCTCGCTCAGTGAGCAGAATATTTTCGTTACCTGATTCTTTCAACTTGACTACAACATTCTTCATGTCCCACGGAGCAAGAAATTGTCCTTTTTTCACATTAATAATCTTTCCGGTTTTAGCAGCAGCAACTAATAAATCAGTTTGGCGACATAGAAAAGCTGGTATTTGAATAATATCTAATACTTCTCCAGCAGCTTCTGCTTGAGTGTAATCATGAATATCTGAAGTAACAGGCACATCAAATTCTCTTTTTATTTTTGATAGAATTTCTAGGCCTTTTTCTAATCCTGGCCCTCTTTCTGAATGGATTGAAGAGCGATTGGCCTTATCAAAAGAAGCTTTAAATACGTAAGGGATCCCTAACTTGTTCGTGGTCTCTTTCATTTTCCCTGCGATTTCAAAAACGAGGTCTTCACTTTCAATCATGCATGGACCAGCAATTAAAACAAAGGGATTATTTCCACCAAACGCAATTTGGTCATTCAATCTAATTTCATTAACCATGTTGAGCCTCCAATATTTTTTCTACTTTAAGAATATCTTCAGGTGTATCCACGCCAATAGCATCATAAGAAGTTTGAAGTACTTTGATATTAAATCCGTTATCTAACAACCTTAATTGTTCCAGCATCTCTGTCATTTCTAATGTAGATTTAGGTAAAGTCACATATTGTTGGAGTACTCTTTTGGGATAACAATAGATTCCTAGATGTTTATAGTAATCTACATTGCTTTTCGAACGATTATAAGGGATTGGAGACCTCGAAAAGTATAGTGCATTCCTCTGATTATCCGTGACCACTTTCACAACATTAGGACTTAAGATATCTTCAGCTTCTTCCAGTTTCACTTTTGCAGTAACTACACTAGATTCATTCTCTTTAGCAATCCTAACGATTTGGTCGATTAATTCCGGTCTAATTAAAGGCTCATCCCCTTGTACGTTAACAAAAAAATCACCATGTATCTTAGCTGCTACCTCTGCCATACGGTCAGATCCGGATTCGTGATTCTTATTGGTTAAGACTGCTTCCCCACCGAATTCAATAACTGTATCATATATTTCCTGATGGTCAGTAGCTACAACTACTCTGTCCAACTGTTTTGCTCTCTGAACTTTTTCTACTACGTGTTGAATCATTGGTTTATTTGAAATTAATGCCAATGGTTTACCTGGAAAACGAGTTGAACCATGTCTTGAGGGAATAACTGCTATTACTTTCATTGAGTTACCTCGCTCTCTTGCTTTAAAAACTCATCTAAAGCTGATTGCCAATTTCTCATTTCGGGAAATTCATTTAATCTTAAATTCAAATGCCCAAATACTGAGTACTTAGGTCTTTCAGCTGGTCGTGGGAAATTTTCTGTAGTAACTGGATTAACATTAATATTTATTCCTGCTTTAGTAAATATAGCCTTTGCAAACTCATACCATGAACATGAACCAGAATTCGAAACATGATAAGTGCCATATTTCTTTGTTTTAATTAGTAAAGATATACATTTAACAAGGTCCATAGTATAGGTTGGACAGCCCTGTTGATCATCCACAACATCTATTGAAGATTTATCCTCGGCAAGCTTGAGCATAGTTTTTACGAAATTTTTCCCATTAGCACCATAGACCCATGATGTACGCAAAATAAAAAATCTATTACATAGGGTTTCTACATGCTTTTCTCCAGCTAACTTTGACCGACCATAAATTCCAAGAGGAGAGGTTGTATCAAATTCTGTGTACGGCAGATTCCCTTCCCCATTAAATACATAGTCCGTACTTATATATACCAATTTAGCACCTGCCTCTTCTGAAGCTGCAGCTAAATTCCGAGTACCAATAGCATTTACTCTAAATGCATCATCGCTGTTCTCTTCTGCTAAATCTACATTTGTATAAGCGGCACAATGAATTACTATGTCTGGATTGATATCATTAAAAATTTGTTCGACATTATCAATGCTGGTGATATCCAGTTCACTTCTTGAAAAACCAAACACTTTATAATTCTCTTTGCTTAATATACTAACGACATCACTACCTAACTGACCACTACTCCCAGTGACTAGTACGATTTCAGACATTGACTTGTTCCCCATACTGTTTTTTATAATAGTCTTGATACTCACCTGACTTAATATTTTTCCACCAATCCTGATTTTCTAAGTACCAACGAATTGTTTCTTCGATACCAGTGTCAAAGGTATATTGGGGTTGCCAGCCTAATTTTTCGGTAATCTTGGTAGGATCGATTGCATACCTTTTATCGTGACCTAATCGATCTTCTACATAGGTTATCAAACTCTCTGAAACTCCTAAATTTTCAACAACTATTTTAACGATTTCATTATTTGTACGCTCGTTATGACCACCCACATTATAAACTTCACCTGAATCACCATTATGTATTACTAAATCGATCGCAGAACAATGGTCTTTTACATGTAACCAGTCACGAATATTGTTACCATCACCATAAATGGGCAATTCCTTATCTTCTAGAGCATTAGTTACCATAAGAGGTATTAATTTCTCTGGAAAATGAAAAGGACCATAATTATTTGAACAACGAGTAATATTTACATTCATGTCAAACGTTTCAAAATAGGACTGAACCAACATATCTGCCGCCGCTTTGCTAGCAGAATACGGACTATTAGGTTTTAATGGAGAATTTTCAGTAAAGTAACCCGTTTCACCAAGTGACCCATACACTTCATCAGTAGACACTTGAACATATTTGAAGACATTGTTTTCGCGTGCCACATCTAAAAGGGTTTGTGTACCTAAAACATTACTGGTAATAAAAATGTTGGGTTGGGTAATACTACGATCAACATGGGACTCAGCAGCAAAATTAACAATTACATCTATTTTAAAGTCTTTAACTACATAATCTATTAATTCTTTGTTTGTAATGTCTCCTCTAACAAATGAATAATTTGTATTACTCTCTAAACCTTTTAAGTTCTCAAGATTTCCTGCGTAGGTAAGTATGTCGTAATTAACAATTTCATAGGTAGGATATTTCTCTAGTATAAAGTGAACAAAATTACTACCTATAAATCCTGCACCACCAGTTACTAAAATTTTCATTTAATAACCTCCAAAGCAAAGTCATTTTCAGCTTCTTTTAATAATGGTTGTATCATATCTTTGTCTGATAAAATAGGATTTGAAACAGGCCAATCAATATCAATTTCTGGATCATTCCAAGCAATTCCTCTATCATGATTAGGAGAATATATTTCATCTACTTTATAGATCACATTGGTATTAGATGTTAAAGTGCAAAAACCATGAGCAAAACCTTTTGGTACAAGAAGTTGTCTTTTATTATGTTCACTTAATACTACGCCAACCCATTTGCCATAAGTTGAAGAATTTTTTCGAATATCAACTGCCACGTCATAAATAGCGCCCGTTACGACTCGCACCAATTTAGTTTGAGCTTTTTCACTAAGTTGATAATGAAGACCTCTTAATACTCCCGGTTCTACTGAAAGAGAGTGATTATCTTGCAAAAAACTATAATTTAGACCTTCCTTCTCAAACACCTCTTTATTATAGCTTTCCATAAAAAAACCTCTACTATCACCAAACGATTTTGGTTCTAATATAACTACACCATCTAATTTTGTTTCAGTTACTTTCAAATTAAACACCTACCAATGCTTCATTATGTTGGATTCTATTAGCTACATCTATAAGATATTTTCCATACTCATTTTTACTTAAAGGTTCTGCAAGGGCTAACAATTGATGCTTAGTAATATACCCTTTTCTAAAGGCAATTTCTTCGAGACATGCTACTTTTAAGCTTTGTCTTTTTTCAATTGTTTCTATAAATGTTGATGCTTCTAATAATGACTCATGAGTTCCTGTATCTAGCCATGCAAATCCTCTTCCTAACAGTTCAACATGTAAATCATCTAACTTTAGGTATGCTTCATTAACTGAAGTGATTTCTAACTCTCCGCGATCAGAGGGCTGAATATTCTTAGCGATTTCTACAACTCTATTGTCATAAAAGTAAAGCCCGGTGACAGCATAATTCGACTTAGGAACGGACGGTTTTTCTTCAATTGAAGTAGCTTTTCCATCCTCATTAAAACCAACCACACCAAACCTCTCTGGATCTTTAACATTGTATCCAAATACAGTTGCACCATCTCTTCTTTGAGCTGCCTTTTGAAGTAATTCTGTAAAACCATGACCATAAAAAATGTTATCTCCCAATACTAATGCAACATTATCATCCCCAATAAATTCTTCACCAATAATAAAGGCTTGAGCAAGACCGTCTGGGGTAGGTTGAATAGCGTATTCTAATTTTATCCCTAGTTCTGAACCATCGCCTAGGAGTTGTTCAAACCTAGATGTATCCTCTGGGGTGGAGATTATTAATATTTCTTTAATCCCAGCTAACATTAAGATTGAGATTGGATAGTAAATCATAGGTTTATCATACACGGGTAATAATTGCTTTGATACGGATCGAGTTAAAGGATATAGTCTTGTACCACTACCACCGGCTAAAATGATTCCTTTCAAAATCACCACTCCTTTAGCTTTATATTTTATACAATATATTTTTTCTTTTGTAAGTATCTAATTATTTCACTAACTGAATCCTCTAAAGTTTGTTTGTCCGTTTCCACAATTATTTCTGGAGACGAAGGTTCTTCATACGGAGCATCTATACCAGTAAAACCTTTTATTTCACCATTTCTCGCCTTTTTATATAACCCTTTCGGATCCCTGTTTTCACACTCTTTTAGATCACATTTCACATAAATTTCAATAAACTCTTCTTTATTAACTATTTCTCTCACCATTTCCCGATCTTCACGATAAGGAGAGATAAATGCAGTTAGTGTCATAACTCCAGCATCCGAAAAAAGTCCTGAAACTTCACCGATTCGTCGAATATTTTCTTTGCGATCTTCTGGACTAAAACCCAAGTTTTTATTTAATCCATGACGTACGTTGTCTCCATCAAGAATGTAAGTTCGAATCCCCTTACTATGTAATTTTTTTTCTACTGCAACTGATAATGTAGACTTACCGGCACCTGAAAATCCGGTAAACCATAGAATAGGACTTTTATGATTATTTAATTCTTGTCGATCACTTTTAGTTACTTGAGATTCGTGCCAAGTAATATTAGAGGATTTCAAATATAACACTCCTTAAAAATTAATTAATGTATACTAGATTTACCATAAAGACTGTAATACTCATGACTATTAAGCTTAGGGGAATTCCAATTTTCATATAATCAGTGAATTTATAGCCTCCAGGGCCATAAACAATCAAATTTGTTTGATATCCAATTGGAGTTATAAAACTGGCAGATGCTGCAATCGCTACTAGGACAGCAAATGCCATTGGATCAACGTTCATTTTATCAGCAACTTCCATACCGATAGGGAACATCATAACAGCAGCAGCACTATTAGTGATAACCTCGGTAAAAATGTTAGTAAGTAGATAAATCAACACTAACACTGCCACAATGCCAAAGGGTCGACCAACCTGCACCAAACCATTTGCAATCCATTCAGCAGTTCCAGTTTTCAAGATAGCCATACCTATTCCAAAAGCACTTGCGATTAGGAGTAGCACATTAAATTGTATAGACCGCTTAGCTTCTTCAGGTGTAACAACTTTTGCTAATATTAAAATCACAACCGTTAAAGCCATTGCATTAAACATGGATAGTACACTAAAGGTAACTAATGCAATCATTGAAAATAAAGTCACCAACGCTATCCAACCCTTGTTTTGATCCTCCAAGATAGAAGGCTTTTCAAGAGGAGTAGTTACATAAAATTCAGTACTTTCTCTTACTCTCTGTTCAAAATCAGGACCGCATATTAATAGAAGCGTATCACCTGCTCTTAAGGTTATTTCACCAATTTTACTTTTAACACGCTCATTATTACGGTGTACTGCAATAACCGCTGAATCAAAGCGACTTCTGAATTCTGTATCTTTTATTTTTTTATATAATAGACCGGATTGATGAGAAACTACTGCTTCAACAAGCTGGACATTTCCATTTTTAAGTGTATCCAAGTTTAAATCAGTACCGGTATATAAAGTCAACCCCTTAACTTTTTGTAATTCTGCAATTGTACTAATTAAACCAGTAAATATTAATCGATCACCTGTGTATATCTTGGTGGAACCTTTAACTGGAGAAATACGTTCGTTGTTACGTATAATTTCTATTAGATATAAGCCTTTTAGTTTACGAAGACCAGCATTCTTCACAGATTGATTTATAGATTCATAACTCTCTTCAACAGTCATTTCCGCTAAATACTCTCTAGTCTGTTCTTTAACAGTATCGGTAAGCACCTTATTATTTGGTAATATATAATGGCCAATCAATATAATATACGCTAAACCGATAATTACTGCCGGACCGCCAACTATACCCAATTGAAAAAGTGAAAATCCTTTCATCCCAAAATCAAGCATTAAACCATGGACTACTAAATTTGTAGAAGTCCCTAACAAAGTCAAAGTTCCACCTAGAATAGTCGCGTAAGAAAGAGGAATTAAAAATTTCGATGGAGACAGTCCCCTTTCTTCGCACCATTTTCGAATTAAGGGAGTGAAAGTGACGACAATTGGAGTGTTATTAAGAATCGCTGAAAATCCAGAGATTGGAACTAGCATTTTCAACATTGATAATCTGGGAGAATAGCTTTCACCAATTAACTTAGATGTTAATCGGTCTACTATTCCACTTTTTTGAATAGCTCCAGCAATTATAAAGAGCAAAGCAATTGTCAACATACCCTGATTTGAAAAACCTTTTAGCGCTTCATCAGGTGTAAGAATGCCAGTTAACAAAAACATAGTTAAAGATATAAAGACAATCATATCGGGTCGGGCCAATTCAAATATTAGCCCGACCATCATGAGGATTAGAACAAAGAGAACAAATCCCATTTCCCATGTCAAGGGACATCACTTTCCTTATTTTTTTTGTTGCATTCCTTTTATAAGTACTTCCGCAACTTCAGGTCGAGAAAATTCTTTTGGTGGCTTTTCACCTTTCCTGAGCATTTCTCTCACTTTTGTACCACTTAAATGAACATGGTTTTCTTTATCATGCGGACAAGTCTTGGCAGTTCCCATGTTGCCACACTTTTCACAATAAAAAGCATGTTCAAACTTCAAAATTTCAATTCCGATTTCTTCTTTGGTAAACTGGTTAAATATTTCTTGTGCATCATAGGTACCATAGAAATCACCTACACCAGCATGATCGCGTCCAACGATAAAGTGAGTACAACCATAATTTTTTCTAACTAGAGCATGTAGTATTGCTTCTCTTGGTCCTGCATAGCGCATTGCCGCTGGATAGATTACAAGTTCAGTACGATTTTTAGGGTAATAATTTTCTAAGATAACTTCATAGCTTTCCATACGAATTTCTGCAGAAATATCATCACTTTTAGTTTCCCCTACAAGAGGATTTAGTAGTAATCCATCTACAATTTCTAATGCGCTTTTTTGAATATATTCATGGGCACGGTGGACAGGATTACGCGTTTGAAAACCAACTACTGTTTTCCATCCTAATTCAGCAAACATTTTTCTTGTTTCACTCGGATCTTTATAAAAGTTTTCAAATCCACCATGGTTAGGTCGATTAAGTAAAGTAATTGGCCCTGCCAAATAAACATTTCCTAGGTTGTATAACTTTTTAACTCCTGGGTGAGATTGTTCCGAAGTTCCATAAACGTTCTCAGCTTCAAACACTTTTTCAGGAACGTACTTTTCTTCAAGTTGTAAAGTCCCATAAACTACTTCATCTGCACCTATTAGTGCAACTTCTTTACCTACCTCTAGTAATTCAGCTTCTTCATTTGAAACCGATAGAGTGATTGGGATACTCCAAAGAGTACCATCTGATAACCGCATATTATTAACAACTTGGTGATAATCTTTTTCCCCCATGAATCCTGTCAATGGACTAAAACCACCAATGGCAATTAGCTCTAGGTCAGATATTGTCCATGCTGATATAATAATTTTATCCATTTCTTTAGTAGCAAGAAGCTTTTCTTTTTTAAATTCCTCTTTTATTTCTCTATTAATCAAAGTACCTCCATGTGGCAAGATTGAATTGTTTAAAACTTCTTCTTTTTTATAGGTAGTAACCATAGTATAAACCTCCAAATATTTTAGTTATTTATCCTCAAAATACTACAATAAATTAACGAATTAAATTCATTTTTTTTATTATAGAGTGGAGCATCATTTTATCTTCTTTCGCTATACCAATTATCATACTCGTAATTGCTAATAAGATAATAAATAAAATTGTAACAATAAAAATAGTAAGGATATAATTAAAATCAAACAAATACTTTATGAGCGCAGTTGTAAATAGACTAAATAAACTAATCAAGACAACCTTTAAATAATCCTTATTAAAAGGATGTATTTTAAGATTTTTATACATTAAAAATAGACGTATTATATTGTTGCTACCAATGGCTATTAAAGAAGCAAAAGCAGCACCATTAATACCATAATTCGGAATTAACGCGATGTTAAGAGCGATATTAACACCCAGAGTTAAAATGTTTGTATACAATTCATATTTAGGGTGTCCTGTCATGGTATTCATATGACCAACTGATCCTACTGCCGCATTAACTACTTGGCCAGCTGCGATTAAAATTAAGGCCATTGAACCCTCTTTAAAATTCGAACCAAATATAGACATTATTTCTTTTGAGAGAAGGATTATCAAGCTGAAAAACATTAAGTTTATAAATGTAACCCATCTTGTAATGCTTTTATACATTTTACTCAATTCATCTAATTTTCCTTGATTAAAAAAAAGACTAATTGTAGGTGCAAACATAGTATTAAATGCTGCCAGTACAAAGCTACTCATAAGAGCTATTTGAAATGAAATACTATAAATGGCAACTTTTTCATCATCTAGAAAATAGCCTATCATTAAGCTATCAAGTCTCATAAGTAGAAAACCTAACAAACCAGAAAACAAAAGGGGTAAAGAGAAATTAACTAAAAGCTTAAAATCCTTGTTCATTTTTTTATCTAAACTGCCTAACATATTCTCTTTAATCAAATAATATAATAGTAGAAAACTACCTATCCCCCATGCAACATAGTAGGATATCGATAAGGTTATTATATTTTTTTCTTTTATAAAGAAACTTATAATAAATAATAAAATAATCATCAACAAAGGGATCAAAATATTTCTGGAAACAACATAGTGTTTGTACTGGTTTATAGATCTGAAAATACCATTTGATATATTCATAAAGTTTATTAGTAATAATAAAGGAGTTATTATTACTAAACTGGAAGAAAGAGTTGGATCGTTTAGTAATAAAGTAGATATACTGTTTCGATTCAATATAAGTATAGTTATAAATATTAATGAAAAAATTGATGTTAAATAAAATGTAAAACCAATTAAATCCTTTACTACTTTAAGTTTCTTATCATCTAAGTGTTTGGGAACAAAAGCAATAAGACCAAGATCAAGTCCAAATTTTGTAATCATACTTAATATTTGCAAGAATGTAAATATGTAAATAAATCTTCCGTATACATCTGCACCTAAAATTCTTATAGCTAAGATGTAGAATATAACTAATATTAATGACTCAAATACCTTCCCTAAAAACACAAGTACAGAGGTTTTGCCTAATTTATTTAATTCACTCATAAATTCACCATATTTCTTTTGTTTAAAGACATACATCTAATCAATAAGTACATACTTTAAGAATTCAAACAAAACTCTCCCACTGATTATTTTCGAAATTGTATTTTTTAATTATCTTTGCTGGACTCCCAGCAATAACGCAATAACCCTCGGTTTGCATATTGACTACTGAATTTGCACCTACTACGGTATGGGGACCTAATTTTGTCCCAGGTAAAATCACCGAGTTCATACCAATAGAACAGTTTGCCTTAATTTCGACAGGTTTATGGTTTATATCCTGTTTGGCTGGGGAAATCGTTATATCAGAATAAGGGTGAATAATATCAAATATCCCAACATTCTGTGTTATAAGAGTGCCTTTACCAATAGAAACTTTCTTAGCACATGTACAATGGAAGTTTTGTTGAATTTTAACATTATCTTCTATAATTATTTCTGGATTAAAGTTTATATTATTATATTTCTTCACAGCTTCTATTCTAGCTCCATTCCAAATGGCTACTTTCTTACCTATTGAAATCTTTTTAGGATTAGATATATAAATTGGCTTTCTTATGTAAGAGAACCAACCAAAATCTTTATAGGTGATTTTATTTATTAATGATTTAATAACATAGAATACTTTTATTAAGTTATTAAACATTCTCATCTTTCCTAACTTCACTTAAATTTTGTATTATATTATCATGTGCATTCTTATAATTTTCCTCTGTGCTGCCTAGTTTATTAAAATAGGTATACCTCCTAAATAAACGTTCTTTATAAGAATTAGTGTTTTCTTGAAAATACCTATATTTAACCATAAATTGTTTCAAATTTGAGAACGTTAAGATATCATCCTTGAAAATTTGTTCTGTATATTTATCATCTAAAACAAAAAAAGGAGCATTGTAACTTAACATCTCAACATACACCCCAGACATATGAATTAAACTAAAATCTACTTCCTCTAAAAATTTCTTCCCGTTGATATTTTTTACTGTTTTTATTATCCTATTTGAACGTAATAACGATTTATATTTATTTTGATTATTTTTAGGGTGAAATCTAACAATATATTTCATATTTAAACTTTCAGCTATCTCACTCGCATTTTTTAACAAAGAATAATTACTCTCATTATATGTTTCTCCATTAAGTATAACTCCAAAGACTCCATTTTGGCTTTCCTCTATAAATGATCCATTATCAAATGAGAACGGTTTAATTGCACCTACTTTAAGAAATCTTGACTCATTAACCTCTGACTTTTTAAATTCATCAACTGTAGCCTGCCCCCAAGAAAACATGTAATCACTTATGAAGTTTTTATATGCTTCAGCATCTGGTGTTTCTTTACCTGGCTGTAAAAAACGATATTGACCATGTTGTAAAGTTGCAGTTGTAATTTTATATTTCTTACAAATTTGAACTAATAAATTCCCTATTGGGTGAGCATCACAAAATGTAGTACAAAGGATAATATCCCTTGTTTTAATAGCTTCCTCTATGAGTGTATTCAATTTCATATACTTTACTAATAGTAAAGATACTTTTATTTTGTCTATTTTTTTTAGTGTTGTTTTATTACTTATTTTTATGAAGTATCTAACGGAATTAAAGAATTTAAAGATTACTCCACTCATAGATAATCTCTTATTAACTTTAAGAACAGTCTGTTCCGGTAAAAATTTCAAATAATTATCTACTATGTAGTCATAATCTTTTCTTTTATATAAATCTGTTGAAAACTCCACTAAAGTATTACTACCTTTATTATTGAAATTAAGGATATAATCGTAAAATAAAGCTTCTAACATAATCTTTATTAAGTAAATTTTTTTTTCGTTATAAAGTTCTGTTGCCATAACTCGACCATAATTGATACCATCGACTTCCAATATTTCTTTTATTCGCTGGACCTCTTTGTATCTCTTCATAATAGATTAGCCCTGAACTTTACTATTTATATGGGACATATGTTTATTGTATTTTTTTCTATAATGTGTTATTTCAGATTTTGAATAGAAATGCTGCATATATTTTGATTCATACATTTGGTTTAGATAATTTTCTGGTATCTCGATACTTTTTTTTATTTCGTTGTATTTCGCAGAATATTCCTTATTGCTTCCCACATTCGCATTATTCAAAGAAAATTCTTTTACATCCAAAAATTCTCCTATAACTCTTTCGTACTCAGCTAAATTTTCTAACCTTAAAATTAATAATTCTACATTTTTATGTTTAATAATTGAGTAATTACTATCATTTAATGGAGTTTGATATACATCTATACCAAAAACTTTATTTATTTCTTTGTCAAACCAAACAAGGGGTGCATTATGATTTGCATATTTCCAGAACAATTGTTCAATTTCATCGTTGCTTTTATTCAAAAAATCACTTGATACATATTGCGCTTGTTCAAAAAATGCTGATAAATTTCTTGATATTGGCTCTCGTACTATTGATATGACTTTTATTTTTTTATTTCGTGTGATTATTTTCCATGATGCCACTTTTGCTTTTAGTAATAAAGTTTTGATAACATCCCTTGTTTTTCCTTTCCAGTCCCTTGGTGGAATTACAAAATAAGTTCCTCTTTTATTGAAAGTTAATGAGTGCGGTTGAACTTCTAACATTCCTGTTTGTCTTATTGAGTTTACAATTGATGAAGAACCTACCTTTCCCATAGTGTAAACAAGTAGTATCTTCTCGTTAAAAAACCACGTGTTCAATTTTTCTTTTAATGACAATTTATTAGCTGTTGCTTTATCGTACATCTTTACCCCACCCCTTTTTAATTCCACCAATTTTCAACAAAGTGTTATGTAATATTAAAAAACATATGTATACTAACATTGCCCAAATTCCCATTTTAAAGAAATTTATTGGATTATAAGCATACCACCTTGGAGTAGTAACCAATATTGTAATTGAGTAAACCATGAGGATATTGGTTATCTTGTTCTTAAAAGGTACTGATACAATTTTTGCAATTATATATGCTCCTATCAAAATACCTATTGGTCCAAGCCAAATATGAAGATAAGAACTAATAAATCCCCCACCTGGTATTTGGAAAAATTGAGCTGTGAATTTTGATAAAACATATTCACTTGGAAGAGCGTTTTGTGATATAAAAATCGAAAATAGATTTCCTATAAAAGTTTTCACTCTAATACTTGTATCTATCACATTGTCCTCTAATAAACCTAAGTACATGTTAGAAGTTAAAAGAACTCCTCCCTGGTTCGAAACTATAACACCACTATCTTTTAATCCCATCATTTCATATAAACCGAAGTTTCCTTTGGATCTATACACTGAAAAAACACTCATAAAAACAAAACCCAAAAATGCAATAAGATACACTTTATACGTTTTTATATTTTCAAAATAAATGATAAATAAGAGAAAACCCATTTGTAATACTCGCATTCTATACCCATACAACAAAGTGATTGTCATATACAGAACAGTTGCTAATAATAGTAACAAATCTTTCCTTCTCGTATTTGAAAATAAATAAGCAATAATAACAAAAAAAACTGCATAATCTATAAATCCGTACCTTTCGAGTGCAGTATCAGTTTTATAAACACCTGTCAATATGGTTGGACCTTGCATTGTTAATATCGAGAAAAAAAACAATACGATTAAACAAATAGCATAAACTAAGACATTATCCCGCTTAATAACTTTACTTTTTAATTTAATCTTATGGTTTTCTAAAGTATAAAACAGAAACAATAAAAACAAGTTTGTAAACAGGGTAATATCCTTGATCGAAATAATAGTTAATTCAAAACTCTGATATGTCATTCTGGTTGCAAAACTAATGTCGTAAAAAAGATAGGGTATCATATAAAAAAAATAAGTAGACATATAGATGATAATTACGGACAAAACTTTATTTTGTCGATACTCATAAAGCCAATATAATAATATTATGATAGTAACAGTTAACAATCCTATTATTGATCCATGGAAAACCATACTATGAATATATAGCCCTGTATATATAGCATACAAAAATATTTGACTAATTGGAGGAGTTTTCACCACTACTCAAAACCTCTTTTATCCAAGCTTCTATAGAATAATAAGAATAAATCTTTTTATCTATTTCAGCTCCTTTTTCAACAAAAAACTCTTTTGAAATCTCTGGTTTGTCCCGATTCACTATAAATATATTTTTGCTATTGTAAAGGTCATATTTCTTTACACTTTCATTTGTTGTAATTAATTTCTTTTTAGCCCCCATTACTTCAAGGGTTCTAATTGTCAAACCTACTTGTTTTGGCCTTTCAATATCTAATATTACTTTTGATCTCTTGTAAAAGTTGCGTAACTCTTGTTTGTTCAATCCTTTGAAATTAAAATCACTCATATTAGCAGAACGAAATTTCGGATCAAATAATTTCTTTACCCAAAATAGTAGTTTGCTAGGATAATACATATAGAAATAATAATTTACTCCCTGATAATCAAGTTGTTTCTTAATTGATTGAAGAACGAGATAACGATCAGTATGAACAGTACCTACAAACAAAAGGTCAATTGAATCATCAGTAATAGATTCATTACTTATTTCGTTGTAAATATCAATATAGAATAACGGTCTGAACTTCATTTCTTTGTATTTATTTGCATCATTTATATCAAAAGTATAAATTGAGTCAAATAAATCCATTATTCTTTTTGTATTAGGATTGTAATTTATAGAATCCCACAGGTATAAGATTAATTTTGATTTAGGGTTTGAAATTTTAAGTTCTTTCAGTTTTTTTCTAGATATTGCTTCCCCTCTTATTAATAGAATATAATCATAAAAATTATCTTTTGTAGATGATATTATAGATTCATAATGTTCATCATTTTTTTTTGCTATTAAATTCCTATTAATTCTTATCAATGATTTGGTTATAAAATCATTACTAGGTCTTTCGTCAAAAAAATCTACACTGGCACCTAGAGAGATCATCTTCTCTTTAATCTCTTTTTCATACCCAAAAAAAGTTGGAGCAATAAATAATATTCTTTTCCCAGTTAATGAACCCATCTTATTTATATAATCCTTTTTCTTTCATTTCAATCATTGCTTTATCGTAGCTATCTTCTTCTACACTTTGAGTTTCAACCCAATTCACAAAATTTGTAATCCCCTGTTCAAAGTTGTAGCTAGGTTTAAATTTGAGCAGTTTCTCAATTTTTGATAAATCCGCGTAGTTATGTCTAATATCACCTAGTCGATAGTTTCCACTTACTGAAGTATTCACTTTTGCACCATATTTAGTGATTAGAGTATTTGCTACAGTCAATACATCTGTCGGAATTCCTGTTCCTACATTAAAACTTTCGAAATTAGCTCGATCACTTTCTATACCTAACACCGTTGCTTCTACGACATCATCTATGTATACAAAATCTCTTGTTTCTTCTCCGTCTTCGAAAATATTAATATCGTTACCATTTTTAATTCTCGTAGAAAATATAGAAAGAATGCCCGTATATGGGTTTTTCAAAGATTGTCCAGGTCCATAAACATTTTGGTATCTAAATGCTGCAACAGGTATTCCTAGTGATTTACCAACAATCATACACATATCTTCCTGACTGTATTTTGTAAATCCATAAACAGAAGTAGGGTGAATTTTAGAATCTTCACTAGTAGCTAATAATGAAACATCTTGTTCACATCTAGGACATTTTACATTAAAATCGCCTTTTGAAAGGTGTTTTTCTACTCTTTCAACAGGATAAACAATGCCATGTTGTTCACATTTATATTTGCCTTCGCCATATATTGCACGCGAAGAGGCAACGACTATTTTTTTAACGGTATGTTGCTCATTCGTTAAAATATCTAGAAGGTTTGAAGTCCCTTTAATATTTACATCAATATATTTATCAATTTCATACATTGATTGACCAGTACCGGTTTCAGCAGCTAGATGAACGACAATATCTGCACCTTCTAGTGCAACTCGCCAATCATCCTTATTACGAACATCTCCTTGTACAAATTGAACTTTATTGATGATTTTATTAAATAATTCCGATTCCGAAGGGACCTCACCATGAATTTGTTCAGAAAGTGTATCTAGAACTCTAACTTTATACCCTTTTCTAATTAGTTTTATTGATAATGCACTCCCAATAAACCCAGCTCCACCTGTAATTAAAACAGTTTCATCATTATTCAACATCATTTTCCCCCGTTTTTAAGTTAATAGGCGTTATCTGTACCCGAAAACACTTTTAAAGTTTTTATTATTAATAGTAAATCAAATCTAACGCTACGTTTCTTTATATATTGTAGGTCTAACATAACCATTTCATTGAACCCTATCTGGCTTCGTCCACTAACTTGCCATAAACCAGTACACCCCGGTACTACTAATAGTCTTTGTCTATCATAGTTGGTATAGTCCTTAACCTCTCTAGGTAATGCAGGTCTAGGTCCAACTAGACTCATTTCGCCTTTAATTACATTGAACAATTGCGGTAATTCGTCTATGCTTGTTTTTCTTATGAACTTGCCTATCCTAGTAATCCTTGGATCTTCTTTCATCTTGAACATTGGACCAGTAGTTTCATTACTTTTCAATAGATTCTCAAGCAATTCTTCGGCATTAGATACCATTGACCTAAATTTATACATGTGAAATTGCTTTCCGTTCTTCCCAACTCTAATTTGTTTAAAAAACACCGGACTTCGTGGGTCCTCAATCTTTATGGTTATGTATAATATTAAGAATAGAGGAGATAATAATATTAAGCCTAAGAACGCACCCCAAAAATCAATCGTTCTTTTGCTAAATAAATAAATATTACTTTCATTGACAATTGTTTTATTCTCATTTTCATGTGATTCATAGATAGTGAGTTCACCTTTGGTAGAATTTACAACCCCCATTAATTTACCTCCTCATTAATTAAAGTTATACACAACTAAAATTTATTATATATGTTTAATTAGCTTAGTTTTTTCTCTCGCTGGAAATTGTATTATTAGCTCCGAATGATTCTTTACACAAACACCTTGAACTTAAACAGGTATTAAGACCTGACTTCATCTTTTCCTCGAAGCTAAAACCACTTATTTTTGAGCATAATAATAGTAGTAACTACCATCTTTCATTTTCTTTCGATTAAGCACAACACCAAGTAGCTTACTATTGACACTTTCAAGTCTCTCTTTCGCCTTTACCGCAGCTTCCTTATCCGTAGTCCCACTACTCACGACCAACACAGTCCCCTGCACCTTATTCGCCACAATTTGCGAATCGGCCACCGCAAGAATTGGAGGGCAATCGAAGAGTATAACGTCATAATGTCGAAGCGCTTCTTCGATAAGGTTATCCATCCCCTTAGAACCAAGTAGCTCTGATGGATTCGGTGGAACAGGTCCACTCGTAAGAACATTAAGATTTGGTACTTCTGTTTCCTGCGTCACCTCTACCAACTCAGCCTGACGGGTGAGGATATTGGTGATCCCTCTTGTATTCATGGTTCTAAATGTATAATGAACGGTTGGCTTACGTAAATCCGCATCCACGATTAAGACGCTTTTCCCCTGTTGCGCAAGAACCACTCCAAGGTTAGCGATTGTCGTCGATTTCCCTTCCATCGGCCCAGAAGAGGTAACCATTATCGTACGGATTTCTTCTTCAACAGAAGCGAATTGAATATTGGTTCTGATCGTACGGTATTGCTCAGCAATGGGTGATTTCGGATTTTGATGTGTTAAAAGACTTCTTTCTTTATCAACGTGTACAGACTTTCGATTTTTACGACTCAACCGTTTCACCCCTTACTGACTTTTTCGTATGGCTCTTCGATGAACCGACTTCTTTATCTTCAATGACAGCAATTGTTCCAAGTACAGGTAATCCTAGAATCTTTTCAATGTCATTTTCATCTTTAATCGTGTTATCGAGGTATTCAAGTAAGAAGGCAAGACCGACGCCAACCATTAAGCCTACAACTAGTGCAATGGCCATGTTGAGAACAGGCTTCGGATTAACCGGACTCGGTGTTCCTTCAAAGTTTGCTTCTGAAAGCACGCTTACGTTATCAACATTCATAATGTTACTAATCTCTTTTTCAAACACTTCAGCTGTTGTATTCGCAATCTTTACAGCTAGTGCTGGATCAGCATCCTTCACATCGATAGAAACTACTTGAGAGTTCTGTGCATTGCTAACTGAGATCTTATCTTTTAACGCATTAGTTGATAGATCAAGATTTAGATCTTCTCCAACCTTTTCTAAAATTTTGGGACTTTTAATAATAACGCTATATGTATTAATGAGTTCAACATTCGTTTTTACCTGATTGTAATCAAAAGCATTTTCTTCATCTGCTTTTTGGTTAACAAGAATTTGGGTTGAAGTTTGATAAATTGGGGTAAGTAGGAAATAAGAGACAACTCCGCTTGTTGCTGTAGCGAGAAGTGTAATAAGTAGAATAAGAGCGAGACGTTTTTTGAGAACTGCGAAAATTTCCTTTAAACTAATTGTTTCTTCCATAGATGCCTCCAACGCGATCAAAATTATTTTTAATACGTAACTAATTTCAGTACAGAATTCACTATAACACAGAAATTAAGTAAAATTTAGCCTTTTTTCACATCAATACCCACATGTATTTTGTCTTAGTACGAATATACTATGATTATATGTCGAATTTTGTAGAAGAAAATGCTTACATGTGGGTTTTTATACAATTTTTGACGAAAACTTTTTTTGTAAAGATTATGTTAAGAGGTCACAAGCGAAATTGTGACCTCTTTCTCATACACTTAGAACAATCCTAGTATTTTCTTCTTACGGATTTGTTGTGGTACTTCTTTTGCTACCATCCTTCCAACCACCATATCCTCTGCATTTTCCTGCAGCATGTATCGTGTCGAAATACCAAACTCCTTTTCAACCGTTTCGAATGCTTCTAGTAGGTCAAAAGGTCTGGAATCTATATTATGAGCATCAGAAGCCACAAAGTGGGACAAATTATGCTGAATTAGATCAAAAGAGAATTTTTGGATTTTCTTACCCATCTTCCCCGTGACGCTTGTCCCTGTAAGTTGAGTTAATGCTCCTTCTTTGACGAGGTTATACAACCGCTCTGGATTCTCTATAATTTCCCTGTTTCGCTCTGGATGTACGATAATTGGAACAATCCCTTTTACTTGAAGGTCAAATAAAAGCTTATTAGCATAGCGAGGTAAATGACTCGACGGAAATTCAATTAACATATAGACGCCTTTGTCATTCACGGTTAGCAAGTCACTTCCTTCTAGCTCTTCTACTAACTCTCCGTAAATACGGTTTTCTTGACCTGGTAAAATTTCAAGATCAATGCCTTCTCGCTGAAGTTCTTTGTTCAAGATTGCTACGTCTTGAATAATGGATGGTTTGGTATTATCAAATGTGCCATTTTTGTTGTGAGGTGATGCCACTACTTTTGTGATCCCTTGATTAAAGGCCTGACGTGCCATTGCAAGACTATCATCGATGTTTTTCGCTCCATCATCGATTCCAGGTAAAATATGCGAGTGAATATCGATCATGCTTTCTTTCCCCTTTCCATTTCTTAACTGATTCTATTAGATTAGCATAATTTGTTTCATTCATTGTAACTTCTTTCTTTATTGTATCGTCTAAATGACATGTAATCTTAATGATGCTCTGAAAATTCAAGGGGAAACTCTATTGTTTGGAAGGTATTTACTTTACGAAATAGTTCGACTTATAATAGGGGATAGGTTTTCACATGATGCATGAGTCTATAATTCTACGGAAAGATGGAATGTTAAAATGAAAAAAATATTAATCGTTTTAGGAGTAATTGCCGGAGTTATTCTGTTAGCCGGTGGGGGATATGCTTACTACCTCTTTGATTCTGTTAAAGATACAGCAGGTGAAATGCATGAGCCCATTAGTCGAGAAACTTCAGAAAAGCGTACCGAAAAAGTAAACATGAATGAAAAAGATCCCGTTTCGATTCTTCTGATGGGAGTCGACGAACGAGAAAATGATCAGGGTCGCTCGGATACAATGATCATGATTACATTAAACCCTCATAATGATTCAATGTACATGTTTAATATTCCACGTGATACGCGCACTGAAATCATTGGGCGTGGCACGACTGAAAAGATGAATCACGCTTATGCTTATGGTGGTATCGAAATGACAATGGACACAGTCGAGAACTTCCTGGATGTGCCGATTGATTATTACTTCAAAGTTAACATGGAGGCGTTCGAAGATGTTGTTTCTGCGCTTAATGGTGTAACGGTGGATAATCCATTTGCATTTGATTATCAAGGTTATTCGTTTCCAGCTGGTGAAATTGATTTAAATGCAGAGGAAGCTCTAGCCTTCTCAAGAATGCGCTATGAAGATCCAAAGGGTGATCTTGGGCGTAATGACCGTCAACGTGAAATCATTAAGTCGATTATTGATGAAGGTGCTAGTGTTGGAAGCATTAATAAAATTGATGACTTGCTACAAGCCGTTGGTAGTAACGTAAAGACGAATATGACATTTGAAGAAATGAACGATATTTTCAAGAATTATCGAGGCGCTCGCAACAATATGACGACTTTCGAAATTCAAGGAAGTGGCGAAATGATTGATGGCCTCTGGTACTATATCGTTTCTGATGAAGAGAAACAAAGTATTACTCAAAAGCTTAAAGATCATCTTGAAATTAGTTAACCCTTAATACGAGGCAGCCTGGTAGTTTAAAGGCTGCCTCGTATTTTTAAAATATACCGAGTCTTTTCTTTTTATGAATGCGCTGTGGCATTTCCTTATCTACCATTTTAGCGTTCACCATAAGCTCTGCATTTTCCTGTAACCGATACCGAATGCCCATCCCCAATTTTTCTTCTACTGTATCAAATGCTTTTCTTAAATGGAAAGGACGAGTGGTTGTATTATGTGCATCAGAAGCAATAACGTGTGCAAGATTATGAGAAATTAGTTCATGCGAGAACTTTTTCATCTTCTTCCCCATTTCACCTGATACTGCAGAAGCCGTTACTTGTGATAAAGCACCTTCTTTCACTAACTGGTAAAGTTTCTTCGGATTTTCGATGATTTCTTGATTTCGCTCAGGATGAACTATAACTGGAATTAATCCTTTCATTTGAAGGTCGAAGAATAGCTTATTTGTATAAGCTGGAAGATGACTAGCTGGCAATTCCACAAACAAATAGATCTCCGCATCGTTCACTGTTAAAAGGTTACTTTTCTCATAGTCTTCTAACACTTCACCAGACAATGCTATTTCCTGGCCTGGAAGAACTTCAAGATCAATTCCTTCTCTTGAGAGCTCTTTGTTTAAAATCGTCACCTCTTGCATGATCACTCTCCGATCATTTTCATAACGACCATTTCGATGATGAGGTGTCGCCACAACCTTAGTAATCCCCTCACTTACAGCCTTCCTCGCCATCTCGATACTTTCATCAATTGTCGTCGGCCCATCGTCCATCCCGGGTAGAATATGACAGTGTACATCAAATATAATCCATATCCCCTTTCCCTCACGTTACTCTCTTAAAAGTCATTACCTCGAGTTGCAACTGTTTTCTGTTCATCATAAAAACTCCGTTTGTTCTATTTGAAGAACAGTTATATGTTTTATATTACCATATTTTAAAATACTTTCATATTGTAATTATCTATTAGACATATATCACTAAATATTAAAAAAAGAACTGAGGCGATATATCACCGTCAGTTCTTCTATTAGTCTACTTGTCCATCATATTTTAAGAGAATAGCTTTAATCTGCTCAATGTAATCCTTTGCTGAACTAGCTTCACGTTGATCCTCTTCTACAGTTTTAACAAATTGTTCAATATCTCCCCACATTCCCACGTTGGAACGTTCCATCTAAACAACCTTTCTTTTTATGTATTTCTGATAATAGTACCCGATCACTTTGAAGTTGTAACCACATTTGTGTAATTTTTTCGTTAATTTACCAGTAGCTTTGACGGTCATAGTAAATTAAACGCATTCGACTTATTTAAAGAGTAATAAAAACTGAGGGATCTGGGTAAACTAAAGTTAAGTTACTAACTACTATCAAGACTAGTGAAAATATTTTTCGTGAAACGACAGTATTTGATAGCGCTATCATTTATAATAGAAGGAAGTCACCCTGCTTAAACTGGATGAACTTTCTTTTGAAGGGGATGAGCATATGCATTACCAGGAAGAAGGCAATTTTGCTAAAGGAATGGTATGGGGCGTCTCATTAAGTATTCCTCTCTGGATCGCATTGTTTGGGTGGGCGAAGATTATGTTAAGCGTTGTAAGTTGATATAAAATGAAAGAAGGACAGCGCCCAGGCGCTGTCCTTCTTTCATTTCACTTATATTTTGTTTCTACTCTTCTATTCTACAAACATCTCCCAAATCTCATCCTCCACGTCTTCACTAATCGCATTCGGTCCACCGAAGATCGTAAAGAAGAATGTATCTTTATCCATAAATAGTTTTCTAACTTCCTTAGGCAGCTCATTCTTTCTCGTTAGGAGAACAGGCTCGTAGAAGTTTGCGGCAAGGACGGATCCGGAAAGAGCATCTGCGAAGTTTTCACCCGTAGCGAGGTTAACTGCATACCCCGACGTATCGAGCTGCTTTGCCACTTGAACAGATGTATCATAGCGGTTTTCTCCTGAGATCCGCTTTGGATGTGGGAGCTTGTTGAAGACCGTATTACTGACAACGGCCGTTCCGCCAATAACGTATGTGTCATTGTAATTTTTCAATGCTTTTGCAGTTACAGCTGGAATTTCTTTTGTTTTAGTTAATAAAATCGGGCTTCCCTGTGCGGCGGCAATGGAGGCGACAGATAACGCATCTGGGAAGTTACCTCCGTAGGTGACAAACGCTGTATCACTGAAATAAGGATCGATTTCTTTCGCAATTTTGGCAGCTGTTTCGTAGCGATCTTTTCCTTCAATACGATCGAATGTGATGCCCATTTTTATGAGGGACTTTTCCACATTTTTTGAAACAGCTGTTTGCCCACCAAGGATCGTGACGTGCTCCGTACCAAAATAGTTTAGTGCTTCTTTCACAGAAGCAGGTAGCTCTTTTGTTTGGGTGAGAAGGATAGGTGCGCTATATTGATAAGCAAGTGGCGCTCCGGCAAGGGCGTCAGGGAAGTTTTGTCCTGTCGCAAGAACCACGTGTCTCGTGTAGCCTTCTTCAAATCCTGTCTTGGCGATTTCAACCGCTGTCTCGTAGCGATCTTCCCCTGCAATCCTCATAACGATTGGATCATTGGAGTACGTGAAGGCGGAAAAATAGTAGTCTACGTTATTATTTTTATTAGCGGAATCCGTGACTCTGAAATAGTAGGTTCCAGGCTCTAGCTCCTCGATCCCTCCGTAGTAACCGTATTCGCCTTCTTCATAATCAGGTGTGATTTTCTTCTGGTTTTCATCATAAAGATCAACCCAAAGCTCCATTGTTGGCTCTTCTTCATCCGTACCTGCACCGAAAGATAAGGAGACTGGCTCGTCTGCTTCGACTTCGAATTTATAGAAATCTTGATCCTGATCGGTTAATTTACCGGTCATGACGTCATCATTTATGAAGGAATTTGCTTCTTTGAAACTATTATTTGGTTCGACTTCAGAGATGTATTCCCAATCATCGTAACCGTCGTTCATCGTCATTTTCTGCGCTTTTTTCATAAGCGCATCGTGGGTGGAGGCAGAGGCAACTGGCCCACCGATGAGGCTTCCTGCCAGAAGTGCGGTTGATACTAGTCCAAGTACTTTTTTCATTCGGATCTTTTCCCCTATCATTCTCATTTTTTAAGCAAAACGAGCATGTCCCCTGCTCCTTCATCACCCTTCCATTTCTTTACACTAAGAGGATTATATAGGAGAAACGAGGGTTACGCTATAGGCTGTTTTTGTCGAATGGGATGTTTTTTCCTCAACTAAATAAAAAGCTCAGACGTGGGTCTGAGCTTTTTGTAGATTTTAATCAAATAAGTGATTAATGTCTTGTTCAACGCCTACGCCAATGGCGCTTTTTCCACCAAGAATCGTGTAGAATTCCGTTTCACTATCGCGGAAAAATGCTTTAGCTTGATCCGATAGACCGTTTTTCTTCGTTAACACTACCGGCTCAAAACCGTTTGCTGCATAAATCGATCCCGTTAACGCATCGGCAAAGCCCGCTCCTGTTGCAAGCGTGACTGCGAACGCTGGGCCATAACGTTCTTCTATTACTTTCACAGATGTATCATAGCGATCAACACCTGCTATTCGCTCTTTACTAGGAAGCTTTTTCAAAACGTCGTTACTAATCACAGCTGGTCCGCCAATCGCAATCGATTCACTGTAATTTTTAAGTGCCTTTTCCGTTTCAACAGGAAGTGAATTTGTTTGAGTCAAAAGGATCGGACTGCCTTCAAGCGCTGCAATCGCTGCAACGGATAAAGCATCAGGATAATTCCCTCCATACGTTACATAAGCTGTATCAAATGGAGATGGGCTAAGTTCAGCGGCGATTTTAGCTGCCGTGTCATAGCGATTCGCTCCTGCGATACGATCATAATCAATATTCATTTTCTTTAGCTCGGCTTCGACATCCTTCGAAATTGCCTTCGTGCCGCCAAGAATCGTGACGTGATCAACGCCGAAGTAAGTTAGAGCTTCTTTAACTTTAGCTGGAATGGATTTGGTTTGCGTTAATAGGATGGGTGCATCCATCTCGTAAGCAAGCGGTGCTCCTGCAAGGGCGTCAGGAAAATCGAGACCTGTTGCGAAAACAACTTCAGGTGTATCGCCTTTTTCATAGTCGACTTTAGCGATTTTCACAGCCGTTTCGTAGCGGTCAGCTCCTTCAATTCTCATAATCTCCGTGTCAGTTGTAGCTGCTGAAGCAGCAGGAGCAAGTAAGCTTCCTGCGAGGATTACGGTTGACAATAAACCAAGTGCCTTTTTCATTCGTTTCTTTTCCCCTATCATTCTCATATATGGTGCCATACGAGCATGTCCCCCTGCTCCTTCATCATCCTTCCGTTCAATAGCGCTAAGAGGATTATATATAGATTTTTGTCGCATAGCTATAGCATTTTTTGTCGAATGAAATAGTTTTTTTACTAGACTCAGCCACGTGTCTGAGTCTTGCTTATTGATTAATCAACTAAAACATTTAAGTCTTCTCAACGCCTTCTCCAATAGCATCCTTACCATCAGGAATGCTATTCCCTAAGAGAATTTGAGCAGCTGGAGTTGCCCATTTATCCTTTTATAGAAGAGGCGGATTGAAGTTTGATTAGGTAGAAGGAACCTACTATACTCCTTATTTTGGTTAAAACTAGACTATCGATGTTATTTTCCAATCTATAAGGAAGGCATTCCGTTCCATATCTTTCCTCAATTACCTGTATTATAATAGAGGTTAATTTATGGAGAGGAGTTTGCTAATGAAATTTGTACATGTCCTTGGTTCTCTCGTCCTTGCATCATGCTTTTATTTATTCGTCTTGGAGGACAATGCATCAGCAATGATGGACACGGGATCAAGAGGATCAGAAGTTCAGCACATGCAGTCAATTTTAGAGAAGCTCGATTACTTCCATACGACGCCAACGGGCTATTATGGATCGGTGACGAAAGAAGCAGTTCGTGAATTCCAGGCGGATTTTGGACTTAGCGCAGATGGCGTAGCGGGTACGAATACGCTGAACATGCTAAGTAATCTTGAGATGATCGCACATGTTGTTCATGGTGAATCTCGTGGTGAGCTCTATGAAGGTAAGGTTGCGGTCGCCGCTGTTATCTTGAATCGCGTTCAATCCTCTTCGTTTCCAGGGAGTACATACGGGGTGATCTATCAACAGAATGCGTTTACCGCTTTGAATGATGGCCAGTATTGGCTCACGCCTGATGCTTCTTCTTATCGCGCTGCGAAGGATGCGTACTTCGGATGGGATCCATCTGGCGGTGCGACGTATTACTACAATCCAGGTGGCGTAACGGATGAGTGGATTTATTCGCGTGATGTGATTAAGACGATCGGTCAGCATGTGTATGCGCGGTAGAGAATAGTGGATTGAAAGAAGCAAAGTCCGTGTGAGATGGACTTTGCTTCTTTTTTGTTTGTGAAGGGGGTCAGGCTCGCACCTGACCCCCCTTCACCGCGCACCGCTCCTTTCACACATTCTTTGTTAATTTCTTCACAATTTCTTAACACACAAAAGAAGCAAAACACGTTATGCTAGAGTCAAACGTGATAGTAAAGGAAGGAGGTTGTGTTCATGGGAGTTCAACTCCGAAAAGGCATGATTGATCGTCGAACCTACCTAATTCGTAAGTTACTAAATTCACCACAAAATCGAGAAGACCTTACTCAACTTCATAGTCTCACGTTAACAGAGCTTGAGAAGAAGTATGAGAGAGAAAATCGTATGAAAACATTGTGAAGAGTAGTTCAATAGATAGAAAACCGCGCATTGTCTGCCTCGGGCGGACAATGCGCGGTTTTTGTTTGTATGTGGGGTCAGGCACGTGCCTGACCCCTTGCCTCTGACACACTTTCTCTCATACAGATTTCATATGGGATAATGCATTTCTCATAATCAAATTGAGCATTTTCAATCATCTTCATCATAATACCGGCGCCTTTTTGACCTAAATCGGTATAGGAATAATGCACACCAGATAATTTCAATCTTGATGCCTTGGCGAGTACTGTATCATCTAATGCAAGCACTGAAACCTCATCAGGAACAACGACATTCTGGTCCTGTAAATAGTTCAGAGCGCCGATCGCCATTCCATCGTTCGCTGCAACAACAGCTGTTAACTGGTTGTTCTTCGCATAGATCAATTCCATTTTGTGATACCCGTCTTCTATATGGTAATTACCGTTCACAGTGATCTCGGAATGATATTGGATGCCAGCTTTCTTATGAGCATCGATATATCCTTTAAATCTTTCTTCACCGTTAATAGAATGTTTCGGTCCTCCAATGAATCCGATGGTTGTATGTCCGAGTTCAATCAAGCGCTTTGTCCCCTCGAAAGCAAAATTGTAGTTATCAAAGGCAACGAACGGCACTTCATCTCGTTCGGTATTCTGAAGAAGAGAAACGACCGGGATCGGTAGCTTTTTGATAATCTCAATATGCTCCGGCTGAAACACCCTCGTTGCAAACAAAATCCCTTCCACCCTCTTTGAGCGAAAAATCTCAAACTGCTTGAGTTCATTTTCTAGACTACCGTTCGTGCAAGCAATTAAAAGATTATACCCTTTGGCACCCAGGACTTCGTTCACGCCATTGATTATCCTTGGGATACCTTCCCCCGTTAAATCATGTACGATGATGCCAATCAAGTGGGTCTTCTGCTCTGCGAGTTCCCTGGCAAGAATATTAGGGGAGTAACCTGTTTCCTCAATGATGTGTTGTATCTTTTTCCTGGTGCTTTCCTTTACAGGGCCTTGGTTATTGAATACTCTTGAAACAGTTGCAATTGATACACCTGCTTTTTTGGCGACCTCTGTAATGTTAATTTCTTTCTTCACTACGGCTTCCCCTTTCTTCCAGCTCACAGCCTTACGCTCTAGTCTTTAATATTCCCATTTTACTGCTTCAAGTCTACTTTTTCCATTCTTCGCGAAAAATTGGACTCCGTTGCTATCTTGATCAGGGAAAATGCGACCAGTCATTACTCGTTCACCATCATTGATGAACACTTCAACTGACGAACGATCAACGAAGAGATGGAACTTCACGATGTCAGCTGAGAAATCGCATTGTCGGATTGAACCATATTTCTCCGCAAATGGTTGGCCTGAACGAGAGCGATCAAAGACAATTTTCTTACTCACAACATCATATTTAATGATGGTCTCTTCGTTCTCACCACACCTTATTGCCACTCCAACTTCACTTGCAAATATATCATGAAACTCACAAATCAATTCGTATGTTGTGCCATTAAAATCTGCATAGCTCTTTATGTCATTATCTATGATACCATGAACCTCTTGCTTCGCTTTACGGTGGTTTTCCATTTCTTTCACTGGTTTTTGGATAATTTTATTATTTTTAACCGACAATTCTCGTGGAATGGTCAAGCAGTGTGCCCATCCATGCTGATCTGTTGGGTAATCGATTTCTGGCAATCCCATCCAGCCAATCATGAGTCGTCTCCCTGAAGGATCTTCCATACTTTGTGGCGCATAGAAATCGAAACCATGATCAAGCTCATGAAATTCGCTATGCTGATAGTTTAATGACGGTAAAGCTATCGGATTTCCTACGATATAACCCGATTGATAAATGTTTCGAAAAGCATCCCCTGAAGGTTCTAATCCTTGGGGAGAGAAAATGAGAACACCGTTGTTCTCGAGCTCAAAATAGTCCGGGCATTCCCACATATACCCAAAGTTCTCTAATTGCGTGTCTATTTCTCCGAGGAAAGTCCAATGATTTAAGTCATTTGATCGATATACAACAACAGTTCCTGTCAGATTTTCACGCTGCGCCCCAATGATCATGTAGAAGGCATCGTTATCCTTCCATACCTTTGGATCGCGAAAATGATCCGTGTATCCTTCTGGTACATGATCAATAATCGGCTCATTCGCCTTATTGATTTCACCATGTCGATCCATCCAGGCCATGCATTGATAAGGGAGACGTTCCCAATCCAGGTTCCGCGTATTTCCGGTATAAAATAAGTAGAGTTGTTCGTCGTGCTCAATGCCACTTCCTGAATAAGCACCATGGCTATCAAAGAACTGATCCGGACGAATACCTATCCCGACATTCTCCCAGTTCGTTAAATCCTTTGATTTCGTATGATACCAGTATTTCAACCCGTGAACAGGACCAAGAGGAAACCACTGATAGAACAAGTGATATTCCCCATTGTAAAATGAAAAGCCATTTGGATCATTGAGTAGTCCTGTTTCTGGTTGAATGTGAAACGTTTGCCTCCATGGGCATTGTTGTACTATTTTTTTTAGATTGTGAAGCTCCTGTTCACTCACTTCTTCTATTTTTCTATAGCGCTGTTCTCTCGTCCACTCCATTTTTATCCCTCTTTCAAAAGAATGAGGAGAACCAATAGATTCTCCTTTAAATGATACCTATGCTACTTCTCTTTCTTGCTCTTGTTGAACTGCATTCGATTTTCTTTTTGATAGAATCATTGTCGTAGCAAACGCTACAACAAACGAGATGATCATTCCAATCACATAAAACAATATCGTATCTGGTTTAATCGAGATAATCCCAGGTAATCCTGCTGCGCCTAGTGCAATCGCTTTTGTCTTAAAGAACGTAACAAAAGCCCCACCTGCGCATGATCCAACCATTGCACCTATAAACGGATAGCGTAATTTTAAATTCACCCCAAACATCGCTGGTTCAGTAATTCCAAGAAGAGCTGAGATACCTGCCGCTGATGCGACACCTTTCATCTTCTTATTTTTTACTATCAGTAAGACAGCTAACGTAGCTGCACCCTGTGCAACATTTGACATAGCTGCAAGTGGGAAGAGAAAGGAACCACCCGTTTTGGCGATGTCTGTTAACAACTGCGTTTCGACAGCGATGAAACTATGGTGCATCCCGGTAATAACAATTGGAGCATATAAGAGACCAAGGATCGCTCCGCCAATGAAGCCCGTTGTATCGTACATCCAGATCATACCGTCCGTTACGAGATTACCAGCTGTTCGTGTAAGAGGTCCAACTAATGTGAAAGTTAAAACACCGGTAATAAATAGTGTTAATAAAGGCGTTAATAAATTATCAAGAGCTGCTGGAACAATCTTTCGAAAGAACTGCTCTACTTTTGCCAATATATATGAAGCCACTAACACTGGTAAAACCGTTCCCTGATATCCAATCTTCTCAATTTCATAACCAAAGATATTCCAAACTGGTATTTCACCGTTCACAAGTGCACCGCCGTATCCCCAACCATTTAATAGATCCGGGTGAACCATGATCATACCGAGCGTTGCTCCTAAGAAAGCATTGCCACCAAATCTTTGCGTAGCGGAGAATCCAATTAGTATCGGCAGAAAGACAAAGGCGGCGTTTGCAAAAGTGTTAATTAATGCAGCTAAATCCTTTATGTTCGGAAAAGCCTGAATGAGTGACTGACCTTCATAGAAAAGGTCTGGTGCAGTTAAGAGATTGTTAATTCCCATTAAGAGTCCACCAGCAACAATAGCTGGAATGATCGGTACAAAGATATCAGACAGCATTTTCACAAATTGCTGTAGCGGATTAAGTTTCTTCGTACTTGCCTTTTTCACATCACTCGTTGACATCTCACCTAATCCAGTCTGTTTTGCAAACTCCGCATAAACTTTATTAACAGTACCCGAGCCAATAATGACTTGAAATTGCCCCCCAGTAGAAAAGGTTCCTTTCACCACATCTATTTGATCTAATTTTTCTTGATCAACGATAGACTCATCGTTCAACACAAGTCTTAACCTTGTGGCACAATGTGATGCAGCTGAAACATTATCTTTACCACCTAACGCATCCAATATCTCTTGAGAAACTTCTTTGTAATCCATGGTTACCCCCCATTTCATTATGTAAAAACCAAAATGTAAAGCTTTACATTTTACCTTTAAAAAATACAGTTAAATATGTAAAGGTTTACATTCAACTTGTTTTGATCTTATCCTATCTGTTTAGCTTAGTCAATAGAAAAATGAAAGCCTTTTATTGTACCTCCCATTTCACCTCTACTCAGCTAGTTAACTTTCACTCATAGTTCTTTAAAATTAGAGGGTTGATTGATAGATCATTGAAATGATGAAACTTTCTTCACAATGTAAAGAATAGTTGAATGGATAGAAACCCGTACATTGTCCGCCTCAGACGGACAATGTACGGGTTTTGTATGTGAGAAGGGTCAGGCACGTGCCTGACCCCTTTCAATTTCCACTACATGAAGAAGCCCACCCGCTCGTTCCCGTAGCTGCTCCTCTACCTCTTCATCATAAGAAACTATAAAACTCGTCGATGGTCCTGATGATTTATGAACATCTAGCTCTACCTGTATCTTTTCAGCCGTCACTTCTTCTTCAGCTAGAAGCTCATTTAACTCATACAGTATCCCTTTTGATCCAACAGGTAGCACAGCTCGAACGCCTTCCTGCTCACTCACCCACTGAAAAAGATCAAGTGGTGCTATCGCATTCGGCTCGTTCATCACTTCATCGCCAACGAGTGGTTTCCCGATTACGGCGAATCGGATACCATCACTTAGCGATACTTCCGGAAGTTCGTTACCCTGTTTCCTTCCAATCACCACAACGCCAAGCGCTGATTGAAGGAGAGGCATATTCGTTTCAGAGCTTCCTGTGACTGTAAGCTCGTTCATGCCTAACTCTCTTTTTCCACGCTCGATGCCGCCCACAAGCTCCTCCCACTTTGCGCCGCCGCAGAAGTTATGTAAAACGACGGAAAGTGGCGTTGCTCCATGCGCGATATTTTCCATTATCGCAACGCGAAAAGCGAAGTAAGAAAGCACATCATATGGCACGTTCACGATATCATGCTCTTTCTCTCCGATGCCTCCACTGTTATCGCTTGTAATTACGAGATATTCATCATCGAGAGGAATCATCGTCCCGTCTCTCATAAGCTCGCAAGTCCTTTTTTCTCAAAAATCGTTGCTAACCGCGGGATAAGAGCCATTGCAAGTACGAGATTGATCGCTGATGCTACAACTAGCCCTGGCATAATCGCCATGTAAAAGCCCGTGCCGAGCATAAAAAGAAACGGTAGTGGAGCAACAACTCCGTTTCCTACTAAAAAGAGTCCAACAGCTGTTTTTCGTTTGCTTTTCTCATAAAGCGCACCGAAAAGCCAAACGAGCACCGCCATTTCTGCCGCGATTAGTAGATGCATGGGACCGAGCGGAAAGCCGACAATAAGCGCAGATAGTAAATGACCGAATCCTGCGATCAGCGCACCGCTCCTGCTTCCGAGAAGAACGGTGGCTACGAGCGCTGGAAACGCATCGAGCGCAACGCTTCCGATGACGGATGGGATTTTAATAAGCGCGCCAACAACGGATAGTGCAATGAACATAGCGAGAAGGCTTGCGCGTTTGCCCGACATGCCTACTCTCCTTTACGCTTGCCGCCGCGGAACACTTTTGCGCTTCTTGCGTACTCCACGTCTTTTACGTTCAAACGGAAATTGATCACGCGAGCAAGGGCGAAAAAGTAATCTGATAGGCGGTTTAAGTATTTCATAGGGACGGGTGGGATGTTTTCTTCTACTTTATTTAACGTAACGACGTGGCGCTCGGCGCGACGTGTGATTGTCCGAGCGATATGAATCGTTGCGGACGGCTTGCTTCCACCAGGTAAGATAAATTTCTCAAGCGCTGGCGCTTCTTCAATAAATTCATCGATGCGTCCTTCAAGGTACGTAATCGACTCTTCCATTAGCTTCATTTCTCGTTTTGGTGAGACGTTCGCAAGGTCGCCGCCACAGTCAAAGAGCTCATGCTGAATTTTCTCCAAATCCTCTAGAAGATCCGTAAATTGATCTGAGCCAAGCTCGCTTAATTCAACGATCGCCTGTCCAACGAAGCCATTCGCTTCATCCACTGTGCCGTAAGCTTCTACTCGTACATCGTCTTTATCGACTCTTCCCCCGATAATGCTCGTTTTTCCCTCGTCACCTGTTCGTGTATAAATTCTCATCCCTATTCCCCCTCGATTATTTTAGCTGCTGATTGAGTCCGTACCAGATCACATCAACACGGTCGGCTATGGCCGCTAAATCCTGGTACGCCCATCCTGTTAAATCACGCCATTCGCGCTCTTCTTTTTCCATTGGTACAATTCCTTTAGTAATATCCGCGCCTATGATCACGACCGTCCGCTCATGTTGCTCGCTTTCCCACGAGCGCCAGATACCTAGAAGCGACTGCCATATTGCCCGGCATTCTTCATGTCCCGAGTCAGCTGTAAGTCCTTTGATCCACTGTTCTACACCTTCAAGTACAACGACATCTCCGTAAAAGCGGCTTACATTAAGCGGGATTTTCATTTGGTCATAAGCGGATCTCCAGCAGTGATCCTCCGTCAATCCGTAGAACGTTTTCACCCATTTCGATTTGCCGTTATAGGCACCTCCTGTAACGAAGTGCATCGCATATCCCTCCTTAAATCATCTCGTTTCCATTCAAGCTCAATTCCTGAACCGTGGGGAACTTTCCATTCCCAAAACGAACGCTTTTCTGGGGCATACTTGGTTAGCAAATAGCGGATAACGCCTCCGTGTGTAATCACGATACCTCT
This sequence comes from Pseudalkalibacillus sp. JSM 102089, assembly GCF_041366475.1. Taxonomy (NCBI): domain Bacteria; kingdom Bacillati; phylum Bacillota; class Bacilli; order Caryophanales; family Fictibacillaceae; genus Pseudalkalibacillus; species Pseudalkalibacillus sp. JSM 102089. The sequence goes on from NZ_JBEWYW010000002.1 coordinate 374,093, forward strand.
CTGATTTGATGATTCAATGACCTGTTCGACGACTGATTTGAACCCTTCTTCAATCCGCTGACCAAATTGAGCGTAGTTCTCACCTCCGGGTGGAGAGATGGTGAATGGATCATCAATCCAGCTTCTGTATTGGGTATCATGTTCAAGGTCGGCATACGTTTTTCCTTCCCATTCACCAAACAGGATTTCCCGCAACAGAGGCACGGGAATTCTTTTCCGATTCGGAAAGAGTCGTTTCGCCGTTTGCATGCATCGCTGCAAGTCACTCGTGAAAATAAGATCATACTGATCAGCGTCGACTGTAGCAAGTTCAGCGGCTTCATTAAGCGGTGTATCTGTCCAGCCAATATAAACACCGCGCTTGTTATCATCCGTTATCCCATGACGAAATAATGTAATAGCCACACGCTCATCCATAAGATCACCTCCATTCCTTCAACGCTCGCGCCGAGCACATCTCCGGTTACGCCGTTAAACCAGCTAAGTATCTTTCTTCTCATAGCGATCGCAAAAAGAACTGTCATTGCACTTAACAACAGCATGCCTAGAAAAACCTCCGGTGAGAGTAGCACCATCATTCCGATGAGCGCGATCCAATAAATTGGATAAATCCATAAGCTTGATCGCTGAATCGATTTCTGAAAGAAGTAAGCAAGCCCCTCTTGTTTCGAAGGTCGAATGCTTAACAGAAAATATCCCATCACACTTTTGCTAAAAAAGGGTATGGACGCAATGAGGAGATACGAGCTGAACGTCGCCATTTGAATGATTTCATAAAGAAAAAGAAACCTTGCCGAGAGAAGCACAATCACTGAAAGCACGCCGAAAGCCCCTGCCCGCGGATCTTTCATAATCTCAAGACGTTTTCCTAGATCGCGATACGAGAAAAACGCATCGCTCGTATCCATCCAGCCGTCAAGATGAAGTCCGCCCGTTAGCGCCATCAGAAACACCCATGTAATGAACGCGATCGCTAGCGACGAAAAAGGCGTCCATTCGATGAGCCCGTAGAGAAGTGCTGCCGATAGCATGCCTTGAAGCAGTCCAAGAATCGGAAACGTTTGAACCGAGCGCGTTAACGGCCCCTGCTCCATTGGAAGTTCACGTCGCACCGGGATAACGGTGAAAAATTGCACATTAATGAGAAATCCTTGCCACAAACTCATTGGCGCTCACGCTGAAACATGATGCTTTTCATAAGCTCCCAGTTCAAGTGTGGCTTCAGCTGATTGGCGAGATGATCGTACGTTTTCTCTTTCATGAGGGCACGGTTGATTGGCTCTTGTTGCGGCAATCCTTTCCGCGTTCGCAGACGATTCAGCCACTCTGTTCGCCATTCATCATTATGAAAAAGATGATGCAAATACGTACCAATCACGCGACCTTCTTCGCCGTAGTAGCCTTCAGGCCGACCCTCGATCTGGAGAAAAGGTTTTGATGTATGAGCAAAACGTGTTTCCCCTAGATGAATTTCATAGCCTTCAATTGGCATTGCTAGATTAGTAGTTGAATGAAGTGAACCGCTCACTCGTACGGTAGTTTTTTCTTTATGAAACGACGTTTTGGCTGGAATGAGACCCATTCCTTTTACCTTTTTCCCAGACTCACCGGTATCAGCGCCATAAGGATCCATCAGCGTCTCCGTTAGCATTTGATAGCCGCCGCATATGCCAATAACGCTTCCGCCACGTGCTATGTAGCTTTGTAACACGTCGTCAAAACCTCGATCCTTCAACCAATCCAAATCACGGATGGTACTCTTCGTTCCAGGAATAATGACCGCATCTGGCTCGCCAACTTCATCCGAGTGCTGCACCCAGCGAACTGTGACGTCCTCATCGTTAATCGGCTCCATATCGCTATAGTTGGAAACGAACGGAAGCTGAAGCACGACGATTTCAAGCGCACCCTTTTTCTGTGTAAACCGATCGGTAAGCGAGAGAGAATCCTCCCCTTCTACATGATGCTCCACGTAAGGAAGGACGCCGATCATTGGTAGACCGGTTCGCTCTTCAAGCCATGTGATGCCATCTTCGAAGAGCGCTGGATCGCCACGAAATTTGTTAATGATGATGCCTTTTACCCGCTTCCGCTCGTGAGCATCCAGGAGCTCAAGCGTGCCGACGATGCTTGCAAACACGCCGCCGCGATCGATGTCCGCCACAAGAATGACAGGTACATCGGCCATTTCAGCCACTTTCATGTTCACGAGCTCGCGATCTTTTAAATTGACTTCAACCGGGCTTCCCGCACCTTCCATCACAACCACATCATAGTTCTGCTGTAGATGCTCGAGCGCACGCTCAATGCTTTCTATGCCCATCTCGTAGTACGATTCTCGGTAATCTTTACCCGAGAGCGTACGGTAAGAGGTTCCGAACTGAATCACTTCCGCATGCTGATCGGATCTTGGTTTTAGGAGAATCGGATTCATCCAGACGCTCGCTTCGGTTCTAGCGGCTTCTGCCTGCGCGCCCTGTGCCCTTCCGATCTCTTTACCTTCCATTGTTACGTAAGAATTGTTCGACATGTTTTGTGATTTAAACGGAGCGACGGCATAGCCTTCGTTTGCAAGAAGACGGCAGAGGGCCGTCACGATCAAGCTTTTGCCAACGTCTGATGCCGTGCCTTGAATCATGACACCCTTCATGTGATTCCGTCTCCCTTCATAACCTGCGGCAGGCCCATTTCAATCAGATAAGCTTCGTCCGCTTGGCTAACAATCCACTGATGAATCTCACCAAGCAATCGCGCATAAACGGAGACAAGTTCCCCATCTAACGGTTCATGCCCAAGTTCATTGCTAACAATGACGAGGGCTTCTGAGCTTTCGTTAAGTTTTTCGATATCAAGCTGAATTTTCTGTTTCGTCTGTTCCTGAAAGATGGCGTTTGACCAGTCTCCGTTTTGAAACAATTCATTAGATAGAAGCGTTGTCACGCAATCAAGCAAAACAACCGCGTTTGCCCCAAGGTGTGAGGTGGCGCTTCCTACATCCTTTGGACATTCAACTGTTTGCCATGGAACGATGGCTTTTTCCCTATCCTGCTGGTGACGGCGAATTCGCGCTTCCATCTCTACGTCACTTGCCTGACCGCAGGCGATGTAATGAAGCGTGCTATTTGCTGTCCGGACCGAAGCTGCTCGTTTTTCCGCAAAACGACTTTTCCCGCTCCTCACGCCGCCGGTTATAAAGATTAGCTTCGCCATGATGCTAGCACCTCCATGAGTCGGTCGTTTTCACCAGATGTTCGAATCGCAAATCTGAGCCATCGCCCGTTAAGACCTGGAAAGTTCTCCGTATGCCTTGGGACGATGCCGTTTTTCATCAAGTAGTGCATGAGCGGCGCTTGATCGGTTTGATCAGGATCTTTTAGCAAATAAAAATTCACGCTTGATCGTGAGTAAATATAGCGATGCTTTTCAAAAAAAGTCTGGAGTTTCTCCCGCTCCTCATCGATAAACTTTCGCGTTGCCGTCACATACGTCTGTTCGTCGATACAAATCTCCCCCGCCATAAGCGCTAAAGCGTTAACGCTCCAGTGTGGCTTGAGCTTTTTAACTGTGCGAATCACTTCAGGATGCGCCATCATATAACCTAGACGTAAGCCTGGAATGGCGAACATTTTCGTTAACGAGCGCAGAATGATCAGGCGCTTATTTGTCATGATCTCTACGGTATAACAGGGCTCTTTTCGTAAAAAGTCAGCGAAGGCTTCATCAATGATCAAGTAGCAAGCTCGCTTTTCCGCTTCAGCAATCAAGGTTCTGACTGATTCAGCATCGTATGAAACACCAGTTGGGTTATTTGGTGTACAGAGGAAAATGGCGTCAAGGTGATTCATTTTTTCAATAAGAGGGTTTGGATCGAGACGCCATCCCTCTACAAGCGTATGGTAAGTGATTTCGCAGCCTGCACTACGACACGCTTCTTCATACTCCGAAAAAGCAGGCTGCACGATGCAAACTCGTTTATGAAAAAGAAAACGGCCGACGAGCGTGATCAGCTCAGCACCGCCGTTACCTACGAGAACGTGACTTTCTTCCGTATCGTGCATTGCTGCAAGCTTTTTCGTTAGCGAGGCGGCGTGGGGGTCAGGGTATGTTGTGATGAGGTTGAAAGCGTCAGGCCACTTTTCGCTCAGCGCCTTTGGAGGACCGAATGGATTCAGGTTTGCGCTGAAATCGAGCGTCTCTTCGGGCTGTTCGATGCTCAGCGATTCGTATAAATAGTGCGGATTAGAGCCGTGTGATGGTAGCAAGGATAAGCCCTCCGATCCATAAGATAAGTAGAAAAAGATTGCTCGTGCGATTCATGATCGCAATCGCTTTTGGAATATGTATGGCGCTTAACTTGATGATGGGATCACCGATAAGCGCACGTTTTGAAACAATGCCTTTATATGTGTTCACCCCGCCAAGTTGCACGCCGAGAAGCGCTGCCGTTGCCGCTTCACCCCAGCCGCTGTTTGGACTCGGGTGCTGCTTTGCATCACGAAATAAAACGTGCCAAGCGCGGCTTCTTGCGGTATGCTCCGGCTTTTTGGAAAGCATCATGCAACAGCCTGTGATGCGACTTGGAATCCAGTTCACAGCGTCATCAAGCTTCGCAGAGGCGTAGCCAAAAGCTTCGTATTTTCCGTTTCGATAGCCAACCATTGAATCACACGTGTTAATCGCTCGGTAGGCCATCGCCCCAACGCTACCGCCGATAAGCGCCCAGAATAGCGGTGCCGTAATACCGTCACTAGTGTTCTCAGCAACCGTTTCAACAGTGCCACGCACGATTTCACTTTCATGGAGTTGATCTGTGTCACGACCAACGATCCAGGAAAGCTTGCGTCGTGCTTCTGTCATATCGCCTTGCTGAAGCGGCTTATACACGTCCAGCGCCGCCTGCCGCAAACTTTTCTGCGAAATCGTAGTTGCGATGAGAATGCCTTCAAAGAAAATCCCCACAAGCGGGTGAAGGGTGTAAGCAAGAAAAACGGTAAACCCGGTTAGCGTGATCACAACGACAAGAACGGTTAGCGTCATGAGGGCACCTTTTTGTTTGCGGTTCGGTCCGTGGTTCCAGCGTTTGTCGAGAAAGCTGATAAGTGAGCCGAACCACTTCACTGGATGCGGCCATTTTAGTGGATCGCCAATCAGCAAATCCAGAAAAAAAGCGAGGCTAATCGCAAGAAGGTGATGCATGATCATAGCGAGAGCCTCGTGCGGTACTTTTCAAGCGCCTCTGTCGTACAGGTGTAAACGCCGAGGCTAATCAATTTTCCGAGCGTTGTGATCGTGCCCGCGTATGCCTGATGCTGTCCACGCTGTGTCGCGGCGACCAGAATACTGTCTGTAGAAGTACCTGTTGCTATGGTGCCTGTCACCGAGTCTTTTACTTGCTGGTCGTGCATGACTTTAACTTTTGCTTCCGTTGCGGTCATGATGCTTTGGATGAATGCTTCATCTGTGAGCGTTCCGTTCACGAAAATCCACGTGTTGATCGTTCCAGGGAGCGGCTCGTATACGTGCTCTGCGCTTTTCGATGCATCAACAGCGTTTCCAACGCCTGCCGTTACAACGACAAATACCGAAACGCCTTCATCTTCTATTAAGCGGTAAGAGACATCCTCTAGTCGAACAGCCGTCATCATGCCAACTGTTTCCGTCGGATCGATGCCATGCTCCTCTAAAAACGTCGCCATTTCTTCTTTATGATCGGAGCAGCTGTAGCTTTTAGGGACGTGGCGGTTGACGAATGTGCGATACCAGCCAGTGCCAGATCCTACGACACCCGAAGACATCGTCCGAAGCGGAAATGGTGTCGTGAGCGTGATCATGTTTTCTGACCGCTCAAGGTAGCGCTCATCAATAGTGAGATCACGTTGATCCTCTGCCTGTTTTTCTGGTAATAAGAGCATTTGAGGCTTTGGCACGGTCGGATGCGGATGCTTTTCGATTGTTGTCCGATAAACCGATTGAATGCGCTGTTCATTTAAAACGTCATTCGGCTTGTTGTGCATGTTGATTTTCCCGTTTTCAAGAAGAAGTAGGTGGTCACAGTACAGACCTGCTAGATTCAAATCGTGAAAAATCGAAATCACCGTTAGCCCCTGTTCGCGCGTCCACTTTTTTAAAAGATCGAGCAGTTCTTTTTGATAAGAAAGGTCGAGGTGGTTCGTCGGCTCGTCTAACAAGAGAATCTCAGGTTCCTGCGCGAGCGCCTGTGCGAGAAAGACGCGCTGACGCTCACCGCCTGAGAGTTCGTTCACATAGTTATCCGCGAAGCCTGCGATTCCAGTTTGCTCCATCGTACGCTGCACGACCATCTCGTCATGCTCGCTCCACATTTGAAACCATCCCGTCTGATGGGCGTAGCGTCCAAGCGAAACGGTTTCCTTAACGGTATAAGGAAAAGCCTGATCCGCATGCTGTGGAAGAACCGCGAGCACACGCGCCAGCTGTTTCGCTGAGTAGCTTGAGAGCGGCTTATCTTTGAGCATGATTGAGCCGGACTTTGCCTTCAGGATGCCGCTAACCATTTTAAAAATATTCGTTTTGCCGCTTCCGTTTGGTCCAACGATGCCGAGAAGCTCGCCTTGATTCACATCAAACGAGATGTCATCAAGCACGTCGTGACCGGGGTATCCTCCTGTAACAGAATGTACGCTTAGCATGCTTATCCTCTTCTTTCCTTACGTCTTCGTATTAAAATAATGGCAAATACCGGGGCACCGATAAGCGATGTGATGACGCCAATCGGTAATTCCGTTGGTGAAATGATCGTTCGTGAAATCAAGTCAGCGATGATCAGAAAAGCAGCACCAAGTAAAATGGATAGTGGCAGTAAATGCCTGTGATCCGGGCCCCATAGAAGGCGCGTCAAATGCGGAATCACAAGGCCAACGAAGCCAATCGTTCCGGAAACCGCAACAGCTGCACCTGTTAAAATCGAACCACCGATGAGAATCCAAAGCTTTCGTTTCGCGACGTTCACGCCAATATGCTGAGCGCGTTCTTCACCAAACGACATCGCGTTCAGCTCTTTACTGCTAAAGAGCAGAATCCCTGAGCCGATGATGAAAAAGGGAAGAATGATTCCAATGTATTCCCATCCGCGCATCGACACGCTTCCAAGGAGCCAGCCGATAATTTGACGAAGCTCCTCTCCAGTTAAAGCGATCATAAGTGACAGGAGTGAGCCAAGGAATGAACTAAACACAATTCCTGTTAAGATGATCGTCTCCACGCGCATCGAGCGCTCGATTTGTCGTGCGAAGAATAGCACGAGGAAAATGGTAAGAATCGATGCGGCGATGCTCATAACTGGTAGGGTGAACATGCCGACAAATGGCAATGATAAGTTGAAAAAGAGTACGAGAACGGCCCCAACAGATGCTCCGGATGAGACGCCGAGCACGTACGGATCCGCTAATGGATTGCGTAAAAGACCTTGAAAGGCGGCCCCTGCTATCGCAAGAGACGCCCCCACAAGACCTGCCAAAATGACGCGCGGCAAGCGAATATCCATCACAATTGTTGTAAACATTGGATCGGTTTTGCCTATGAATGGAAGGTGCAAAACTTCGCTTCCGATTAATTTTAGAATGGTAAGCACTGGAACTGAAACAGTACCGATTGAAATGCCAAGGAGCATGGCACCAATTAAGAGTGCTATCGCAATCGGATAGGCAATGAACCGTTTATTCAGCAAAAACATCCGGGTAAACCGCTTTTGCAAGTTCCTCTACTCCTTCAGTAAGACGAGGGCCAGAGCGTGTAACGAGGTCAGAGTGCACATCAACAACCTGCTCATCTTTGACAGCTGTAACGTCCTGCCAGCCGTCGCGGCTTAACACCTGTTCAACTGGCTTCTCTGTATAGTAGCCGTACGTTGTGATGATCACGTCAGGATTCGCTTCAATAATCGCTTCCTGATCCACCTGGTTCCAGCCTTCCTGGTCGTGCGTCACGTTTTTCGCATGAATCATCGTTAGCATGTCATCCATGAACGTATTCTTCCCTGGAGAGTAAATTTCAGGCGCAGGGGCAACTTCGACGAAGACATTTTTCTGATCTTCTTCACTAATGCTTTCTGCTTTTGCTTGAATGTCTTCAAGATCTTGCTTCATCTCATCGATCGTTGTTTCCGCTTCTTCCGTTTCGCCCGTTGCTTGTCCGATCATTTCGATGGAATGGTAGACTTCATCGAAGCTTTTCGCATCGTTCACAACGAGTACCGTGATCCCAGCATCACGAAGCTGCTGGAGACCAGCTTCTGAGTTATGTGCGCTTGAGCCGTGCGCAAGTACGAGATCAGGCTTTAGAGAAATGATTTTCTCCACGTTAAATTCCATGCCGCCGATTTTTTCGATATCAGCCGTTTCTTCTGGATAGTTGGCGAAGTCAGAAACGCCAACGACTTCTTCCCCTGCTCCCAGGTCGAAAAGGATCTCCGTGTTACTCGGGATCAGGGAGACAATTTTTTCAGGGTCTTTTTCGATCGTAACATCCTGGTCCAACGCATCCGTTATCGTTACTGGGAAAGCGCTATCTTCTGACTGTTCAGCTTGCTCTGTATTCGCATTTCCTTCATTTGTCGCGCTGTTCTCTTCACTCGCTCCGCAACCTGCGATAATTCCTGTAACGAGAAAAAGTAAAACGAGTAGTGAATAAAGCTTTTTCATGTGTGTTTCTCCTCCTGTTTTCTGATGTCTCTAAACTAAAAAATCTCCACGCACGAGGGCATGGAGATGGTCGAATGGAAGTAACGGTGTGCCAAAGGCTACACCTGAATCCGTTCGCACATCCCTATCCTCGTAGGCTGTTCGTGCTAGATTCAGGCAGGTCTCCTGGCTCATGGTTATCGCATGCTGCTCCTTCCCATTCGCTGTTTCGAACAGTGGATTCTGCAGCAGGCGACCATTTACAGTGGCGGGACCGCGCTGGAATTGCACCAGCTTCCCTATTAAGTCTTCATTGAAAAGACACCTGAATCGATCACTATGTAATTGGTAACAGGTTTATTATACATGATTGCGAGAGTGGGGGGAACAGTTGTGTTTTGAGGGGGTCAGGCTCGCGCCTGACCCCCTTCACAAACAAAAAAACATCATTGTCCACCCACGGTGGACAATGATGGTAATTCCTTTACTCTTCCTTCGCTTCTTCTACCATTTTCTTCAGGTCATCAATCGTTTGTCCTTCAAACGGCTCACCGTTCACAAAGAGAGCTGGTGTGCCAGTAACGTCGAGATCACGAGCTTTCGATAAGTCGTAGTCGATCGCCGCTTCTCCTTCGCCATCTTTAAAAGCTGCCAGTACCTGTTGTGCTTTTTCTTCATCAGTCACTTCTTTTAACGTGTCGACAAGATAATCTTCGGTGTAAATGTCCTGCTGTTCCGTGCCTTCTGTTTGCTTTTCATATATTAACGAATGGAAATCCCAGAACACGTCATTCCCAAGCTCCTGGTACACCACTTCAGCAAATTCAGCTGAGCGATCGGAATCAACATTAATAAATGGATAGTTGATAAAAGAGAATTTGATTTCCCCTGTTTGAATTAACTCTTGATCAATTTGCGGGAAAAAGGACTGTTCGAATGCTTTACAGTAAGGACATTTGTAATCTCCAAATTCAATCACTTCTACCTGCGCATTTTCATCCCCGAGAAATGGTTGCTCCATCGCTTCTTCCTCTGAACTGTCGGAACTCGAGCCGCTTGAGACGACGATCACGATTACGATAACTGCAGCGACTGCCGCCACTAGCCAGTAGATCCAAGTATTCGATTTTTTTTGAGACTGAGATTTTGCATGTTTTTTCTTATTTTTATTTGACTTAGCCATCATTCTTCCTCCTATAATTGTTTCGAAAAGAATTTGTAATCAGCGGAGATCGTTCCGCCTCCCCCAATCAATACAGCGACTGACATACCGAGAAGAGCAAGATCCAATTCATACCCTCCGATAAATCCTGTCGTTAGTTTAACCGTAAAGATCGCTCCTAGCATGACGATCATGAAAAGAAAAGAAACAATGCGTGTGCCTAGTCCAACGATCATAAGAAGACCTCCGACTAGTTCAATCGTTGCAACGACATACGCTAAACCACCCAAAATGCCAATGCTCTCGAAAAAGCCAGCAGTATTCCCAATCCCTCCAGCAAATTTATCAAGACCGTGAACCGTAAAAATGAGACCGAGTATGATTCGTAGTACGACAAGAGCAACGTTTTGTGATGAATTCATCAATTAACTCCCTCCTAATTTCCACACTACATGTCGTAGTGTTCGTTTTCGAAAAAGAATTAGGGTGTGGCCACCATAAACATGATGGATAACCCTAACACAATATAAAGCGAGTAAAGGACAGTACCAACAGGCAACGTTAGGTGCACTTCCTTTTCTGGCGCAAGAATATGTTGAATGCGATCGTTCACAGACGTTTCCGCGAAAGATACAGCAAACGCATGACGCTGGCGGTGATCGCTTTTTAATAGTTTTAATAACGCGCTACTTAGATCAAGCATATTTGCTTCTTTCATCGCAAACCGATCCGCGGCAATTTCGCGTAGCGTGTGATAGTGATTCGATACCCATTTCAAGATCGGCACGTACCAAAGCGCGTGGACGAGAAGGGTGATGATAAATTTTTTCAATGGATCACGATGCTGCTGATGAAAAGTTTCGTGATAAATCACGGCGCGCAGCTCTTCTTTGCTCAACATGCTAACTAGTTCAGTCGACAGAACAATTTTGGGTCTAATCATTCCATATGTAAGAGCGATAGGCTCGTCGCTTTTAATCACCTCGAGTGCCTGTTTTCCTAAATCGAAATTCCGAATGACTTCCTCTGTAACGATGTCTTCACGAAGAAGCGACAGCCGTTTCGAAAAGGTGACATATCGATAAATTTGCTTCACGATCATCATCACGATTAATGAAAATGTTGAGAGAATCAGAACTTCTAATAGCATGTTCATAGATGATAAACCGATCGCACGAAGCATATTATGGCAGGCTTCAAGTACGCTTAACATAAGCGTCCAGTTCGAGTATAAATGCAGACTGTATAGTGACATTTGAACAAGCATCGTGGCTACAAGAAAGAAAGAAAGCATAAACAAAAATCGCGGCTGTTTGATTCTCATCTTACTTCTCCTTTAGCTGCTTGATTTTTTGCTCAAGCTTTTCGATCAAAACTGGATCCGCTTCATCGAGCGCATCAAGCATATGATTCACAGCAAGCGGACCAAATTCATCCATTAGATCCTGTGTTAATTCCTTTGATTGCGTTCGCAGAAATTCTTCTTTCGATAGAAGCGGCTTAAACATTGATGTGCGCTTTTCAACTCGTTTTACTAGGATTCCTTTATCCACGAGACGATTCATCACCGTCATAACCGTGTTAAAGTTCGTACTTTTCTCTTGATCGAGCTTTTGCTTCACATCTTTGATCGTCATTTCTGGACCTTCGAAGAGGATGTCCATAACCTTCGCTTCAAGAGAGCCGAAAAAGCGGTTTAACCCTGTTTCATTCGTTTTGAACTGATGAATTTTCATCGCTTCCACCTCACACTACACAGTGTAGTCCAAAAGTGTGGGAGGGTCAAGAAGCAAAAAAGAGGATATCCCCGAATGTGTTGGAGTGTCTTTGGTGCGGAGACAGTTGTTTTTAAAGGGGGTCAGGCTCGCGCCTGACCCCCTTTAAAAACACACCCCTCATCCAATTTTCTCATTAGCCCTCTCTTCTCCTCTTCTTCTTTCATAAGCTAGTAGCAACTCTATATGTGAACAAGCAAGAAGGGAGATTTATTTATGATAGAACCACATGGCGGTCAGCTAATTAACCGCATTCCATGTGAAGAGGATCGCCTGGCGCTTCTTAAGAAGGCCACAATGTTTCCGGTCGTCACCTTAACACCATGGAATTTATCCGATTTATATATGATCGCAATCGGTGCTTTTAGTCCGTTAACGGGCTTTATGAACCAAACAGATTATACGCACGTTTTAAATAAAATGAGGCTCGCAAATGGGACAATCTGGAGCTTGCCTATTACGCTTTCTGTATCCGAAGAAACGCGTGACATGATTTTTTCTAGTCCTACTGTTTGCCTGAAGGGTGAAGACGGGGAGATCTATGGACTAATGGAAGTAGAAGATATTTATGAAGCAGACAAAACAGAAGAAGCTCGACTCGTCTATGGAACGAACGATGCTGAGCATCCAGGCGTTCAAAAAACGTACGAGCAGGAAGCGTTTAACCTCGGTGGCCCAATCACGCTCCTTCAGCACCCAACAGCGCTTCAAGACCATTTTCAAACGCCAGCAGAATTAAGAGAGACATTCCAACAGCGCGGATGGAAAACAATCGTTGGCTTTCAAACGCGTAATCCGATTCATCGCGCACATGAATACCTTCAAAAGACGGCACTTGAAACCGTTGATGCCCTTCTCATTCACCCACTCGTTGGCCAAACGAAGAAAGATGACATTCCAGCGGATATTCGAATGAAAAGCTACAGCGCTCTTATAGAAAACTATTATCCGTCTGATCGCGTCATTCTCTCCGTATTCCCAGCTGCGATGAGGTATGCTGGCCCGCGCGAGGCGATTTTTCATAGTCTCGTTCGGAAGAACTGTGGCTGCACACATTTTATCGTTGGCCGTGATCACGCAGGTGTTGGCGATTATTACGATACGTTCGCTGCGCAGAACATCTTCCACCAATTTTCGAAAGACGAAATCGGCATTGAGATTATGGCCTTCGAGCACGCGTTTTATTGTATCAAGTGTTCGAGCATGGCTACTGCCAAAACGTGTCCACACGATGGCGAATTTCACATTCATCTAAGCGGTACAAAGGTCCGAGAGATGCTGAAGAATGGCCAAAGACCTCCGAAAGAATTTTCTCGCCCCGAAGTGATTGAGATTCTATTGGATGAGGTGCAGCACGATCATGAAGACGAATGATGCCGCGCGCGCTGAATGATGGCATTCTATTTCGTTATGATTACGATGATCATCATGCTTTTCTGTCTTTTCTTTGAAAAAGGACGACCCGAAGTGATCCTAGCCTCGGTTCTCGTCTTATTTCTATTCACTGGCATTATTACGCCCGAGGAAGCAACGGCCGGATTCTCGAATGAAGGGATGCTCACGATTGCCCTTCTCTTCATCGTGGCTGGAAGCATTCAGCGGAGTGGCATTGTGGATCGCCTCTTTCAACGTCTCCTCAAAAGCTCACATTCCCGAAAGAAGCGCCTGACTAAATTGCTATTCCCAATCTCCATCATTTCAGCTTTTGTGAACAATACACCGATCGTGATCGCTTCTACCCCAATGATGAAAAAATGGTGCGATGAAAACGGGATGTCTCCTTCCAAGTTTCTTATTCCGCTTTCCTACGCTACGATTCTTGGCGGCACCATTACGTTAATTGGTACTTCGACAAACCTTGTCGTTCATGGACTGCTACTCGAAAACGGCTACGAGGGTTTTTCTTTTTTCCAGCTTAGTGCGATCGGGATCCCAATCACGCTACTCGGTCTGGCGTATTTGATCTTCTTTAGTAACAAGTTGCTTCCAGATCGCCGTTCTTCTTCTCTCACTGAACCTGAATTGCTCAAGAAATATACCGGTGAAGTGCTTGTTACAGAACAATTTCCCTATATCAATCGCACGGTAAAAGAAGCACAGCTAAGGAGCTTGAAAGGGTTATTTCTCGTCAGTATTATGCGTCACGAACGAGCGATCGCGCCTGTATCAGGCGAGACGATTCTGAAGGAAGGAGACCGCCTTGTTTTTAGTGGCGACATCTCAACGATCGCTGAGATCCAGCGGATGAAGGGATTACAGCTACAGGGAAGCTCCGGGTCTTATTTTCCAGAAAATCACCAGCTCATTGAAGGAATTGTCACACCTCATTCGTCACACCTTTTCAAAAAGATAAAGGACACCAATTTCAGACACCAGCATCAAGCAGCTGTAATCGCTGTTCATCGCCAAAATCAGCGCCTGAAATCGAAAATTGGTGATATTGTCTTAAAACCAGGTGACGTTCTCTTAATGATCGCGGGTGAGCAGTTTCATAAGAAAAGGGATTTCTACGACATTACACCAATCGATCATAAGCTCGTTACGCAGCGTCAAATCAGATTAGGCTGGCTTTCGATTGGGTGGCTTGGTGTCATGATTATTCTCGTTACGATCGGCGTTCTCTCCATGCTAACCGCTATGGCTGTGACGACGCTACTTCTCTTTTTAACAAAGGTTGTGACGCCAGGCGAAGGGCGTGATTTGATTCAATGGCACGTTCTCCTTATGATCGCTTGTTCGTTTGGTATTGGTACAGCGCTGCTGAATTCAGGTGTAGCCGCTTCGATGGCAGGTCTCCTTATCCAACTAACAGCGCCGCTCGGACTTCTTGCAACGTTGCTTAGCATTTATGTGTTAACGAACATCTTCACTGAAATGATGACAAATAGCGCTGCCGCAGTCTTTATGTTTCCCATTGCCATCGAGGTTGCCCATACGCTTGAAATTGACCTCCTCCCCATTGCGATGATTGTCGCAATTGCAGCCTCCGCAAGCTTTATGACGCCGATTGGGTATCAAACTAATTTGATCGTCTATGGGGCCGGCGGTTATCGCTTTCACGACTTTTTGAAAATTGGTTTCCCGTTAACGCTGATCGTCATGGTAACGACGCTATTGATCGTTCGGTTTATTGTGATGATTTAATGAAAGGAGGACGAATATATGAAAGAAAAACATGTCACCTGGCATGAAGGAAACGTGATGAAACAGGACCGTGAAAAAATGAAGTTGCACAAAGGGGCTGTCCTGTGGTTCACAGGACTTTCCGGGTCAGGAAAATCAACGATTTCAGTTGAGCTTGAGAACGCCTTACATGCAGCGGGCGTTCATACTTACAGACTTGATGGCGATAACGTTCGACACGGATTGAACGCAGACCTTGGCTTTTCAGATGCAGATCGGATTGAAAATATGCGAAGAATCGGTGAAGTCTCACGTCTCTTTGTTGATGCTGGAATTATGACGCTTGCTGCGTTTATCTCCCCTTTTCAGCAAGAGCGAGATAAGATTCGAGGACTTTTCAACGAGAAGGAATTTATTGAAATCTATGTGAAAGCCAGTGTGGAAACGTGTGAGAACCGTGACCCTAAAGGCCTTTACGCCAAAGCGCGAAAAGGTGAAATCCGTCAGTTCACAGGAATTGACGCGCCTTATGAAGCTCCGGTTTCCCCAGAGTTTACGATCGATACGGAAAAAGAAACGATTGAAGAAGCCGTCCAATCGATCAAATCCTTTTTGGTGAAAAACGGGTACTTAAATGTGTAAACAGGCGGGCCCCCTGTCCACTCCCCTTACCATTCTTCTTCATAGGATAGTAAAGCAAGTCCACCACGTTTGCTTATTAAAGGAGGTTTACACGATTGACTAACACAAAGCTACCACGCTTTTTATTAAATTCGATTCCGAAAAGCGGGACGCATCTTTTAAAACAACTATTGCTCGGTGTACCATATATGCAAAATGATCCGTTTATTGGTATGTACGGACATTATCATTACCAAACGGAAGAAAAATTGGCCACTGCACGAGCATTTCCTAACCACAGCTTCTTAAATGGACATTTCCATTATTCCAAAGAGTGGGAGACATTTTTTGAAGATTTAAAGTTAAAACAAATTTTTGTACTGAGAGATCCACGTGACGTGCTCATTTCATACGCACATTTTATTCCAAAGGTACCAGCTCACCATCTCTATGAAACGTTCATGCAGGAAGGATTTACGCACAACGATCGGATTCAATTTCTAATCGAAGGGGGCGTTCCGATTACGCCTTTTGTTGCTGTGCAACCTCATTTTGCTGAGTGGTACCAAAGTTTTAGTGAGTGGATGGGGCGTCCAAACGTTCACTCTGTTCGATTTGAAGACCTGATGTCATCAGAAGAGAACAGAAGAAAAGCCACTGGGGAGATCATTGATTTTCTTTGGGGTGACATAGCGCATAGCTACAATCGTGAAGAACTGATCACGAAAATGACGGCAAACATCAAGCCACAAGAATCCGTTACGTTCCGAAAAGGAAAAATCGGCAGCTGGCGTGAAGAATTATACGGTGAGCTTGAAGCGCTATTTATAAAGCAAGCAGGGCAGTTGCTAGATGAATTGGGGTATGAGAGATAATCTAAATCACTCTCTGTTTTTTCCACTTATCGGAAAATGGTTACTTTAAGGAAAATGAAACTTTCTATAAGCAAAATGTCTTTCTGTGAGAGACACTTTGTTGCTTTTGTTTGTGAAGGGGATCAGGCTCGCGCCTGACCCCCTTCTCTTTTTTCGTTTAATAGGAATCCTCCAATCGGGGTAGCATACGAGTAACTAGACCTATGAAGGAGGAACGGTCATGACCATGAAGCTCGTCACGATTGCTGCTTACTTGTATTTGCTCGCCTCTTCACTCCTCTTCTCAGGAGATATGTCGGGTACTAATGATGTACTGATTGCTCCCGCCGGCTATACATTCGCGATTTGGTTATTAATTTATTTACTTTTGCTCATTTCACTCGTTAGACAATTCACAGCGAGTGAGTGTGATCAGGCACTGTATGTGAAAGTTTCCTATCTTTTTGCATTTAGCATGCTGTTATCAGGAACAGCTCTCCTTGTAAGTAAATCGGTTGCCCTCTTGTTTATCGCGGGTTCATTAATTACTCTGTCTATCCTTTACGCTATTATTACGAAAAATTCTGAGCGCTCTTCCTTTTTTAGCGTACCGTTCTCTTTCTATCTCGCTTGGACATCGATTGCAACGATCGTGGATGCGTTCGTCGTCGCGCAAGAAAATAACGTATCGCTGATTTTTGGTATGAATGAGTTAACCTGGACGATTATCATGCTCATTATCGGCGCAGGACTTGCGATCTACTTCAGTCTTTACAACGACGATTTGATCTATCCGATCGTGTTTTTATGGGGCTACTTTGGCATATTTGTAAAAGATGATAAACCAGTGCAGCTGACTTACACGCTCAGTATTCTAATTATTGGACTTGGTGTGTTTGTGATTTGGAAAGTAGTGCGTGAGGTGCGTGGACGGAGGATTAGAGCTGAGGCGGTTTGATGAGTAAGGCGCGTTAGAAGGGGGGGCAGGTATGAACCTGGCCCCCCTTCTCCCTTAGCTATGGTGCTTTTCTAAAATGGTTTTAACGAGCTGCTCATGACTCTCTTCCACTCTCGTTACCCCGCTAGTATGGTAGAAGGTGCTCGCTTCTTTTGCGTTATGGAATCCATCTTCATTGAATAGGTAAACCGGGGTGTCTCGACCTAACGCAATCCCAAGTTCAATATGAGTTCCCTTTCCTCCTGGAAGCAGGACAATAAGGAAATCAGCTGTTTTTACTGCCTCTAATTCTTCTTCTCCGATTGCAGCAAGTTCATCGAACGTAGCGGCTTTTTCATTTTTCGTCCAATCGTATGTATGCTTGAAGCCATGACGTTTTAATTCTGCAGCGAGTGTTTGCACGTGTTGTTTGTTTTGAAAACTCGATGCAATGTAAAAGTTCACTTTGTTTCCCTCCGTAATCATTCCGTTGTGAAACAGAAATGCGTTTCATTTGTTTTCTCAACCGGCCACTAACTGTTTTTGAATTACTTTTTTTAGTTTCCGTTCTTTTCGTTCTTCATACATCGGTGATTTTTTAAGCTTTTTTATGTTCATTTTTCCAATTACATATCGTACAGAAGAATTTTCTTGAATTAACTTGTTATATTGAGGTTTCTCAATAAGCTCGACGAACCAACTATATGCCATCAATGCGGCAATATTCGCTTCGATCCGTTTCCCATCTGGAGGATCTCTCCAGAAAATAAGATCACCGGCTAATCCTAAAATCTCTAAGAACAATTCCAACTCCTCGCCCCCTCAAATAAGAATATTTTACATTTTTGACCAATCTTTATATAGATACGAATGAGGAGGTCGTATTGTTTCATAAGTTTGAGGATGTATATAAGCTGAATTGTCCTCAATTAGGGGACTTTTCAGCTTATTTTGGTGGTTTTGTCTTTATGGGGGGTCTGACTCGCACCTGACCCCTTTTACTCTTCTCTCCACACCATATCCGGCACAAGGCTCCCACCTGTTGCCCATACAAGATGTGTACCACGCAAACTCTTTCCATCTACCGCTGTTACTTGTGGCCCGCTCATTCCTGCGAGAGCTGAAGGCTCAAGCTTAATTTGCTCGGTTTCATAAATCCAGCGGAGCATTTCTTTCATTCGCTCATCCGTGACGGTGTAAACACCATTAAGAATCGGTTGAACGACGCGTCCAACAAAGCCTGATGGTCTTCCTACAGCAAGACCGTCTGCCACAGTGATGTTGTCGATCCCAAAGTCTTGAACGGACACTTGATCGTGTAAGCCTGTCATTAAGCCGATAAGCATTGACGGGGAATGCGTCGGTTCTGCAAAGTAACAGTGGACGTGTTCTCCGAATACCTGAGAAAGTCCAAATGCAATGCCGCCAGGGCCGCCGCCTACTCCACATGGAAGATACACGTGAAGCGGGTTCTCAGCGTCCACCTTTATGCCGCGTTCATCGAACTGCTTTTTCAACCGAAGCGCTGCTACTGCATATCCGAGAAAAAGGTCTTTCGAATTTTCGTCATCAATAAAATAACAAGTCAGTTTCTTCTCGCACTGCTTCCGCCCTTCTTCTACAGCAGCACCATAGTCTGCTTGATGCTCCACAACTTGAACGCCTTTTTCGCGAAGAAGGTCTTTCTTCCATTGCTTTGCGTCACTCGACATATGGACCGTGACATTAAAGCCGAGTTTCGCTGAAATGATCCCGATGCTTAAACCGAGGTTTCCTGTTGAACCGACCGCAATCGAAAAGGCTGAGAAGAACTCTGTGAACTTTTTCTCAGCTAAAATGGAATAATCGTCATCTTTCGTTAAAATTGCATGTCCAAGCGCGAGTTTTTCTGCATGTTTGAGCACTTCATAAATGCCTCCACGTGCCTTAATGCTGCCGGCGATTGGGAGAATATCATCTCGCTTTAGAAGAAGATCCCCTGGAATGCTGATCTGTTCTTCTTTCTCAAGCTTCTCTTTCATCTTGCTAATATCTGAAATAGGAGATTCAATGATGCCATTCGTTTCTGGAAATACTTTGCGAAAATAAGGAGCAAAGCGTTTCATACGAGCTTCAGCATCTTGAATGTCTGTCATCGAAAGCTCAGTTGTTGGAGCGATTTTTCCTTTTTGCGGATTTCTCCAATATACTTCTTTTAATTGAAGAAGATCGTTTAACAATGGATGGTCACTTTTCCACTGTTTAAGTGTTTTTCCGGCTATGGTCATTGCTCCTTCACTCCTTTACTGTAGTGGGGGACAGAGAGGGGTCAGACCCCTTTACGCTATACAAAAGCCTTCTGACCGAAATCAGAAGGCAGTTAAGATTATTTTACCGTAAGTTTAGCGAGGTCGTCATCAACATGGATAACGTCCGGACCGCCGAGAAGAACAAAGCGCTTTAGTTGCTGAGCACCGATTGATTTTTCCATTGATGCAGACAGCTCATTTTTCTTTGAAAGAATTAACGGCGCGTTATTTTTAGCAGCAAGGACGGCTCCTGTAAGAGCATCAGCAAATCCTAAGCCATTTGCTACATAGCCTGTCTTAGCTCCATCCCCGCCAACTATATGAATAAAAACCAGCCCAAGCGTCCGCGATAGGTGGACACTTGGGCTGGTTTTGTCTTTAAGCGGGGTCAGGCACGTACCTGACCCCTTTTGAAAAATCAATGCGCGCGCTTCGCCCCTAAATACCTCGGTGCCCAGTAGCTTGATGTCATATCGCTAATGGTGACGCCTGTTGAAGAGCCGGCGTGGATGAATTTATTGTTTCCGATGTAGATGCCTCCGTGTGACGCACCTGGTTTGTATGTTGTGAAATACACGATATCACCTACGGATGGAGAGCTAACAGCTGTTGTAACGTTCCACATTTGTGCCATTGTTCTTGGCAATGAAACGCCCTGCTTATTAAACACATAGACGAGGAATCCGCTGCAGTCAAAGCCCTGTGTTGGCGTGTTTCCACCCCACACATAAGGAACACCTATGTATACAGATGCATCTGCAATAAGGTCCATCACGCTAAAGTTGGAACTGCTGCTCCCGCTTCCGCTGCCCCCATTGCTATTCCCTTCATACCCTGTCGATTGCTTTAACTTTTCCCATGTCGCTGGTCCTACAACTCCATCAACGGTTAGCTTGTTGCGTGATTGGAAGTTTCGAACAGCTCGATCTGTTCCATTTCCAAAATCGCCATCAAGCGAACCGCTATATAAGCCAATCGCTTGTAATTTAGATTGAAGCTCTTTCACAAGTGATCCTGTGGAACCTTTCTTTAATAAATCACCATAATCTTCTCCAGTTGAAGGGGATGATTCAACTTTATCTGTTAAGCCGTCAAGCGCATTCATTGTTTCCTTTGTTGCAGTGCCTGTCACCTGCAATTTTTTTGCTTTCTGAAAGTCCTTGACCGCTTTTTCAGTGACAGGGCCAAAGTAGCCTGTCGCCTCAACGTGGAACGTTCCTGCTTTTTTAAGTTTATTTTGTAGATCCGTTACAGCACTCCCGGTTGAACCAACTTTAAGAACTGTTGACGTCTCTTGCTGACTTCTGGATTTCAAAGCATCGATCGTTTTATCATCCGCAATGCCTGTTGCCTGTAAACCTACGATACTTTGAAACTCTTTGACCGCTTTTTGCGTAATACTACCAAAGATCCCGTCTATGTTATAGGAATAGTAGCCTCGATCTTTCAATAGTTGCTGAAGATTTGTTACGGCACTTCCTCGAGAGCCAACGGTAAGCCCGCTCGTAGGCTTTGCTGCATTCCCACTCTCTGATAGGGCCGATAAGGTTTTACTATCCGCTACGCCTGTTTGCGAAAGTCCCTTTGCCTTTTGAAAATCTTGTACTGCTTTCTTCGTGATTTGACCAAAAATGCCATCTACATTATATGTATAATAGCCTTTTGATTTCAGCTTTGACTGAAGATCCGTTACTGCACTCCCCCGCATCCCGATGGAAATATCGGAAGAAGAGCTTGATGATTTTGAGCTTGATGAACTTGCGTTTGCAAGGGCACTGATCGTTGTAGAATCTGCTTTCCCTGTTACAGAAAGCCCCTTTTCTTTTTGGAAATCCTGTACAGCTTTCTGTGTAATTCGACCGTAAATCCCATCCACGTTGTAGGAATAGTAGCCTGCCGCTTTCAGTTTGGACTGAAGATCCGTTACCTCTTGTCCACGGGATCCAACTTGCAAAACGGATGAAGACGACGCAGCTGACGATTGGCTTTTTGCTGTTCCTCCTAGCTTTTGAAGAGTATCAGTAGTCGCTATCCCCGTAACCTTTAACCCGACAGCCTGTTGGAACTGGCTGACTGCATCCTTTGTAATTGGACCGTAGTATCCTGTTGACGTGTGGTAAGTAAAATACCCTTTCGCCTTCAATACATCCTGTAGCTCTTTAACGTCCTGATTATTCATTCCTTGCTTAAGCTCTTGATCCCCAAACGCTGCTTCTGCACCATCAGGTTGAACAAACATTACTCCAGCGACAAACGCAGAACCAGTTATTGCTTTCTTGACCAATGAAGGTTGCATCCAGATCCTCCTCATTCCAATTAAATTGCTGCCACAAATATCGACACTCTGTCTTTACTATCGGCTATAATTCAACAAAGTTTAAGAGATATCCTGTTATTTATTACAAAAAATAAGAGATACAGGTCAAATTCCCTGTATCTCTTACTATTGGAAAGTATTTTTGTCGTATTATTCCTGATATAAGCGCTGTTCAACTTTTCCGTTAATAGCTGACTGACCGCCTAACAAGTTGAAGTCGTTCATACCTTTCATCGCTTCTACCGTTTCTTTGGGAAGCTCATCAGACTTTACTAGCAAAAGGGGTGCGCCATCTTTCGCCGCTAACACAGAGCCTGCAAGGGCGTCGGCAAAGCCGAATCCTGTCGCCAAATAAGCTGATTTAGCTTCTGGATAAAAGGTGGTTTTCACTTTAGCTGCCGTTTCAAACCGATTGGCACCTGAGATACGCTCTGGTGACGGAAGACCTTGATACACTTTTTTTGTAATCACACTTTCACCACCGATGACAACCGTATCATCAATGTTTTTCAGCGCGAGTTTTGTTGCCGCAGGGATTGTCTCTTTATCCACTAACAAAATGGGATAGCCATTTTGCGCAGCATATGGTGCAATCGCAAGCGCATCTGGAAAATTAAGGCCGTAGGCGATCACGGCTTTTTCGGGATCTCCTCCCATGCGCTTCGCAATTTTTGCGGAAGTATCATAGCGATTATCCCCGCTAATCCGCTCAACCTCTAGTCCGAGTGACTTAATTTTCTTTTCCGTTGCAGGTGAAATCGCATTAACTCCACCTAAGATAATCGCTTTTTTCGCCTCGAGTCGGTCGATTTCATCTACCGTTTCTTTTGGCAGTTCGTTCGTTTTCGCAAGGAGAATAGGCGCTTTTAGTTGATAAGCAAGTGGCGCACCAGAGAGTGCATCTGGGAAATCTAAACCTCTCGCAATCACAACCGTCTCCGCCTTATCATACGTTTTCGCACTCACATTCGCTGCGGTATCAAACCGAGTTGCGCCTTCGATTCGTTTTACTGTATTTGCTGACGTTTTCACGGTCAATTCGGGGCCATTCGTTGTAACATAGCCTTTCTTATCCACCGCTTCTACTCGAAAATCATATGCTTTATTCGTAGTAAGCCCCTGAACGGTAAGCTTTCTTGTCGTTGCTTCCACTTCTTTTAACACGCGATCATTTTTATAGACGATGTAAGATTCAACGCCAGAAGCATCTGTCGCCTCTGACCAATTTAATGTAAGTCTGTCATTTTTGATAGAGCTAGCCGTAAGCTCTGCGTTTTTAGCCCATACAGGTGGAAGCTGATCGTCTCCCTGTGGCACTTTCACTGAAACCGTCATCGTATCGCTATTCGGATCAACGACCGTAACTGCAACGCCTGAACTAGCCCCTGAATACACTTTGCTATTTGGTGATGTAGAGCTATTAAAGCGACTGTAGCCATTCCCGCTATAATAATGATCGTAGTATAATCGCGTATTTGGATCTTGATCTAACTCTGGGTAACCCAATCTACTTTCATTTGCCTCTTCCACATCCACCGCTTTATGTGCTTCATTTCTATTGTTTTGACGATTTTTCAGCTGCTGCTCATCAATATGCCAGATGGCAATTCCAGGCGACGCCACTTGATCAGCTAAACCGATATCAAAGCCAGTAAACTGACGATTCTCAATTAAAAAGTACTCCGATTCATCGGTTGTTTTTAATTTCAATACGGAATAGTCGTCAGTAGTGAAATTCCCTACTTCATATGAGCCATTATTTTGCACTTCTATAGGTCGCTCTAAGCCAAGCACCATTTTGGACCAAGGATCGAGATGAGTTGGATAAGCTCCTTCATACTCATTGTTATGGGTTGTCCAAGAACCGCTCCCCATTAAACTGTGGATACCAACACCATCTGAAGTGCCGTCCGTATCATAAAGATCCGGTAGCCCTAGATCATGGCCCATTTCATGTGCAATAATTCCAACCGTTGCCATATGTCCGCCATGTTTCTCCCCAAACATCGTGTAGCCGCCGTTCCCTTGATAAGAGCCTACTTTCACTCCATCAAGACGAGGAGCATCGCTTTCATAAAGGCTCGACATGTGACCCCAAACCACTTTCCCCGTATCTCCATAGCTTGCTTCACCACCGGCCACAATGGTGACAATATGTAATTCCTCTGAGGATATAGAACCGTCTTTATTTTGATCAAATTGAGCATAGTTTACTTTATCATTCGATGCCTTTAGCGCATCTTTTATGATTTGTGAGTATGTACTATCTGGATTTGTTGCCGTCTCAGGACGAGGGTGAGCATACGGTAATGTGACCCTTACGATCCCATCATTTGTTCCGCTTGATTCGGCAGCCCCTTTAAATCCAAGCTTTCCTTTTGAAACTTCATCATAATAGTGATTAAGCGTACTCCCACTAGTGCCAAAGAATCGGTTACGCCAGTCTGCATCTGAATAAGTGATTTTTGCATCGCTATATTCAACTAATAAAACAAGCGTGTTCTCCTTCGCTCCTGCACTCAATAAATCAAATGAATCATCCGTATTAGGAATCTCCTTTTGCTTTGTATTCATTCCTTCAGTCGGTTGGAGCTTCTTCACATCTTCAAGCTCTGCCGCGTCAGAAGGCTTTTTATTAATAGCAAATCTAGCTTGTGTAACTTCTAGACTTTCACCATCAATACGAGTGTAATACCAGTATTGGTCTTCCCCTATTTTAATCACAGATTCATCGTTCGCCGTCCACCAATGAAAATTTTCACTGCCGCTGAGTGACGCCTCAAATGTCTCTCCTGATGGCTGAACGAGCTCCTGCGTTTCTTGTAGCGCAGGCATCGCATTTGCCTTGCCTGCTCCCAAAATGATGAACAGACTACATAAAAGTAAACCGATTCCATAGATGCTTTTCTTCATCCTGCTCCCCCTATAGTTGACCAAAGTGTTTCAGTAGATTTTATACTCTACAAGTCTACCATTAGGGAGTGAAAAATTGCCATAATTCTGCAATTTTCGGCAACAAAAGGGACCAGCTCGTAAGCTGATCCCTCAGAAATCATTCTTCGACTATTCAACTCCAATAAGCTCCCTTTCAATGGAAAGACTAACCGCTTTCGGACCTCCTAGAATCGTAAAATGATAGATGCCTAACTTTTCTTTTGCTTCAATGACCGCATCCTGCATCTTATATGGATCTACTAACAAAAAACTACTGTCCCTTTTGGCAGCAAGAACACTTCCGGTTAGCGCATCTGCAAATTCAAGACCCGTTGAGACAAAAGCCTTATGCGATGGATTTAATTCCATTGCAATAATTGAAGCTGTATCATAACGATTCTTACCCCCGTATCGCTTTGCTTTTGGTAACTTTTCGAAAAGGCTTTCCGAAATAACAGCCGTACCACCCACGGCAATGCTCTCAGGATATTGTTTGAGAATTTCGGCCGTATCTTCTGGGAGCTCATTCTGTTTTGCTAGCAAGATAGGATACGTATTTTCCGCTGCGTAAGAAGCAATTGCAAGAGCATCTGGAAATTTCATGCCGTTCGCAATAACAGCTTTATTTGATGGAGGAAGACTCACTGCAATCATTGCAGCTGTTTCATAGCGATCCGCTCCTGCTATTCGTTCAACTGGAATTTTCATTTTGCCTAATTCATCTTCAACATCTTTGGAAAGAGCCTGCTCTCCTCCAAGAAGAATCGCGAACTCTGGGTCGAGTCGTTCAATCTCATCCTTTACAATTTGATCAAGACCTTCAGAGTGTGTTAATAAAATGGGTGAATTTAAATCATAGGCAAGCGGAGCGCCAGCTAACGCATCAGGAAAATCATCACCTCTTGCTATCACAACTCCTTGCGCGCTTTGCTTCCACCCTTCCTGAGAAATTTTCACTGCTGTCTCATACCGATTAGCTCCAACGATTCTATTAACATTTGTTGGCAAATTCAATTTCACTTGCTTCCAAAATTCATCGGCGATCGCCATGTATCCTGCTGCCGATGGATGAACGTTTTTAGGATTTGGCAAATAGGTTGCATAATTCGTTGAAATGGCATCATAAGTAGGAACGTAGTGGCTGAATGAGTCGGCCGCGATCTGCTTAATGATCCCATTCACCGTCCTAGTTAGTTCCACGAGCTGACGTTGATCGGTCTCAGGGAAAGCGTAGAAACCATTGTAGTATCCCATTAAATAAACATCCGCAGACGTATTCACGCTCCTTATAATCCCCATAATAGCAGCGTAATTTTCCGATAGCT
Source organism: Pseudalkalibacillus sp. JSM 102089 (assembly GCF_041366475.1). Taxonomy (NCBI): domain Bacteria; kingdom Bacillati; phylum Bacillota; class Bacilli; order Caryophanales; family Fictibacillaceae; genus Pseudalkalibacillus; species Pseudalkalibacillus sp. JSM 102089. The sequence goes on from NZ_JBEWYW010000002.1 coordinate 400,086, forward strand.
CAGTGATGATCTTTTTGACTTCTTCTGGATTCTTCAATCGTTCCGGTTCCGAACCGAGTACTTGAAGAAAATCGTTCGCACCGATCGTAATCGTTATCATATTTTTGGAGGCGATCTTAACTTGCATGTCACGATCCATTAAAGCGTTCAACATATCTTTAGAAGTCGCTCCAGGCACCGCAAAAGGTTTTTCGTAGCTTCCTAATAAACCTACGCGCTCTAGATTCTGAGCTATGTAGTCGGCGTAACTCAAACCGAGAGTATTGTTCGACATGACGCCGGCCGCGAGTGAATCACCAAGGGCAGCATAATAGACATTATTTTTTTCTTCATCGAGACTGGCAGTGGCAAACGCTTGAGACGGCATAATCATGGTGATTACGAGAATCAACAGCAGCAGCGGACTGATTTTTCGCTTTCCCGACCTCTTCAATCAGAACCCTCCCCAAAAATAATTCGTTATAACGAATCGTTACGTATACAATTAGCTTTCCTTTCTTTAATACCTGCCTATTCATAAAATAAATATCAAAAAGCGCGGGAGACGTTTCCCGCGCTTTCTTAATGAATGGATTACTTTTTGAGCTGATCTAAAATGTCGTTACTTACAGCATTTTCTCCACCAAGAACGTTGAAGTCATAAGCTTCCATGTCCTCGATGGCTTCTGCTGTTTCTTTCGGAAGCATATTCGGCTTCACTAATAGCATTGCAGCATTTTGTTTCGCTGCAAGAACAGATCCTGAAAGGGCATCAGCAAAGTTCATGCCAGTGGAAACGTAAACGCGTGCTGAAGGGTTAAGATTTGTAGCAATATCAGCCGCTGTACCGAAACGATTGTCCCCTTCATAGCGATCTTCAGCATGTAGCTTCGCATCGAGCTTACCGTTAACAGCTGTTTCGCCACCAACGATGATCGATCCATCAATGCCTTTAAGCGCATTGCTAGTTGCTGATGGAATTTCATCCGCTTCTGTTAATAGAATTGGATAACCTTTCTGTGCAGCGTATGGGGCAATTGCAAGAGCATCCGGGAAGTTCATGCCGTTTGCTACAATCGCTTTATTTGGAGATCCGCCAAGACGCGCTGCAATGTTTGCAGCTGTATCGAATCGGTTGTCCCCTGCAATACGCTCAACTTCAATTCCCATACCTTCAAGCTGGAATTTCACGTAATTGCTTACCGCACTTGTGCCACCAAGGATAATGACATCGTTCGCACCAAGACGTGCAATTTCTTCTTTCGCCATTTTATTCAGTGATCCGCTTTCTGTTAAAAGAATTGGCGCATCGTATTTATAAGCAAGTGGTGCTCCTGCTAGGGCATCCGGGAAGGAATCGCCACGTGCGAGAACAACCGTATCTGCAGTTTCCCAGCCTTCTTGCGAAATTTTCACAGACGTTTCATAGCGCGTTTCACCCTGGATACGCTCAGCATCTGCTTCAACGATACGTGCTTCATCTTTCGCTTTAACTGTTCCAATTTCATCGAGATACTCTGTAAATACTTCAAAATCTACGAAGAAAAGTTCGTTCATACGACCGTCAGCGGCAGCTTCACCCATTGCATCGTATCCGTCGCCACCTTGAGCGATATATGCGTTAGTTGCAACAGTGTAAGTCGCTTCTAGATCAATATCTTCATAGCCGTTTTCTGTTTTCACATTTACATCTAGAATTCGTTCACCAGAAGGAAGATCTTTATCAAAGGAATATCGAAGTCCTGCTACTTGAGCAAAGCGACCTTCCTGAGTTTCGACCCCGCTTACCCCATGCTCCAATGAATCAATGATTTCTGCACCAGTCATATCAAGCGTGACGAGGTTGTTACCGAATGGCATCGTTGTGAGAACTTCTCCTAACGTAATTGGACCTTCATCGATTGATTCACGGATTCCTCCGCCGTTCGTGATTGCAATTGTTGCATCAGTAAACTGCTGAGCTTTGTAAAGCATGCCGTCTGTAATTAAGTTTCCTAGATTCGTTTCACCTGTTCTTACAGATGCACGTTTTCCATTAAGATAAACGTCAGATTGACCGACTACTTCTTTCTCAATTTCCTCGAGTGGTTTCTTCAGTTCATCATAGAGAGCTTTTGCTTCTTCGTTAGGTTCGAACTTACTTTTACTACCCAAATCAAGAAGTTCATTATCCCAATCAGTTAGCACGCCTTCTTCGTTAAACGTCACTTCAAGATCACCCAAGAAATTGCTATATTCATTTGCTTGTACAACTAGAGTTGGATCTTCAAATGTATCAACTACAACCGCTTCTTCAATTTTTGTGTGGCTATGACCACCAACAACAACGTCGATGCCTTCTACTGATTTAGCTAGCTCAACTTCAACCGCTTTTCCGAGGTGAGTAAGAGCTACGATTTTGTTTACGCCTTTATCTTCGAACATTTTGATCATCTTTTCAGCTTGCTCCTGATGATTTTGGAAGGAAATCGTTTCGCCTGGGCTTGATAGCTCATCTGTTGATTCAATCGTTAGACCGAACACACCCACTTCTTCACCGTTTACATCAAGGATAACGGCTGGATAGATGGTACCATCATCACCAGTCATCGCCATTTCATTTTTATATAGAGGGCTAAGATAAGGATCTTTGCTGTAATCAATATTTGAGCTTACGATCGGGAATTTCGTTTGCTTGACGAACTCAGAGAACGTCTTTGGACCTTCATCAAATTCGTGGTTACCCGGTACCATCGCATCGTATTTCATCATGTTCATAAATTGTACGTCTGCGAGACCTTTGTATTTATTGAAAAAAAGTGTACCAGAGAAAACATCACCAGCATCTAATAAAATTGTATTGGCGCGAGCTGCACGAATTTCTTCTACAGCTGTTACTCTTTTTGGAGCATTATCTAGATGCGCATGTGTATCATTTGTATGCATAATTGTAAGATCAAAATCGCCCGCTGCCGCCTCTACAGGTGTGGACGGTGAAGCTGCTGCAATTCCCATTGCTAATGCTGCTGTTGATAGAACGCCGAAAAGAGGTTTTTTCATATTCATGTACGTAATCCCTTCCCTTTCGAAAACTCAAATTTTGTCGGAATGTCTCCGCGATTTTCATTATATACTAGACTACTAGGTGAATGGTCCTTTTTGTCACAATAATTAACATATTCAAAACATTACTTTATAACTAGTTTCATAGAAAAGGAGAAGGCGGAGAATTCCCGCCTTTTTCTCACTTTAGTTGTTCTTTAGTTCATTCATTACGTCGTCGCTAATAGCATTCGTGCCACCAAGGATGTGGAAGTTGTGCATGTCATTTTCGTTAATGGCTTCAGCAATTTTCTCTGGAACTTTATCTTTCTTAACAAGCAGGATTGCTGCATCTTCTTTCGCAGCAAGAACTGAACCAGCAAGCGCATCAGCAAACTTCATTCCTGTTGCTACTATAGCTGTGTCTGCATCTGGTGTTAGAGCGGTTGCAATCGTTGCTGATGTTGCATAGCGGTCATCTCCGCTAATTCGAACGGCATTGGAAAGACTGTCTACAACCTTTTCACTGATTGCACTTTTTCCACCAACGACAATTTGCTCGTCTGTTGTGTTTAATATTTTCTTAGACACAGCAGGAAGCTTGTCGTTATCCGTTAGTACGATTGGATAGCCATTTTTGGCTGCATATGACGCAACAGATAGGGCATCTGGGAAGTTAAAGGCATTCGCCAGGATCGATTTTTCAGGTGTCCCGTCAAGCTTCGCTGCAATGTTCACAGCTGTTTCGTAACGCGTTTCTCCTCCGATACGATCCACTTTTAGACCAAGACCTTTTAGTTCATATTCCGTGTATGAAGAAATCGCTGACGTACCGCCAAGGATGATCGCTTTTTTCGCGCCTAAACGTTCGATTTCTTTCTTCACGGCTGGATTTAGCTTATTCTGTTCAGTTAAAAGAATCGGTGCATCGTATTTGTACGCAAGCGGTGCTCCTGCAAGTGCATCCGGGAACTCATCGCCTCTTGCAATCACTACTGTGTCAGCACTTTCCCATCCTTTTTTCGAAATTTCTACTGCTGTTTCATAACGTGTTTCTCCTGAAGTCCGATCTACGTTGTTTTCCATTTGAATCTTAACGAGCATTGGATCGTGGTCACTTGCACGACCATCTGCTTCACTAAAATCAGAGTTAATGTTAATGCTATCAACCATCGTGCGTTTTGCTAGATTATTCGTTACTAGAATATGATCAAGCACCTGAGCGTTACCCTGATAGTTATAGCTGTAACGTTGCTCCTTTGGAAGCTCCTTGATCATATTCGTTAGAACATCACCTTCAAGCGTTTCGATTGGCTTAGAGAATTCAAAGTCATTCAAATCACCAAGCACAACAACATTCGCTTGATCCATGTTCGTTACAACATCGTTCACGAAGCCGTTTACGATTGATGCCTGTTTCACACGTTGAACTTCACTTCCAAGAACAACAGGATGATCAGCACCAAATAGTGCGCCATCTCCGCCTTTAGAGTTGAAATGGTTCGCAACTACAACAACTTTCTCACCGTTAAATTCAAACTCTGCTGCAAGTGGTTTACGAGAATCTTCGAACGCTTCGTTAGTTGGATCGATACGACCCGGGTTAAGCGTTAGACCATTTTCATCCACGCTAACAGAAGTTGTTGCATCGCCAGATTTTTTCTCTGGGAAATCAACGCGATCTGAGTTGTAGATGAACCCTACGCGGATGTTTCCACCAGGCTGTCCGCCGTCTGTTTTATCTGCTGGAGCAATATCCGCAAATTTGTACGTTGGTCCGCCGGCATCTTCAATTGCTTTAATGATTGTTTGATACGATTCGCTTGCATCTGTTGTACCATCATCTGTTGGGCCGTTGTTGTCCTGAACTTCGATTAAGCCGATGATGTCTGGTGTTTTCATATTTTTTACGATTGATTCAGCAATTTTGCCTGTTTTGCTTTCGCCAACACCAGAATAGTAGTTTTCAATATTATAAGAAGCAACAGTTAGATCGCCTTCTGATGACTCCATCTTCGTTACTTCACGTTCTGTATTACCATCAATCACGGATGGGAATGTGCCCGTTGGACGGATTTTGAAATTACTGTAATCGTAGCTCACGATTCCAGTGACGGAGCCATCGAGACGATCACCAGTCGTTACGTCAATATCAATACCATCAACGTCAATTAAGAGACGTTCAGGGTTCGGATCTTCTGCAGTAAGCAGCAGTCCGTTTGCACGAGTAAGAAATTGATCTTCACTTGTGTTTACGTATACAGGAAGCTCATCGTATTTCACCGGCCCTGTTACGTTTGCATCCGGAATCTCAATAAGCATTCCTTCAAGGCTTTCATAAAAGTCCAGTCCATCTGTTTCAGGATCAAAAGATTTCATTTCGTCATCTTCTACGATTTCAGTTGGAGGCGTGCGGTCTGTTCCGATTACGATCGCTTCTGGCAATGTGTTATCGGAAGAAGCAACTGTAATGGAAGAGGCAGTAATTTGAGTAGTGAGAAGGTCTTTCGCGTCACTATAACCACCTTCTTTATACTCTTTCACCTGACCGTCTACTTCTACTTTGTCGCCAACGTTTACGCCAGCGCCGCCGCTTTTGTAAACATAGATTCCTTCTGAAGTGGCGGTGCTCTCGTCGGGATTTTCTTCTTGCATGTAGAAGGCGTTATTGCCGTCTTTTGCCGTAACGATCCCAGCGATTTTCGTAACAGCCATTCCTTCATAAGGAGAAGTGTGGTCTGAACCTTGAATTTCGTGAATGCTAATGCCATCAGCAGACTTTAAAACAGTGTAATCAAAAGTGGCGACTTCACTTAATTTATTGTCTTTGACTGCTACGGCTTTAATCGTTGTATCTTCAGTTAGTTCAATTGGCGCTGTGTATTCTGTGCTTTCAGCTGTCGGTTCGCTACCATCTGTTGTGTAATGAACCGTCGCACCTTCTTCTGCTGTCGCAAGCTTCACCATCGTGCCTTCAATAACAGATCCTGATGCAGGATTTGCCGTTACTGAGAAAGCTGTTTCGATAACGTCAGCTGCGCTTCGAGGTACGAGTTTGTATTCGTTATAGTTGTAATCAATAACACCTTTAAGAATTTCATAGGTTTTACCTACTTCAAGTAGAGACTTATTTGTTGGTTTAATGATAAATTCACCTGAAGCGTCTTCAGCAGTGAAGTTACCATTGCCATCGACTGACTTAACAGTGACATCATTAAATTGAGTGAATGCAGCTTCATGCTGTTCACCGTTATCTTTGGAAAGATCAGTGGATATGAGTGACTGAGGGGACGGGATACCTTTGTCTTCCGTTGTGATGGCTACATTAGAGGCACTAGTTTGTACTTGCTGCATGCCATAATAATCTGACATGGCCCCTTCTACAGTTACTTCATCACCTGGTTGAGCCGTAATGCCTGCAGCACGCACAATAATGGCAGCAGTCTCATCCTGGATAAACAGGTTCGTTTGGCCGCCAGTTTCAAAGGATGCTGTGGCAATGCCTTTTATTTTCACTTGTGTACCGTTTTCTACTTTTCTAGCATCAGTGATTGTTGAGAGTTCGATAGGTTCTGGATCTGGGTCTGGAGCTGTGCCGTCAGATTGGTGGGCACCGAGGTAGTCAGTCGTGTCTTTTGCATATTGAGTCCATTCTTTCGTAATGTCTACTGCATCAGTAGTATCTGTATCACCAGATATAACTGAACCTTTACGAACAAGCGTCATATCTTTCGCAAAATCGCCAGCTGAACCAATTTGGCCAATAGAATCAATAACAGTGTCTGTTTTTTTGAGGACAACAACATCATTTCCGTTAAAATTAACGACGGATTGATTTGTTACATCAGCCTGATCTAAAATTGACTGATTGGATTTTTCGTGGGCAAGTACAAAGACTTCTCCAGCGGCAAGCTTACCTTCTAATGGTAAAGAATATTGTGGAGTGGTCTCCCCATTGGAGTAAAGTTCAAGAGTGTAGTTTGCTAAATCAATTTCATTTTCTGTTCCATTGTAAAGTTCAAGCGCTTTGTTGAAGCTCCCGCCTTCAATGTATTCTGAAATGATTAAGTCCTGAAATGTGTCTTCAGCTGCTGAAGCATACTGAGAAACAGGAACCGCGAAAAAGCTAAGAACCATTGAAAATATTAGCGCAAAGCTAATAAAACGACTGGTTGACCTTCGTTTCAAATTTCATCCCCCCGGATATGTAGTCGAATTTTGGTGATGATACCACCAATTGTCAGTATACAATAACTTTTGACCCAGATGTGTAAAAATAGCGTAAATTGTCTAAATTTAGATGACGCTTTCATTTTGTGAAAGGGGGTCAGGCGCGAGCCTGACCCCCTTCACATACAAAACCACTGTTCTCGCTGGTTTTGTCCGCGCTCACGGGACAACAATTGTTCCTTGAAAACTCTTTATTTCATTTTTCGCACTGTAAAGAAACGGTGAAATTAATATATAACGATAGATTTCATTCTTCTTTACTCTTTCATTTTCTGCTCACATACTAGTCTAAAGAACTAGTTTTGATCACAAAGAAAAACCACCCTATCGATGGCTCGATTGGATGGTTAAGAGGCAGGTTTATCTTCTTCTTTCTTACACCTCTTCCCTGATGGGTTGGATCCATCATGCTCTAGTCGGGGGAGATGATCTTGAAGATCCTTGAGGGATCATTACACGTTAGTCTAGCGAGGAGTATACTAGTTTGGTGACTCAAGAGTATATGGGTTTTCTAATTCGTTTTCAATTGAATGAAAATCAATATAAGGACGTATACCTTGCTTCATTAGACAGTTTGTCCCCTGCCTAAATCGAGCATCATTGCTATTGAAAACAGAGACGTTTCTTGCTTGCTTCCGCGCAAAATGAGCTGTCGTCATAGCACCACTTTTCACTTTAGCTTCCATAATCACGACATGACTTGACCATGCACTGATTAACGCATTTCGCTGAATAAATTGCTTTGGTGTAGGTGCTGTGCCAGGTGGATACTGCGATATGACAGCGCCTTCAATTGATATTGCTTCGAAGAGCGAGCGGTGCTCTTTCGGGTAACAAGTATCAACTCCATTTGCAACAAAAGCAATCGGTTGCCCACAATTTGCGAGGCAGGCAGTGTGAGCAGCATGATCGATTCCTTTAGCGAGACCACTAATAACAGGGATGTTCAGGCTTGAGAGTTTGGTGGATAACTCTTTCGCAGCACGTCGCGCCTGATTAGAACAAGAACGGGAACCAACTATTGCGACAGAAGGTAAGCTTGGCTTGATATGACCTTTGTAATATAAGAGAACGGGCGATTCAGGAACATTTTTTGCATATACAGGGTAAAGCGGGTCATCTCGGGGTAATAGCCAGATCTCCTTTTGCTGAACAAGTTCGAGAACGCGCTTTGGTTTCTCAAGTGAACGGGTAGCCATTATTGCTTCGCGTGCAAGGCGAGAGATTCCACGGACATTCTGGAGTTCAGAGAGAGAGGCATCATAGACTCGTTCAGGAGTTCCGAAAGCGGTCAACAGCTTTTTTTGTGTCACCGGACCCACATGCGGAATCGAACTTAGCCAGATCCAGCGCTCCATTCGTTCACTTCTCTTTCGTGATTAATTTTTATGGCGGGATCTTTTCCCATCGTTACTCTGGAAGTTTGGAGAGCACATACACTTTGCTACCTTTTCGCTCTAGCCATTGTTTAACAAGGTCTGGTGGTGTTGAGGGTTCACTATTCTCGACATAACGCTGGTAAGCTTCCCGGGAAGGTTCCTGAAATAGTGAGAGTATGTAATCTGGGGAAGCGTGTGGATTCTTGCGATCAGAAATGTACGCACGATAACTGCTCCACATATAGTCCGCTGGCTTTACTACCATACGAGCTTTAACTGGATTAAGGTGGATGTATTTACTCACGTCAATTTCATAATCAATCGAATCGAGAAGTTCAGCGAAATAGCGACCTTGAAAGACATGTCCTGTGTACTCATATTTGTCGTTGAAATATCTTGCATAGTTGGAGTTGATTACTTTCATGATTTCACCAGGGGGATGATCGAAGGTTTCGATGGAGAGATGCACATGGTTAGTCATGAGACAGTATGCGTGTAGGCGAAACGGAAAAACGAGACGAGCTTGTTCTAAAAGTAATAAGTACTTCAGACGATCAATACGCTCTTCAAAAAGTGGTCCTTTTCGATTCCCTCGACAGATAATATGGTACTTAGCACCAGGGAACCAATTGCGTTTCTTACGAGCCATTCGAATTGCTCCTTTAGTAAGGAAAATGGGGAATTTCTACCATATCGGGGTTAATAATTGTAGTATACCACCTTTCAAGAATTTGGGAATAGTTAATTTGTAAATTATTCAGAAATATTTTTTAATTCACTTGAAGGAAAATGAGGGGGGAGGTAATAGGCGTGAATGAGGGGGACAGGTACGTACTTAACCCCCTCATTCCCCTCCTACCGTTCAACCCTACCCACTATAGGTTCAATACAATGGGAGAGACATTTGCATTAAAAAAGTGTCCACCTGCGGCGGACACTTTTTGGTGTTTTGTCTGTTAATGGGGTCAGGCGCGAGCCTGACCCCATTAAGCATTATTTCAATCCCTCAACCACATCATCACTAACCGCATTGACTCCACCTAAAATAGTGTACGTATCTGCTTTTAGTTCTTCCATGGCTTCAGATGTTTCAGAAGGCAATTCATCTGGCTTTACAAGAAGCATCGCCGCCTCTTGTTTAGCAGCTAGAACGGAACCTGTTAACGCATCAGCAAAGTCCATGCCTGTTGCGATGAACACGTGCTGAGATGGGTTAAGTTCAGTTGCTATTGACGCCGCTGTACCAAAACGATTTTCACCTGCATAGCGCTTCGCATCCGGTAGCTTGCTGAACGCTTTCTCACTAACCACTGCTTCACCACCAGCGACGATCGCCTGGTCGACACTGCGAAGGGCTACTTCCGTTGCTTTTGGCACAACGTCCTGCTTTGTAAACAGAATTGGATAACCATTTTCTGCTGCGTAAGATGCCGCAGAAAGGGCATCAGGGAAGTTCATTCCACTTGCTACGACAGCTTTATCAGGGTTACCACCAAGACTCGCCTGGATATTAGCAGCTGTTTCGAAACGATCATCTCCATAGATTCGTTTCACTTTCAAATCGAGTCCTTCTAACTGATAAGCGATAAATTTCGGTACGGCTGATATCCCGCCAAGAATAATCGCTTTCTCCGCACCAAGGCGCTTAATTTCGCTTATGACCGATTTCTCAAGCCCCTTTTCACGCGTTAAAAGAATAGGTGCATCTAATTTATACGCGAGTGGTGCCCCAGCTAGCGCATCTGCAAAGTTATCTCCTCGTGCAATAACAACAGTATCCGCTTCATCCCAGCCTTCTTTTGAGATCTCAACAGCTGTATCATAGCGATTATCTCCAAATATTCTCACTGGTTCCTTCGATTCCGCTTCACCAGCATCAGATGTTACTTTCCACGTATATTTCTTCGTATTCTTTCCAATCGCTCCACCATCGTTATTGAAAATCTTAGATTTATTTTCGTCAGATGGTTCAATTGTAATTGGTATTTCATTTTCACCATTTACTAGCTTTACTTCATGTGTGAACGTCATATCTTCATTCACTTTTACTTTCTCACCATTAATTGTTAGGTTTCCTTCTTTGATCGCATTTCCTTTAAAAGTTACCGTATCGCCTTCCACGACGGCACCATTTTCAGGAGAGTTTACGACAACGGGCATATCGATCCAACGGAAAATTTCATCTTGTACAACCATTTTATTACTGCCCTGGTTCGTTACCGTCACTTTAAGATCTGTACCTTCTGCTCCGTAACCATAGAAGCTGACGTCATCATCAGACTTATCATTACGCGTATGGTCGGCAAGTCCTTCCTGATCCCATGACTCCCCTTTTACATATTTGTACGTTAAGACCGTTCCTTCTGGGAAAGATTTTTGTAGTTCCCAATCCGGTGATACCGCTCCATTACGAGACATTTCCCATGCACTTGTACTCCACCCATTTTGATCACCAGGCATCGTTACTTTTGCGCTAAGCGGTGTATCGTCAGGCGCATGCACTTTAAATGTTACGTCTACCATCACAATATCCGGAGTTACCGTTACTTTATTAGAAGCGGTTTGATTTCCAGCTTTGTCATACGCTACGATGCGATAGGTGTACGCTTTGCCGTTCTCAACAGCGAAGTCGGTGTACGTCACTGCTTCTGCATTATCTAGAAGTTCAACCGTTTGACTATCCCGCTCAACCGCTAATAAGTAAGGGTTGTCTGCTCCTTCAAGTGCCCAGTTTAATGTTACCTGTCCAGATTCCTTTAACGGCTCTTCAAGCTTCACAGCATCTGCAGGGGCCTTCGTATCATCCTGATTTTGAGAGAACGTGACTTCTTCTGTATTCGTTGTTTTCCACGTAGCCCCACGGTCAGTTGAAAAAGCTAGTCGGTAAGCGTATGTTCCTTTCTCAATTGGGCGGAATTCCGCTTTAAATCCATTAGCCTCTTCTTCCTGTCCTGTGTAAGTCGCTTTAGACTCTTGCCACTCACCGTCACGCTTCACTTGAAGTTTTCCAATTAATCCTTCTGCAAGACCTGATTCCGTTGCGCCATCTATTTTCACACTGGCTTCGATTGCGAAAGTGTTTGATAGATCCAACACTTGATCATCAATGACTGAAACTGAAGAAATTTCGTATTTTCCTTCTTTCCACTCGATGTGCGGAATCGTCGGTTCCTTCGTTTCCACTTTTACCGATTCATTGCCATCCTCATCGATCGCCGTCACGGCAAAAAAGTAAGCTTGGCCATTAGTTAATCCATCAACGGTAAGTTCCTTGTCTTCCGATACACTCACTTCTTCATACATCGCCCCTTGTAGCGTTGAGCGATACACTTTGTATTTCGCTGCATCACCTGTCCAAGAAAGGGTTGCGTTTCCTTCTCCAGCAGAAGCTTTCAAGTCGCTAGCCGCTTTTGGTCGCTCAAAATTCTGACCTTCATTAGCAATTAGCATGCGGCCAGTCATCGCAGGAATCGTTACCGAAACCTTACCATCCTTCACCGTTACGCTGTCATCTTTCGCGAGTCCATCTGTAAATGAAATGTTGTTTTTCACAACTTCCTTCACATTTAGTTCGATCGTTTGCGCCTTGGTACCGCGGTTCACTGCAATGATTGCTGCACCGTCATCATTCGTACGAGCAAAAGCATAGACATCCCCGTCTGCATGCAGGGTTGTGAGCTTCCCGTATGCAAGAAGATCTGCATTTTCAGTACGAACAGCTCCTGCAGCTTGATAGTGCTTTACTAACTCTGCATTTTCATCTCCCCAAGGATACGTGCGACGATCATCAGGGTCTTTAGAACCCGTTACACCAGCTTCATCACCGGAATAAATCGTTGGGGCACCTGGGTAACCCATTTGCAGAACCGCAGCTAGCTTTAAGCGCTGCACGCCAAGCTCGTGATCGTAATTCGGATCAAACTCAGCTCGTTCATACGTGTCAGTTCCGCCACCAAGTACATAAATTGCACGAGGCGTATCGTGAGATCCCATTAAATTCATGAGCGCATGAAACGCCTCATCAGGGTAATCCTCCTGTACTGCCATCAACTTCTCATCTGTACTTGCTGCATTCCCATTTTTCAAGAAATCAAGAATAGCACCTTCAAAACGATAGTTCATCACGGAATCATATTGATCACCTAGGAAGTATTTTGATGCATCATCCCAGATCTCACCTAGAATCAGCGGCTCTTCCCCATCCTTCAGCGTTGCTCCGGCACCGGCCATTTCTTCAGATTTCAATTCATCACGGAACTCACGCCAGAATTCCATATCGACTTCATTCGCGACATCAAGGCGCCATCCGGAAGCCCCATTTGTTAACCATGATTTTGATGCAGAATCTTTGTCATACATAATGTAATCAGAGAATTTCTCATTGTTTAACTCACTATCATAATCAACTGCATCTCCTTCAACGCTTTTGATTTCAGGAAGAGAATCATATCCCCACCACGCCTGATAGTCGTAGCGTTCCTTCCCATTTTCATCCTTCACTTTTTCATTTTTGATATTAAACCAGTTATGAAAGCCATATTCGTCATTAAACGTTTGGCCTTCTTTTTCAAGCTGTTTTCGTGCTTCTACTTTCGCATCTTTTTCACTCATGCCCTCGTTATTCATTAGGTCATAAATACGAGACCAATATTCATAAGCCCCAACGACATCGTACTTACCATAGCGATCAAAGTAGATGGAGTCATCCCCAACATGATTAAATACGCCATCCATAATCAGGTGCATGTCACGTTTTTCAAGTTCATCGGTAAATGCTTTAAATTCCTCAGGTGTTCCAAACATTGGATCAGTCGTTTTCCAATCCGTTGCATCATATTTATGATTTGATGCTGCCTTAGCAATTGGATTTAAATAAAGGGTATTTACACCAAGGGATTGAATATAATCAAGCTTCTTTTGAATGCCTTCGATATCCCCACCAAAGAAATCGTTACTCCATATCTTATCTCCATCATAATCTGCACTGTCCGATAGCCTTGGATTATCGGGAAGCTCTCCCCACTCCTGGTGCTCAATTGGTTCATGACCACGTGCGGTTTCCTTCGCATCATCGTTTTCTTCATTTCCATTATTAAATCGATCAGGGAAAATTTGATACACCACAGCTTCTTTCATCCAGTCTGGCGTTTCGTATCCTGGATCGAAGACCGTTAATTGATAAAGTTCAGCATTCGTATCAACTGCTTTTCCAACCGCTCCTTGCTTCGTATCTTCTCCATACTCCGCTTTTGCTGAACCATCACGCACGATAAATTTATAGCCGTAAAGTCCTTTTTCTTCAGGCGTTACTTTCGCTTCCCAAAAATCTTTCCCATCATTGGTGGCTGCCTTCTCCATTGAGATCAGTTTGCTTGTACCCGTATTTTGATTCTTGATGTAGAGGTCGGCTTTCGCTACATCATCTTTCTTTGCTGCTAGACGTAGCGTTACCGTCTTTCCTTCTTTCACAGCGCCAAATGGAGCACGATAAGCTTCTTCCCATGAGTTATGTAGAAGACTCGCCTTATTTACTGCACCATCTGACCCTTCAGCACTATAATCTGTGCTTACTTCTTTTGAATCGGCATTGAAAAAGAACGTGACGTCTGCCTTTTCAATGACGTTCAACTTTGCATTCTCTGCTGGATAATCGTCTCCCCATTTATCGCCAAGCACCACTTTATACTCATAATTCCCTTTTGGTACGCTTGTCTTAAAGGAATAGACATTATCAAATTGATCATCAGTCAGAAGCGCTGTTGACTGATCAGGGCTCCACTCTGCTCCTGCATCAATGGCAGGCTGGATCGAGCCAACAAGTCTAGGTGATTTTTCTTTTAGAGGTGTGTAAGTAGTTGAATCTGCAATCGCATGTGTTCCATCATGATAATAAAACGTTACTTTTGTTTTCTCATCCAGTGTTAATTTAAGATTGTTTCCACCATCACCATAGCTCTCTCCCCAAGATTGATTGATCGCTATTTTATATTCATAACTCCCTGCTGGAAGTTCACCAGAGAATTCATAAAATCCTCCTCCCATGGCTTCCATCTTTGTTTCCTCAGCTGTTGGATCCCATTCCTTTGAAGCACCGAGCTCGTCCTGCAAATCGCCAACAAGGGTGACAATTCGTTCGTCTTTCACCTCGCCAATCGTAAAGGTACTATTATCGCCACCATTTGGATTTAAAGGATCTTTCATCCATTCATCTCCCACGATAAATTTGTACTGATGAAGTCCATCGGATAGACCATCTATCGTTAACTCCCAGACGTCATCTACCTTCTCGAGTGGAAGTGCCCCTTCCTGCCAATTTGTAAAATCACCTGCAACAAGGACCGATTCTTCGCTCCCATCTCCTTCATAAATAAACGTAGCTGATGATCCGTCTATGAGAGGACTAACTGCTGCCGCTTTCACTGCTCCAGGAATAGCTCCAGCAAGCAATTGAATCAACAGAACGACGACGAGTGACAGTGAAAATCTCCTTCGATTACCCCTTTTCATCCTTTTCCCCCTTGAAAATACGATTAGTGAAACCGTTTGCACAAAACCGTAAATTTTAGGAAACCGTTTGCAGTTATAAATAAAAAATAAGCTAACTGTTCCAAATCCCAGCAAACGCTTTCACGATCTATTTTGCCACAGGATTTGGAAGTAATCAACTTATTTTTAGAAAATTTCATTATTTTTCGTACAGCTCGATCGGTAGACCATCCGGATCACTGAAAAAGGTGAACCGCTTCATTGTGAGCTCATCTACTCTTACATCTTCAATAGAAGATACTCCTCTTTCTGTTAGATGAATAACGGTCTTATCAAGGTCTAATACTTCAAAAGCGATATGTCTTAATCCCATTGCTTCAGGATAGTTTGGTCTCTCTGGCGCATTCGGGAATGAAAATAATTCAATTCTCGTATGATCTCCGACGGCAAGATCAAGTTTGTATGAGTTTCGTTCTTCTCTGTAAGTTTCTTCGATAACCTTAAGACCGAGTGTACCTACATAGAACTCCTTTGATTTTTCGTAATCTCCACATATAATCGCAACATGGTGCACTTTAGTAAACATCTGCTTCACCTCAACCTAAACGATAAGCTGACAAATGAGCTTCGTCAATAAGAAACCCGAGCAGCTAGTCATTATAACAGCGATTCCGCTCCATCAACATACATCTCTGTCCCTGTTACATGACTAGATGCATCAGAAGCTAGAAAGTAAACGACGTCTGCCACCTGTTGTGGCGAACCTGGTTTTTGCTCAAGCGGATGACTTCCTTCAGGATATTCTACTGGAATTTCAATTTCTTCTACACTATCTTTCTTGTCTGTGTTTTGATCAATGTTCGTATCGATTGCCCCAGGGCAAATGGCGTTTACGCGAATGTGATACTGCGCTAGTTCAAGAGCAGCCATTTTCATAAAGGCTACCTGTCCTGCTTTTGAAGTACTATAAGCAGACATACCAAAGTTCGAAAAAGTCCGATTGCCATTTATGGAACTAGTAATAATGATACTCCCTCCATCTTCTTTCATATAAGGGATTGTATGTTTCACCATTAGAAAAGTACTTCTTAAATTTGTTTCAATCGTCTGATCCCACTCATCAACCTTCATTTCTTCAATCGGATTCAGTGTGCCATTAATTCCTGCATTGTTAAACAGAATATCAACGCGTCCCCATTTGTTAACAACTTCCTTCAAACCATATGTAACTCGTTCTTCATCGGCCACATCCACATCAAGGACAAACGCCTCTCCCCCGTTTTTTACGATCGACTCCTTCACTTGTTCGGCTCGACTTTCCTTCAAATCAAATAAGCAAACTCGAACGCCTTCTTTTGCAAAGCGTTTAGCTGCGGCTTCTCCAATGCCAGATCCACCACCTGTTATAACGGCTACCTTCTTCATATTTAACACTCTCCTTTTTTCTGACTATTCCCGTCCACCTATTTTTTAGACAATTTTATATAAAAAAGAGACCCGTTAAGGTCCCTATTGCTGGTTTTCAGTTTCATCATTTGATTTTTGCTCTGTATCGTCCATATCCCCTTCATCCATGTTACCATCTTCATCTTTATCGCCTTCTTCTGAACCATCCTTATTCATTGTATCATCGTCTTCCTGATCAATCGTTCCATCATCTTCGTTAACATTCTCTTCATCTTCTGGTGTATCTTCTTGCATCTCGGGATCTTCTACCGGTCCTTCTTCTTCATTTGCATTCGAACAAGCCGCAATACTCAGGGAAAGTAACATCGTCATCAATAACAACATCCACTTTTTCATAGAAAAACCTCCATCTTTGTAATAGTCCTATTTTGACCATCGCTAGTGGATGTATGTATTTTCCTAACACCAAATTTTAAAAAAGCTATTTATTTACAAAAAAAGTCATATATTTTTGATATTTCTTACAAATTACAACACCTTTCGTAGGTTTAATGACCTATTATGATAGTAGGATTTTCATAAATATATGATGGATCGTACAAAGTATCCTCCAGAAAAGGGCAACCATTTTTGAAAAAAAGTGGGCGCAAAGTAAACAGATCTAAGGAAGCTTCTTCTGAGAAGGCTTCTATGATGGCTGAACTACCTGGAAAGAGTTTAAGGAGGAGTTACATGGGCGTACATACAGAAGAAAATCTTGACGAGGAATGGATTAAACTAATGAAAGAAGCGAAGGAATTGGGCATCAAAATTTCTGAAATCAAAGCGTTTCTCAAAAATGAAGGAGTGTAACCTGAACGAAAGCGGCAGAACGGAGGCCGCTTTCGTTCTATTTACGGAACAATAACATACTGGTATAATTACATACAATCAAAGAAATTTGTCGAAGCATCGGAGGGATACACGTGATAGGTGAAGAAGTAAAGAAGTATCGTTTACGCAAAGGGTTATCTCTTTCAGAATTAGCGGAACGCGCGAATGTGGCCAAGTCATATCTGAGTTCAATTGAACGAAATATACAATCAAATCCCTCTATCCAATTCCTAGATAAAATATCTAATGTTCTTGATGTTTCGGTAGAGGTATTACTTCAAGGAGATGATCCTATTCATCAGAGTGAGTTAGACTCGGAATGGAAAAAGATCGTTAAAGAAGCGATGGAGTCTGGTATAAGCAAGGACCAGTTCAGGGAGTTTCTGGAGTTTAATAAGTGGCGGGCCAAACAGGGGTCTGATCAATAAATTGTTTTTTTAAGAGCCGACATCTTCCAGTAGGCTCTTATCTATTTGGGTAACAGTATATATACCCAATAGCCGTGGATACACAATATGAAAGAATATATTGTTGAAGCCACGATTAATAAAATCCGTATTAAAACGGATTTTAAGTGATGAAATTTTAAAAGTAAGACGATCAGAAAAATAGACAAACCTATTTTATACATTAGGAAAACAAGTGGATCCATTTGAAATAGCGCTCGCATTAGTGGATTCACTTCTCCGATCCATCCATTTTGAATTCCCCAATATGTGATAAATCCATCAAGAGTGTTAATACATGCTAAATAAATAACAAAAAACTTCTCCCACTTTGTCCCTTTATTCATAATGAGATGAAATATTTTGGTTTTGTATAATCTCCCTAAGTTCATCGTACATTTTCTGTTCATCTCGGATTATTCCCTTGATGTCTTGTTCTTTATTTTCAAGTCCGTGGATTTTCTCTAGAATAAAAGATAAATCGCACTTCCCTTTATATTCGTCATTGATGTAAAGTTTGGCGACCTGTTTATCAACCGCAATGATTTTAATCCTTTTCCCTAAAATATACGAGACAAAAGTTCCTTCCCCTAACTTGATCACCATCATTCCTCCTTACTTTTTTGAGGAATTGATTAGAAAATCCTTCACTTCCTCCTTAGATAATCCCATTCTTCTTGCAATTGAAATAAGGGCCACCCATTCCTGATCCAATTTTTCGTCAGTATACGTTTTCATTCCCCATCCCCCTTATATATTTCATCAATAAACGACATTAATAAAGAACGTTTTGTTCTTTATTTAGAATGTACATCTAATATAGTCTTATTTTGGAAGTTTAAAAAGACTGAAAATTCTTTGTATTGAGTTGTTATTAGCATATAATCTGCTATATACTACTAAATACTCTCTCGTTCTTAAATTTTAATTATTTTGTTCAACGAGACTTTTAGAAGACTAATATAAAAACACGACATTTGTTCTGTTTACAGAACAAATTGTTCTTGATAAAATTAAAACAATAAATAATGATAAAGTCGAGGTAAAGGGATGATAGGGGAAAAAATTAAACTTTATCGGAATCGTATGGGACTGTCTTTAACTGAACTCGCTAAACGGGCAGGGGTTGCCAAGTCTTATTTAAGTTCGATTGAACGAAATCAACAGGCTAATCCTTCTATTCAATTTCTTGAAAAAATAGCGGCAGAATTAAAGGTTCCTATGGAAGTGTTCATATTAGAAGAAGATCACGAGGAGCCGGCACTCGACACGGAGTGGAAAGAATTAATCGAAGAAGCGATGCGCTCAGGTATTACAAAAAAAGATTTCGCAGACTATTTAGAGTTTAAGAAGTGGCAACTCCATCATGGTAATAATGAATAAATCAACTGTTTACAAAAGAATTATCTCTTGAAAGAAGAAACTCCTGTCCACGAAGGACAGGAGAGAAAGTTCTTATTCAGCAGAGTTCTCAGAGTTTTCGTTAGCCGCTGGCTCTTCGGTGTTGCTTCCATTGTTCATAGAGTTATTGCCGTTATCAGAATCATTTTCACCGCTGTTACACGCTGTGATTAACATAACAGCTACTAACGAAGTTGCAATTTTGAGCATGAATTTCTTGTTATTCATTTCCAAAATTCCTCCCTGAACTCGATAAGTTTTACCGCTATGTAGCGGTTGAGTAAATCATAGCAGGTAAAAAAGAGTATTTGTTAGAATTTACATAGTCTCTATGATCGTTTAACATTACATCAACATTTGAGTCATCATCGAGCCTCTACTAATATGAACTTCACACTCCAAAAAATCCCTATTTCCGTATAAATCACGGAAATAGGGATTTGCTTGTCCTACTTCAAAGCAAACATAATCTCAGCTTCTGCTGCAACTTCGCCGTCCACTGTTGCTGTTGCTTTTCCTTTGCCGATCGGTCCTTTGATACGAATGATTTCAACTTCTAGACGAAGCTGATCTCCCGGTTTAACCTGTTTTTTAAAGCGACATTTGTCAATACCAGTAAAGAAAGCTAGCTTACCTTGATTATCTTCCTTCTTCAGCATCGCGACAGCACCTACCTGAGCAAGCGCTTCAACGATTAACACACCTGGCATAACAGGGTAATCTGGAAAATGTCCATTAAAGAACTCTTCATTCGCTGTAACGTTCTTAATACCAACTGCTCTTACTTCTTCTTCTACTTCAAGAATTCGATCAACGAGCAGAAAAGGGTAACGATGCGGGATAATCTTCTTAATGTCCTGACTATCTAACATAATTCATTCTCCTAACTGTTACTCTTCTTTTTTGACGATATCACTAATCTTTATCCATGTACTCTTCTTAAAGACATCTGCAGGGCTTCCGTCTCCAATGACACCGTAACCGATCATCGCACCTGCTACAAGTGAAGCGACGAGCAATAGGGCAACGAGAAGAAGGCGTAGCCAGATTGGAATTAACCGAATCCTTGGCTTACGCTCTTTCGTTTCTTTATTCTTATTCGTTTTTATGGCCTCTTCATTAAGAAGTTCCTTATGCTCTGAGGTCTGGTTCACCTTTTCATGGTTGTTCGCCATTATGATTACACCCTT
Source organism: Pseudalkalibacillus sp. JSM 102089 (assembly GCF_041366475.1). Taxonomy (NCBI): domain Bacteria; kingdom Bacillati; phylum Bacillota; class Bacilli; order Caryophanales; family Fictibacillaceae; genus Pseudalkalibacillus; species Pseudalkalibacillus sp. JSM 102089. Next base: position 420,498 of record NZ_JBEWYW010000002.1, read on the forward strand.
ACGAATAGTTTCCGTTCTAATTTAGACTAATTTTTTCTTTGCAATTTTGTCAATATGCTCGAGCATGAGGCCTGTCCCTTTTGCAACACAGCTCATCGGCTCTTCGGCAATGAGTACAGGTACCATTAGCTCTTCAGCGAATAGCTGATCAATACCGTGAAGCAAAGCACCCCCGCCTGTCATGATGACACCACGATCAATAATATCTGCTGAAAGTTCTGGAGGAGTTCTTTCAAGTACGCTCTTCGCGGCCATTACCATATGTGTAATTGGCTCCTGAAGGGCCTGCTGAATTTCATCAGATTTCACTGTGATTGTGCGTGGAAGTCCTGAAACCATATCGCGTCCACGAATATCAAGTTCTTCTTTCCGGCCGCCTGGAAATACCGTTGCTACGTTAATCTTAATTTGTTCTGCTGTCCGCTCCCCAATGAGAAGCTTATACGTTTTCTTGATGTAATCCAGGATTTCGTAATCGAACTTGTCCCCTGCCATTTTAATGGAAGAGGCGGTGACAATATCGCCCATTGAAAGAACTGCGATATCCGTCGTTCCACCGCCAATGTCCACAACCATATTACCGCTTGGCTGAAATATATCCATGCCAGCGCCAATCGCTGCTACTTTTGGTTCTTCTTCAAGGAAAATTTGTTTTCCACCGCTTTTTTCAGCAGCTTCTTTAATCGCTTTCTTTTCAACAGACGTAATGTTTGTTGGCGTACAAATTAGAATACGCGGCTTAGATAGAAAGCTTTTTACATTAATTTTGTTCAAGAAATGTCTCAGCATCACTTCTGTAATATCGAAGTCTGCGATCACGCCATCTTTCAATGGACGTGTTGCAACGATGTTTCCAGGAGTCCGGCCAACCATTTGTCTTGCTTCTTCACCTACAGCAAGTGCTCTTCCAGTACCAGTGTCTAATGCCACGACAGAAGGTTCATCCAACACTATGCCTCTGCCTTTCACATAAATCAGTACGTTCGCGGTACCTAAATCAATCCCAATATCACGTGAAAACATGACTTATCCTCCCTGTATTCTTTCACTCATCTATTGTCTCAGTCCTAGTATGTTTAAACTACTTATCCATTAGTATATTGTACCACAAATAAAGAACCAGGAAGAAAGTATTTAGAAAAAAATGTCGTTTTTAGGCGTATTATTTGACAGCTTCTTCTTTTTCCGTATCCTTTCTATATTTTATTCTCGTCGCTTCGCCGCCGCGGAGATGGCGTATCGATTTATGATACTCGAGAATCCCCTTCACCTCATTGGCGAGGTCCGGATTAATTTCGGGAAGCCGTTCTGTTAAGTCCTTATGAACGGTACTTTTGGACACTCCAAACTCTTTGGCGATCACCCTCACCGTTTTCTTAGTCTCCACGATGTAATTTCCAATCTTGATGGTTCGCTCTTTGATGTAATCGTGCACACCACTCGCCTCCCTAAATTGGATGTGAGAGATGCGAAATGAGACTGATAAAGTGATCATGCTACGAAGCTCTAGTCATCAGGTCGACCTACATGATGTCAGGAGTATTGCATGCAAGAATACTTCGAAGCCTTACCACAACTTCTCACCTCTGCCCCTCATTTACTAAGTTTTGTAACATTTTATTAAGGCAAAGGTGGTTATATACCAAAAAGTCAAGAGGGACAAGGGATTTTATTTAAATTTTCTTATAATGTCCGATTTTTGCCTTTTTGGTATGCTAAATCATTTCCTAAAAGAACCTCTTCTATAGTATTTCTCTTCGCATCTTTGCATGCAATTATTTACTAATTGATTTCTTTAATCCTCAGGATTTCAAGCAATTTCAATTCTTTTTATGCTATAAAACTTGAATTAGCATGCTATTTCCCGGGAAAGGTCGAACGGTGTCATATTGAAATGAGAACAAATAAAAAACCCCCGATTGCTCGGGGATTCCTGTTACTCTGAATCCTTTGTATCTGATTTTTGATCATCCGATTTCTGCTCATTGGTATTTTGCTCGTCGGATTTATCCTCGTCAGCACTCTTTGCATCATCTTCGGCGTCTTTCTCAGCATCCATTTCGGATTCTGTACTGTTGTCTTTGTTCTCAACATCAGTACCTTCTGAGGCTGATGGGTTGGAAACTTCATTGCCGGCCTTTTCTGGACCTTCAATTGCGGAAGAAGGTTGATTAAAAACATCAAGTGGGTTAACTGGAGTACCATCTTTACGAACTTCAAAGTGTACGTGTACACCAGCGTCTGTATCAAATGTGTTTGTTCCAGCCTTACCAAGCTTATCGCCTTGCTTCACTTTATCGCCTTCTGCCACTTCAACTGCTTCAAGCGATTCATAGACAGTGACAACCCCATCTGCGTGTTCTAAATGAACTACATTTCCTAGCAGCTGGTCGTCTGATACTTTAACAACCTTACCACTCATTGCAGCTTTGACTTCAAAGCTTGCTCCATCTTCACTAGCGTAGTCAATTCCTGCATTTTGGTAGTAGGTATTATTATAGAAAACAAGGGCTGCTTGTTGTTCTTGCGTGCTAGCTGATGTGTCATAGAATTGTTTCTGCACAAATACACCACTATCTTCGGCTGCAGGTACTTTAAAGACTTCTGAATCACCAAGGACTGGAACGGACTCGTCATTAGTGTCAAAGGCACTTCTTTCTTCATCAATTCCGCTTAAATCTTTCGGGCCAGCATTTTCTTGCCCACCTTGCATCCATAGAACGGCTGCAAGAACAATTGCTGCAAAACCAAGATAGACTGCCGGATAGATCCAGCGTTTTCTTGCTAGCTTCTGCCATTTAGAAGCGCTTTTTTCAACAGGATGAGATCGTTGTTTTTCGTCTCCCATTTGTTCATCACCTCAGCAACATTGTGGTCAGGTTGCGAGATTTATATACATGTTCCTAAAAAAATGTCTATTTATTTTTTGATAAGGTGGATGTTTTTATTCATGATTTCGATTTTCCCAGTATTTACTTATGATTTTAGGCGTATTTTTCTATATATGCCATTATTTCTTGTTTTATATTTTGTTATCTGTTTGTAAGAATGATTACTTGAATATGAGGGTATATAACCTTTAACAACACTTTTGGCACTAAAATCCGTTTTGATTTATTCAAGACGAGAATGAAGGGGATTACTCTATTATGAATTACGTCATTACATCAACACTGCCCGAGCAATTTGGAGGCAGAACAAAGTCCCTCCTCGATCGTACTAAGAAATTAGTAGAACAGGCTGACCTGAACTATACTATTATCACAACAAATTACAATCCTTACTATGGGGACATATATGAGCAATATTATAGTGAAAACAAAGTACCGCGTTCGGTGAAGATGATGAACATCTACGACTATCTTGCCGATCGTTCTTATTCAGGCGATAGAGTCGAACAACCCCTTGAGGAAGAAGGACTCACGTATCGTGAAATTAAAAAGAATAAAGCCTATCGCTATTTTGAAAACGGCGAATACGTTCTTTATAAGAGTTACGATTCGGAAGATGGATCACTTAAATTCATTGATTTTATGGATCCTTATAATCGCAAACGTGCGTGTCGAAAGGAATTTAATAAACGAGGAAAATGCCATCGGAAGATCAATTACAAACAAGGGACGACAAATAAACTTGAAGAGATCTATTATGATGATCGCGGACATGCTTATGTTAACCAAACATACGATGGGACGAGTGACAACAAGATTATCCGTATCCATCATTTCACTGAAAAAGGCATCCTTGAGTTTAAAACAGAAAAAGATTTCTTCCGCTATTGTCTGGAGCAGATGATTGAGGATTCTTCTACTATTATCAATGACGCTCGTCTTCTTGATAAACCTATGTGTGAGCTGAAAGGTAACGACCTTACGAAAATCGCGATTCTTCATAATACACACTTACAAAGTGAAGATATCAATGATATCAAATCATCTTATCAATATATTATCGACCATGCAGATGAAGTGGATCATATCGTCGCGTTAACCCAAGAGCAAAAAAAGGATCTCTCTCATTTAATTTTCAACAATGAAAAGATTAGCATTATCCCGCATTCTATCGCGCCATCAACCTTGAATTTGAAGGGAGAGCGTGATAATAAATTTGTTTTCATCGGTCGCTTAACTGATGTGAAGCAACCTGACCATTTAATCGAAGCCTTTCAATTGGCTAGAGAACAGCTGCCTACTTTCACTCTTGATATATATGGTGAAGGCCCGATGAAAGAAAAGCTCGAAGAAAAAATCAAAGAATATCAGCTTGAAAAGCACATTTTCTTAAAAGGGCTAACAGATGACCCAGAAAGCGTATTTGCTACTGCAAAGGCATCTTTCCTGCCAAGTCAGTACGAAGGATTTGGACTCGTTATCATGGAAAGCCTAAACAATGGTTGCCCAGTTGTAGCTTATGATATTAAATACGGACCAAGAGATTTAATTAAAGACAAGGAAAACGGACTTATGGTTGAAAAAAATAACATTAAGGCTTTGGCTGAAGCAATGGTACAAGTTAAGGATAAATCATTTGGCAAGATCGAAGTAGATAAGGAGTACCGTGAGCCAGCTTTCGTAAAAAATTGGACAACACTTATCGAAAAACAAGAGAAAAGATTTAAGTTACCCTTCTTTAAATGATAGCTATTCACAAAACTTACCCAAAGATAAAAGGCCGCATTAAATGCGGCCTTTTATCTTTGGGCTGTAAAATTCGTCACGTATTTTTCCATTTCACTAATGGCAACTCCTTGATAATAGTATTTAACGATATCAGAGTAAGCACTACCGTCCTCAGCCATTCCATTAGCTCCATATTGACTCATGCCTACGCCGTGCCCAAATCCTTTCGTGGAAACGGTAATCGTATCGCCGCTCCGGTCCCATGTAAAGTCAGAAGAACGAAGTCCAAGAAGGTCCCTGATTTCTCTTCCTGTAAACTGCTTCCCATTTATTGAAACTTCCGCAACTCTTTTACCTTCCGTCAAGTTTTTGATCGTTCCAATCGAATGATTATTAGTGAGCGTCACTCCTAACTTCTTTTCGAAGTCGGCTACTGTAAACGTCGCTTTATCTTCATATTTTGGAGAATCAACGTCCCAAGGACTTTCGACACTTCTTAAGTACGGTGCTTTATTTTCCCAATAATCTTCCGAATTCTCGGTATAGCCGTTGCTTGTTGAGAAAAAGGAAGCATAAATCGGATTCCCATCATACGTTAAAATTTGTCCAGCTGTGGCTTGAACTGCTTCTTCTATTCTTGCATATTTCTCTTCAAAGTCTTTGCCCCATGCTTTCTTAAGCTCGGCTTCATCTTTATATACCTGATCCTGAACCGTATCCGTTACAACCGCTTGATCGGGAAGGTCCGCAGGAGGGTTTGTGAGCTTTGTTACGACAAATGTTCTCGCTGTGAGAGCTTGAGCCTTTAAAGCTTCTATATTGAAATCTGTAGGCATCTCAGCGGCAACAACGCCTTTCACATAATCTTCGATCGGTATGCTCGTCGTCACAGTCTTTGCTGAACGATAGACCGGGACTTCCACTTCCACCACTTCTTTCACCTTCTTCTCAGCCATCTGATTTCCTTCACTTACTGGTTGCTTCATCTCCGTTGTTCCAAAAGGTAAAACCAGGATAGATGGAAGAAGGATTAGAATCGCTGCAAATAGAATAAGTGAACCTACCATTCGCTTCATCCGCATGCCTCCTTCTCGATTGTTTACCCCTATCATCGTATGGAGTTGGACAACCATTTAGAACAGAAATGCTAGCAGCGCAAACGTTTTTTACCAATAATCTGTAAGTCATTAAATATAGTATTTATTTTGGTTGCATACAAAAAAGGAGGCCAATGGCCTCCTTTTTATCTTTATTATTAGATTATGCAAATTTTGGTTTCATGTTAACTGATTGTTCTTCAGTTGATTCTGTTGCAGGCTTTGCATCTTCACCAACTGTTACGCGTTCAACGTCAGCTCCAAGACTTGCAAGCTTTCCGGAGAAGTTCACGTAACCGCGATCCAGGTGCTTAAGCTCATCAACGCGAGTGTAGCCATCAGCTACAAGGCCAGCAAGAATCAAAGCAGCTCCAGCGCGCAAATCAGTAGCGGATACTTCTGCACCTTGAAGTGTAGAAGGCCCTTCGATAATAGCAGCGCGTCCTTCAATCTTAATGTTACCATTCATGCGGCGGAATTCTTCCACGTGCATGAACCGATTTTCAAATACTGTTTCGGTAATCACACTTGTACCCTTCGCTTGAAGTAGCAACGCCATCATCTGGGATTGCATATCCGTCGGGAATCCAGGGTGAGGCATTGTTTTCAAATCAACAGGCTTAAGCGTTTCAGGTCCAACAATACGAAGTCCCTGACCTTCTTCTGTAATTTCTACGCCCATTTCTTCCATTTTCGCAATAAGTGGACGAAGATGTTCAGATACAGCATTCTCGATCAGAACGTTACCACCAGTAATTGCAGCAGCTACCATGAATGTTCCTGCTTCAATACGGTCTGGGATTACAGCATGCTCTGCTCCAACTAGTTTCTCTACGCCTTCAATGCGTATTGTAGCAGTACCTGCACCGCGAACTTTCGCACCCATAGCGTTCAAATAATTTGCAAGACAAACGATCTCAGGCTCTTGAGCAACGTTTTCCATTACTGTCGTACCTTCAGCAAGTACAGCAGCCATCATAATGTTCTCAGTGGCGCCTACACTTGGGAAATCAAGATAAATCTTTGCTCCTTGAAGTCTTCCTTTGATGCCTGCTTCAATAAAGCCGTTACCAATCGTAACTTCTGCACCCATCGCTTCAAACCCTTTAAGGTGCTGATCAATTGGTCTTGAACCAATTGCGCAACCTCCAGGTAGTGCAATACGAGCATGACCCACGCGGGCCAAAAGTGGTCCCATTACAAGAAACGAAGCTCGCATTTTACGAACTGCTTCAAATGGTGCCTCTGTTTCCAAAGGTTTTGTTGCGTCTACTTTAATCGTGTTGCCTTCTATTTGCGTCTCAACATTAAGATAGCTTAATACTTCACTTATCGTGTGTACATCTGAAAGGGCAGGCACATCTTTTAACGTGCTCGTGCCTTCTCCTGCTAAAATAGATGCTGTGATGACGGGCAAGACTGCATTTTTAGCTCCTTCAACTTTCACAGAGCCAGACAATCTCCTGCCACCTCGGACGATGATTTTTTCCAACGTATTCCCCTCCGCGTCCTATTTGTATATTAATATTCAGTCGTAATTATTGGTGTGCCAATTGTTGCGGTTATTCCGCCGCCTATTCCTGTATTGCGTAATGCTATTTGTATGTTCATTCTCTTGTTGTTCGTTACAAGATCTTCTTCCCACTCTTCATGGTATGCGGAAAGAGATACAAACGTCTCTTCATTGATTTCTTCTACTTTTGAAGCGGAAAAAGCTCCTAACAGCTTGTCTGCTTCATTGTACAAAACAATGTTCATTGTATCATTTTTCTCGCCTACAAAACAAGTGAAAACTGGTGTTTCTTGCGGGTATAATTGTGTCTTTTGTGCCTTAAAACGTTCGTACGTTGTTCGCCATTCCTCCTGAGAAAATCCTGTTATTTCCATTTTGTAAATAAGATAAGAGCTAATGCGATTGTTTTCTGGATATGACACGAGTGTCAGTGTTTCTTTCGTACCTAGCTTAGAATCAATTCTTGTCCCACTTACTTTTACATTTCCATCATTTTTTACCAGATCACCCCACGAAAAACCGGGTGCTCTTTCTGTAAGCTTAGACGTAATACCTTTGTACCCTAACGATTCCTGGATGAAACTCACTTTTTCTCGTGTGTAAAGAGACCAGCCCTCAATTGAATAATTGTGGGTTAATAAAACATTCGCCATTTCGGTTACTTTTACTTCCGTGTCATCTTCAATTGAGACTGATGTACCATTTGAAAAACTCGCTAAAAGTAAAATAGATAATACTCCGATTAGAAGCTTCATCTTAACCCTCTCCCCGTTCAGGTCTTCTTATCTTTCAGTGTGACCATGAGGAGGGAGTGCATACATGGAAGTTGTAGTCAGTTCCCGACAAATTCCGTACGAAGCTTCTGTATGTTAACGCTAGTGTGTTTGTTTAGCTACAACGCTTGTCGGGTTTAAACGGGCACATTCGCTTTTCGTTGTCTAGCTACAACGCCCAAACCCTCGATCGCTTCACCTTCCAAACTGAACACAAAGACCGTGTTCATTCTGGAAGGCTCCAGCGCTTGTCGGGTTTAAACGGGCGTTTTCGCTTTTCATTTTTCAAAAGAAATATTGTAGACGGAGTGACCAGTTGTAGTAATCTAGGAAGAAACTGCTTGCGAGGGAGCCGATGCTTAGGGTTAGTAAGATCATGAGGACTTTCGCCTGTGGACTGTTCGGTTTTTTAAAGAATACATCGAACCGAACGGTTTGTAGCGCCCACCAGGTGATCATAATGAAAACCAGGTTAATGACAATCGTTAAAATCGATTGTTGCGCCAGTGCTTCTGTCATCTTCTCTACCCCCTATCTGCAAGTGCATCATTCGACAAACGTACATTATTCCATCTAAAAGCCTATTATAAAAGATTTCCACCCAAATGAATACCCTACTTTCCCACTATAAAAGGGATTATTTCATTTCAAAATAAGTCATTTTCGTCATAATCTGGTAGGAATGCACTCATTCATGAAAAAAACAGCAGAATGATCTGCTGTTCTAAGGATTAAAAATCTCTAGAAATTGAAAATGATCATGTATAAAGGTTAACGCAATGGAAGGGAAAACCCCAAGTAAAACGGTTCCAGCTGCCGTTATGGCTAGCACGGTGACGATGCCATTTGATGCCAAAACCGGCCTTTTTGTTTGGGAAGGTCGAAAGTACATTTGAATAAACAGCCCAAAATAATAAACATAGGAAAGCACTGTGCCCGCTAGCATAGCCACCACTAAAAAATATCGCTTCGGTTCGGTTCCAAGGGCACTCATGAAAATCTCGAACTTACCGATGAAACCTGCTGTGAGCGGGATACCAGCGAGAGATAGAAGATAGATGGTCATAGCAATGGTTACATACGGCGCTCGCTGAAATAGTCCTGCAAACGAAGCCACCGTGACCTCCTCATCATTTTCCGTCAAGGCATGGATGACAGCGAAAGCCCCCAGATTCATCAACAGATAAGCGGCGAGATAAAACCACACCGCATCAAAGACTAACTCAGAAAGAGCGGCTAACGGTACAAGAAGATACCCTGCGTGCGCAATGCTGGAATAAGCCAAAAGTCGTTTTGCATTCAGCTGTCTTAGTGCCATCACATTTCCTATAAGAATTGTTAGAACAGCTAATAGAACAAGATAAGGTCGAACCGATACAAGTAGCGTTTCATAGCTGATTCCCTCTGGTGTAATCACTTTTCCCGTACCAGGTGCAAAGACAAACGGTACCATTAGCAGTCTAAGTGTGATTGCGAATCCGGCTATTTTAGAAACAACACTTAGATAAGCTGTAATCGGTGTTTCGGCTCCCTGGTATACATCTGGTGCCCACATATGAAACGGAGCGGCCGTAATTTTAAAGGCTAGACCAACGAATATCATGAGAAAAGCAAAAACGGCAAGATAACGATTTTCCGTCACGACTTCGCTTCCCATTAGCGCTTGAATTTCATATATATTCGTCTCTCCAGTAAGTCCAAATAAATAGCTCATCCCAAACAGCGTAATCGCAGTCGCTATACCGCCATTAACAACATATTTAAACGCCGCTTCATTTGCGAGCTTATCTTTCTTTCGAATTCCCACTAGAACATATGAAGAAAGGCTTAATAATTCTAGACCTACAAAAAGCGTAATCAGATCTGCACTCGAAGCCATCATCATACCACCTAGTAAACCCGTTAGAAGAAGGTAGTGGTACTCACCTTTCACTTCGCTTAGATCATTCGTTTTCAAGCCTAGAAGCATAACGAAACCAGTCCCAATTAGCATAAGAAGCTTAAACGCTTTCGCAAAAGAATCCAGTCGATAAGTTTGATTTAGAATCGTGACAACTCCATTATCAAACTGAAAAATAAGAAAGACAATGGCTAGTGCGATGCCGACGATTGCGAGCCAAACGAGAATAGACCTATCTCGCCTTTTATCCATAAAGAGATCGATCAACGAGAGTGCAACTGCTGTTATTAGTATAGTGAATTCTGGCATCATACTGCTCCATTGGTATGCTAGCAACGTATCGATATCCATTCGTTAACCTCCGATCCCGAGTGTACGAGCGATTTGAAGTGTGTTAGATAACACTGCAGGATAGACACCAATCCAAATAATCATACTGAGAAGAATAGCTGATGGAACAAGCTCAACGGCAGATAGATCTCTTTCCTTATCAAACGCAGGGCGTCTTTCACCAAAAGTAACCGCAAGAACGGCGCGAAGCATATAAACCGCTGTTAAAATGAGACCAATCACGCCTATGCTTCCGATTACAGGCATTGTTTCAAATAAGCCTAAAAAAGCTAGAAATTCACTGATGAAACCGCTCATTCCAGGTAATCCAAGTGATGCCAGCCCGGCTGCGAGGAAAAACCCTGCAAAAAGGGGCGTCTGACTTGCGATGCCTCCTAATTCTCCAAGCTTTGTCGTGTGAAAACGGTCGATCAGTACACCAACAAGCAGGAACAGCAGCGCTGCAATAAGACCATGAGAAATTGTTTGGAACACTGCCCCTTGAAGACCCGCGGTATTAAATGAAGCAACGCCCAGAATGACGATTCCCATATGCGAAATCGAGGAATAGGCTAGAACAGCGCGAAGTTCTGTTTGAACTAGGGCAATAAAAGCACCATACAGCAAATTAATGACGCCAAGAATAGCTAGAAGAACTGCCGTTTCTTTTAGCTGCTCTGGGAAAAAACCTGCTCCGAAACGTATGAGGCCATATGCACCTATTTTAAGTAATACACCGGCGTGAATCATCACAATGGCGATTGGAGCCTCCACGTGTACTCGTACCATCCACGTATGCAGCGGTACGATTGGAAGCTTTGTACCAAATGCCAGTAACAGCAGGGCAAACAGCCACATTCTAGTGTTTCCAGATATAATTTCATAGGACTCTGTCTCTTGTAAGAGGGAAGTTAGCTCACTAATATTTGTCGTTCTCGTCTCAACAAAGAGAACGATAATGACAATCAACAATAGGATCGAGCCTATCCCGTTGTAAACTAAGAAAGAGAAGGCTGCTTTTTCCCGCTCATATCCGCCCCATTTCCCTACAAGTAGAAACATCGTAACAAGAGTTATTTCAAAGAATAAGAAAAACAAAAACAAGTTTTCGCTTGAAAAAACGCCGAGAATGCCAAGTTCCAGTATCAAAAACAGGATATAAAAGCCTTTCACACCTTCTTGAATGCGAAGGGCTGCAAGTGAGGCGAGAAACGTAATCAATGAAGATAGCATTAGAAAAAGGAGCGATAGCCCTGTGACCCCAAGATCATAAGTCACTGGGTAAGGCTCGTTGGGACTAATCGCAGTCATTAACTCAAACAATTGATGTGTTTCCGCAAATTGAACCCCTGATACTGTTCGATTGTATAAGCTAAATACAAAAATCGTTAACGTTAGTGGTAGCACAGTGCCAAGAATACCAACTGTTTTGATTGATTGATGCTGTGAGGGCATCATAGCAAGAACGATGACACCAAGTAGCGGGGAGAAAATCAAGATCGTTAGCAAGTAAGACTCATCCATTAGAAATACCCCCCAAATACTGCAATTAATAGGAGCACAACCACTAAACCAGAGAATGCTACAGTGCCGTATGTTTGAACCTGACCGGATTGAATTCTTGCTCCTATTTTTCCTAAGTGCTTTACAATTCCCGTTATGCCTTGAGCGCCTCCTTCAATAATAAAGCGATCAAAATACAAACAGAAATAACCGATCACGCGGGTTCCTTTTACAAAGGTAGCTTCGTATATTTCGTCGATATAATATTGATGCGTTAACAGCTTATGCACTTCGCTCCCTTCACCTGGAGCCATGCCTTTTCTTACATACATGAACCAGGCGAGTCCAATTCCTGCAATGGCTAACAAACTCGCACTGATCGGAATCCACGATGGTCCTGAATGATGATTGGCTAATATCGGATAAGGACTCGTTTCTAGCCAGTCACCAAGAAACGAACCGAACCATGTTGTCTGAATATACCCTGCAACAATAGCCAAAGCCGAAAGGACAATCATTGGAATCAACATCACCCGAGAAGACTCTTTCGCTTCACGCGAACCTGTGCCAGAAAAGACGAGGAAGTAAAGACGAAACATATAAAACGCTGTCAGAAAAGCGGTTACTAAAGCAATCGCAAATAAAATGTAGCGCCCATCCGCATAAGTCGCGACAAGTATCTCATCCTTACTGAAAAAACCTGCAAATAGCGGAAATCCAGAAATGGATAAGCAACCTATTAAGAAGAGAACTGCTGTGATAGGCAGTTTTTTTCGAAGCCCCCCCATTTTATGAATGTTTTGTTCATGGACCGCATGGATCACACTGCCTGCAGCAAGAAAGAGTAAGGCTTTAAAGAACGCATGAGTTGTCAGGTGGAAAATTCCTGCTGTGTAGCCCGCTGCACCAAGGGCAAGCATCATATACCCTAGTTGACTAATGGTTGAGTAGGCAAGTATGCGTTTAATGTCTTTCTGGACAAGGGCGATTGTCGCTGCAAAAATGGCGGTGAATCCACCTGTTATGGCAACGGTTGTCATAGCCGTTTCTGAACTTGCGAAGAGTGGATACATGACAGCAACGAGATAAACACCCGCAGCAACCATTGTCGCTGCATGGATTAAAGCCGAGACTGGGGTTGGACCTTCCATAGCATCAGGAAGCCATGTGTGGAGCGGGAACTGACCAGATTTTCCTATCGCCCCTACGAAAATAAGAATCGCTATGAGCGTGACCATTGAAGGGGCAATATCGCCTGCTTGAGCCGCTTCAAAAATGACATCGAGTTCAAAGCTTCCTGTTTGCCAAAAGAGAAGAAAAATCGCAATAAGCAGACCAATATCTCCAATCCTTGTGACGATAAAAGCTTTTTTTGCAGCTGCCTTTGCTTCTGGTTTATAGAAATAAAAACCTACTAGTAGAAAGGAACAAACACCAACAAGCTCCCAGAAAACATAAAGTTGAAGGAGGTTTGGTGAGAGAACGAGAGCCGTCATTGCAAAAGTGAACAAACCAAGATAACTAAAGAACGTTGCATAGCGCTCGTCATTCGCCATATAACCGATCGAATACATATGTACGAGAAAGCTGACAAGCGTGACGATCACGAGCATCAAAGCATTTAGCGGATTCACTTCAAGCCCCACCGTAATCACCACTAAATCGATGGAGAGCCAGTTGTGTTCTACGAGATAGTTCCCTTGAACGAAATGACTGTAAAGCACGAGAAGGGAACAAATAAAGGCAGCACCAGCGATAACGGTGCCCACAACTCCAGCCTTTCGATAAAGAATTGGCCTAGTGAATAGAATGATGAGAAACGATAGAAGCGGCAACATTGGTATAAGCCAGACATAGTCCACTTTTATACCCCCTTCGCTACTTTTTGAGTGTATTCATTTCATCTACATTGACGGTAGCCCTGTTCCGATAAAGCGCCATAAGAATGGCAAGACCGACAGCGGCTTCCGCTGCAGCGACTGTAATGGTAAAAAGAGAAAATACCTGACCCCGAATCGAAGCACCTACGCCATATTTTGCAAAAGCTACAAGATTTAAGTTCACTGCATTCAGCATTAACTCGATCGAGATAAGGACAATGACGGCGTTCCGCTTCGTTAATGCCCCGTAGAGACCGATACAAAAAAGAATTAGCGCCGTTAATAGAAAAGCCGAAAGCGGGATTGAGCTCATGATTGCTCACCTTCTTTATCATCGGGATCATCTTTCTTTGCAATAATGATCGCTCCGACAAGAGCGACGAGTAGGAGCACAGATACAAGTTCAAATGGAATAACGTAATCTGTGAACAACATCATACCTATTTGCTCCGTATTATTTTCGTGCAAGCTCTCAGCTTGCGGCCCGAGAGAAACAGTACGAATGCCTTTAAAGACGATCAGAAAGAATACGGTGATCCCAGTTAATACGAGCCCTTTCTTTGCCCAGCTTGTTTTCGTTTCTTCTTCAGAATGCTTCGTGAGCATGATGCCAAATAGCATGATGATCGTAATAGCGCCAGAATAAATCAGAACTTGCACAACAGCCACGAATTCTGCTGAAAGCATCACGTAAAGTCCAGCAATGCCGAGAAAAGTTAGCACTAACGCCATCATCATATGAATCACTTTCGTTAAATTAAGCATTAGCAAGCCGCCAGTAATCGTCACAAGAAATAGGAAAAGAAAGACGAACAGCTCTCCGGTCATACTTTATTTTCCTTTCGAAGGTTCGTGTCATTTTCATCGAGCCATTCTAAATTCTTAAAAAGATCATCCCGGCTATATTCGGCAAGCTCGAAATTATTCGTCATAATGATCGCTTCGGTCGGGCATACCTCTGTGCAAAGGTCACAAAGAATGCAAATTTCGAAGTTAATATCATACGTGTCGATGATTTTTCCTTTCTTGCTTGGGTCTGGATGCTTCTTACCTGATAAGGTGATGCAGTCAGTTGGACATATGGCGACGCATTGATTACAGACAATACACTTTTCAGGATAAAACTTCTGAATGCCACGAAATCGATCTGGTAAGGCTAGTGGCTGATCCGGATAGTTATAGGTTACTTTCTCTTTCGTCATATTTTTGAGGGTGTAAGCTAAACCTTTCGCAAGTCCTCGCATGTTGGGCTTCCTCCCTTATCTAGAATGAACGTATGATTTCAATGACAACGGTCGTTAGAAATATGTTCAATAGTGCGAGTGGCAATAGCACCTTCCAGCCAAAGGACATGAGCTGATCCGCTCTTAGTCGAGGGAATGTACCGCGAATCCAGATCATCACGAAGACGACTAGGATAAATTTCAGTGCAAACCAGACTGGTCCTGGAATAAAGGATAAGTAAGGAATCGCCTGCCAGCCGCCAAGAAATAGAATCGTCGTTAGCGAAGCCATAGCGAATAAATATACGTATTCTGCAAGCATGAAGAACGCCCAGCGGAAGCCAGAATATTCTACATGATATCCGGCTACGAGCTCGGATTCCGCCTCAGGTAAATCAAACGGCGTACGGTTCAATTCAGCAACAGAAGCGATTAGAAAAATCACAAAGGCGAGCGGTTGCTTAAAAAGAAATGCCACGCTCTCCTGCTCGGCAATAATCGTGTTTAAATTAAGCGATCCTGTCAAAAGCACGATGCCGATCACACTCATGACAAGTGGAATTTCGTAGGAAATCATTTGAGCCGCCGAGCGCATGCTACCAAGAAGAGCGTACTTATTGTTTGATGCCCAGCCCCCTGCCAGGATTCCGATCGTAGAAATGCCAGAAATCGCAATATAATAAAGCAAACCAACGCCAATGTTCGCAAACGAAACTCGTTCTGTTAATGGAAGGGCGACAATCACAATAAAGGCTGGGGCAAACGCGACAACCGGTGCAATGATAAACAATGGACGATCTGCGTCTCTTGGGATGGTATCTTCTTTAAGTAAAAGCTTCAGCACATCCGCTACCGTTTGCAGTAAACCGAACCTTCCCCCTACTCTGTTTGGACCATGGCGGAGCTGCATGAAGCCAAGTACTTTTCGCTCTGCCAAAATAGCGTACGTTACAAAACCGAGTACGACCATCAACATCGCAGCACCTACGAGGAAAAATCCAAGTGTCTGCCAGTAGCTCGGTGTAGATCCAAGCATGTTGTTAATCATTACCCATCCACCTCCCCGAGCACAATATCAATGCCCCCGAGGATCGCAATCAAGTTCGAGATGTTTTCCCCTTCTAACAACTCAGGTAGTATTTGTAAGTTATAAAAGGAGGGACGGCGGAACTTTAGGCGATAAGGTTCTTTCTTTCCTTTTGATGCGATGTAGCACCCGATTTCGCCACGTGGTGATTCAATTCGAACATACGTCTCTCCTGCAGGCGGTTTAATAATCCGCGGTACTTTTGCCATAACAGGTCCTTCAGATGGGATTTGCTCTACCGCTTGTTCTACAATCTTCAACGCTTCTTCGATCTCAGCCATGCGACAATGGTAACGCGCTAGCGCATCGCCTTCCCGGAAGACTGGAACATCAAATTCAAAGCGGTTATAAAGCGAATACGGTTCGTTTTTTCTAAGGTCCCATTTCACACCGGTACACCGCAGGTTTGCCCCACTCAAGGAATACGAAAGTGCTTTTTGTTTCGAATAAGCACCTACTCCTTTGATTCTTGCCATAAAAATTTCATTCCCCGTTACAAGATCGTGATAGCCAGCAAGCTGTTCTCTCATATAAGGAACAAAAGCACGAACTTTATCAAGCCATCCATCTGGCGCATCCCACTTCACTCCGCCTACGCGCATATAATTAAAGGTAAGACGACCACCTGAAATTTCGGTTAATAGGTTAATGATGACTTCTCTCTCTCTGAATGCATATAGAAATGGGCTCATCGCACCAATATCGAGAAGGTATGTTCCGAACCAAACGAGATGACTCGCTACTCGTCCAAGCTCCATGACAATAATGCGAAGATAATCTGCCCGCTCTGGAAGCTCCATTGCCATCATCGTCTCAACGGCATGACAGAGGATGTAATTATTCGTCATCGCAGCTAAATAGTCCATCCGGTCGGTATATGGGATGATCTGCGTATATTGGAGGTTCTCCGCAATTTTTTCTGTCCCCCTGTGCAGATAACCAATCACCGGCTTAGCTTCCTTAATGATTTCTCCATCAATTTTGAGAACAATGCGAAAGACACCATGAGTGCTCGGATGCTGAGGTCCTACATTCAAAAGCATTTCCTCTGTCCGTATCATTGCTACACCTCCACATCATACGGCTCATAATCTTTTCGAAGGGGATGCCCCACCCAGTCATCAGGCATCATAATTCGTGTTAAATTGGGATGTCCTTTAAACACGATGCCTAGTAAATCAAACCCCTCACGCTCAGGCCAGTCCGCCCCCACCCAGAGGGATGTAAGAGAATCTATAACTGGTTCCTCTCGATCTATCTTCACCTTGAGCGCTACGCTCTGGCTGTTCTGATAGGAGTAAAGATGATTGTAAATTTCCATATGCGATTCAAAATCTGTTCCATGTGTTTCTGAAAGATAGTCAAAAGCGAGAAGCTCATTGTGTTTAAGAAATTGGGCGAGCTTCAAGTACGTGTGTTTTTTAGCAACGAGCGTCGGAACGTCTTTTGCAAGACGATTAATATAAGCGTCTTCTAAAAGATCGTCACCAAGATTTTGTTGAATGATGTGAAGATAGCGGTCAAGGACAGGTTGATTCGGTGAAGGGGTCTCTTCTACAGGCTCTTCGTTTTCTTCAGATGCTTTTGCTTTCGCCTTTGCAGCCGCCTTCGCTTTTGCGGCCGCTACCGCTTTCGCTTTCTCATCTGAAATATCAGACGCTCCATCCTTTTTCTGCTTTTTAAGCGCTGCAGCTTTGGCCTTTGCAGCCGCTACGGCTTTCTTTTTCGCTAGATCATCGTCTCCACCTTTACTTATTGCTTCATTCTGCTGCATTTCTTTTTGCTTTTTGATGGCCGCCGCTTTCGCCTTCGCGGCTGCTACGGCTTTCTTTTTTGCTAGAACAGCGTCTCCATCTTCGCTAGTTGTTTCATCCTTCTTCAATTCTTTTTGCTTCTTGAGAGCCGCCGCTTTGGCTTTTGCTGCTGCTACTGCTTTCTTTTTCGCTAACGCTAGGTCGTCTGACTCTTCACTCACTGATTCATTTTTTTCCAGTTCTTTTTGCTTCTTAAGGGCAGCGGCTTTGGCCTTTGCAGCAGCCACTGCTTTTTTCTTCTGAAGCTCTAGGTCGTCTGCAGGTTTCTCAGCTTCAGCAGCCTGCTTTTGTCGTAACTCAGCAGCTTTCCGTTTTGCCTCTTCAACCGCTATCCGCTTTTCTTCTGCTAGCTCTTCAGGTGTTTTGCCATCTGTCATCGATTGGTCACCCGCTTTCCGGTTCGAGCTTCATAGCGAATTTTTTCCTGTAATTTATTAATTCCATAGATAAGTGCTGCTGGATTAGGTGGACATCCAGGTATATATACGTCGACAGGTACAATTTGATCGACCCCTTTGACGACCGCGTAGGAATGAATATAAGGGCCACCAGCTGTGGCACACGAACCCATGGCGATAACCCATTTAGGTTCAGGCATTTGGTCATAGAGACGCTTTAGCACAGGAGCCATTTTCTTCGTTACGGTTCCTGATACAATCATGACATCAGACTGTCTTGGCGATGTTCGAAAAAATGTTCCAAAGCGATCAAGGTCGTAATGGGAGGCCCCTGAACCCATCATTTCAATTGCACAGCATGCGAGACCAAATGTAAGCGGCCATAGTGAATTGCTTCTTGCCCAGGCCTTTACATTTTCAAGCGTTGCCAGGAACACATTCTGCTTCATTTCTTCATATTCTTCCGGTGTAATATTCTCTAGGTTTATATCCATTTCAGCACCTTCTTTTTCCATGCGTATAGTAAGCCAATTAAGAGCATGACAATAAAGATCATCATTTCAATGAACGCAAAGAAACCAAGCTTTTGATAAGCAACCGCCCACGGATATAAGAAAACAGTTTCGACATCAAATATCACAAAAAGCAGTCCGAATAAATAATAGCGAACGTTATACTGGATCCAGCTTTGGTGAAACGGCTCTATGCCGCTTTCATAGGTTGTTTGTTTCTCAGGTGTTGGTTTTGAAGGACGAAGGAATCTTCCTGCTGTTAGGGCAACAGCTGGAAGGAGAAGGCCAAGGAAAAGAAACATCATTACGAAGAGATAACTATTTTGGTACACGTTAAGCGATTCACCCATTCAGGTCTCTCCTCTCATCGTGCTGTAAAGTTGCTAGTCTTGTATACTAATTCAACATCCCAACTCTTATTCTTGCTTTTATTCGTAAGTTTTTTTAAAATTTCGAACAGAGGTGGTCGTATGCCAGACAAAAGAATCAGAACGCTTACAGAGAAGCTGTGGGCAAAAAACAAATATACCGTGATGGCAAAGGGATATGAACATTATCAAAAGGTAGGAGAAGCCTTAAAAAACGCTCAGTCTCTTGAAGAGCTAGTTGATGTTTATGATCTCATCAGTGAAAGCTTAACTCTCCCCTTTACTAAAAAAGGTATGCGGACAACACTCCAACATATGTGGGGCTATTTCAAAAAACAGGCAACAAGTGAGGAAAAAGAAGATTTTTTTATAAAGTTGAATCTACGAATCACACCATCATCGCCCCTAACCGATCAAGACATTGAAAGCATTCGTAGCCATCTTGCCGTATTACTTAAAAAGTACCCATCCGATTACTTGTTACAAAGCAGCTTTGTGCAAACGAGCAGGAAGTGGAATGAAATATATGATCAAAAACAACTAAAAACAATTTCTAGAAATGATTATTCTGAATGAAATAATTGAAATTGTGGAGGATTATCGCTTTAGCACATCGTAATTAAATCATGACTAGTTTCAAATCAGAGGCATATCAAAGTGAATAAAGGGTGGGACAAGAATGACGAGCTATATTGGATTATTAAGAGGGGTTAACGTTGGTGGAAAAAACAAATTAAAGATGGCTGATTTACGAGATGCTCTGACAAAGGAAGGCTTTCTACATGTGAAAACGTATATACAAAGTGGAAATGTCTTTTTTGATTCAGAAGAATCGGAAGAAGGTTCAAGGAGAAGAGTGGAACAAATCATCAGCACCGAGTTCGGATTGAAAGTGCCTGTATTAATAAGATCTGCAACAGAGTGGCAAAGCATGATCGAGAGTTGTCCGTTTCACGAGGAACAAATTGCAAAAGCGCAAGAAAAGGCTGTTGGAGAAAGCCTTTATGTAGCTATGTTAGCGGAACCACTCCGGACAGATGCTAAAGAAAAACTTGTTTCATATGCTTCTGAGAAAGAAGAATGTGAGCTGATCGGAAGAGACGTTTTCCTTCTGTTTCATTATAGTATTCGAAATTCAAAGCTTGCGACCTACTTAACTCGAGTCAATGAGTATGCAACAATTCGAAATTGGAAAACCATTAATAAGATAGCTGACATGCTCCCTCATGATGTAACTTAACACCTATATTTCCGCGCAAAAAAGCACCAGAGGAACGTCTCCTCTGGTGCTTCATCATTATTTACCTGCCAAATCCAGACGGTTGATTGCACGCTTAAGCGCTAGCTCAGCACGTTTGAAATCAACATTATCCTGCTTCGCTTGATTTAAGCGTTCTTCTGCTCGTTCCTTCGCAGCACGTGCACGTTCCACGTCAATATCGGAAGGTAGCTCTGCAGACTCAGCAAGGATCGTTACCTGCTTTGGTCTTACTTCAACAAACCCACCGCTAACGGCCAGTAATAGTGTATCCGCTCCATTTTTGAAACGAACCGCATTAATTGTAAGAGGGGCAACAAGCGGAATGTGTCCTGGTAAAATACCGAGCTCACCGCTCTTTGCTTTTACGCTGACTAGTTCAGCTTCCCCTTCGTATACCGGGCCGTCAGGGGTGACTACACTGACTTTCAATGTATTCATTGTACCCCTCCCTGGGTGTGGTGATGGTAATTTAGAAAAGCGTAAGCGCCTTGGTCACCCCCGACATGCTTAAGGCGAGCATCAATGTGGCGGTCTTTGCCACAATGATGATTGACTTAAGACCTCGAGGGGGTAGGCGCTGGAGCTAGACATCGACAGCGTTGGCAGTCGCCTCCGCTTTTCATTATGCCATTTGCTTAGCTTTTTCCACTACTTCTTCAATTGTTCCTACAAGACGGAATGCGTCCTCTGGAATATCATCGTGTTTACCATCAAGGATTTCTTTGAATCCTTTGATCGTTTCTTTAACTGGTACGTAAGAGCCTTTTTGTCCAGTAAACTGTTCAGCTACGTGGAAGTTCTGAGAAAGGAAGAACTGAATGCGACGAGCGCGAGAAACAGTAAGCTTATCTTCGTCAGAAAGCTCATCCATACCAAGGATAGCGATGATATCTTGAAGTTCTTTGTAGCGCTGAAGTGTTTGTTGCACTTCACGCGCAGTATTATAGTGCTCGTCCCCAACGATTTCCGGAGAAAGCGCACGGGAAGTAGAAGCAAGTGGATCCACCGCAGGGTAGATACCTTGCTCAGAAAGTTTACGTTCAAGGTTAGTTGTTGCATCAAGGTGAGCAAACGTCGTTGCCGGAGCCGGGTCAGTATAGTCATCGGCTGGTACGTAGATTGCCTGAATTGAAGTAACAGAACCTTTGTTAGTTGAAGTAATACGCTCTTGAAGTTGACCCATCTCAGTAGCAAGTGTAGGCTGGTAACCTACTGCTGATGGCATACGTCCAAGCAATGCCGATACTTCTGAACCAGCTTGTGTAAAGCGGTAGATGTTATCGATAAAGAGAAGAACGTCTTGTCCTTGCTCATCACGGAAGTACTCTGCCATTGTAAGACCAGAAAGGGCAACACGCATACGTGCACCTGGTGGTTCGTTCATCTGACCGAATACCATTGCTGTTTTCTTAATAACACCTGAATCAGTCATCTCGTAGTAAAGGTCATTACCTTCACGCGTACGTTCACCAACACCTGCGAATACCGAGATACCGCCGTGCTCTTGGGCGATGTTGTTGATCAGTTCCTGGATAAGTACCGTTTTACCTACACCGGCACCACCAAATAGACCGATCTTACCACCTTTAACGTATGGTGCAAGAAGATCTACTACTTTGATTCCTGTTTCAAGAATATCAGTAGTTGTTGAAAGTTCATCAAATACTGGTGCTAGACGATGAATCGGATCGCGGCGAACTTCGCCAAGTTCTTCATTAAGGTCAATTTTCTCACCTAGTACGTTAAATACACGTCCTAGTGTAATATCCCCAACTGGAACGGAGATTGGTGCACCTGTATCTAGAGCATCAACTCCACGTACAAGACCGTCTGTTGAACCCATTGCTACGGTACGAACAGAGTTATCGCCAAGGTGAAGCGCGACTTCAAGCGTCAATTCGATGCTCTCTTCGGCACCGGTTTGAGCGATATAGTTAACTTTAAGGGCGTTGTAGATTTCTGGAAGCTTTCCGCTCTCAAACTTAACGTCTACAACCGGACCCATAACCTGGGTAATGTATCCCTTGTTCATCCTGTTCCCTCCTAACTTGCTTTAAGCTGCCTTTGAAAGTAAGTCTTTCAAATAGCATTTATGGTTTATCGTAGTATTGTCCAGCTACACGAGCCAAATCCTCCGGCTGTTTCACCCATTCGATTGAGACATAAACCGTCTCATTCTCATGGCTTCCAACAACCTGCGGATTTAAACGGGCTCGTTCCGCTTTTCGTCTGTCCAGCTACAGTGGCCAGGCCCTCGAGTCGCTTCACCTTTTCGATTGAACACAAAGTGCGTGTTCATTCCAAAAGCCTCCAGCGCTTGTCGGGCCTAAACGGCCACTTCCGCTATTCTAACGCTGCCGCTCCACTTACAATCTCAGTAAGTTCCTGAGTGATTGAAGCCTGACGAGCACGGTTGTAAGAAAGTGTAAGGTCGCCGATAAGATCGTCCGCATTGTCTGTCGCACTTCTCATCGCTGTCATACGAGATGCATGCTCTGCTGCTTTCGCATCGAGAAGCGCTCCGTAGATCAAGCTTTCAGCATATTGAGGAAGGAGGATCTCTAGAATTTCTTCTTCTGATGGCTCATACTCGTAGCTTGCGAGTGATTTGCCTCCACCTGTCTCAATTTCGGTTAACGGAAGAAGTTTTCTCTCCGTTAAATCTTGCTGAATGGCACTTACATAGTGGTTGTAATAAAGATAAAGCTCATCGAAAGCTCCGTCTTCAAACATACCGACTGTTCGAGACGCAATGTCTTTAATGTCTGCAAAAGCAGGCTGATCAGAAAGACCAACGATACTTTCGACAACAGGCATTCCGCGCTTTTTAAAGAAGGAAAGTCCCACTTTACCAGCTACGATAATCGCGTACTCATCAGTTGAGTTGTGACGCTCATTAATTGTTCTATACACATGACGTAGTACCGAGCTATTGTATGCCCCAGCAAGTCCACGGTCGGATGTGATTACCACATAGCCCGTTTTCTTCACTTCACGGCTTTCTAACATCGGATGACTTCCGCCGCTCGATCCATTTGCAATGCTTCCAACAACTTCTTGAATTTTCTCCATGTATGGAACGAATGACTTGGCATTCATTTCAGCACGGTTCAATTTCGCAGCCGAAACCATCTGCATTGCTTTTGTA
This sequence comes from Pseudalkalibacillus sp. JSM 102089, assembly GCF_041366475.1. Classification (NCBI taxonomy): domain Bacteria; kingdom Bacillati; phylum Bacillota; class Bacilli; order Caryophanales; family Fictibacillaceae; genus Pseudalkalibacillus; species Pseudalkalibacillus sp. JSM 102089. The sequence continues at coordinate 443,924 of NZ_JBEWYW010000002.1, forward strand.
ATCTGCTTTGTTTTCTTCGTCGACGTAATTCTCGACTTAATATCGCGTAAAGATGCCATTCATTTCACCACCTTTTAAGCTGGCCGCGGCGATTCCGCCGCATCCCTCTTATTCAGATACTGCGAAGCTCTTTTTGAATTCTTCGATTGCACCGTTGAATTCTTTTTCATCAGGAAGAGCTTTTGTTTCACGAATTGTATTGAAAATATCTTTCTTATTGTGTTCGATCCATGTCATCATTTCAGTTTCAAAACGCGTAATATCGTTAACCGGGATATCGTCAAGGAATCCACGAGTTAGAGCGTAAAGAATCGCAACCTGCTTCTCAACAGCAAGTGGCTTGTTTAACCCCTGCTTAAGAACTTCAACCGTACGAGCACCGCGGTTCAGCTTCGCTTGTGTTGCTTTATCAAGATCAGATCCGAACTGAGCAAATGCTTCTAGCTCACGGTATGATGCAAGGTCAAGACGCAGTGTACCGGCAACTTTCTTCATCGCTTTAATCTGAGCGGAACCACCTACACGGGATACAGAAAGACCGGCGTTAACCGCTGGACGTACACCTGAGAAGAAGAGATCAGATTGAAGGAAGATCTGTCCATCTGTGATGGAGATTACGTTAGTTGGGATATAAGCTGATACGTCACCAGCTTGTGTTTCGATAAACGGAAGGGCAGTTAGTGAACCTGCTCCTTTTGCATCACTAAGCTTCGCTGCACGCTCAAGAAGACGTGAGTGAAGATAGAATACATCCCCTGGATATGCTTCACGACCTGGAGGACGACGAAGTAGTAGGGAAAGTTCACGGTAAGCAGAAGCCTGCTTTGTTAAGTCATCGTATACAACAAGAACGTGCTTGCCGTTATACATGAATTCTTCACCCATTGTTACACCAGCATATGGTGCAAGGAAAAGAAGTGGAGAAGGCTGAGATGCGCCTGCCGTTACAACGATTGTGTAATCAAGGGCACCCTGCTTACGAAGCGTTTCAACAACGCCACGCACCGTAGATTCTTTCTGACCAATTGCAACGTAGATACAGATCATATCTTCGTCTTTTTGGTTTAGGATTGTATCGATTGCAATCGAAGTCTTACCAGTCTGACGGTCACCGATGATTAGCTCACGCTGTCCGCGTCCGATTGGAATAAGTGAGTCAATTGCTTTGATTCCTGTTTGAAGTGGCTCATGTACTGATTTACGATCCATAACCCCTGGTGCTGGGCTTTCGATCGGACGAGTTTTTGTTGTACCTAGTGGGCCCTGTCCATCAACAGGTTGTCCAAGAGGGTTTACAACACGGCCAAGAAGTTCTTCACCGACTGGAACTTCCATGATGCGTCCAGTACGACGTACTTCATCGCCTTCACGAATTTCAGTGTATGGTCCAAGGATAATGATACCAACGTTACTCTCCTCTAGGTTCTGAGCCATACCCATAACACCGTTTGAAAATTCAACAAGCTCTCCTGCCATCACGTTATCGAGACCGTGGGCACGAGCAATACCATCACCAATTTGGATAACGGTACCAACATCATCAACTTTAATATCAGTTTGATAATTTGCGATTTGTTGCTTGATCAGCGCACTGATTTCTTCAGCATTGATGCTCATGCATATTCACCCCTATCTTCTAGCTCTTCGCTGAAACTAATTCTCGTTCCATGCGTTTAAGTTTTCCGCTAATGCTACCGTCAAAGATGCGATTGCCAATACGTACTTTAATACCACCGATTAAAGTAGGGTCGATCACATTCTCAATCAGAAGCGTTGTTTTGCCTACTTGTTTCGCAAATACTGCAGAGACCTTCATCTGCTCCTCTTCCGTTAGAGGCTTCACAGAATAAACTTTCGCTACTGCTGTTTGTTTTTGTTCATAAGCGAGTGTTTCATATTGATCAACAAGTTCGAAAACGATTGCTGTACGTTTACGTTCGATCAGTGTAAGAAGCAAATTCATCACATGAGTGGAAAGGGACGACCCAAAACTAGTCTGAATCATGTTCTTCTTCTCAGCTGTTGTGAATTTTGGATGCTTCAACACATTCATTAAATCTGGCGTTTGATGAAAGACATCTTTAACAACAGTTAGCTCATTCTTGATTTGCTCGACGTTATCGTTCTCACGAGCGATGTCAAAAAGAGCACCGGCATAACGTTTTGCGATTACTGCATGTTCTCTACTCATTTCTGATCGCCTGCCTGGTCAAGATACTCATCGATCAGCTGTTTTTGTGCACGCTCATCGAGTTCTTTCTCAACAACTTTTGAAGCAATCATGACAGATAAAGAAGCTACCTGTTCACGTAGAGAGGCAACTGCATTTTCACGTTCACGCTTGATTTCAGCAGTAGCCGCTTCTTTCAAACGCTCGGATTCAAGACGAGCCGCTTCAATCATTTCCTGACCTTGTTGGTCAGCCATTTGTTTTTGATTCTCAAGTATAGCTTTCGCTTCCTGACGAACACGCTTCATTTCATCGCGCTGCTCATTCAAGAATGCTTCAGCTTCTTTACGGTTCTTCTCAGCTGAGTCGATTTCGTTCGCAATGTGCTGCTCACGTTCTTTCATGATGCCCATGAGCGGACCCCATGCAAACTTCTTAAGTAGTGCAAGAAGAACAATAAATGCGACAAGTTGGAAAAGAATATCGCCTGCAGCAAATCCTGCTCCTAGAATTAAACTATTGAACACCGTGTTCACTCCCTTCAGAGGTCATACAAAACGAATGGCGAAGGTTTCATTTCGAAACTTTCTCCGCCATCATGAAACAAATCTGTATCTTTATCTAATTGAATTATTGACCCATTACGATAAATGCAATAACGACGGCAATAATTGGAAGTGCCTCAACTAGTGCAATACCGATAAACATTGTTGTTTGAAGCGTACCACGAAGTTCTGGCTGACGAGCAATTCCCTCAACTGTACTCTTTACGATAAGACCGTTACCAATACCGGCACCTACTGCCGCTAAACCTACTGCAATTGCAGCTGCTAATAAACCCATGCTAAATTTCCTCCTTATAATTCATAAATATTTTTATATAATAAAAACTCATTGATACCTTGTTTTAATGGTCGTCTGCCACTTTATGCGCCATGTAGACCATTGTTAGCATTGTAAAGATAAACGCTTGAATTGTACCGACAAAAATACTGAATCCTTGCCATAAGAGCATAGGAAGAAAGGCTCCAAGCGCTCCAGCAATTCCTGCGCCACCGAGTCCCGCGAGAAGTCCAAGCAGAATTTCACCAGCGTAGATATTACCATAAAGACGAAGGCCAAGCGTCAAGGTGTTCGAGAATTCTTCAATAATTTTGAAAGGAAATAGGAATTTCAACGGACTAACAAATCCTCTTCCATACTCCTTCGCACCTTTCATCTTAATACCGTAATAATGTGTTAACACCACGACCATCGTTGCTAAAGTTAGCGTGATTGTCGGATCTGCAGTTGGAGACTTCCACCAAAGCTCCGAATCGATTGCAATGGCAAATGGTAGCCCAAGCATATTCGATACAAAAATATACATGAGTAACGTCATCCCTAGAAACAAGAAACGTCCCCCGGTCTTCCAATCCATCGTTGAACCAATAAGACCTTTTACAAAATCCATTACCCACTCAATGAAGTTCTGCAATCCCGTAGGGCGCATCGCTAAAGAGCGCGTTGTTACTACTGCAAGAATGAATACAATGGCAGAAGCAATAGTGATCATCAAAATATTAGATAGATTGAACGTCATTCCTAAAAAATCAGTTGTAGGTGCATGATGTTCCAACAGCTTTTCACCTCTCTTCCTACTTAATGCGTATTTTGGATATTGAATCTATGAGAATGATAATGTAGGTGGTCATTAACCCAATTACCACACCTAGCAAATTAAAATACTCTGGATACCTTAATGCAACCAGTACGCTGAGTCCAGCAACAGCCTGTCTTGTTAACAAACCAAGTGATCTAGCCTTTGTCCCTTTTACTGTAGCTTCACCAAGACGATCGATTTTACGGAACATGTTGAATAGGTTGTAAATACTGAAAATGGTGCCAAGAATTAACCCGAGGAATAATGCTTTATATGAGGTAATCCCCCAACCCATCACGAAAATGGCGAGCAAATACAGGGTGAATTGCATGTAGCGGCGAAAACTTTGAGTGTATTCTGTCATCTAATCTTCCCCTGTAAACTTATGTAGAAGACGAACCAATCCATAAATCCCTCCGCCCAAACCAAGCAGGAGGCCAATGATAAGAAAAAGTGGAAAGGTGTCGAATAGGCTATCCATCCATCTGCCTAGGAATATCCCCGTTAGGATTGATCCAACTAGATAAGATAAGATTGTTGTATAGAGTGCCATCGCCTTCAAATCAAGCGCCCCTTTGCTATAAAGGTGAGTCATTGAAAAGCATAATTTGAGCAAATGAAAACCTTATCACTATACCCTTTGTAAGTCTACAATAGGGTGTACTTGATGTCAATGCGTTTAGGGGAAATGGTGTGATCAAATTCACAAATAGAAAAACACTCAAAAAACCCAGTAATACCAAGGATAGTAACGCTTACACTAGCAGAGATGTGTTATTTAGACGAAACAGGGAATCATTCCCTATTAAATACAGCGGAATTTGTCACTTTTTTTTCACATTTGTCGGCATCCGCACATTATTTCACCGAATCATTGAACCATTCTTGACCAATTACACTTTCCTCTTAAATCGTATTTCCTTACTTCTAATCAAAAACCCCTTCCGATTAGGGAAGGGGTTTTTGAATTCTTTATTTCGTTCCGTATAGGCGGTCTCCTGCATCACCAAGACCTGGAACAATGTATCCTTTTTCGTTTAGTTTCTCATCAAGACCAGCAATGTAAATATCAACGTCAGGGTGAGCTTCGTTCAGAAGTTCCACGCCTTCAGGTGCTGCGATCAGACACATCATTTTGATGTTTTTAGCTCCGCGCTTTTTAAGGGAGTTGATGGCTTCAACAGCTGAACCGCCTGTTGCAAGCATTGGGTCGATCACGATAAATTCGCGCTCTTCAATGTCAGCAGGAAGTTTCACGTAGTATTCTACAGGCTGAAGCGTTTCAGGGTCGCGATATAGCCCTACGTGTCCAACTTTTGCAGCTGGGATTAGTTTCAGAATGCCGTCTGTCATGCCAAGACCGGCTCTTAGAATTGGAACAAGTCCAAGCTTCTTACCAGAGAGAACTTTTGATTTCGCTTCTGTTACAGGTGTTTTCACCATCACTTCTTCAGTCGGAAGTTCTCTTGTAATTTCATAAGCCATAAGTGCTGCCACTTCGTCTACAAGTTCACGGAACTCCTTCGTTCCTGTTTTCTCATCACGAATGTATGTAAGCTTATGCTGAATCAACGGATGATCGAACACGTATACTTTACCCATCGTATGCACTCCCCTTTTCGTTTTGGTTTCGTTCCTAAATCTTCTTCGCAATTCTACATAAAAACGCGGTTTGATTCAAGGCTTTATAAGATGATGAAATATTCACGCTCTTCCTATTAAGTTAGCAAGACTCTATCTTGATGTCGATTAGTCGTTTTTCTCTATAAAAACGCCGGAAGTTCATAGGCTCCCGGCGTGTACATCGATATTAGTAGGAAATACTTTCGTACATTGGAAATTTATCCGTAAGTTCCTGAACACGTTTCTCTGCTTTTTGAAGCTCGTCTTCGTTCTCATGATGCTTCAATACGTCACCAATAATACTAGCGATTTCTTCCATCTCTGCTTCACCAAAGCCTCGTGAGGTAACAGCTGCTGTTCCAATACGGAGACCGCTCGTTACGAAAGGACTTTGTGGATCAAAAGGAATCGTATTCTTGTTTGTTGTAATCCCGATATCATCAAGTGCTTTTTCAGCTACTTTCCCTGTCATATCAAGACTCTGTAGATCTAGAAGAACAAGGTGATTATCGGTACCATTAGAAACAAGATTAATCCCCTCTTTTTCAAGTGCTGAAGCGAGTTTCTTCGCATTCGCAATCACTTTTTCGGAGTAAGTTTTAAACTCTTCAGAAAGTGCTTCACCAAATGCTACGGCTTTCGCTGCAATCACATGCATCAACGGACCGCCTTGAATTCCTGGGAAAATAGACTTATCAATTTTCTTCGCGAATTCTTCTTTACAAAGAATCATTCCTCCACGAGGTCCACGAAGGGTTTTATGTGTTGTTGTTGTAACGAAATGAGCATGTGGTACAGGGTTTGGATGATGACCTGTCGCCACAAGACCAGCGATATGAGCCATGTCGACCATAAGGTAAGCATCCACTTCATCCGCAATTTCACGGAAACGTTTGAAATCAATTTCGCGTGGATAAGCACTTGCACCTGCTACAATTAATTTCGGACGATGGGTTTTGGCTTTCTCAAGAACGTCATCATAGTCAATACGCTGTGATTCTTTATCTACACCATACTCGACGAAGTTATATTGCACCCCACTGAAATTAACTGGGCTTCCGTGTGTAAGATGGCCACCATGAGAAAGGTTCATTCCGAGAACAGTATCTCCCTGCTCAAGAATCGTGAAATAAACGGCCATGTTCGCCTGTGCTCCTGAGTGAGGTTGAACATTCACATGCTCCGCGCCAAAAAGCTGCTTCGCACGGTCTCTTGCAATATTTTCAGCGACATCGACATATTCACAGCCACCATAGTAACGACGACCTGGATAGCCTTCCGCGTACTTGTTCGTTAGTACTGATCCTTGCGCCTCCATAACGGCTTCTGATACAAAATTCTCTGATGCGATAAGTTCAATCTTGCTGCGCTGTCTACCAAGCTCGTCTTTCATTGCCTGTAAAAGTTCTTGATCCTGCTTTGCTAGGTTTTGCATTGATATCCCCTTTCCATCCCACACATATTTCCATTCGTCAACACGAACAGTTGTGATGCAATCTCGATTGCATTGTACCACAGAAGTTTGGATCCGTATATTACTTAAACGAACTAATTTATCGTTCGGTTTTGAGGCTAAAAGCAATGCTCATTTTTCCCAAGATATGAGGCGCGTTCTCCCCCAATGAGCTTTGGTCTTGAGCGAACCATTGTTACATGAGCCTCACCTATTGACGTGTGCCTACCTCGAACTGGTACTGCCACATGCCTGATGTGCATACCAATAAACGTATCGCCAATATCGATTCCCGCATCCGCCAAAATAAACTCAACGAGAACTGGATCATTCATTTGAGCATAAGCATGCGTCGCCATCGAACCGCCTGCTCTCGCAGTCGGGATAGCCGCTACAATTTCATAACCCTTGTCAAAAGCCGTTTCTCGCTCAATGACAAGCGCTCGATTTAAATGCTCACAACATTGAAAAGCAAGCTGAACACCTGTTTCTTTTTGAAACACATCAATACTTTCATAAATAGCCTCCGCTGCCGAAACGGTCCCAGCAGTCCCAATACGCTGACCGATCACTTCGCTAGAGCTCATCCCAATAACGAGCAAGTGACGATCTGTCAGACGGGCATCTTTCTGAAGGTCCGAGAGCGCTTCAAGCGTATGCCGAGTAATTTGACGCGCTGTTTGTTCATCCACAGGTAACGCCCCCTTATTCTTTTACTTCGTATTCTGTAATTTTGCCGACTCTCCTAGCATGGCGTCCTGCTTCATAGTCGGTTTCAAGCCAGACCTTGGCAATCTCCACGGCAAGGCCAGGGCCAATGATACGTTCGCCCATCGCAAGAACATTGGAATCGTTGTGTAGTCTAGTCGCTTTCGCACTAAAAAGATCATGTACGAGCGCACATCGGATACCATTGACTTTATTTGCTGCAATCGACATTCCAATCCCTGTTCCGCAAATTAATACACCGCGATCCGCTTCTCCTGAAGCTACTTTTTCTGCAACAGGAATTGCATAATCGGGGTAGTCCACGGAATCGTGACAATCACACCCAAGATCGATGACCTCCATACCAAGCTCCTGAATTACTTTGATGATGTCACCCTTAATATTAACGCCCGCATGATCTGCACCTATGGCTACTTTCATTCTTACCCCTCCATGTCTTCTTGACGGATCCGTTCCATCATTTGCTCAATCGCTGTCTCAATTTCTGTATAAGTTGTTCGATACTGTTCTATTGTACCGCCAAATGGATCGGATATATCCATTGAAGGCAAACCTTCTTCAAGCGCTTGCAATTCTCCAAGATCTTTTTTCATTTCCGCTTCGAATTGATTGCGCTTCTGCTGTTCATCTTCTCCTGTAACGTTTTGGATCTCATGATGAAAAGCCGCTCGCTTCATTTCAATCTCAGCCGCTTTCTCTTGATAAGAATCGTATTTCTTCTCATCTTCTGTTGCTGCATATTCTTTTAATGTATAAACCTTATCAGCTAGCTCTGGAAAATCACGAAGTACAAGTGCTTTGTGACTACTAGTCATCGTAAGAAGGAGATCGCTCCATTCTGCTAACTGTCGATCTAGCATTTTTGCCGTATGGGCAAATGGAACCTCTTTCTCTTCTAGAAGAATTTCAACCTGACGACTCGCAGGAGCACCGTTCGCTGCAAAAACACCTGCTGATTTCGCTTCAACTTCTTTGCTTTTATTTTTTAGAATCACTTCCGCCATTGGACTGCGGCATGTGTTACCTGTGCATACAAATAAAACTCTCACCATGTCCACTTCCCTTCTCCTCCTATTATGAGAGATGAAGGGGGATAAATCCACCCTCTATCGCCCAACCGTTATTGTGAAAAAATATGGGAATTACGAAACCTTTTTGTTATCTGCACGTAATACTTGTTATAAGAAAATCAAGGGGGGAAGTTAGATGTCACAAAGAAAAATTGTCATCCTGTCAGGTGCGGTTGTTCTATTTCTTATCCTGGGGGTCATTCTAGTTACAAGCTGGTATACAGTGGATGAATCAGAGCAAGCTGTCATTATGACATTTGGGAAAGTAGATGAAGAAATAAGCGAGGCTGGTCTTCATTTTAAACTGCCATGGCCGATCCAACAGGTGGATATTTTACCAAGAGAGACGTTCAGCTTAACGTTTGGATATGATGAGGAAGATGGAGAAATTGTGGATTTTCCAGAGGAAACAAAAATGGTAACTGGAGATGAAAACATCGTACTCGCCGACCTAGTTGTGCAATGGCGGATTACGAATCCTAAACAATATTTGTACTACTCTGATGAACCGAAAGAAATTCTCTATAATGCTACATCTGCTTCATTAAGGGGTGTGATCGGTAGCTCAGAAATAGACGAAGCCCTTACGTCAGGTAAAGCGGAAATCGAAGGAAATGTTCGTGATATTCTCACCCAATTAATTGATCGTTACGAAATTGGAATTTCCATTCTTGATGTGAAGCTTCAAGACGTTGAACTACCAAACGATGAAGTACGTAAAGCGTTCACAAACGTCGTCGATGCCCGTGAACAAAAAGAAACGACAATCTACGGTGCGAAGAAATACAAAAACCAGGAGCTCAATGTTGTAGAAGGTCAAAAGGACGCTCGTATTTCGAAAGCTGAGGGTGAAAAGGCTCAGCGAATCGAGCAAGCCCGTGGTGACGTTGCTACTTTCAATGCTCTTTATAATGAATATAAAACCAATCCTGATATTACAAGACAGCGCCTTGTGTTAGAGACACTAGAAGAAGTTCTTCCTGATACGAAAATTTACATTACCGACGAAGGTGGAGACACCGTCAAATACTTACCGATTCAGCCAGCAAAAGAAAAAACAGCTGAAACCCCAAAGCCAAAGGAGAGTGAAAAGAATGAGTGAGAACGTTTTTAATATGGATGAACACCGCCGTAAGATGAGTCCTAGAAAAATTGTAAAAACCGCAATACTTATCGTTCTCCTTCTCATTATGATTGGCGGGCTTTTCAGCACACTATTTGTTGTAAAGGAAGGCGAGTACAAGGTCATTCGTCAATTTGGTGACGTCGTTAAAATCGAAACAGAACCCGGCCTAAAATTTAAAGTACCGTTCATTCAGTCAGTTACGACGCTTCCAAAGTATCAAATGCTTTACGATGTCAATCCAGAAGAAATTACAACGAAAGATAAAAAGAGGATGACTGTGGATAATTACGCCGTTTGGTCTGTCAGCGATCCACAAGATATGATCACTAATGCACGAACTATTGAAAATGCCGAAGCGAAAATGGGTGAGTTTATTTTCTCAGTCATCCGATCTGAACTTGGTCAGCTTGAATATGAGGAAATCATAAATGAAGAGAAATCTAACCGGGGTAGCTTCAACGATAACGTTCGGGAGCGAGTAAATGAACTCCTCGATCGCGATGCGTACGGCATTCAGGTAACAGATGTGCGCATGAAGCGCACCGATCTCCCTGACGCAAACGAACAGTCCGTATTCCAGCGAATGATTTCAGAGCGTGAATCGAAAGCACAGGAATATTTATCTCAAGGTGACGCGGATTCCGATCGAATCAAGGCGGAAACAGATAAAGAGGTCGATACCATAATTGCTAAAGCAGATGCCGATGCGGAAGAAATTCGCGCAGAGGGAGAATCTGAAGCGGCTAAAATCTACAACAAAGCATTTAGTAAAGATCCTGAATTCTACGAGCTTTATCGCACGCTCGAGTCGTATAAAACGACTTTGAACGACGAAACAGTGATCATGCTCCCAGCAAACTCTCCTTACGCGAGACTTTTACAGGGGATAACGGAGTAATTCAGCTTATCTTAAGCTTCAGGGAGGGTGTCCGCAAGTACCTTAGCCTTCCCTGGAGCTTTTTATTGGCTGAAATTTGGATTTATTAGCCAAACACACTTAACTGCACATTACAAAATCAAAAGCTTCAGCCCAAACCCAAATAGTATGCAACCGCCGAGAAGTTCGCTGTACGAGCCGATCCAGCTCTGAAATTTCCGACCCATCATTAAGCCTGACCACGTTAAGAGCATGCTAATAAGGCCAAACAATAAGATTGTGATAACCACTCTTGCACCGTAAATGCCAAGACTTAACCCAACGGAAAAGCTATCAAGACTAACACTTAAAGAAAAAATAAGTAAACCAAACCCCACTGGCGTGACAAACGGTTTATCACTTGATGAGAGTGAGGATAGTCCCATTTGAATGCCTAGTACAAGCAAGAGACCGCCGCCGATCATTGTTGCAATCGTGCCAAAATGCTCGGAAAGCACGCGCCCGATGATCATACCGGCAAGTGGCATCCCCATATGAAATAGTCCGATCACAACGCCGATTTTGGCAATTTGGCGAAGCCGGAGCGGGATCATACCCATTCCTAGTCCAACTGAAAAAGCATCCATGCCGAGAGCAAACGCCATTATACTTAACGTTGCAAGCTCACCAATTAATGCAGTGGAAAACATTCCATCTCCTCCCGGGACGTGCTATTCAACTTTTATGCACGTCCTCTTGAAAATAGAAGGGAAAGGAGGAATAATAGGTTAGGAAGGGCTCGTTAAGGGTAATGTTCTAGTATGGAATGAGCCGAAATGGAGGAACTAATTAGATGAGCGTTCACAAAGGTATTTCAAATCAGCTTAATGAAAAAAATCGTGAAATTAAATTGTTTATTCAGTTAGATAAAGAGCGCGAAGCAGCGATTGCTCATGCTGTTGAACAATGTGAAGCGAACAAATCTTATACAACTGAACGGATCAATGAACTTTCACTTCAAATTAATGAACTTGCTAAACAAGGAAGTATCCCTACACGAACTTACGTAACAACGAAAATGGTAGAAGAGTTTGTAGAAAAGAAACGCAATAATAATTAGCCTCGATGAAAAAACCCGCTCAAATGAGCGGGTTTTTACTATTCTTTAATCACACGATTGTTCGCAGCTTTTGATAGCCGGTTCATAACCGCTGCTCCTACTCCCTCATGTGTGAATATTTCACTATAGATTTCATCCACATCGGATTCATCGAACTGCCTCAATACATCATAAAGACGATTCGCTACAGAAATAAGGTCATCTCTTGATCCACATGGAATGATGATATCTGCTTGATATAATGACTTTGATTCCTCTGTTGCCAGGATGCCTATTTTCAATCCTTCTGCTCTACGCTTATCCACAATCGTTTGCAGATGCTTTTCTGAACCATCCACGAGCGTAACAGGAGCTGTCGGTGCATAGTGTTTATACTTTACACCGGGAGACTTTGGCTTTTGACCATCATCACTTAATGCTGGATCAACCTTCACTTCGCCGACCACTTCTTCTAACTGCTCCTTCGTGACACCTCCTGGACGGAGAATTGTCACGACATCTCCAGAACAGTCCACAACAGTAGACTCAAGACCAACACCAGTTGACCCTCCATCCACAATGCCAGCGATCCTTCCGCTCAAATCATGAATGACATGATCAGCTGACGTCGGACTTGGTTTGCCTGATAGATTCGCGCTTGGCGCTGCAAGAGGTAAGTTCGCAGCTTTTAATATGGCCAGTGCTACAGGATGGTTTGGCATGCGAATGGCTACCGTATCGAGTCCCGCTGTTACATTTCTAGCCACGCTCTGTCCACCAGGTAAAACAATTGTTAGTGGTCCCGGCCAAAATGCATTCATCAGATCATCCGCTTGCTTCGGAATACTCGTTACTAACTTTTCCACATGTGGACGAGAGGCAACGTGCACAATAAGCGGATTATCTGCAGGTCGTCCCTTCGCTTGGAAGATTTTTGCGACGGCTTCTTCAGATAAAGCATTCCCACCAAGCCCATAGACCGTCTCAGTAGGAAAAGCAACGACTTCATTTTGTTTTAAATATTCTGCAGCTCCCATAATTTGTGGATAACTTTTTTCACTATCCACATTTCCATCCACATACCAAACATTTGTGTGGATACCTTCCATGTTATACACCTTCTTATATCATAAATACTAATAAGCCCGGTTATTTCGGGGAGATATGTGATCTTTCCACAGGATTCTACACGATTCGTAAAAACGCTTCCTTCGTCTTATTACATCAATATCCACATTGTGTGGATAAGGAATGCTTGTTTTGTGTATAACCTTGTTGATGAGATCGCCTACGTTAACCGTTTTCTCATAATCACTCGCTGATCTGAATGATTTGTAAATAACTCATTTGTCTTCAACGTTGTTGGGATATTTTCTACAGGAATTGTCGAGAAACCGAAAACTTGAAAGAAAAAGGATTCTTCTTTTGATGTAAGATATAACTCGTCCAATTGGTTTTTTTTCGCCAATTGAATCACCTGATCAAAGAAACGTAGCAAACGCTCTGAGGTGGATTCGGAGCTGTTTAAGACGAGAGCTCTAAGTAAACCTGCATTTCCAAACGTTTCAAGGGCAATGACACCGAATAGCTCCTTCTCTTCTGATTCTGCGATAAGGAAGGACTCAATCTTAGGTAGCCCGTCCACCTCGAGTCCAGAACGTTTCACGAAATCCCAAACGGCGGCGACATCTTCAGTAGTTGCTTCTCTAACTAGAAACAATTGAATCTTCCTCCTTCAAATTCTTATTTGAGCACAATACCGTTCTGTTATGGTCTTATGCTTCGAAGGAGGAAAATAGACCTTTTAACTGAATATCCCTTTAATCCATTCAACAATCGTATCAATTATTTTGACGAGGAAGAATTCAACTTCTACTTCTTCAGATGGTTCTTCCGCTACATCATTTTCAGCTTGGACGGCATCACCATTTGAGAAATCAAGAAAGCAAAGCGGTGGAAACAATACGCACCACCAGTTATCCCCAAGCCCTTCACCAATCGTAATGAGCACAGCTTCGTAATCACCTGCCGGATAAACGAAGTCGCCATAAAGCTTCGTTGGAAAAGCCACTTCTCCGAACGTAACAGAAAAAGATTCACGACTACCGATCATTTCTAATTGCTTGCTTACGATAGCTTCAATCTCGGCCAGACGACTTTTAATCACATGACGAGATTCTTCAATAGAAGTTAGATCAGCAACCCATTCATTAATCGAATCATTGACTTCATCACGAATGCTGCGTTTCACTGTTTGATCTTCATTACTATTGCTATTTGCTAAAATGCGAAGACGAATCGCTTCGTCTGGAATAACCTGTTGATTTGCTGTTACTATTCCCGAACTCTGGAGACTTGAAGCAAGAATAAAAAATGAGATTAATAGATTAATAAGTCCTCTTTGATTCATCTTGTATCCCGTCCCTTCTAGCTCTCATTCTGGCCAGAATCGAACGTTTTAAACGTAGAACTCTTCACCAGAATGTGAGTAGAATCGACAGGGTTACTTTACAACACCAAATACCATCCGTTCTTTCCCACTAATATCTTTCACCACTTCCACTTCAATGTCCCCACTAAAAGAGGATTCAAGCATTGTAGCAACGGTTCTCGCCTGCTTTTCTCCTACTTCAAATCCAATTAATCCTGGAGACGAGATCAAACTAGGGAGACCTTCCGCAAGTCTTCGATAAAGCTCATATCCATCTTCTCCTCCAACGAGTGCCTGAATAGGTTCATAATCTCGAACCAACGGGTCAAGAGTTGCGTATTCTTCTTCAGAAATATACGGAGGATTTGAGACAACGATATCAAGCTTACGTCCTGCTAACGGCTGAAGTAGATCGCCATGAAGAAACGTGATTGGCGCCTCAAGCCGTCGCGCATTTTCCTTCGCAACTTCTAGAGCATCTTCAGAAATATCGACCGCAGTGACTTCTCGATTTTGAAGTTCAAGCGCTAGACTAATTGCAATTGCCCCACTTCCCGTTCCAATGTCAGCAATCGTTGCCTGTGTCGGGTCGAGAAATAGATCCTTCGCTCTTGTAAGGATGCCTTCCACAAGCTCTTCTGTTTCAGGTCTTGGAACGAGAACATGATGGTTGACCCGATACGTTCTACCATAGAACTCTTCCTTTTCGACAATGTGCTGAACAGGAATGCCGCTCGCATGCTCCTGAATTTTCGCTTCAAAACTTTCATAATCAGGCATTTCGTCTTGCATTCGAAGGAGCAAATCCGTTCTCGTTACATTTAACTCATGCTTAATCAGCCATTCAGCTGCTGACGCTTCACGTCCATGCTTCTCTAAAAAAGAAGAAGCCCATTTAAGGGCTTCGAATACAGTCATCATAGGGTCACTCTCCAGCTTCTGCCATTAAGCGCGTTTGCTCTTCTGTAATTAGCGCATCAATGAACTCATCAAGCTTCCCTTGAAGAATCTGGTCAAGTTTCTGAATCGTTAAGTTAATTCTATGATCCGTCACGCGGTTTTGTGGGAAGTTATACGTACGGATTCGTTCAGAACGGTCGCCCGTTCCAACAGCGGATTTACGGTTATCGTCATACTCTTTCTGTGCTTCTTGTTGGAACTTATCATACACACGAGCACGAAGAACCTTCATCGCTTTTTCTTTGTTCTTAATCTGTGACTTCTCATCCTGACACGATACAACAACACCTGTTGGCGTATGGGTTAAGCGAACAGCTGACATCGTTGTATTAACACTCTGTCCACCTGGTCCACTTGAAGTAAATGTATCAACACGAATGTCTTTGTCATGGATTTCAACTTCCACTTCTTCCGCTTCAGGAAGCACGGCTACTGTTGCCGTAGACGTGTGAATACGTCCACCTGATTCTGTTGAAGGAACACGCTGCACTCGGTGTGCGCCGTTTTCGTACTTCATTTTGGAATATGCGCCGGCACCGTTGATCATAAAGATAATTTCTTTATAACCACCTAGCTCCGTTGAACTATATTCGATGACTTCAGACTTCCAACCTTGCATTTCAGCAAAGCGGCTGTACATTTTGTATAAGTCACCAGCAAATAATGCGGCTTCGTCTCCACCCGCTGCTCCTCGAACTTCGATAATTACGTTCTTCTCATCGTTCGGATCTTTAGGAAGAAGTAGCACTCGTAAGCGCTCTGCATACTCTTCTTCTTGTGGTGTAAGCTCTGAAAGCTCTGCCTTCACCATTTCACGCATTTCTGCATCTTTTTCTTCCTCAAGCATCGCCTTCGCGTCTTGAATGCCTTCGAGAATTTCCTTATATTCACGATACACCTGAACGGTTTCCTCAAGGCTAGCTTGCTCTTTGGAATATTCGCGGAGTTTCGTCGTGTCATTAATGACTTCTGGATCACTCAACAACTGATTTAACTTATCATAACGTTCTTCTACAATTTCTAAACGGTCTAACAAGATCTTTCACCTCGTTTTCGTTGCATAACATTCTAATTATAGTATAGGACATTTCGCCAGTCAAAAGCAAAAATAGCTTTAACATCATTTTTTAAGGGTAAACTGTAAGTAAGCTAGACTGAACGATTAGGAAAGGGGCTGTTTATAGATGAAGTTTGTTATTATTGGCGGCGATGCGGCTGGTATGAGTGCAGCAATGCAAATTATTCGAAACGATGAGGAAGCTGAGGTTGTGACGCTTGAAAAGGGAGATATTTATTCGTATGGCCAATGCGGGCTGCCTTATGTCATTAGCGGAAAAATAGAATCAACGGATAAACTGATTGCAAGATCCGTCGATACATTTCGAGAAAAGTATGGAATTGACGCACGTGTCTACCATGAGGTTACAAACGTTGATACTGAAAACAAAATCGTAAAAGGAATCAATTTAAAAACGAATGATCATTTTGAAGAAAATTACGATAAGCTCCTGATCGCTACAGGAGTAAGTCCTGTTAAACCAAAATGGGAAGGCATCGACCTTAACGGCATACATACATTAAAGACCATTCCCGATGCTGAAAAAGTGATAAAAGATCTTGATGATTCCGTACAAAATGTGGCGGTCATTGGCGGTGGGTATATTGGCCTCGAAATGGCCGAAACGTTCCGTGAACTCGGTAAAAATGTACGCATCATTGAGTTAGGACCGCACCTTGCCAGTATTTTTGATGACAATATGGCTGAACTTATACATGAAGAAGCCGAGCAAAACAATGTTTCGGTTCATACAAATGAAGGCGTTCAGTCTTTCAAAGGGGATAAGCGCGTCAATAAAATCGTGACTGACAAAGGAGAATATGATGCAGACCTTGTTCTCGTCTCAGTCGGCGTCAAACCGAATACTGGTTTCCTCAAAGAGTGCGGTCTTCACACGACTTCTAACGGAGCTATACAGGTGAATCGCTACATGCAAACAAGTAAAGAGGACGTATATGCAGCCGGAGACTGTGCAACCCATTATCATCGAATTAAAGAACGAGATGACTTTGTTCCTCTTGGCACAACGGCAAATAAGCAAGGGCGCATTGCTGGCCTTAACATGATTGGGCAACCAAATACGTTTAAGGGGATTGTAGGCACATCTGTTATTAAATTTTTCGGATTAACTCTTGGCCGTACAGGCCTTTCAACTAGTGAAGCAAAAGAGTTAAACCTGCCATTCTCAAGCTGTTCAACGGAGGCAACTGACATTGCGGGTTACTACCCAGAAGCTCGTGAACTTTGCGTAAAAATTATCTTCCGAGATGATAACGAACGAATTATCGGCGGACAGTTTATAGGAAAGTACGGCGTTGATAAGCGAGTTGATGTGCTTGCAACGGCTCTTTACCATCAGATGACGCTTCATGACATTGAAGATCTTGATCTCGCTTATGCTCCGCCTTACAATAGCGTTTGGGATCCATTGCAACAGGCAGCCCGACGTGCCCAGCACTAAACATATAAAACAAAACAACCCTCTCGTATGAGAGGGTTTATCTTGCTCGCACATGAATTTTGTATCTGGGTACGGCTTGATAAATTTTAGCAGCGAGGGTTTTTTTCTGTTCATTTAAACTCGCTTCATTTTTATTGCTAAATTTCACATTTACCCACGCGTGATTTCCTGTAATTGAAACGACTCCAGCATCGTAACCTTCTGTCTCGACGACTTCACGAATCTTATCTTGATCGTCACTAATTGTTGGCTTATCAACACTCATATTGCGATAAGACTGAGGATTTAAGTTAATATCTGTGTTTAAATTCTGACCTTCTCCCGCTTGTCCATCCGCCTCTGGTGGTTTTAATGGCGAACAAGCAGCTACAAGTAAAAGGAATGCAATCATCAAAGTTGAAGCCTTTCTCATCAGTCAGTCACCTCCTCGTTTTAAGGTGCCCAAAGATGACAGGTTAGATTCTCCTTCTCTCCTTCTATCGAAATGAAACCAGATGTTTTCGCGCATTAAAAAAGCCCGGTTTCCCGGACTTATTTTGATATTTGCTGCTCTTTATTGTCTCGAGCCGTTGGTTTCCCTGGTACTTTGTGACAATGACGACAGCGTGGTTCATAGGATTCTGACGCACCAACAAGGATAATTGGATCCTCATAATGCGCGGGCTTCCCATCAATCAAACGCTGGGTACGGCTTGCTGGAGAACCACATACAACACAGATTGCTTGTAGCTTCGTAACTGATTCAGCAACCGTAAGAAGCTTAGGAACTTGCCCGAATGCTTCGCCGCGAAAATCCTGGTCCAGTCCTGCGACGATTACACGAACGCCTTCATCAGCAAGCTGCTGAGCCACATCTACGATTTCTTCATCAAAAAACTGTACTTCATCTACCGCAACCATATCTGTATCCTCTGAGACGCGGTCCAGGATCGCTTGTGAATGATCAACTGGGACAGCGATAACGGACATTCCATTATGAGACACAACAGATTCTTCGCTGTATCTATCATCAATTTTAGGCTTGAACACCTGGACTTTTTGCTTTGCATAAGTCGCTCGCTTCACTCGACGAATCAATTCTTCCGACTTTCCGGAAAACATACTTCCGCAAACAACCTCAATCCAGCCGCTGTGCTTCATGACATGCATTCAACCGCTTCTCCTTTCTCCAGCATAAGCATTAAAAAATGACTGATCAGCACAGTCTTTATTTTGCGTATACTTTCATCCAATTATTGATTTTAAACGTTTATTATTTCATCGGGTATGATCTCACACTTACTCACTTATAGGAAGAAACGAGTGAGCAAATGTATTTGCTCGAGCCGTTTCTTCCTATAAGTGCGGAGGTGAGTCAACAATCTTCCCCTACCTTATAACAAAAGCATTGTTTCCACTAAGAATATTGAGTAAAAAAACAGGCAAGGAGTAAAAACTTGCCTGTTCTATCATTAACCTTTTAGGTTGTATTTTCTTCTAAACTTATCTACGCGTCCACCAGCGTCATTAAACTTCTGACGTCCAGTATAGAACGGGTGACATTCAGAGCAAACCTCTACACTGACGCCATCCTGTTTTGTAGATCCAGTTTCGAATTCGTTACCGCAAGCACATCTAACTTTGATGTTTTCATAACCAGGATGAATTGCTTGTTTCATGAATTTCATCTCCTTCCGCCCTGATTCCTGAGGAACCAGAGTTAAATGAAGCTAAAAGGCATTACCTTTTAGCTTCTGCACACATAGAAGTATTATAGCAGGGAGGTAGAGACAATGCAATTGATCATCCTGTGACGAAACGATCACTAATTAGCGAGATGAACCGCTTTTTTCTTTCTCAAATAGATCGAAAAATTCTTTATTTTCCTTTGTTTTCTTGAGGCGTTTCAAGAAATTATCAACGAATTCAAATGAGTCATCCATGCTCTTACGGATTGTCCAAAGCATTTCAAGCTGTTCTTTTGGAAGAAGTAGCTCTTCTTTACGCGTGCCAGAGCGACGAATATCAATCGCCGGGAAGACACGTCGTTCTGCAAGACGACGATCAAGATGCAATTCCATGTTGCCTGTTCCTTTGAATTCTTCATAAATGACATCATCCATACGAGAACCTGTTTCCACAAGAGCTGTCGCTAAGATCGTCAAGCTTCCGCCTTCTTCAATGTTTCTTGCCGCACCAAAGAATCGTTTGGGACGATGGAAAGCAGCAGGATCAATACCACCTGAAAGTGTACGTCCACTTGGAGGAATAACAAGGTTATAAGCACGAGCAAGACGTGTAATACTATCAAGAAGAATCACAACGTCTTTCTTATGCTCAACAAGACGCATAGCTCGCTCTAGCACAAGCTCAGCTACTTTAATATGATTATCCGGCGTTTCATCAAAAGTTGAATGAACAACATCGCCATCAACAGAACGCTCGATATCGGTTACTTCCTCAGGACGCTCATCAATGAGAAGCACGATAAGTTCTGTGTCAGGATGATTCGTTGTAATGCTGTTAGCAATTTCTTTCAGCAACATTGTTTTCCCTGCTTTTGGGGGAGCTACGATCAAACCACGCTGTCCAAAGCCGACTGGCGAGATCATATCAATGATACGAGTTGAAAGGTTGCCTGATTTGTTCTCAAAGTTCATTCTTTTCTCAGGATACAGCGGCGTTAGCGCTGGGAAATGCACGCGTTCTTTAGAAGAATCAGGGTCTTCTCCATTTACTGCGGCTACGTGTAAGAGACCGTAGTAGCGCTCATTTTCTTTAGGCGGTCGTACTTTACCCGATACGCGATCACCGTTACGTAAATCGAATCGACGAATTTGTGAAGCGGAAATATAAATGTCTTCTGCACTAGCTGAGTAGTTAATCGGTCGTAGGAATCCAAATCCTTCAGAGGAAATAATCTCTAGAATACCTTCCATGAAAAGAAGGCCAGATTGTTCAGCCTGCGCTTTCAATATGGCAAATACAAGTTCTCGCTTGTTCAACTTGCTATAATATGAGACTTTGTATAGTCTTGCCTGTTCATATAGATCTTTTAACGTCATTTGTTCTAATTCTGATATATTTACTGCCATGTTGACACCACACTTTTTATATAATAATAGGTTTGACCCTAACGGCTGGAAAATGATATGAGTGCGCAAAGAGGTTTGCTTTCACAACGTATGTACGTTGTATAGAGTTGACCAATTTGACGATTGAGAAAATAAGTAAAGAGAGAAAGAGTTTGTTGAGATCCTGTGAGAGGCTATCCATTCAGGCATCTCTTAAGTGAGAGTAGAGGAAGTGCACAACGAAGGTGTTGCTTAGCAATCGTTACTCTGATAATTCTCGGCTTGTTCGAGCGTCATCTTTGGCTCATGATCAACTTGTAAAAGAAAGCACAGCGAGTATAAGTACCTCTTCTCCACAGATCGAATGAGCCAGGATTAGTTTACTATCTATTTCGTTCACATTATAGTTTCGGTAACTAAACGTAATAACAATAATACAGCACCTTATAGTTTTACCAGATTCCTTAGGAATATTCAACATGTAAAAGCCAATGTTGCATGAGATCTCGCTTACTTTATAGTGATTTAAGGTCGAATGACCAGATCAGGCTTCTTTTGTAAACTATGTTTTCCGTCGATGAAACGAACTGTTCCTGACTTTGCACGCATGACAACGGATTGTGTTGTACCAGAAGTTCCCTGGAACCTAACTCCCTTTAACAATTCACCATCAGTAACACCTGTCGCTGCAAAAATGGCGTCATCGCCTTTCACAAGATCTTCCATATGAAGAACGCGGGAGATGTCTTCAATTCCCATTTCTTTACACCTGCTTAATTCTTCCTCATTTTGCGGTAGCAGCTTACCCTGTATTTCTCCACCAAGACATTTCAGCGCTACTGCAGCAAGGACACCCTCTGGTGCTCCACCAGATCCAAACAAAATATCGACACCCGTATCGTCAAACGCTGTGTTAATTGCTGCTGCTACATCTCCATCAGAAATAAGCTTAATTCTAGCACCGGCAGAACGCACTTCTTCTATAATCTTTTCGTGGCGCTTACGGTCTAATATGACCGCCACGCAGTCTTCAATATTTTTTCCTTTTGCTTCAGCTACTGCTTTTAGATTCTCGTGTACGGAGGCATTAATATCGATTTTCCCTACTGCTTTTGGTCCAACTGCAATTTTGTCCATATACATATCAGGAGCATGAAGAAGATTTCCGTGATCTGCTACCGCTAGAACAGCGAGGGCATTCCATGTTCCTGCCGCAACAATATTTGTTCCTTCTAAAGGATCGACAGCAACATCGACACGCGGACCATATCCAGTTCCAAGCTTTTCACCTATATAAAGCATTGGCGCTTCATCCATCTCGCCTTCTCCGATGACAACTGTTCCTTTCATCGGAACCGTATCAAAAACGTCACGCATAGCAGTCGTTGCAGCAGCATCTGCTTCTTCTTTCTTGCCTCTTCCCATCCAACGCGCTGAAGCAAGCGCAGCTGCCTCGGTCACTCTAACAAGTTCCATCGATAAACTTCTTTCCATCATGCTTCCCCCCAAGTTTACACGATCTCTATTTTTTAAACGCTTACACGAAAAGATGACAGAATGGCGGCTTTCACCGCCTGTTCTGCATTCTTAAGAGCTTTCCACTTCTTTAAGCTCTTCTTGATCTAATTTCTCACGCCAGACTCTCGCGCCAAGATTGCTCAGCTTTTCTACAAGCCGTTCATACCCACGATCGATGTGCTCAAGTCCTGAAACTTCTGTAACGCCTTCTGCCATTAATCCAGCAACGACAAGGGCAGCACCAGCTCTCAGATCAGAAGCACGCACCTTCGCACCTTGAAGCTTAACAGCTCCATTAATGATGGCAGAACGTCCTTCCACCTTCACATTTGCACCCATTCGGCGAAGTTCATCAATGTGCTTAAATCTTGCGCCATAAATTGTATCGGTCACAATGCTACTACCCTCTGCGTTCGTTAAGAGCGATGTAAACGGCTGCTGTAAGTCTGTTGGGAAGCCAGGATAGACGAGTGTCTTCAGGTCAACGCCTTTCCAGCCTTCGCGTGGTGAACGAATATAAACCTGGTCCTCATTCGTCTCTACCTTTACACCCATCTCACGTAGTTTCGCGATAAGTGACTCAAGATGTTGCGAGATGACATTATCGATAACGACTTCGTCTCCCATCGCCGCTGCCATAATCATATAAGTACCCGCCTCTATGCGATCAGGTATGATCGAGTGGTAACAGCCACTTAGCTCGTCAACACCATCGATACGAATGACGTCTGTCCCTGCTCCTTTGATCTTCGCTCCCATACTAGATAACAGTGTGGCAACATCAATAATTTCTGGTTCTTTCGCTGCATTTTCAATGACTGTCCGTCCTTTTGCACGAACGGCTGCAAGCATAATATTAATCGTTGCTCCTACACTTACAACGTCAAGGTAAATACGGGCCCCTCTCAGTTCATCAGCACGAAGATAAATCGCACCTTGCTCATTTGTTACTTTTGCACCAAGAGCTTCAAATCCTTTAATATGCTGATCAATCGGACGCGGTCCAAGGTTACAACCGCCTGGAAGTCCGATAACCGCTTTATTAAAACGACCCAACATCGCACCCATCAAGTAATAAGAAGCACGTAGCTTCTTTACTTTTCCATTTGGCAGTGGCATGGCAATCATGTCCTGGGGATTCACAGTTAATGTATTTCCATCAAGCTCAGCTTGTCCTCCGATTTCCTCTAGTAAATCACGGAGAATTCCCACGTCAGAAATGTTCGGCAAATGATCAATTGTGACAGTGGAATCTGCTAGAATAGCCGCCGGAATTAATGCAACCGCACTATTTTTGGCGCCGCTCACTTGAACTGTACCGCTTAATCGGTGGCCTCCAGCGATCATCAACTTTTCCATAACGGTCTCCCTTCTTCGTCCGCATCTCATTCCTGTTCATGTTTCTGTCGAATTTTGATACTTCTTAAGAATAGTATGGGCAAAAACAGGAAGTTCATGCCAATTTAATATGACTATTTATTTGCTTTCTTCGCTTCTTCCCAGTCAGAAAGGAATTGATCAATCCCTTTATCAGTTAGCGGGTGTTCTAGCATCTGAAGAACGACCTTAAGTGGCATTGTGCCAATGTCAGCACCACGAAGAGCAGCTTCTGTTACGTGCATTGGGTGACGAATGGATGCAGCAATAATTTCAGTCTCAATTCCATGTACCGCAAACAGTTCGGAGATTTCAGAGATGAGATCAAGACCATTTTGGCCAATATCATCAAGACGTCCAAGGAATGGCGAAACGTAAGACGCACCAGCACGTGCTGCAAGCAAAGCCTGGTTAGCAGAGAAAACAAGCGTTACGTTTGTTTTAATTCCTGCTTCATAGAATGCTTTGACCGCCTTCATCCCTTCACGATTCATTGGAACCTTTACGGTAATGTTTGGTGCAATTTCAGCTAATTGTTTTCCTTCTTCAATCATTTCTTCAGCAGTTGTTGAAACAACCTCTGCACTAACAGAGCCAGATACTAGGCTTGTAATTTCACGAAGACGATCATGGAAATTCACCTTTTCTTTCATAACAAGAGATGGATTCGTAGTTACTCCAGCTACTACTCCCATATCGTGTGCTTCTTTAATATCATTCAGGTTTGCAGAATCTATGAAAATTTTCATTATGTTCGTCCTCCTTTGATTTTAGAAAGCGGTTACGAGAAAGATTTTAACATATTTTGTTTTAAGTTAGCTGATTTGATTGTAAATAAATGAAAAATAGTCGCAAGGTAGTAGTTAGGGGATTAAAAAACGGAAATCAGAAACCGCTCATAATAGAGCGGTTTTGATGGTCCGGTTTTAAGAAGTTATTACGCTTTGTTAGAAGAACCAAACTCACGCATTTTGCCGATTACTGTTTCTTTAATCGCGTCACGTGCTGGCCCCATGTATTTACGAGGATCGTAAAGATCTGGCTTTTCTTCAAGTACAGAACGAACTGCTTTAGCAGAAGAAAGTTGGCTCTCAGTGTTCACGTTGATTTTAGCATGTCCAAATTTGATCGCTTTTTTAACGTCAGCAGTTGGAATACCAGTACCACCGTGAAGTACTAGAGGAACACCAGTCATTTTGCTGATTGTTTCCATGCGGTCGAATCCTAGGTTAGGCTCGCCTTTGTAAGGGCCGTGAACAGAACCAAGTGCAGGTGCGAAGCAATCTACACCAGTTTCGTTGATAAGGCGCTCACACTCTTCAGGGATTGCGTATGCAGCTTCAGCATCGTCAACGATAAGATCGTCTTCTTGTCCGCCAATGCGTCCAAGCTCAGCTTCAACAGAAACACCAACTGCATGTGCAGCTTCTACTACTTTTGTAGTTAGAGCGATGTTTTCGTCTAGTGGGTAATGAGAACCATCGATCATAACAGAAGTGAATCCAGCGTTGATCGCTTGCATACACTTCTCGAAGCTAGAACCGTGGTCAAGGTGAATAGCAACTGGTACTGTAACCTTGTACTCTTCCATAAGCGCTTCTACAATTGTAACAATTGTTTTGAATCCGCCCATGTAACGAGCAGCACCTTCAGAAACACCAAGGATAACTGGTGATTGTTCTTCTTGTGCAGCTTGTAGGATCGCTTGAGTAAACTCAAGGTTGTTAAGGTTAAATTGGCCAACTGCGTAGCCTTCTGCTTTACCTTTTTCGAGCATTTCTTTCATAGAAACTAAAGGCATGGTAAATCCTCCTCAATATAATTTAAAAATTGCCAGGATGATACCTGGAACATCTTAATAACGAATACTTGTCATTGAAGCTTGCAGATGTATCCAGAAAAACTGTCTTCTTCAAGATGGCACAAACGCGATGTTTTTATGTATGCCGTCGTCCAAGAATTTCCCGCTATACTGAATTCATTTGCTCTACAATTTCTCCAAAAACACGGTTCTATTATAGCATATCACTTTCATAAAAGAAGGGGAAAAGCTTGATTTAATGGGATTTGTTTATGTAAGCGTTACCTTTCTTTATGAAAGCGATGCTAATTCTTTTTTTACTGCTGCTCGTATCTCGTCAATATCAAAAGGCTTCGCAAAATGGGTAATTGCTCCTAGATCCATCGCTTCGTGGATCATATCTAGTTCACCGTAGGCAGTCATAATAATGACAAGCGCCCTTGCCTCCATTTTTTTGATTCTCTTTAGGATTTCAAGTCCGTCCATTCCTGGTATCTTCATATCGAGAATGACTAAGTCGGGATCCTCACTTTTTACGATCGATAGTGCTTGAACGCCATTCGCTGCCTGGAAGGTTTGATATCCTTCTTTTTGGAAGATTTCGTTTAGAAGAATACGGATTCCATATTGATCATCTACGATTAAAATTTTTTCATTCATGTGAGAGCACCTTCTTTTCAGTTAGTCTTACTGTTTATGTTCGCTTCAAATTGTTGAATCCCTTCCTGATTATACCTCGAGGGCTGGAATTCGCAAGTATCATGTAGTTTCGTTATAATAGGAACCTGCAATGAGCAAAGAAATTGTGCATCTTCTTTTTCGGTATAATGAGGTTCATTCATATATTTATATCCAAAATACAGCCAAAAATCAGTTCTCAATTTTTCATAAAAACTTTGAAAGGCAGTGATAAGATGCTTAAAATTTTTACGACTCAGCTAATGGGGAAGTTTAAGATTATTCAGGATCAGCATGAGATGGTGATTGAAGATATATCCCGATTGTTCGCACAGACGATAACAGGAGGCGGAACGGTTTATTTTTATGGCGAGCATGAGCTCCAGGGTGCTGCTCTTGAAGCTGTGTACGGATCTGAGAAGCTTCCTTCAAGTGCGATTCTTCATGACCCTGCCGCATTAACTGAAAATGACTGCGTGATATTATTTTCACGGTTTAACGATGACAAACTAGCGGCTGAGCATGCTGAGAAATTCAAAGCAACAGGAGCTCAGGTTGTTGGCATATCAGCAACGAAAAAAGAAACGGATCCTCTTCTTGAGCAAAGCGTTCATTTTCATATTAACACCGGCCTTACTTCCGGTCTCGTTCCAAATGATGATGGGGAACGAATCGGCTACCCTTCTCTACTCACTTCTTTGTACATTTATCATGCCCTTTATTTAACTACAAGGGAAATATTAGAAGAGCATGGCTACGAATTTTAATGCTATCTTCTTCTAAAAAAGCCTCTTCTCCGAACGGAGAAGAGGCTTTTTGTAATTATTTGCTGTTAGCGATAGAAGCGCCAATAAATTCTTTGAATAACGGCTGTGGACGAGTTGGACGTGATGTGAATTCAGGGTGGAATTGTGATGCAACAAACCACGGGTGATCTTTCACTTCTACGACTTCTACAAGACGGCCATCAGGGCTAGTTCCAGAGAAGATGAAGCCTGCTTCTTCCATTTCAGTACGATACTGATTGCTGAACTCATAGCGATGACGGTGACGCTCATAAATTACTTCATCGTTATAAGCTGCATATGCTTTCGTACCTTCCGTTAGCTTACATGGATAAAGACCGAGACGGAGTGTACCACCAAGATCTTCAACATCCTTCTGTTCAGGGAGAAGATCAATGACTGGATATTTCGTTGTTGGCTTAATTTCAGCTGAATGAGCACCTTCCAGATTAAGAACGTTACGTGCAAATTCCACAGAAGCAAGCTGCATACCAAGACAGATTCCTAAGAAAGGTACTTTGCTTTCACGCGCGTACTGAATCGCAGTGATTTTCCCTTCAATTCCACGATCGCCGAATCCACCTGGAACGAGGATGCCATCTACGTCAGAAAGAAGTTCCTCAACGTTTTCCTGCGTAACTGTTTCAGAATTAATCCACTTAATGTCAATGTCAGCATCAAATGCATAGCCTGCGTGCTTGAGCGACTCTACAACGGAAATATAAGCATCTTGAAGAGCGACATACTTCCCAACAAGCGCAATTTTCGTTTTGCCTGAGAGGTTTTGAACCTTCTCAACAAGCTCATTCCATTCAGTCATATCCGGTTCTTGACAGTTCAATTTCAAATGTTGACAAGTGATCTCATCTAGCTTTTGTGCTTGTAGAGCAAGAGGAACTTTATAAAGCGTATCAGCATCTTGCGCTTCAATTACCGCATGCTCATCAATATCACAGAACAAAGCGATTTTGTCTTTCATTTCTTGTGGAACTGGCTGTTCCGCACGAACAACAATAACATTTGGCTGGATACCAAGGCTGCGAAGCTCTTTCACACTATGCTGTGTTGGCTTTGTTTTCATTTCACCAGCTGCTTTAAGATAAGGAAGAAGCGTACAGTGAATGTACATAACGTTTTCCTTGCCGATGTCACTCTTGATCTGACGAATCGCTTCTAGGAACGGAAGACTCTCAATGTCTCCAACCGTTCCACCGATTTCAGTAATAACTACATCAGCGCTTGTTTCGTTACCTGCGCGAAAAATGCGCTCTTTGATTTCATTCGTAATGTGAGGAATCACCTGTACTGTTCCTCCAAGATAGTCGCCACGACGCTCTTTACGAAGAACCGTAGAGTAGACTTTACCTGTTGTTACGTTTGAATTCTTAGAAAGGTTAATGTCAATAAAGCGCTCATAGTGTCCAAGGTCAAGATCCGTTTCAGCGCCATCATCTGTTACGAATACTTCACCGTGCTGATAAGGACTCATTGTCCCTGGGTCAACGTTAATGTACGGGTCGAACTTTTGGATCGTTACGCTCACGCCACGATTTTTCAAAAGTCGTCCTAGTGAAGCTGCTGTAATTCCTTTACCAAGCGAAGAAACAACACCGCCTGTTACAAAGATGTACTTCTTATGTTTTGCTGTCATCTTTCTGCCCCCTCATGGTTTATATTCTGCCCTTCAAAAAAGGAAGGGGATTCATCTGAAACGAGAGATTTTATCTTTTTTAATAAAATCAATGCAGATGGTTACATTTTTCTTAACTTAATCGGAAGGTCCACTCGTACTGGCTAAATTCCAGCTTCTCAATGCATTTCATCAATGAGCTTATTAGAAGAACTTGCCTTCAGGTTCTAACAGAAGCCATCGTTCTTCTTATACTTTAGCCCTTTAAAAAGCTTAAAATCCTTAAAGTATAAAAAACAAAAAAAACAAAAGTGGCACCTGTCCCATAAATGAGGGGGCACTTTTGTTTTCATATCGTATCTATAAATTAGTTTAGTATTTTGGTGAAGCCCAAAAATGATTCTACCGATTTCACTACCGAAAGTCAAGAAGCGACAGAAATTATTTCTTTTCTTCTTCGTCGTCTTCCACGTCGTCATCATCGTCATCATCAATGTCTTCATCGTCCAAATCTTCTGTATCATCATCGAAGTCATCATCGTCAAAGTCGTCAAGATCATCTACTTCTAGATCTTCAAGATCGTCTTCATCATCTTCATCGAAACCAAGCTCATCGTCAGTTGATTTCTTGCGTTTCTTTGGTTTAATTGTCGTTGCAAGCTCTTCTTGAGATTGCTCAACAGGATACCAGCCCTTAAGGCCCCACTGGTTATCTCCAAGCGTTACGAAACGACCGTCTGTGTTCAAGTTTGTATAAACTTCTGCAAGCATGTCCTGAAGCTGAGAAGAAGTTAGACCTTTCATCTTTCCAATTCGTTCCATTAACGTGTAGAAAGAAACAGGTTTTTTCTCGTCCTGCAGGATGAAATACATAATATCAATCATGGATGTTTCTTGGATGTCTTCAGCAGACAGCTGCTTTAAGCTACTCACGATATCGGCACTCCCTTTCAATTATCTCCTATGAATAATAGCTGCTAATTTGAGAAACTAGCTTATCACTATTTTAAACGATAGCATTTATTTCAAGCTACTTGTAAATACTAATACAAAACATACCATTCATTATAAACAAAATTACGCAATCTATGCTACGATTTTCAAACAAATCTATTGAAATAGAAGGATTTCACCTTCAAATAATGTACCTTCTCGTACGAAAAGGAGGAAGGTTACTCCTTCCTCCTACAATAATATGAACGCTTGCATTTGACAAGTTCTTAACGGTCTACATATTTCGACGGTATTTCCCACCAACTTCATAGAGTGCGGTTGTAATTTGTCCTAGACTTGCTACTTTCACCGTCTCCATTAATTCTTCGAAAATATTTCCTTTACTTAACGCTGCTTTCTTTAAGCGATTCAGCGCATCTTCTGTCGTATCTGAATGCGTTTCTTGGAACTGCTTTAAGTTTGTAATTTGCTGTTCCTTTTCTTCCTTGCTCGCTCTTGCAAGCTCCATGTTCCACTCTTCTTCTGCGGGTGGATTTGGATTCTTATACGTGTTCACTCCAACGATCGGAAGCTCACCGCTATGCTTTAGCATCTCATAATGCATGGACTCTTCTTGAATTTTACCGCGCTGGTACTGTGTCTCCATTGCACCCAATACACCGCCACGCGCATTAATTTTCTCAAATTCACTAAGAACAGCTTCCTCCACAAGGTCTGTTAACTCTTCAATGATGAATGAACCTTGTAGCGGGTTTTCGTTCTTCGTCAATCCATGCTCTTTCGTAATAATCATTTGAATTGCCATAGCACGACGAACTGACTCCTCTGTTGGTGTTGTGACAGCTTCATCGTAAGCATTCGTATGAAGCGAGTTGCAGTTGTCATGAATCGCCATTAAGCCCTGCAATGTTGTACGTATATCATTAAAGTCCATCTCTTGCGCGTGCAAAGAACGTCCTGACGTTTGCACATGATACTTTAACTTCTGACTACGAGCATTTGCACCGTACTTCTCTCTCATCACCGTCGCCCAAATTCTGCGCGCCACTCTTCCAATAACGGTATATTCTGGGTCAAGACCATTACTAAAGAAGAAGGAAAGATTCGGTGCAAACTTATCGATATCCATCCCGCGACTTAAATAATACTCGACATACGTAAAGCCATTCGCAAGCGTGAACGCCAGCTGAGAAATAGGATTCGCACCCGCTTCGGCAATATGGTAGCCGGAAATTGACACTGAATAATAGTTACGCACATTCTCATTGATGAAGTACTCCTGAATATCCCCCATCATCCGAAGCGCAAATTCTGTTGAGAAAATACATGTGTTTTGACCCTGATCTTCTTTTAAAATGTCCGCCTGAACGGTACCACGAACCGTGCTAAGCGTGTTTGCCTTAATATCGACAAGCTCCTGCTCGTTTGCTTTACGACCTTCTTTTTCTTCAAACACTTGAACTTGCTGCTCAATCGCCGTGTTCATAAACATTGCGAGTATGATCGGCGCAGGGCCATTAATCGTCATAGATACTGAAGTCGATGGTGCACATAAATCAAAGCCTGCATAAAGCTTTTTCATATCGTCGAGTGTACAAATACTTACGCCACTCTCGCCAACTTTTCCGTAAATATCAGGACGATAGTCAGGATCTTCTCCGTAAAGCGTCACAGAATCGAAAGCGGTGCTTAAGCGCTTCGCATCTTCGTTCTCAGAGAGGTAATGGAAACGGCGATTGGTTCGCTCAGGTGTCCCTTCGCCTGCAAATTGACGCTTTGGGTCCTCTCCTTTTCGTTTGAATGGAAAGACGCCAGCGGTATACGGGAATGAGCCCGGCACGTTCTCTTTCAATACCCAGCGCACAATTTCTCCCCAATCTTCATACTTCGGTAGAGATACCTTTGGAATATCCAATCCAGAAAGACTCTTCGTCGTTAGTTCTGTTACAATTTCTTTCTCGCGGATAACGGAAATGAATTCTTTCCCACTATATTTCTCTTTCACTTCAGGCCAGCTTTCGATAATCTTACGCGTTTCCCCATGCATATCATCCATGTTTTCATCTTTCATCTTAGAGAGCATCGCAATCGTGTCGTCATTGCCTTCCGCACTCTCTAGCATTTCAATCGTCCCTTGAAGCTGGAATGCTTTTCTTGCAAGCTGAACCTGCTTTTCGACATATTCATGGTAACGACGAACGGAACCAGAGATGTCCTGTAAATATTGCTGACGCTGCGGTGGAATAATAAGATTCAGCTTTTCCACAATGTCACTTGTTTCAATGTTTGTTGCCCAGTCATTTCGGCATTTACGATGAATCGTATCAACCAATGCTTTAAAAAGCGTATTCGTGCCCGGATCATTAAACTGACTTGCGATCGTGCCGTAGACAGGCATGTTATCTAGATTTTGCTCAAACAGCATGTGACTACGCTGATATTGCTTCTTCACGTCACGCAGAGCATCTTCAGAGCCTTTGCGCTCGTATTTATTAATCACAATCAAATCCGCAAAATCGATCATATCAATTTTCTCAAGCTGTGAAGGTGCACCAAATTCACTTGTCATCACATACATCGAAACATCAGAAATTTCAACGATCTCGGCATCCCCCTGACCGATTCCGCTTGTTTCAATAATGATCAAGTCATATCCAGCCGCTTTCACAACGGTTAACGCTTCACGTATTGAAAGTGAAAGTTCAGTTTTTGATTTTCGCGTTGCGAGACTTCTCATAAACACGCGGTCATTGTGAATAGCGTTCATACGGATTCTGTCACCGAGCAGTGCTCCGCCAGTCTTTTGTTTTGTCGGATCAATGGAAAGGATCGCTACCGTCTTATCATCAAATTCATTAATGAAACGGCGTACGAGCTCATCAGTTAAGGAGCTTTTCCCAGCTCCACCAGTACCAGTAATCCCAAGAACTGGAGAGTCGGTTGCCATATTCTTAAGCTTATCAAACACTTGCTCAGCAGCGGCCGCCGTCTCTTCTGTACGTTCTCCACCATAGCTTTCAGCAAGGGTAATGAGACTCGAAACAGCCTGCGGATCGCGCTCATGCAAGCGATCAATCTGGTTATCAATTTGTTTAAACGTCGGAAAATCACATTCCTTGATCATCATATCGATCATGCCTTGCAGACCAAGATCACTTCCATCATCAGGTGAAAAAATGTGAGAAATTCCGTAAGCATGCAGCTCTTTAATTTCCTTAGGAATAATAACGCCGCCCCCACCGCCATAAATCTTAACGTGTGAAGCGCCTTTTTCTTTTAAAAGGTCATACATATATTTAAAGTATTCCATATGACCGCCTTGATAAGACGAGATTGCAATTCCCTGCGCATCTTCCTGTATGGCAGCGTTCACGACTTCCTCAACAGAGCGGTTATGTCCGAGATGAATAACCTCTGCACCGCTCGCCTGTAGAATTCGGCGCATAATGTTAATAGATGCATCATGACCATCGAACAAACTTGAAGCGGTTACAAAACGAACATGATTCACTGGTTTATACGTTTCGACTACACTCACTGCAGTTCCTCCTCTATCGGTTCGTAGTTTCTACAGGTTTTAAAGCTTGAATTAAAAAAGCCTCCTGCATTCTTGTATACTCTTCAATGGAATAATGAGATCGAAGCGCCCAGCGCCTGAACACCCACATCTGTCCCTGCACGAGAATGTTATGAGCAGCTCCGTAAATTTCCTCATCTGAAAGCCGAAGTTTTCCTTCTGCTACACATTCTTCAATCAATCGCTCAAAAATTTCCGCCATGCCTAGCTCTTTTTTCAATACATAAGGGAGCGTTTCCCGCGGAAGGGACTTTGCTTCCTGGTACATGACAAGCACTTCATCCTGCATATCGTCCATCACATGATAAAACGCATGAAGGGCCTGCCTTAAACGCTCGATTCCAGTTATATTCGGCTTAAGCTGATCTTCTAGACGCTCTCTCACTTCATCATAAATGCTGTCACAAACGAGATATAACACATCTTCTTTTTTGCGAATGTATTCATACAGCGTACCAATGCTAAAGCCAGCAACGCGCGCAATTTCTCGCGTTGTCGTACGATGGAACCCTTTTTCCTTAAAAAGGGAGACTGCTGCTTTGATCATTTGCTCACGTCGTTTCTGAATGAGCTTTTCATCCTTTACCATCGAAGGAACGTTTTTCTTCACCTTCCCATCCCCTTCCTCTCAAGGCTGCTCATATAATCCTGAAGTAGCTTCACAGCGGCTGAGTAAGGGTCGGTGGCGCCACTTTTCACTTCCTCGATCCAGCCTTTATCCTCTGCTTCGCGCTCCATAAGCTGCTTCATCATTTCATCATGCACCACTTCGATCACTTCTCGTTCAAGTGAGGTTTTGCGTCTAGCATCACGCTCACCAGACTCCTTACTGTATTCAAAATGCTCCCGTATTCGCTTCCAAACATTCTCAAGACCTAGATTTTGAACAGAGATCGCCTTCACAATCGGTGGACGCCAAGGCGCATCATGCTTCACCAGATCGAGCATGCTTTCAAGCTCAGCCAGTAGCTTGGGGACACCCGGTAAATCTGCTTTATTGACGATAAAAAGATCCGCAATTTCCATGATGCCAGCTTTAAAGACTTGCACAACGTCCCCGCTACCTGGGTTCAACACTACGGCAATCGTATCCGCGATCTTCATAATATCTAGCTCTGATTGCCCAACCCCAACCGTTTCAATTAATATGACATCGAATCCAAACGCGTCCATTAAGCGAACCGTTTCCTTCGTCGTTCGAGAAAGCCCTCCAAGGCTCCCTCGCGTTCCCATGCTTCGGATAAAGACACCAGGATCAGTAAAATGCTCCGCCATCCTGACACGATCTCCTAGAAGGGCACCCCCGCTAAACGGACTCGTTGGATCAACGGCCACAACACCAACAGTGACATCCTGCTTTCTAAGGTGGGTAATCAACCTGTTAACGAGCGAACTTTTACCGGCACCAGGTGATCCGGTCATCCCAATATAGTGGGCACGCCCCGTCATCGGGTGGATATCCTTCAGTAATTCCAGTTTGTCTTCAGCATCATTTTCAACAAGACTGATCGCCTTTGCGAGCGCACGTTCATCCTGATTTGAAAGTCGTTCTGCGAGTGGATGCATAGCGCTTCTTAATCAGCCATCAGCATTCTTGAAATAACAAGACGCTGAATTTCATTTGTACCTTCATAGATTTGCGTAATTTTCGCATCACGCATATAGCGCTCAACTGGATAATCCTTCGTATAGCCATAGCCACCAAAGACTTGCACTGCTTCTGTTGTTACTTCCATCGAGATATCTCCAGCGTATAGCTTAGACATCGCCGATTCCTTGCCGTAAGGAAGACCCTGACTTTCTTTCCATGCAGCCTGATAAGTTAATAGTCTAGCTGCTTCAATTTTCGTTGCCATATCAGCGAGTTTAAAGCCTATACCTTGATTTGCGCCGATCGGCTTGCCAAACTGCTTACGCTCCTTCGCATAAGCTGTGGCTGCATCAAGCGCGCCTTGTGCAATGCCAACAGCTTGAGCCGCAATTCCGTTACGCCCACCATCAAGCGTCTTCATCGCGATTTTAAATCCTTGTCCTTCATCGCCAAGACGATTTTCAATAGGTACACGGCAGTCTTCAAAAATGATTTCGAGCGTAGGAGAAGAGCGAATGCCGAGCTTTTTCTCTTTCTTACCCATTGAGAAGCCAGGCGTTCCTTTTTCAACGATAAACGCCGTAATCCCTTTATGACCCTTTTCTTTATCGGTCTGAGCAAACACGATATAAATTTCCGCTTCGCCGCCATTTGTAATGAAAATTTTCGAGCCATTTAAGATGTAGTGATCGCCATCAAGCTTCGCCGTCGTTTTCATCCCACTCGCATCCGATCCTGACCCTGGCTCTGTAAGACCGTAAGCCCCCATTAGCTTACCTTCTGCCATTGGACGCAAGAATTTCTGCTTCTGCTCTTCTGTACCAAATGCATTCAACGGCCAGCCTGCAAGAGAAGTATGTGCAGAAAGTGTTACACCTGTAGATGCACAAACGCGTGATAGCTCTTCCACTGCAATCACATAGCTTAAGTAATCGGAGCCAATGCCACCATATTCTTCTGACCATGGGATGCCAGTTAAACCAAGCTCAGCCATTTGATCAAAAAGCTTACGATCAAAACGCTCTTCTTCGTCGCGCTCAGCCGCTGTTGGTTCTACTTCTTTCCTCGCAAAGTCGCGCACCATTTTCCGTAGCATTTCATGTTCTTCTGATAGTTGAAAATTCATCCTGTTTCTCTCCTTTTTGGTGGTTTGGACAATATATCTCGAATTTGGCTAATAAAAATGAAGTTTGGCCAATATAATGGTTTTTTGGACAATAAAACGGATATCCCTGGCTTTTCTGATCCAGCTGCTGTGACCAGACCCTCTGTCACTTCACCTTCCAACTCGATCACAAAAACCGTGTTCGGTTTGGAAGCCTCCAGTGCCTAACGGGTCTAAACGGTCACTTCCGCTTTTCTGATCCAGTTGCTGTGACCAGACCCTCTGTCACTTCCACTTTTCTCTATTTCATCAAGTTCCGACTAATGACGATTTTCTGGATTTCGCTCGTTCCTTCGTAGATTTCGCATACTTTCGCGTCTCGGAATAGGCGTTCTACTGGGTAATCTTTCGTGTAACCGTAACCGCCATAGACTTGAACCGCTTCAATCGAGGCTTTCACGGCTGCTTTCGATGCAAAGAGCTTCGCCATCGAGACTTCCTGCATGCAAGGGATCCCGTGGTTTTTCAGGTCAGCCGCACGATAGGTTAGGAGTTTCGCTGCCTCTACTTCTGTTGCCATATCGGCAAGCTTGAAACCGAGACCTTGATTTTGCCCGATCGGCTTACCAAACTGGTGACGCTCTTTCGCGTAAGCCGTCGCGTAGTTTAGCGCCGCTTCAGCAATTCCTAGTGACTGTGCCGCGATCCCGATGCGGCCGCTCTCAAGGTTTGCCATCGCAATTTTGAATCCCTGACCTTCTTCGCCGAGACGATTCTCAACTGGCACACGGCAATCTTCGAAAATGATTTCAACCGTATTCGAGCCGTTTAGCCCCATTTTCTTTTCTTTCTTCCCAACGCTAAATCCAGGCATGTCATGTTCGATAATAAAAGCAGTTACGCCTTTGCTTCCTTTTTCCTCAGGATTTGTTCTTGCGAAGGCAACATACGTATCCGCCTCGCCGCCGTTTGTAATGAAAATCTTTGAGCCGTTCAAAATGTAGTGATCTCCATCTCGGACAGCGCGCGTTTTCATGCTGCTTGCGTCTGATCCTGAACTCGGTTCCGTCAGCGCAAACGCACCAAGGTATTCTCCGGTTGCTAGCTTCGGAATGTAGCGCTTTTTCTGTTCTTCTGTACCAAACGCTAGTATCGGCAGTGTCCCAACGGATGTATGAACCGATAGAATCACGCCGACCGTGGCGCTCACTTTTGAGAGCTCATGGATTGCAATGATGTATGACGTATAATCCATTTCCGCTCCGCCATAAGCTTCTGGAATCGGAATCCCCATTAAACCAAGCTCGCCCATTCGTTTAATCACTTCGCGTGGAAAACGATCCGTCTCTTCCATTTCTTCAACGATTGGCGCGATTTCTTTTTCCGCAAAATCACGCACCATTTTCTGCATCATCTTCTGCTCTTCCGTAAATACAAGCTCCATGCTCGTTCCTCCTCGTGGTGTTAATCCTGGTATTGGTAGAAGCCTCTTCCTGTCTTACGTCCGAGCCAGCCAGCTTTTACATATTTACGTAATAGCGGACATGGGCGGTATTTATCATCGCCGAATCCTTCTTGAAGTGTTTCCATAATATAAAGACACGTATCAAGACCGATAAAATCTGCGAGAGTTAATGGTCCCATTGGATGATTCATGCCGAGCTTCATCACGCTATCGATATCCTCAGGGGATGCCACACCTTCATATACAGTGTAGATCGCTTCGTTGATCATTGGCATCAAAATTCGGT
This sequence comes from Pseudalkalibacillus sp. JSM 102089, assembly GCF_041366475.1. Taxonomy (NCBI): domain Bacteria; kingdom Bacillati; phylum Bacillota; class Bacilli; order Caryophanales; family Fictibacillaceae; genus Pseudalkalibacillus; species Pseudalkalibacillus sp. JSM 102089. Next base: position 481,422 of record NZ_JBEWYW010000002.1, read on the forward strand.
TGGAAACAAATCCTGGGAAGTCGTTTACTTCAACCGCTGTCTTACCGAGATCCACAGCTAGCTTTTCAACGGCCTGGTAGCTTTCGTCTGTTGTTGCTAGACCGCGAATAATTTCAACAAGCTTCATGACAGGCACCGGGTTCATAAAGTGCATACCAATCACTTTCTCAGGGCGCTTTGTTGATGCTGCAATTTCCGTAATTGGAAGAGAGGATGTATTCGTTGCAAGAAGCGTATGATCTTGCACAATTTCATCCAGCCGTGCGAAAAGGTTACACTTCACTTCCATGTTCTCAACAGCTGCTTCAATGACGATATCTACATGCTTTGCATCCTGCAGATCTGTCGTCGCTCTCAAACGTTCCATCGTTCCGCTTAGATCTTCCTGCATAATCCGCTCTTTGGAAACTTGTTTCGAGAGGTTTTTCTCAATTCTTTCAAGTCCTTTATCAAGAAACTCCTGCTTCAAATCATTTAAATACACGGTATAACCAGAAGCTGCACACACCTGTGCAATTCCAGCTCCCATTTGTCCTGCACCAATCACCATAATTGTTTTGATTTCCATCATCATGCTCCCTTCTATACCTGAACCATAATAGCGTCGCCTTGACCACCACCGCTGCAGATCGCTGCTATTCCGATGCCACCGCCGCGTCGCTTCAATTCATGAATAAGTGTTATTAAAATGCGTGCACCGCTTGCTCCAATTGGATGCCCAAGCGCCACTGCACCACCGTGCACATTGACCTTTTCTTCATCGAGTGAGGCAATTTTTCCGCTCGTTAGCGCTACAGCTGCGAACGCTTCATTGATTTCAAATAGATCAATTTCTTCAATTGATTTTCCTGTTTTCTTCAATAGCTCATTGATCACGAGACCCGGCGTCTTAGGAAAATCCTTTGCTTCAACAGCAATTGCTGTATGAGAAAGAATTGTAGCTATGACTTCTTTGCCTTCTTTTGAAGCACGTTCTTCAGACATAAGGACAAGCGCCCCAGCTCCATCATTTACACCTGGTGCATTCCCAGCTGTAATCGTTCCGTCGGCACCGAAGACTGGCTTTAACTTTCCTAACTGCTCCTCTGTTGTGCCTTTTCTAGGTGCTTCATCATGTTCAACGACGAGAGGATCTCCTTTTCGCTGTGGCACGTTAACAGGGATAATTTCTTCTGCAAAAATCCCCGCTTCCATCGCTTTCACAGCACGCTCCTGACTTCTTGTCGCCCAGCGATCCTGCTCTTCTCTAGATATCTCATACTCTTCCGCTGTCGTGTTTCCATAAACGCCCATGTGACAACCATCAAACGAGCAAGTTAAGCCATCATGCACCATGAGATCAACCACTTGTTTGTCGCCCATTCGCATGCCCCAACGCGCATCCTTCATGATATATGGAGCATTGCTCATCGATTCCATTCCGCCGGCAACAATGACTTCTTCATCACCAGAGCGAATGATTTGATCAGCTAGCGTCACACTACGAAGACCTGAAGCGCATACTTTGTTAATCGTTTCCGTCTTTACTTCCCAAGGAATACCAGCGTGTCTTGCTGCCTGACGAGATGGAATTTGACCTTGACCACCTTGAAGGACAGACCCCATAATCACTTCTCCTACATCCGCAGGATCAATTCCAGCGCGAACCAAAGCTTCTTTAATCGCTGTTCCACCAAGCTTAGATGCTTCGATTGATTTAAGAGCCCCACCAAATTTTCCAAACGGCGTTCTCACACCGCTAACAATGACCGTTTTGCCCACAAAAATCTCTCCTCTCATTTTTGAAAACGCTACCATATTTTCTTAAAATGCGACTGAACGCTCGCTCACCTTGCCGACAAAGTAACAAAGGAAAGAGCTCATGCCGGTCGTAAAAACCAGCATAAGCTAACCCTTTGCCAAACAGTCTATTGGAGAACAGCTTCTTTTTGGACAATGGAGCGTTCTAAAATCTCTACAATATCAAGTGTTGCTACTTCTTCTTCTACTTCCTTCGCTTTCGTACCATCACTCATCATTGTTAAGCAGTAAGGACACGCACTTCCGATAACGGATGGCTTCACGCTAAGTGCCTGTTCCGTTCTCGTTACGTTAATGCGAGACCCTGTATCTTCTTCCGTCCACATCAAACCGCCCCCTGCGCCACAGCACATACCATTTTCGCGGTTGCGGTCCATCTCGATCACTTCAACGCCAGGAATACTGCGAAGAATTTCACGTGGCGGATCGTATACTTCGTTGTAACGTCCGAGGTAACAGGAATCATGATACGTGATTCTCTCGTTTACTTCGTGTTTCGGCTTCAGTTTTCCTTCTTTGATCCAGTCATACAATAATTCGGTATGGTGATAAACCTCTGCTTCAAGTCCAAACTCAGGATACTCATTTTTAAGTGAGTTATAAGCATGAGGGTCGATTGTAACGATTTTTGAAATATTATGCTTTTGGAACGTTTCAATATTTTTCTGTGCAAGATCCTGGAACAAGAACTCGTTTCCTACACGTCGTGGTGTATCGCCAGAGTTCTTTTCTTTGTTACCAAGAATAGCGAACGAAATGCCAGCTTCATTCATGATCTTCGCAAAGGAAGCGGCAATCTTCTGGCTACGATTATCGTAAGAGCCCATCGAGCCAACCCAGAAGAGATATTCGAATTCTTCGCCTGCTTTTTCTTTTTCTTTTACTGTTGGAACAACGATATCATCACGCATATCGCGCCAGTTCTCACGCTCTTTACGGCTAATCCCCCACGGGTTGCCCTGACGTTCGATGTTCGTAATCGCACGCTGTACATCGCTATCCATCTTCCCTTCCATTAAGACAAGGTGACGACGCATATCGATGATTTTATCAACGTGCTCGTTCTCAACTGGACATTGATCTTCACAGTTACGGCACGTTGTACAAGCCCAAATTTCTTCTTCTGTAATCACGTTACCAATTAATCCATCGCTCACAAGCCCTTCAGCTGCTGCAGCTGTTTCCTGCTGAGCACGTGATTGATAAGCAATTTGATTTCCTGCTGTGTTAGAAAATGCATATGCAGGAACCCACGGTGTTCTTGATGTAACGGCTGCGCCTTTTTCTGTCAGGTGATCACGAAGCTTAACGATCAAATCCATCGGAGAAAGGATTTTTCCTGTTGCCGTTGCCGGACACATATTCGTACAGCGTCCACATTCCACACAGGCATACAAATCAACAAGCTGCTTTTGATTGAAATCTTCAATCGTATTCACGCCGTAAGTTTCTTGACTTTCATCTTCAAAGTTAATAGATGCAAGCTGTCCTACTTTGTTTGTACGACCCAAGAAAACGTTGACTGGTCCTGCAATTAAGTGAGCGTGCTTGGATTGCGGTACATACACCATGAACGTAAGAAGCACGAGCAGGTGAATCCACCAGAAAAAGAAGAATAGCGCAATTGCTGCTGTTTCATTAATCCATGAGAATAAGAAAGCAATTCCCGAAGCAACTGGCGCACTCCATGAATAACCAGCATCATGCCAGATAATTTCCATACCGCCTGCAAAAAGAACGGATATCATTAAAAGTCCTATGAACAATAGTACAAGTCCCGCTTTAAAACCTTTCTTTAAACGAGCGATCGCCTCAATATAGCGACGGTAGAATGCCCACACAACCGCTGTTAAAATCATTAGCGTCACGAGCTCCTGGAAAAACGTAAACGCTGGGTAAAGCGGTCCAAGAGGAAGATGCGACCCCGGTGATAGACCTTTCACAATCATATCGATTGCACCGAATTGAACGAGAAGGAAACCGTAGAACATCATCACATGGATGGTTCCACTCTTCTTATCTTTAAGTAATTTCTTTTGCCCAAACACTTTGACTACAATTGCTTCTAGTCGTTCTTTCATGGAATGATCAAATTCGGCTTTCTTTCCAAGCTTAATGTATTCATATCGAGTCTTTACAACGTACCCAAACAAAAACAACGCGTAAGCGGTTACAAGAATGAAAGCAATCCAGTTAGCGATCAATAAAACATCCATGCTGGCAAACCTCTCCTTTCGTGTCATTCCTTCTTAGCCGCTTCGTGATGCTTGAACAAAGATGCTCCCCGACAGTTCAAACAATTTATGAAAACGCTTTTAAGTCAGAATGAAAGTAATTTTCTGACTTCAGTATAACACATAAATAACTGAATGAGCATTCAGTCAGAGAATTTTTTTTACTTTTTTTAAGTTTAGGACAAACTAAGTCAACAGTAACTATTGAAAGGAGGGGAAAATCGTGGAGATCTTTTTAACAGTCCTACTCGCACTCATATTATGGTTAATAACCGACCTTCATACAGGCAATAAGAAAAGAAAATTCGCCCCTTCCTCTTCACATCAAAAAATGACGGGAAACCTGACTTTCATCAATGATGGAGATGATTTTTTTAGAGCACTAATAAATGATATTGATGCTGCAGTCTATCAAATTCATATGATGTTTTATATTTTTCGAGATGACCCCACGGGACATATGGTTATCGAGCATCTTTGTCAAAAAGCAACCTCTGGCGTCTCTGTCTATTTACTCGTGGACTATGGAGGTAGTCACAGCTTAAAGAAAGCCACCATAAGAAAAATGACCTCCTGTGGCATCATTTTTTCCTATTCCAGAAAAATTTCTTTCCCACGATTTTTCACTTCCATAAATGAGCGTAATCATCGAAAAATCACTGTTATTGATGGAGAGATTGGCTACGTTGGTGGCTTTAACGTTGGAAACGAATATGTAGGGAAGGATCCTAAGTTTGGATATTGGCGAGATTATCACCTTCGCGTGACTGGCGAAGCCGTGCAAGGACTTCAAGATCAATTTTTCCTTGATTGGGAAGAGAGTCATTCCCCTCTTAATAAGGATAACGTTTATATACCGCCGCTCGAAACAGGTCAGCATAAAGTCTCGTTTCATATTACGAATGGTAATAGCGTAGAGGAAGCTTTTGCCTCGTATATTGATAAAGCTACAACATCTATTATCATTGGCTCCCCCTATTACATTCCAGGACAAACTGTTCAAACGAGCCTGCTACGCGCCCTGAAATGCGGTATTAAAGTCCAGGTTATTTTGCCAATGCGTGCCGACCATCCTCTTGTAAAAGAAGCTTCATATGAATACCTCGTTGAACTGATTCGTGCCGGTGGAGAAGTTTATCAATATATGAATGGCTTCTACCACGCCAAAGTTATGATCATTGATGAGACATTGTGTGACATTGGTACAGCGAATTTTGATCAACGAAGTTTCCACATTAATGGCGAAATCAACTGCATTATCAGCACTCCTTCTCTCATTGTTGAAATCAAAGAAGCGATCCAAAAAGACATTCTACAATGTGAACGTCTCGACTTGAAGAGACTTCAAGATCGAACGATCGGAAACCGAGTGCTTGCCCCACTAGCAAGACTCTTCAGTCCGTTTCTTTAAAAAGTTCGATGTGCTTTCCTTTGTTTCAATTCGCTTGCACAGGGAAAGAAATGACCAGCCCTTTTTTTGAAAGGAGACCACTTATTATGAAGCTCAGATTTGGATATGTATCAAACGCACTTGCATTGCACGAAGCTTCACCGGCGCGTACAATGACTTTTTCCACCTGGTCAAAGCTTTCTGAAGAAGAACGTTCAGAGAAGCTTCATACAATTACAGAAACGAATTTAAAGAGCACGTTACGTGCGCTGCACTACAATGTTGCACATGAAATTGATTTGTATCGTATGTCTTCTTCCATTGTTCCGCTTGCGACGCATCCTGAAGCAAAGTGGGATTACATTACGCCTTTCCGTGACATGTTTGAAGAGATCGGTGAGCTTGTTCAAAAGCACCGCCTTCGTGTGAGCTTTCACCCGAACCAATTCACTCTTTTTACAAGTCCAAAACAACACGTAACGGACAATGCGATAGGTGACTTGGACTATCATGTTGCTATGCTAGATGCGATGGGACTAGACTCTCGCTCCATCGTTAATATACATATTGGTGGAGCTTACGGAGATAAAGAGGAAACCCTTAAGCGTTTTTACGAGAATTTTGATTCCATTCCTTCTCATCTTCGCTCGCATGTGACGCTTGAAAATGATGATAAAACATACAATGCGAAAGAAACGCTCGAGGCATGTGAGCAAACAGGCGTCCCGTTTATTTTCGATTACCATCATCATCTAGCGAATCCAGGCGACGGACTACCTGAGCGCTTTTTTGAACGCGTTCATGAAACATGGAAGCCAAAAGGACTTCTACCGAAATACCACCTTTCCTCTCCCAAATCTGCTAGCGCCTACCGGAGTCATGCAGATTATGTGGACAGTGAGTTCGCCATTCCGTTTATAGACATGTTGAAGGAATACGGAGAAGATGCTGACATCATGATTGAAGCAAAGAAAAAAGACCTCGCAGCTCTGCAGCTTGTCGACGATCTTTCAGCGATATGTGGCGTCAAAAGACTTAGTGGAGGTTCTGTATTATGGAAATAAGAAATCATTTCGCAATCGATGCAGCTACCAAAAAGCTCAATCTATAGTGACCAGAACCCTGATAACCATTCATACGCCTTAAATCCAAGGTATATCCCAACAATCCCAGCAATGCCAGCGAATGCAGGTGGAGCTGGGATGGGTAGCTTCAAAAACGCAAAAATTAACCCGACCAAAAATCCTGTTAATGTTGCAATCAAAACTGTCTTCATCACATCACCCCTTTTTTAAAGTATGACCGAATGACCGATTCATTATAAAAAATGTGAGCGTGTAAGAGTTTTTAACCTACGAAACCAGTTTAAAATTAATCAACGTATCATTCGCATAAATAGAAAAATCCTATCGCTCATGCGATAGGATTTTTTTATTACATTTTCTCTGGTGCAGTTACGCCAATGATTTCAAGCGTGTTTTGAATCGTTTGACGAACGGCTTTCATAAGTTTGAAACGAGCCGCACTTTTCGCAAGATCTTCTGGATCAAGAACTCGTTCAGCATTGTAGAAGCTGTGTAGTGCTTGAGCAAGTTCAAATGAATAGTTTGTAATGCGATGCGTCATACGCTTATCCGCTGCTTCCGCAATCGCTTCAGGCAATTCACCGAGCTTCTTAAGAAGGTCCATTTCTTTCTCAGATGTAATGAGAGATAGATCCGCATCTTCTGTTAGCCCCATCTCTTCTCCTTGACGAAGAATACTGCATACGCGAGCGTGCGCATATTGCACGTAATAGACAGGGTTTTCATTCGAGCGTGATACGGCAAGGTCCATATCAAAATCAAGGTGAGAATCTGAGCTGCGCATTGAGAAGAAATAGCGCATTGCATCGATACCGACTTCATCCATCAATTCACGAAGCGTAACAGCTTTACCTGTTCGCTTACTCATCTTCATTTTTTCGCCATCTTTAAAGAGGTTCACCATCTGAATAATTTCCACTTCTAGCTGCTCACGCTTATAACCAAGTGCTTCGATTGCCGCTTTCATTCTTGGAATGTAGCCGTGGTGGTCAGCTCCCCAGATGTTGATCAGCTTATCGAATCCACGAGAAAGTTTATCTTGGTGGTAAGCAATATCCGGAGTTAGATACGTATAAGAACCATCGCCTTTAATCAAGACGCGATCTTTGTCATCGCCGTAAGTAGTCGAACGGAACCACGTAGCACCGTCCTGCTCAAATGTTTCACCGCGCTCATTTAGCTTCGCAAGAACATCATCGATTTTGCTTGATTGATAAAGAGAAGTCTCAGAGAACCAGACATCGAATTCAACACCAAATTCTTTCAAATCCTTCTTTAGCTTCTCAAGCTCGCGCTCAAGACCGTACTCGCGGAAGTAAGCATAGCGCTCTTTCTCATCGAGCTGAAGTAGACGGTCGCCTTCCTTCTCGACAAGATCTTTCCCGAACTGAACGATATCCTGACCTTGATAGCCATCTTCAGGCATGTCCTTTTCTTTTCCAAGTGCTTGCATGTAGCGAGCTTCAAGAGAAACCGTTAAATTATGAATCTGGTTCCCAGCATCATTAATGTAATATTCACGCGAAACATCATAACCGGCACGATCAAGCACATTACAAAGCGTATCACCTACCGCCGCTCCTCGTGCATGACCAAGGTGCAGACTTCCGGTTGGGTTCGCTGAAACGAACTCTACTTGGATTTTTTCATTCTTGTCTGCAGATCGGCCATAGTTGTTTCCTTTATCCAGAATCGTTGGAATGAGCTCTGTTAAATAAGCAGTATCCATAAAAAAGTTAATAAACCCAGGACCAGCGATATCAATTTGCTTAATCCCTGCTTTTGTCATATCAAGATTTGCTTTAAGATCCTCAGCAATAGCTCTCGGCGCTTTTTTCGCAATACGAGCAAGCTGCATCGCCATGTTCGTCGCATAGTCACCGTGAGCCTTGTCTTTAGGTGATTCTAAAATCACTTCCGGCATTTCACTCTCTGATGCAAGGCTAGCCTTTAATACGGCCTGCTTGATTTCTTCTTTTAGCTGTTCTTTCTTTTGTTCCACACTGTTCATTGACTTGCTCCTTTCCAGCTTAGCGACAGTTCGTGTCGCTGCGTTTCATCTTCCTCGAGATTAAGCAAATAGCGAAGCGTTAGACGTCCTTTATGCTTCTCCTTGTCCACCAATTGCTCAATTCGTTCTGTCCGGATTTGCATCGGCATCGATCCGAACGGCGTTTTATATAGAGATTCTGACACTTGTCCTGGCGCAAATTGCTGACGCATCGATAGCGCCCCTCTTCGAATGACGGTCACTTGCTCTTTATCTATTTTAACAGTAGTTGAAACCTTGCCAATCTCAAGGCTTTCTTCATAGCGTAAATAAAGCGCCTCTCCCTTTTCAACGAGGTTACCCTGCACGGAATAGTTTGTAGATTCTTTTTCTTTTCCCGATTGGATACGGGAATCAATGGTTATTTCAATCGGATGATCACTCATCACTTCACGTCCTTACTAAATCATTAACTTTCTTATTATAAGAAAAGCGGAAGCGCCTTGTCCACCCCCGACCAGCTTAAGGCGACTCTCAATGTGACGTTCTTTGTCACAATGAGGTGCGACTTAAGACCTCGAGGGGGTAGGCGCTGAGCTAGATCATCAGAAGCGGAAGCGCCTTGTCCACCCCAACTCATTTTCTGTGTTGATTTTTAGCTCATATTTGCAGTGGGAAACTAAGGTTTCACTGGAATAAGCTAAAAGTCGCGCACCGAACATACAGAGCATCAAAACAAAAAAGACTGTATTCAAAATGAATACAGCCTCTCTGGATTATTTTTTGTGAGTCCAGCCGAGAAGCATTTCACGGATAAATTTACTAGCCGCAATCGGCGTTTGTTCGGATGGGTCATAAGCTGGTGCAACTTCAACAAGATCCGCACCAACGACGTTTATTTCAGAACCAGCAATGGCTGAGATCGCTTCGAGCAACTCTTTGGATGTGATCCCACCTGCTTCAGCAGTGCCTGTCCCAGGCGCATGAGCAGGGTCAAGAACATCGATATCAATCGTTACATACACATTGCGTCCTTTAAGCGTTGGTAGGACTTTTTTAAGTGGTTCTGCTACTTCAAATTTGTGCATGTGCATACCGGATTCTTTTGCGAATTGAAACTCTTCACGCATACCAGAACGAATGCCGAATGAGTATACGTTCTCAGCACCAATCAATCCACAAATTTTTCGAACAGGTGTGGAGTGAGAAAGAGGCTCTCCTTCATACTCTTCACGTAAATCCGCGTGTGCATCGATATGAATCAACGCAAGATCATCGTATTTTTTGTGAAAAGCTTTTAGAATAGGCCACGTTACAAGGTGCTCCCCACCCATACCAAGTGGGAATTTTCCCGCTTCAAGCAAAGAATCAAGATATTCCTCAATCATATCAATGCTTCGCTGAGGATTACCGAATGGAAGTGGAATATCCCCTGCATCGAAATAACGAATTTCTTCAAGATGACGATCTGCATAAGGACTATATTCTTCAAGTCCTAATGAAGCCTCACGAATACGACCTGGTCCAAAGCGAGATCCGGGACGAAAGCTAACTGTCCAGTCCATTGGCATACCATAGATAACCACATTACTTTCGTCGAAGGATGGGTTACTTAGAATAAACACGTTACCTGAATAAGCTTCATCGAATTTCATGCTCATTTTACAAGGTCCTGTACGAATTTCGGAAGTGCGAAACAAGCATTGTGAAGCTCTTTCGTATAGTACTTAGTCTCAATCTCGTGGAAGCGACTTTCAGGTACTTCAAGCGGATCATTCTTTTTAGATCCAATCGTAAATGTCCACAGGCCACTCGGATAAGTTGGAATGTTCGCTGTGTATACGCGCGTAATCGGGAAGATTTCTCTTACATCTTTTGATACTTGCGTAATTAAGTCCGCTTTAAACCAAGGGTTGTCCGTCTGTGCAACGAAAATACCATCTTCTTTTAGTGCTTTTGAAATACCTTCATAGAAACCACGTTCAAAAAGCTTTGCAGCTGGTCCTACCGGCTCAGTAGAATCAACCATGATCACGTCATAATCGCCTTCGCTTTTCGCGATATGCATAAAGCCATCATCAACAAGAACCTCAACGCGCTCGTCATCTAGCGCTCCTGCGATAGTAGGCAAGTACTTTTTCGAATACTCGATCACTTTGCCATCAATTTCAACAAGCGTTGCTTTTTCAACAGATGGATGCTTCAATACTTCACGAATAACGCCTCCATCACCGCCACCAACAACAAGAACGTGTTTCGGGTTAGGATGTGTGAAAAGGGGCACGTGTGCGACCATCTCATGGTAAACAAACTCATCCTTCTCCGTTGTCATAACCATACCGTCGAGTACGAGCATGTTACCGAATTCTTCTGTTTCAATCATATCAAGACGCTGAAAGTCCGTTTGTTCCGTATGCAGCGTCTGCTTAATTTTCGCCGTAATGCCGAAGCGTTCTGTTTGTTTCTCTGTGTACCATAATTCCATGTAAACCACTCCTCTATGTCATTGCTACACTAAGTCCGTTCCCGAACCACATAGGTCCAAACACCATTAGTATGTAGCAAAAAAATGTATCTAAGCATTCTTAAAGTACAAGAAAAGTATAGTCGACTCTGTGTAAAAAGCAAGAGAATTTTATACTTTCAACTGTCGGTTCAAAAAGTTATTTAAGTGAACAACTCTATTAACACTAAAATAAAATCATCCAAACAAAAAAAGCGAGCACAAATCGGTAAATCGCAAAAGGGATGAGACGGACGCGTTCAATGAATTTAATAAATGTTACAATAGCCAAAAGCGCCACTAAAAACGCTGCTAAAAAGCCTGTTAGGAATACAGGAATGTCGGATACAGATAAATACTGATAACTTTGCAATAAATCATACCCACTCGCAGCTACCATCATTGGTACAGCTAGAATAAATGAAAATTCAGCAGCTGTTTTATGCGTTGTTCCGAGCAAGACGCCGCCTGAAATCGTTGCACCTGACCTTGAAAATCCAGGCCAGAGAGCAAGACATTGAAATACTCCAATAGAAAAAGCCTGCTTCCATGTTAATTCATCGAGGCTCGAGCTAATTGTTGTCACCTTCTTTAAGTCAGCTACGATCATTAACACACCACCAATCACAAGTCCGATCACAACCGTGTAAGGGGAGAAAAGATAACTTTTAATAAAGCCATGAAGAAGAAATCCTGCTACGACAGCTGGAATCATTCCAAGCATAAGATGAATCAGGGTTAATCCTTTTCTCTCGCTATTTGGTGATAATAAATCCGCAAATCGATGCCGATACATCACGACCACAGCTAAAATAGAGCCAAGTTGAATCACAATCTCAAATGTTTTTGCGCGTTCACCAGTAAAACCAAGCCAATATCCCGTTAAAATCAAATGACCTGTAGATGAAACGGGCAGAAATTCCGTTATCCCTTCTACAATTCCAAGGATAATCGCCATCATCATCTCCATACTCTTCTCTCCCTGCTCTCAGTAACATTCATTATAGTTCATCCTATTCAAAAGCTGGACAAATATTTTCCCTTGTTCATCTGAAGAAATGCATTCGCCCAATCTAGCCTATCCACGTTAGATAAAAAGGACAATTACCGAAGAGAAACGTGTTTAAGAGTTTCTAGATTGTCACATACTAGATTTAAGATGATGTGGGGGTGAACCACTTGAAATGGCTCAGATCTGAGCGATTCCATTATTGGAAGCGTTGGACAATGCTTCTAAGTAGGCTAATGATGATATGTATTGTAATAATCGGGCTATCCGTTGGATCGCTCTATTTGTTAACTGTTTTCATGGGAGCTCCTAAGCTTCAAGTACCGCAAACAACGATTTATTATGATCATAAAGAAAATGTAATTAGTGAGAGTAATAAAGACGGTCAGAATCGCTACTGGGTTGACCTTGATCACATTTCTCCTCATGTCATAGATGCCACGATTGCCATTGAAGATCGGCATTTTTATGATCATATGGGCTTTGATTTCAAACGCATTGGCGGGGCTATTCTCGCTGACATAAAAGCGATGGCGAAGGTTCAAGGAGCAAGCACGATTACGCAGCAATACGCCCGTAATCTATTTTTGGAACATGATAAGACGTGGAAACGAAAAATCGCAGAAGCTTTCTATGCTTATCGACTTGAGGTTCATTATTCAAAGGAAGACATACTAGAAGGATATTTAAATACGATTTATTATGGTCACGGATCATACGGAATAGAATCAGCCGCAAGGACGTACTTCGGAAAAAAAGCTGAGGATCTTTCGGTTGCTGAATCTGCCATGCTCGCCGGCATTCCAAAAGGACCAGGTTATTACTCTCCCTATGCTGATGCAGAAAGAGCAGAGGAACGACAAAGCACGGTACTTCAAGCGATGGTAACTAATCATGCTCTAACCGAATCAGAAGCAAACCAGGCAGAAATGGAAAAGATGGCTCTCGAAACCTTTACAGAAGAAACTAAGCCTGAAATTGCTCCATATTTTGCACAGGAGGTTAAGAAGCAATTAAAGTCCATACTTTCACTTGATGAACGTGTTATTGAGCAAGGAGGATTACACGTTTATACAACGCTTGATGCATCAATGCAAAAAGCTGCCGAAAAATGGGTAGAATCAAGTATTGATAAAAAAAGCGACATACAAGCTGCACTCGTAGCGATGGAGCCTACATCAGGAGCTGTAAAAGTGATGATTGGTGGCCGCGATTATACAGAAAGTAAATTCAACCGTGCAACGATGGCCAAAAGGACACCAGGATCGACGTTTAAGCCGCTGCTATATTATGCCGCAATCAAAAATGGCTTTACGCCGTCTACGCTTATTCGCAGTGAACCTACAACTTTTTACTATGATAATGAACGCAAAACTTACTCACCGCATAATTATGGGGATGTTTATGCGAATGATGAAATCACACTCGCCCAGGCACTTGCCCTTTCAGATAATATAGTTGCTGTGAAAACACACATGTTTCTAGAAGAAAAAACGCTCGTGAATACAGCCAAATCATTCGGCATTAAAAGTAAGCTGTCTGCTATTCCCTCATTAGCTCTCGGCACTAAGCCTGTAGGCATGATGGAAATGACGGAAGCCTATAGTATGCTTGCAAACGGTGGATATGGCGTCTCACCTTATTATATTGAAAAAGTCACGGATCGAGATGGAAAGGTCATCTACGAACACAAATCTGCATCTGAACTTATATTGGATCCTGATGCTGCCTTTGTCACGACAAGCATGATGACGGGTGTTTTCGATGAATCCTTAAATGATTATACGCGCGTAACAGGCTCAGGCGTCGATCATCTATTAACACGTCCAGCTGCCGCTAAAACAGGTTCTACTTCAACTGATAGCTGGATGGTTGGATTTACGCCTCAGTTAACAGCGGCCGTCTGGGTTGGTTATGACAAAGGAGAGAAGCTAAATCATCGAAACGATGGTTCGTATACGAAGAAAATCTGGGTGAATTTCATTGAGGATGCACTGGCGGAAGAAAAAGCGACCGATTTTGAGGAGCCTGAAAATGTTGTCGGTATCGAAATTGATGCGCAAACAGGTTTAATCGCTACTGAAAACTGTCCTGTGAAACGCTTAACTTATTATATAGAAGGAACCGAACCAACTCACCTTTGTGAAGATCATCCCGGAACGGTCCCTAATGGAAAAGAAAATGAACAGAAAGGACTTTTGGAGCGTTTCTTCCAATGGGTCCGTTAAAAAAGACGGATGTGTCATCCGTCTTTTGATTAGCCCTTTATTTTGGATCTGTTTTCTTTAATGCTTCAAGGTCTTGCTCAATACTCATCCACTTCTGCTCTGTCATGCCAATTGCATCTGAGATACCGGCATTGTATAGAGTTGGCCCGATCTCTGCCATAACAAAATGGAGAAAATTCTCTGCTGCGAGCTCACCTATTTCTTCATCACGTTCATCATAGAAATATGATTGAATGCGCTCAATAAGCTCTTTCTTTTTCTCACGAGGGATTTGATTCCACATTTAGCTCACCCTTTCTACATATATGAGTATAACATGGAAGCGCTCACTTCATTCTCCCAGACAACCAGAACAGCCCGGGGAAGATTCCCCGGGCTGCTTTGGGTCCTAGCTATATGTGTTGCGTATACATAAGTTTACGCTCAGTTTTAAGAAACCTCAAGTAATTTTATCAATTAGTCAGAAAACGATCTGAAAGTTAGTCTTGAAGTCCTAATTTCACGTCATCACTTGAACGCTCATAGACGTCTTTATCGAACTCAATCAAATACTCACGAAGCATTTTCTTGGATTTGTCATCCATATGGTCCACGACCACTTTACCTTTCATGGATTTATCCATATTATTCACATGCTCTGGCATGCTTTTCCATGCCCGCTTCGCTTCGGCATTTAAGAAGAATTCACAGGCACCAATGCCATAATAGAAAGGACCTTCTTCACTTCGTTGAAGGGTAACCCATACGATCCAAGCAGTATGGCCATCAGGTACTTCTTCACGCGTCTTAACGAGCTTCTTCCGTTTCTCAAGGGCACTACGTGCATGCAATGCGCCAACATCAACATAAATTTCATCCGTTGTCGGATCGATAATCACTGGAGAAACGTTATCGAGGTTGATCGTTCCTACTCCATAACCGCCGTGTCCATCTGTGGAGTCCCCACTTAAAATATTAAAACCTGTTGAAGGTTTCTTTTTTGGTTTTTGTTCTTCTTCATTTGCCATTCTTTGTACCTCCTTCATTCACAATTGTCCGCTATCATTTTATCACAATTACACTTGTGTATTCATCCGACAGCCATTCACACTTTTATCATCAACTATTTTGGATTACCCCTTGCCAAACAGCTTTATTACGAATATTATAGTATTTGTGTTTAAAAAACGTTCGTATTTAATGGAGGTATTATCATGTTTAACTCCTTTTTCCGGTTAAAAGAAAATGGAACTAACGTTAAAACAGAATTCCTTGCAGGATTAACGACATTCCTGACAATGGTATATATTGTAATAGTTAACCCAATTATACTATCTTCAACTGGCGTGCCATTCGATACCGTCTTCATCGCCACGATTATTGCAGCTGTTGTTGGAACACTCTGGATGGGACTTTTCGCCAATTATCCAATAGCGATCGCTCCCGGTATGGGGCTGAACGCCTATTTTGCGTTCTCCGTAGTAGGTGGACAAGCAGGCGTATCCTACCAGGTTGCCTTTGGTGCCGTATTTATTGCCGGACTACTGTTCATTATTCTTTCATTAACACCGTTTCGTGAAAAGCTTATCGAAGCCATTCCTACGAATTTGAAGCTTGGTATTACAGCAGGTATCGGACTTTTCATCGCGTTTATCGGACTTCGCATGACAGGGATTATCATCGCAGATGAAGAAAACCTTGTTGGTCTAGGAAATCTTCATTCCCCTGAAGTTCTTCTAGCGCTTGTTGGACTTATGATCACACTTATTCTAATGGCTCGAAATGTTCCAGGTGCACTCTTCTTCGGAATGATCATCACAGCTATCATTGCTATTTTTACAGGACAGCTTGAATTTAAGGAAGGCTTCATGCAAGCTCCATCTGCTCCCGAACTTTTCATCTTCGGAAGTCCACTTCAGGCCTTTAAGGATATGATTGAGTACGGATTATATGCCGTTGTCTTCTCATTCCTACTCGTTACACTCTTCGATACGACAGGAACAATGGTCGGTGTTGCAGAACAGGCAGGTTTGATGAAAGGAAAGAAAATGCCGCGTGCACGTCAGGCACTTCTTGCTGACTCGATCGGAACAACTGTCGGAGCGATCTTTGGGACAAGCCCCACTAGTGCTTATCTTGAATCCTCTGCTGGTGTTGCTGCCGGCGGGCGGACTGGCTTAACATCAGTCGTCGTTTCTGTACTCTTTATCGTCTCAGCTTTCTTTGGACCACTTGTCGGTTCTCTATCTGGACTTTCCGCCATTACAGCTCCTACCCTTATCATCGTCGGAAGCTTAATGATTGGCGCCGTTGGTAAAATTGATTGGAGTGAATTTGATGAGGCGTTTCCTGCCTTCTTGATCATTCTCACAATGCCACTTACGGCAAGTATTGCTACAGGAATCGCGCTTGGGTTTATTACGTACCCCATTTTAAAGATCGTAAAAGGGAAATGGCGTGAGGTTCATCCGCTTCTTTATCTTTTCGCTGTGTTATTCTTCTACCAGCTCGCTTTCCTACCACATGCTTAACTAAAAGATCTGCCCATTCAGGGCAGATCTTTTTTATTTATAAGGAAACATTCTCACCTTTCAAACCAACAAAAATCATTTGTATTATTTCCCAGATTGATTATACTTAAGAAATAACAGTTCGCTTTGGAGGATGGATATGGACACTTTTATTGGTCGTCAACCAATTTTAAATATAAATCAAGACCTTTATGGTTATGAATTGCTGCACCGAACGAGCAACATGAATGCTTATAGGGGATTCGACGGTACACAGGCAACCGCTGCTGTTATTTCAAACTCCTATTTAAGCTTTGGAATAGAGAAATTATCAGATCGAAAGCGATGCTTTATTAATTTCACCGAACAATTATTACTTGAAGAAGTACCATTATTTTTCTCACCTGAAGCGATTATAGTAGAAATCCTCGAGTCAGTTGAATTAAGTGATGAAATCGTTGCTGCCTGCAGAAAGTTAAAGCATCTAGGCTACGTGATAGCGATCGATGACGTCATTGATCCACGGTATTACGATCAAATAATCGACCTAGTGGATATTATGAAAGTGGATTTCCTTCAAATATCGAAACATCGTCGGGAAGGAATAATAAAACAGTATGCTAACCGACACATTACGTTTCTAGCAGAAAAGGTCGAAACGCAAGAAGACTACGAAGAAGCAAAAAGACTTGGCTATACGCTTTTCCAAGGATACTTCTTCAGTAAGCCCGTTATCCTCGCCACTAAAGATATGAAACCAATTCCTCAGCAATACGTCTATATGCTTGAAGAAATTAATAAACCCGACCCTGACATTACATTAGTATCAAAACTAGTTGAAAGAGACCTTGCGCTTTCCTATAAACTATTAAGACTTATTAATTCTCTAGGTCTTCCAGTTAAGGTTAGTAACATCAAGCAAGCGGTTGTGCTTCTTGGATTATTCGAAGTGAAAAAGTGGATTCTGATTCTCATGTTAACGAAGGACACAAACCAATCGACTAAGATCATTCAACTTTCTCTCATTCGCTCTCGATTATCCGAACGTATCGCCAAAAAAGTGAAAATGAATGCGACTGACGCTTCTTTCATTGGAATGTTTTCACTTCTAGAGTCTCTCTTGCAGCGTCCGATGAATGATATACTTTCTGAGCTGCCGATTGAGGACCATGTCGTCAAGATCTTAACGAATGAACATCACAACGATCCACATGCTCAGCTTCTTCAGCTCGTAAAAGCCATTGAACGATGTGACTGGCATGCCGTCGATCAATTACTTACTCAAGTTGGTGTTTCCATCCCTTCCTTACAAGAGGATTACTTTGAAGCAGTAGTATGGGCCAATACCATTATCGGATCCTTCGCTACTGCTACTCCTGCTCATTAGAAAGACTGGCTAAATTGCGCCAGTCTTTTTTCAATCCCATTTCACTAATCTTTTCTCTTCACTACTCTTTAATGCAAGCTCGATCACTTTGATCACTGTAAGGGCTTCTCTTGCTGTTACAGGCGCAGTACTTTGTTCATAAATCGCTTGGTGCAGTTCTATGTAGTATGTTTGATAAGAACCAGGTATGGTTGGAATCACTCTATCGCGATTATCTTTCGTTAGCACGCCGTACTGATCGCTCTCATCTTCTCCCCAGTGCTCATCACCTGGTAATTGTCCCTTTTTCAGCGCTTCTTCCTGAGGATCAATACCCCATTTTATAAATGAGCCCTTTATTCCATGAATTTGATAGCGAGGTCCGTGTTTTTTTACGAGAGAGCCAGCGTGGAGAATCACTCTTCTTTTTCCGTAATGCAAAACCAGGTGAAAATAATCGTCCGTTTTCCCTTCTTTTCTTTGAGTCAAAACATCTCCATATACGGCCTCAGGCTCGCCAAATAGAGTCAGTGCCTGGTCGATTAAATGAGAACCCAGGTCAAAGAGAATACCAGATCCCTTCTTATTCTGCTCTCGCCAACCATCATCATGCACCTCCGCATTGTACCGATCATAATGCGCCTCATACGAAACGACCGTTCCAAGCTCCTCTTCTTTTATGAGCTTCTGAATCGTAAGAAAATCATTATCGTATCTTCTGTTATGATACACACTTAGCAAGCTACCATGCTTGTCAGCTATTTCAATTAATCGTTCTCCCTCTTCTACACTTACCGTGAATGGTTTCTCAAGAACAACATGTTTCCCTGCTTCAAGAGCCTGCTTCGCCATTGAGAAATGAAATTCATTAGGTGTCGTAATAATGACTAACTCTATTTCTCTATCATTTAAAAGCTCGTCTATTGAAGCGACCACTTCCATTTTTGGAAACTTCTCAATTACCTTCTTCGGATTAGAAGAAACCACTTTTGTGATGGTTAACCCTTGTACAGATTCAATCACTGGTGCATGAAAAGTTGCTCCCGAAAAACCAAATCCAACTAACCCTACCTTCACTTCCTTCATCTCCCTCACTCCATTTCAATAATGTAAGACTTTTGAACCCTTTTTTTGATTCGACAAATAAGTTCTATTTTCTCGACTTGTTTTTCCAAATTTTGATATAGAGAAACGATTATACTAATCTTCAAACGGGTATTTACATAGTGAACTCGAAGCATTTGTAAAAGGTGGTATGATTATGAAAAAATATCTTTATTCTTCCCCCGCAATTGGCTTTTCACTTGGCTTACTAGCATCCCTCGTTTATTCAATTATTTTAGCAGCCGGAGGCTATCAGTATACGGGACTAGCAGGGTTCTTTTCACTACTTATTATCCTAGTCGGCTACTTTCTACTTTCGACATTCTGGCTGCCTACCCTTCTTAAAACGAGACATACAATTGCATTGATATCAGGGGTAACCTTCCATACCATCTCTTCTTTTACGCTAGTCTTTATGATGGCAGGAACCTTACCCAACATATCCGAACTTCTATTTCCTTATCTCACTACACTGGTATTCTCTTTTCTCCTAATGATTGGAATCATTGTTACTGGTGTCATCCTTTCAAAAGTCGACCTTACAAAACTCTCTGAAATGAGTCAGAAGAAATTTTCGATAAAAAGTTAATTTCTGCAACAAAAGGTGCCCCTAAGGGCACCTTTTCTTTGTAGAAATATCTTATTCTATTAAACTAGATACAAGTGACCATTAGCATCCTAGCTTTTCTATAAATGTATAGGCCTCAGTAATTTCATCATCAGAATAATTCTGTTTACGTTTAATGGTATGAACCTTCTCAACCACTTCTTCCTTTGAAAGACGATCGAAAAATAGAATGGTTGAAACAAGCTCAAGAAAACGTGAACTCTGACGATTAATTTCATCGATACACTGATGTAATTCCGGCATTTGGAAATCATAATGACCGAGAAATTCATGACCTTCATCTGTTACTGTGTATTTATATTGGTAATAGCCACCTTTGCTTTCCTTCACCTCTGTAACAAGACCAAGGTTACAAAGCTCTTCCACTCGTAGCGTCAATTCTTCTGAATACGGGCCATAGAAATGGAATTGATACTTCTCATTAAATGGAAACTGCAGCTTCTTACAAATGTAAATGATTTTTTGTAGTTTCTTACGTCCAATGACCTCTCCGGCTTCCTTCAACACAGCTATCACTTTCGCGTGATCTTCTAGCAACCTGCACCCCTCCCATGTACTTTTTACAGGTTGTCCAAAAAGCTTTCTTATCTATTAGAAGATGCTTAAACGTTCAGTTGAAACGGGAGATCACTCCCACATTATACTCAACGATTTGAACACCACTATTTAGCGATGCCTGTAGCGGAAGTCATCTTCATTCCAGGATCACTTTTCTTTTTGAACAGCTAATCGATTTGAAGCAATGACTTAATACGACGAGTTGCATCTGTATTTCCTTCAATAATAAAATCTGCAGGGAAATACAGTTTGTGGTCTGTTCGCTTCTTACCAGAAATCGCTTCAACCACATCAGATTCACGAGAAAGCTCACGCATATCTCCACCTGGTTTCAACAAATGAATCGGCAGACGTTCTTCCTCTTCTCCAGGCCGATAGAAATCATACGGTAAATCAGAAGATGAATCAACCTCAAGATAGTAATCTGGATCTATACCTGCTTCATGAAAAGAGTCATAAAGCTCTCTCCATGCATTCATTTGCTGCATAGGGTTAAATTCAATGTACTTAAACAGTCTTCGATTCATAAATCGTTCACAAAGGTCTCTTAGGATATCATCCTTTTCCTCCTGCCAGATCTGGAAATAGAACATAACGACAGAATCATCTAGCTTAAGAAAGTCTTCTAGACGAATATCTTCTTTAAATAGTGAATAGAAGTGAATCGGATCGTGTTGAAAATGATAACCCTCTTCAAACAGTCTTTTCGCACGATGGAGAATTTTACTTAGAATCACTTCTGCACTTCGTGTCACAGGGTGGAAATAAATTTGCCAGTACATTTGATAACGGCTCATAATATAGTCTTCAACTGCATGCATACCGCTTTGTTTAATCACAATTTGATCATCACCAGGTCGCATGACGCGTAATATTCGTTCAATATCAAATTGTCCATAGCTCACTCCAGTAAAATAGGCATCACGAAGAAGATAATCCATTCGATCCGCGTCAATTTGACTTGAAATTAAGCTAACAACAAGCTTGTTGCTATGTGTTTTGGCGATTACATCAGCCACTTCCATCGGAAAATCATCGCTTACTTTTCGAAGCACTTGATTGATTTCAGTGTCCCCAAGGATAACCATCCGAGTAAAGTCTTCATGGTCCAGGTTAAATACTTTTTCAAATGAATGTGAAAAAGGTCCATGACCTACATCATGTAACAGCGCAGCACACATACTTAATAGCCTATTCTCTTCGTTCCAGCTATCATATTGGGAGAAAATCTCGTTAATACGCCTTACAATCTCGTATACACCGAGCGAGTGACTAAAGCGACTATGTTCTGCTCCATGAAAAGTTAGGTATGTTGTTCCGAGCTGGCGAACCCTTCGCAAACGCTGAAATTCCTTAGTACCAATTAGCTCCCAGATTAAACGGTATCGGACATGAATATAACGATGGACAGGGTCTTTAAATACTTTTTCTTCGCTTAATCGTTCGAGCATTCCGCGATAGGCTCCTTCCGTCAAAATCATTCATTCATTATATAACACCCATTCCAAAATGAAAACCTTCCCCCACTTTGTGATCAAACACATCATGAGGGAAGGGTTCTGTTGAGCGAGCATATGGAAAGAATGGAACGACTAACAATAGCTATATATACGAGAAAATGTTTCCTTTTTTCATTTAAAAGGTTCGAATCTCATACTTTATGATGTTATAGAACAGTCTCTGCTTCTTTTCCTTCACGCTTCTCTTCGGATTTTGCAATATACATCGCACAAGCCGCGTCACCTGTAATATTAACAGCAGTACGTGTCATATCAAGAAGACGGTCAACTGCTAGGATCAATCCAATTGGCTCTACTGGCAATCCAACTTGCTTTAGAACCATTGCGAGCATGATAAGTCCTACACCCGGCACACCAGCTGTACCTATACTAGCGAGCGTTGCTGTGACGACAACAATGATGAGCTGTGTAAAGGTAAGATCAACCCCGGTAATTTGAGCGATAAAGATCGTAGCTACACCTTGCATAATTGCCGTTCCGTCCATGTTAATGGTTGCCCCAAGCGGTTGTACAAAACTACTCACCTGCTTAGGAATCTTCAGATTTTCTTGAGCGGTTTTCATAGAAACAGGAAGCGTACCGCTACTTGAAGATGTACTGAAGGCCACAGCCATGGCTGGTGCAAAAGCTTTATAGAATTTAATTGGATTCTCTTTACAAAGGAAATAAATCGCACTACCATATGTGAAGAGAAAATGGATGAGGAGTGCGCCAAGTACTACTAGGAAATACATTCCCATTGACTGTAACGCTTCTTTACCTTGTCCACCAACAGCGGAAGCAATAAGTGCAAACGCACCATATGGCGCTGTTTCCATAATAATCTTAACAAGATACATCATAACGTCGTTACCCTGTTCAAAAAGATTACTTAAAGCCTTCGTACGCTCACCAAGAATTGCAAGAGCAAAACCTACAAAGATAGCAAACGCTATAATTTGGAGCATGTTTCCTTCAACCATGGCCTGAATCGGATTCGTTGGGATAATATTAATAATTGTATCCAACACAGGAGGTGCTTCTTCTGCCTTAAAATCAGCATTTCCTGAGAATGAACCTTCAACACCCGGTTTAATTAAGTAAGCAAGCGCCATCGCAATTGAAATAGCAATGGTTGTTGTGACAAGGAAAAACGCAACGGTTTTCCCACCCATACGTCCAAGCTTCTTCGGATCGCTTATTCCAGCCGTTCCTACCACGATTGAGAAGAATACAATTGGTACAACAAGCATCTTAATTAAGTTAAGAAAGATTTGTCCAACAGGACCAAATAGATATTGATCGACAGGTCCAAATGCATCTGGTGCAAATAAGTTAAAGATAACACCAACAATAATACCTAGAACAAGACCTGCAATAATTTTAACTGTTAGCTTCATAAACATGTCCCCTTTCGTCAAATCGACGTAAATACCACCGTTTCCTGTTCATAAAGAACGATCCAACGCTGGTTGTTTCTCCTATATGTAGATTCTTCGTATGATCTTAGTCATATATGAAAGCTCTTACATACATTCCCATTTCTTTACTGTATATACCCGCTCGCTCGCTAACTTGAAACTACCGTAATTATGATTATATCATTTTAGACAATTCTCGCAATTTCCTTTTTTTCGTAATAGATGTATTTCTTTATAAAATCAAAGTTTTAAAGGGAAAATAAGTAGTAAATTAGGAAAAAAGGACGAGTCTTTTGTCATCACCCGGGAAATACTGTCGGATGATGTCTTATGTCTCATTTCTTCTGCTATAATAAATAAGATTAGTTAGTGAAGAAGGGATAAGAGAATGCCAACAAATGATACCATACTTTTTCAGCCAAAATGGCGGATTATAGATCAATCAACACTCGGCCCATCCTTTGATGCGCTGCAATCTTTTGCGATGGATGATACCCTTTGCAATTCTGCTGGAAGTGGTGAATCCCCACCGATTCTGCGCTCATGGGTGCATCACAATACGATAGTTCTCGGCATACAAGATACACGCCTTCCAAACTTTGAGGAAGCCGTTCACTATTTAGAAAGTTTAGGTTATCGTGTAATTGTGAGAAACTCCGGAGGTCTTGCTGTTGTCCTTGATGCAGGGGTATTAAACCTCTCACTTGTTTTAGCTGAAAAGCAGCAGCATATTGACATTGATACCGGGTACGAAGCCATGGTCAATTTCATTCAGGAAATTTTGTCGCCATATAACGTGACAATTGAAGATAGGGAAATTGTAGGGTCTTATTGTCCAGGTCGATATGACCTAAGCATTAACGGCAAAAAATTTGCCGGCATTTCGCAACGCAGACTTCGCGGCGGAGTCGCTGTTCAAGTTTACCTTTGTGTTGATGGAAGTGGATCAGAGCGCGCATCTGTCATTCAGGAATTCTATAAGCGGGGCGTGAACGGAGAACCAACAAAATTCACTTATCCTGAAATTGTTCCCGAAACGATGGCTTCGTTAAGTGAACTCATTGGGGAAGAGCTAAGCGTTTCCGACATCATGATGAAAACTCTTAAAACACTTAAGCAGTATACCGAATCATTAACAACGGCACAGCTTTCCATTCCAGAGCTGTCTCTTTACGATTTCAACTACCAGCGAGTGTTTGTTCGTAATGAAAAAGCACTTGGTTAATAAATAAAGCCCCTGAAGGCGTGCCTTCAGGGGCTTTCGTTTATTATAGGCTCTGCATTGCTGTAATCAATGCTAGCTTGTACACGTCTTCCTCGCTACATCCGCGAGATAGGTCGTTTACTGGTTTATTTAATCCTTGAAGGACTGGACCAACGGCCTCAAATCCACCAAGACGTTGCACCATTTTGTAGCCAATGTTACCTGCTTCAAGACTTGGGAATACAAATACATTTGCTTGCCCTTTAAGTGGTGATTCAGGTGCTTTCTTTTGTGCTACTTCTGGAACGAAAGCAGCATCGAATTGGAATTCGCCATCGATCACTAGATCTGGTGCCATTTCTTTCGCTAGACGTGTTGCTTCTTCAACTTTCTCTGTTTCAGGAGATTTTGCAGAACCTTTAGTAGAGAAGCTTAACATCGCTACTTTAGGGTCCATTCCAAACATTTTTGCAGTTTCAGCACTGCTTACACCAATTTCAGCAAGATCATTGCTGTCGGGGGAAATGTTTATCGCACAGTCAGCAAAAACGTATTTCTCATCACCTTTTACCATTACAAAAGCACCAGATGTTTTCTTTACACCTTCTTTTGTTTTGATGATTTGAAGCGCTGGGCGAACTGTATCACCAGTAGAATGAGCCGCACCACTAACAAGGCCATCTGCTTTGCCTGTGTGAACGAGCATTGTACCGAAATAGTTCACGTTAAGAAGAATATCCTGCGCTTGTTCAGCTGTTGCTTTACCTTTACGACGCTCAACAAATGATTCCACAAGGGCATCCATTTCAGAATACGTTGCTGGATCCATAATTGTAAGTTCGCTGTGCAATGTAAGGCTTAGGCTTGACGCTTTATCCTGAATTGCATTTTCTCCTCCAATGACGATTGGCTTAAGAATGCCATCCTCTGCTAGGCGGTTTGCTGCTGCTAATACTCGCTCATCTGTTCCTTCAGGGAAAACGATTGTCGGATAACCTGCTTTAACCTGGTCTTTCATGTTTGTAAAAAGATCACTCATTGGTTTCACCTCATTATTTTTAATATCCAACTCCTACGATAACCCTTTTTCCCTAAAAACGAAAATAAATCCGTAAGTGTAAGCCTTTGCATGCAAAAGTTCTATTTTTCAGACGAATCAAAAGGGACTATAGAAGTTTTTAATCTTAATTCTCTTCTAAATATAAGCTAACGTAATCGTATTTAAACATTGGTACTGATTTACCATCGGATTTCTGAATATCTTTTTCATCCAATCGTCACTCTCAATCGCTTTTAAAGAGGTACAAGTATTGGTATAGTAGGTAGTGGATATAGGGAAACTGCCATCAAAGTGGGCATTGTTTGATTTGCTCTGATGGTTAGTTGAACCAATCGGACCTTTAGGAGCAGTTGCTGTATAAACGTAACCTGCCTTATTGGTGTGATAAAAGATAAGGAGTGAATCAGATATGAATCAAGCAGCAGTTACTCTCGATGGCTGGTATTGCCTTCATGATTTCCGTACTATGAACTGGACGGCATGGAAACAGCTTTCAAGCGAAGAACGTGATCTTGCGATGAATGAATTTCTAACGTTCCTTGAAAAATGGGAAGTCACAGCAGGCCATAAACAAGGAAGTCATACGCTTTATTCCATTATTGGTCAGAAAGCGGACTTTATGTTAATGCTTCTCCGTCCGACTATGGAAGAGTTAAATGAAATTGAAAATGCTTTTAACAAAACGACTTTAGCTGAATATACGGTGAAAGAATACTCATACGTATCTGTCGTTGAGCTTAGTAACTATATGGCTGGAAAAGATAGCGACCCTGATAATGACCCGCGCATTCAGGCCCGTTTGAAGCCAGAATTAACAGAAGCTCCTTACGTGTGCTTCTATCCAATGAACAAAAAACGCGAAGGAAACGACAACTGGTACATGCTTTCAATGGACGAGCGTCGTGAAATGATGCGTAGTCACGGACTGATCGGACGTAGCTATGCTGGCAAAGTAAAGCAGATCATCACAGGCTCTGTTGGCTTTGATGACTGGGAATGGGGCGTTACGCTTTTCGCAGACGACGTACTTCAGTTTAAAAAGCTTGTCTACGAAATGCGCTTCGATGAAGTAAGCGCTCGTTTCGGTGAATTTGGTAGCTTCTACGTTGGAACGCACCTCCCGAAAGAACGCCTGCCTCAATTCCTATACGTTTAATAAAGAAAATCCCTTCTGACGCTTTATTGTCCGAAGGGATTTTTTGTGTATTTGAGTGGTCTATGTCAAAGTCATATTCCTTCAAATCGTACATACAATGAGTTACGTAGAGTCATGGCATCTTCCTTACTTCTTGCACATCGGGTCCAACTGAGATGAGGTGTGGCTATGGCAGTGATTCAGACGAACGAAAATGATGTAAACCTTTTGGCTCGCTTGATGCGTGCAGAAGCAGAAGGTGAGGGGCAGTTAGGTATGCTGATGGTAGGCAATGTAGGGGTAAACCGTGTAAAGGTGAGATGCCTTGATTTTAAGAACATCAACACGATGAACAACATGGTTTATCAGAGTCCCGGCGGTTTTGAAGCGACTCAGAAAGGCTACTTTTACCAACGAGCACGCGAAAAAGATAAGCGTCTTGCTCGCAAAGCCATCAAAGGGATGAAATACCATCCTGCCAGCAACTCGCTCTGGTTCTTTAAACCAGGAGGCACCTGCCCTGACCAGTGGTATAACCAGTGGAATGCAGGACGCTTCAAATCCCACTGTTTCTACAAGCCTACCGAAAGTGAATGTGCAGACGTGTACAACAGCTTCTAAGAGAATGCTTAAGGAGGGTTATGATGAACAATCAATACTGGAACACTTCACCGTCACAAAACCAGGGGGGCGGCTATGGTCAAATGCCGCAGCAAGGGCAAGGCGGACAGATGGCACAGTATCCTTCAGGCTATCCTCAAGGCCAGCAGGTTCAGGGAGCATCAACACAGGGAGGCGGAGGCTTTCCAGGACAGCTACCCGTCGAGCAATCATACATTGAAAACATCCTGCGCCTAAACCTTGGAAAAATCGCCACCGTGTACATGACTTTCGAGAACAATGAGAAATGGAACGCCAAAGTATTTAAAGGAATTGTAGAAGCAGCCGGAAGAGATCATATTATTCTATCCGATCCTCAAACAGGCAAGCGGTATATTCTACTCATGGTTTATTTGGACTATATTACATTTGATGAAGAGCTTGAATACAACTACCCTCTTCAACAAACGACGCAATATTCTCCGCGTTAGCGGGTATACAAAAAGCTACCGGATTTCCGGCAGCTTTTTGTTTTGGCCAATAAAAATGGAATTTGGCTAATATATTTTGATTTTGGCCAATAAACCGCACCAGCCTGCCCCGGTTCGACAAATAGCGGGCGGTGACAGGCACCATCAACCGCCGACCGCCGCACCACTACGCCTTAAACGCCGCCACAACAACTAAAATCCAGGCTGTAATAAACGCGACGCCGCCTAGTGGAGTAATTGCACCAAGGATCTTAATTCCGCTCAAGCTAAGCACGTACAAGCTTCCGGAAAAGAGGACGATCCCAGCAAACATGAGCCAACCAGCCCATTGCATGAGCCCTGCTGATTGAAGCTTGTCAGCAGCAATGGCTACACCAACTAAACCAAGTGCGTGATACATGTGGTATTGTACACCTGTTTTAAACGTCTCTAACATTTTTTCTGATAGTCTTCCTTCTAATCCATGTGCCCCAAATGCTCCTAGTCCAACTGCAAGGGCCGCATTTATCGCACCGATAATTAAAAATAACTTCATCTCGTTATCCGCTCCTTCATCTGAATCTACTCTCCCATCATAGCGGAAAGCGCTTGATCGAAGCAACGAATTCGCGAATTGTTCATACACCTTTCGATTTATGACAAAAAACCTCTATGTGATTGCATGTTTCTATGAACGATCTGGAGACTTTCCTTAAGAACAAACCATCCGCCTAGCGGAAAGAGTACAACTCCTAGCCAACCTGGGAAGGCAACCCCCGTCACGATACACAGTAGAAGAAAACATGGCATCGACACTAGTTTTAATGCTTGTTTCCCCGCTTTCTCTTGGATCGATTGGTGCCATTGAAATAGATTGGCATAGCTACTAGATGTAAATTCACTCCAGTCTGCCCTCGAAAGGCCAATCAGCGCATAGAGCGCAAATAGAAGCACGACCACTTTGACAATAAGAGGTAACAGTAATATCGCCGCTGTACCCCAGCCAATGACTTGTAAATAGTACTGAACCTTCCCCATTGATCGAAGAAGCCATTTCAAATAAACGTCTCTCATTCTAGCTTCTGGAGAATTTTTCTTACTGATTCGCCTAGAGCCTCGAAAAAGCATAGGCTGCTTTCGAGTGAAAAGGGGCATTGGCGTAACACCTACTCGCCCCATCAAAAATTTCGTCACGGTCTGCTTATGCCCACGCTCCTTCACCACATCATGGAAAAAAGTCCCCTGCATATTCATTCGTGTTCGTAACTGAACGAGTAAAAGGAGAAGCAAACTTCCTCCTCCGACAGCAACTGCCCATTCATACCGCCATCCTATCCCACTCATCAGAAGCAATACGATGATCGAGATCAGGTTCACTAAGCCGATCGGGAGCCATTTCACCCAAATAGAAGGAACAAATAACTCTATAAAATACCGGCTAGTTTTTATATTCCAACTGACTAAAAGGACAAATAGGACTGTGACAGCACATCGCTCTATGCCCCATCCCCACCCCGTAATAAGCAAGGGTAAAACGAGGGTCATTCCAATGATCGTCACGACCAGTCCCTTTAGAAGAGAATAGAATATTCCCCACTTCTTTAAACCGCCCATAAGAGTCGCATTTTGCAACAAATATACTTGATCAGCTTCTTCTGTGTACAGTCGTAATGACCAGAAAGTTGCAACTATAAATAACGGAAGAACCGCCAACTGTTCAGGTACTTCCGAGAGCCATTCAGGCGGAAGAATCCACCAGGAACGGTAGTACGCCACTCCTATCATGAGACCTGGGATAAGAATATATAGCCATACCGTCCAATCTAGTGCTGAGCGAAGATCTCGGATTTTATAACGCTGATCGTCACGTTCGCGCTGCCACCATAGCTGGAACGACGTCATATTCGTTGCTCCATAAAGGCATCAACACAATCAAGAAGTGAACTTTCCCGTGCGCCTGACTGCTCTCGCATGTCTTCAAGCGTACCTTGAGCAAGAAGCGTTCCGTTTGCGAGCAGAACGAATTGATCACAAATTCGCTCTGCCGTATCAAGCACATGCGTACACATTAAAATACCTGCTCCACGAGACCGCTCCTTTTCAATAAGCGCGAGAAAATCCTTCGTAGCGCGCGGATCTAGTCCAAGAAAAGGCTCATCAATGATATAAACATCCGGCTTGAGCATAAAAGCCGTTATGAGCATCACCTTCTGTCGCATTCCTTTTGAAAAGCTTGACGGTAGGTTATGGATTACGTGCTCCAGTTGAAAATAGCGAATCAGCTCTTGAGCTCGCTCTTCCCATTCCTCGTCTCCAAGAACTGCCGCTGCCGCAAGCTCCAAATGCTCCCAAAGCGTTAAGCTGTCATAGAAAACGGGTTGCTCTGGTACATACGCATAGCGCGACCCTTTCTCAAACGTCACGCTTCCTTTCCACTCTTTCATGAGCCCTAATATCGTCTTGATTGTTGTGCTTTTACCAGCTCCATTTGACCCTAATAACCCCAGAAGTTCGCCGCTTTTCACTTCAAATTCGATCAGACGAATGGCGCTATCTTTCTTTTCATAACCTGCTTGTTCGATTTCAACCTTAAGCATCCGCTTCACCTCTACCTCTTTATACGGAAGAAAAAGGGAAATAGTTTCTTATTCCTTCCCCTTTTGATCTTCAATAAATTGTTCAAAGTTTGGCACATCCTCCATATTGTATTTTTCCACCGCTTCAAGAACTTTTAATACTAATTCCTGACGCAAATCATCTCTGTTTTGAGGGGAAGTTTGCCTGAGCTCTGCTTCAATTTTCTTCTCAAATTGATGAATAATGGCGCCGAGTCCTTTTTTCTCTTCCTGCTTTGCCTGTTGTAAAAGCGTATATAGTCTTTTCTCCATAGTCATCCCTTCTTATCAGTCTCCTGATCCGCCACCGCACTTGTTAAATCATCAATTTTCTTTTCTAGCCGCACGAGTAAATATAGTGAAACGACGATCGGAAATCCAAGATCTCCAATAATGGCGTTAATTACCGTAGTTATGCTCATTTACCCCCTCCTTTCCTGCTTCTCTTAGCTTCTCAAGCGCACGTTTACGCCTTCTGCTCGCTGCCTGTTGAGAAATCCCCGCCATTTTTGCAATCTCCGTATCAGAAGCTTCATATCGATAAAAAAGTTCAAGAACTTCCTTCTGTTTTGGCGTTAATCGGGTGTATCCTAAATAAAGTGATTTCTGCTGAAAGCTTTCTGCAAATGAATTCGTTTCACCACACGTTTCCGTACTTTCAATAAAATCAATCCAGGCATCACCAGACATACCTACAGGCTGATCTAGCATAAGAGGAAAGCGAAGGTGCCCAAGTCTTCGCTTTCGGTCAAAGTTGATGGCCGTGTAGCGAATCAGCTTCGTGACGTAAGCAATAAAACGAATTTCTGTATAGTACTTTTGAAAAAGTGAATTGAGCTTATTTACCGCCTCACGATCCTCTGATACATATGCCTCCATAAAACTTGTCCAATGCTTCTCTTCTTGAATGAATGACTTAAATAGGAGATTTCCTTTTAAATCATCATACATCTCATTTGTTAAACGGCATCCATTCTTCATCCTCACCTCTCCTTTCTCTGTCTGTAGGAATGAAAGTATCCTGAAAGCAAGAAATCACAACCATCATTTCGAACGTATGTTCTTATTTTAATTATAGAAAAAACTCATGCAAATGACCATGAGTCAATACTTCCTTTTTTAGGTGGGTCGTTTGAACTAGAGAGAAAGATCAACAAGTAGTCCCTTTATTTCACCAACAAGCGATAATAAGGTCATTCCATTCTTCTCTTTTTCTCTCATCTCTTCTTGCAGTTCAACCAGCTTGTTCTCTACTGTTTCCACAAGCTTATACGTTCGATTTCTTCCATAATGGTCCATGCTGTTTTTCTCTGATAGCGTTAGCCCCTGACTTACTGCTTCCTCAAGAAACTGTTTCACCATTCGCTTGTATGCCGATAAGTTCTGAAACGTTCGTTCCTTTCCAAGCAGCTCCCCCTGACGATCAATTTGCTGTAGCAGTCGCTTTAGTTCTGCTCCCTTCAGTTCCTTTGATGCTTCCTGAATCACCGATTGAAACGCTACCTGCTTGTTACCTTTTGGGAGATCCATCTTTAAAG
Source organism: Pseudalkalibacillus sp. JSM 102089 (assembly GCF_041366475.1). Taxonomy (NCBI): domain Bacteria; kingdom Bacillati; phylum Bacillota; class Bacilli; order Caryophanales; family Fictibacillaceae; genus Pseudalkalibacillus; species Pseudalkalibacillus sp. JSM 102089. Next base: position 513,348 of record NZ_JBEWYW010000002.1, read on the forward strand.
ATTCCAGTGACGTCTTGCCATGCTGCTGAATTTTCATCGCTGTTCAGACCTTCCGTGAATATTCACAATCAGCTCAACTTCGCCGACACCGCAATTAAGGATTCTTGCAATATCCGTCACCGAAAAACCCTGTGAATGAAGCTGAAGAGCTTTTTGATTTCGTTCGTTGTTAGCTGAAAGGTGCTGGATGATGACCGGCTTTTGTTGCTCCTCCACCTCAGGGGATACGGTCTTCCCATGTTCTAACACACGAAGGCGCGTATCAAGCTGGTTTTCACGTTTATCGACGTAAGATTTAACTTCAGTCATCAGTCGATCATTTTCTTCCTCTAGCTGTTCAATATACACTTCCATCCCCGTGGCGATCTCTTCACTTACATCTGAACTCTTCGTTTGCTTTAGAAACAAGAGAACAATACATAGAAAGCTCACGAGATGGAGGGCAATACTTATAAAGATGAATGGATACATGGAAATCACTCCGATTACATTGATTGAACGTGTTCTTTATTAGCTCGGAGGACACCCTTCATCCGAAGGAGCGCTCTCGAGTGTAGTTGCGAAATTCGGCTTGTCGATAAACCTAAGATTCTTGCAATCTCTGTAAGTGTTAACTCCTCAAAATAAACAAGAGAGACAACAAGTTTTTCTTTCTCAGGTAGACGTTCAATCGTTTCAGCTAGTAACTCTTTAATAAAATGTTGGTGCAAATGCTTTTCTGGTAAATCAGCTTGTTCATTTTCGATTACACTATAACGCTCAATTTGCTGCTGATCGTCATCGTGCACGGGCTCGTCTACGGAAACCATTGTAGACAGAGAAGCATCTTGAATCACCCGCTGTACTTCTTCAATTGTCATACCAAGATACTCTGCTACATCATGGTCGCTACTTGACGTTTGATTTTGCTGTTCTAAAGCAGCGTAAGCCTCTTCAATTTTACGTGCTTTGTCACGAACGGAGCGTGGCACCCAATCATTCTGCCTAAGACCATCAATTATGGCACCTTTAATGCGCCAGCTGGCATAAGTTTCAAATTTTAAATCACGTTCTGGCTCGAATTTTTCAAGTGCATCAAGAAGCCCTTGATACGCGAAACTATTAAGATCATCACGCTGAACGGATGACGGAAGAGCTGCCGCATAGCGCTGTACAGCGAAATCAACGAGCGGACGATAAAGAGCAATTAATTTGTTACCAGCCTCTTCATTCTTCTCCTCTTTCCATGCTCTCCAATATTCGATTGTCTGTTTATCCATTTTGGGTTTCATGAAGTTCACCACCTGAAAAATTCTTCCCACTTATTTATGAAACAGCATCTTTGTTAGAAATCCTTTTACACCAAGTTTATAATTTGAAGGAAAATCTAGATAAGCATGAACTAAATCATCTATGGCCTTTGCTGCTCTGGAATTTGGATACTCTAGTAGATAAGGCGACTGAGCAATCACCGCTTTACGAACGATAGGATCATCTGGAATCCATCCGAGTACATCAATCGACTTATTCAGAAATTTTGCAGAGGCTTTTTGGAAATTGCGCGCTGTACGCTCTGCTTCCTCAGAATTAGTAGATCGATTCACAATTAACTTAACAGGTAACTGAGCATTTCTTGTATGTAATGCTTTTACAACCCCATAGGCATCTGTAATAGACGGTGGCTCTGGATTAATCACAAGAAAAACGTCATCCGCTGCCTGCAAAAACCTGATCCCTTCATAGGAAAGGCCCGCTCCCGTATCGAGAATAATGTAATCGACTTTGCCTTGAAGAGAGCCAAATTCTTGGAAAAAGTGATTCAGCTGATTGCCTGTTAAAGTTAGGATCTTTCCAATTCCGTTTCCACCAGCAATGTATTGAATACCATTTACTCCTGTTTCAATGACAGCATTTAAAGAGAGTTTTTTTTCCAGCATGGAAATAAGCGTTTCTTTAGGCGTTACACCCATGAGCACATCAATATTCGCCATGCCAACATCTAAATCAAAAATCATCACTTTCTTATTAAGCGCAGCAAGACTGAGGGCAAAATTCAGTGATACATTCGACTTCCCCACGCCGCCTTTTCCACTTGTCACAGCAATAACCTTCGTTTTTTTCCCACTAGCATTCGGATGAATTCGCTTCATCACTTCTTCCCGCAATTGGTTTGCCTGATCAGACATTCACTCGCTCCCTCATGACCAGATCAAGAAGGAAATCCGGTGTTGTTGTCACCATATCATCAGGTACATTTTGTCCTGTCGTTAGAACCGAGATCGGAAGTTTGTATTCTTCCATCAAGTTAAAAATGGGGCCGCGAACTTTTGTTTCATCCATCTTTGTCATCATCACCTCAGAAATACCAAGAGAGTGAAAATTATCGGTGATCGATTTCATATCAGAATAGCGATGTGTGAGGCTTAACATAAGCGTGATCGATAATTCTTGACCGGATAGCAGTTCTTCAAGCTGTGAAACGTAGCTGTACTGCTGATAATTGCGGCCCGCTGTATCCATTAGAATCACATCACATGATGAAAGGTTCGCTAGAGCTTGACCCAAATCCGCAGGAGACTGAACGACTTCTAGTGGAATACCGAGAATATCAGCATACGTCCGAAGCTGTTCAACTGCTGCAATCCGATAAGTATCTGATGTAATCAGTCCCACAGATTGACGCTCTTTTAATAATAAATGACCTGCTAGTTTTGCAATCGTTGTGGTTTTCCCTACGCCTGTCGGGCCAACGAAGCATCTTAGCTTCTTCTTTTTTATTCCTATATCAGGATAATTCTTGATTCGCTTTGCGAATTCCTGTCTCATCCACTCAAAAGCATCTTCTTTCGTGTACGTAGGGTATGATTTTGATTTAATCATTAGTTCCGCCATCACTCCCGAACGAATCGCATGAGAGAATTCCTGTGCTTCTAAATACATTTGAACTGGCTTTAATTGTTTTGGTAGCCGTTCATTTTCCATCAGCTGCATCATGATTTCTTTCATAGACTTCAGCTCATCAAGTACATTGCCTTCAAGCGCCTCCCGTCGTGGCGGCGTTTGTTTCTCTTGAATCACCTCTGGACTTTTTTCAACCCGTTCAGGCGTTTCTTCACGACGCTTTTTTTCAGATTGCAATAGCGTGGCAAATTCTCGAGTTTCTTCCTTCTCTACCTTTTTTTCATCAAGGGCAGCGAGCACTTCTAGACGCTGTTTTTGGAAAAAACCAAAGATCCCGCCCACTTTCACCTTTTTTGTATTTAAAATAACGGCTTCCTGACCAAGCTCCTGCCTTATCAGCGGCATTGCTTCGCGAAGATGGCTGACTACATAGCGTTTAATCTTCATGGTAGATTAATCACTCCTACACTTTGGACTTCTACATCGGGTTCTAATTCACTATAGGAAAGGATCATCAGCTCCGGCATGTAACGTTCGAGAAACTGACGTAAATACATGCGTATCGCTGGTGACGTTAGTAGAATTGGCTGAATACCTGACTGCTGCAGGCGGCTTACTTGTTGAAGAACTTCCTGGTAAATGGCCTGTGACGTTTCAGGATCAAGCGCAAGGTAGCTTCCCTGATCAGATTGCTGAACAGATTCTGCGAATCGCTTCTCCAATCTGGCTCCAGCTGTTAACACTTTAACCGCTTCGCCTGGAACGGCGACCTGAGATGTGATTTGACGTGATAGCGACTGCCGCACGTATTCAGCTAGCACATCCGTATCTTTCGTTCGAACTCCGTTATCAGCTAGCGATTCCAGAATCATATCAAGCGAACGAATGGATACTTTCTCCTTCAGTAGCCTCATCAATACCTTTTGAACATCCCCGATTGTAAGGATATTGGGGATTAGCTCCTCGAGCACTGCAGGAGACGATTCTCTGACATTATCAAGAAGATGCTTCACTTCTTGGCGACTTAATAGCTCATGCGCATGACGCTTAATGACTTCCGTTAAGTGTGTTGATACTACAGAAGGTGGATCCACGATCGTATATCCTGATAGCTCAGCGCGATCCTTCATTTCTTCTGTTACCCATAAAGCAGGAAGTCCGAAGGCTGGTTCAACTGTTTCGATCCCCGAGATTGTTTCATCCTCAAGTCCGCTGCTCATCGCAAGATATTGGTTTAATAGCACCTCTCCACCTGCAACACGGTTACCTTTGATTTTAATAACGTATTCGTTTGGCTCAAGCTGAATATTATCGCGAATGCGAATAACTGGAACAACAATTCCAAACTCAAGTGCGATTTGTCTTCGAATCATAATCACGCGATCAAGAAGATCACCGCCTTGCTTTTGATCAGCAAGAGGAATTAATCCGTAGCCAAATTCAAACTCAATCGGGTCGACCTGAAGAAGACTTGTGACGCTTTCAGGCTTCTTCATTTCTTCTACTTCTTCTTGACCAGCAGCTAGCTCAACTTCCTTCGTCTGATCAAGATTCTTCTGCATCATCCAGCCGCCATAGACGAGTAATCCTGCGATTGGGAATGTAAGAAGTGGGTTTATGGGAGTTGCAAGTCCAAGGAGCGTAATAACCGCTCCAACAACGTAAAGCAGCTTTGGATATGCAAAAATTTGTGCAGTAATATCTGAACCTAGATTGCCGTCTGATGCTGCTCTCGTTACGACGATACCTGTAGCAGTCGAAATTAGAAGAGCTGGGATTTGACTGACAAGACCATCACCAATCGACAGCAGCGTAAAGGTAGTTGCCGCATCACCAACCGGCATGCCGTGCACAACCATGCCTATAATCAATCCGCCAATAATGTTAATCAACGTAATGACGATTCCAGCAATCGCATCCCCTTTTACGAACTTACTGGCCCCGTCCATTGCCCCATAAAAATCAGCTTCGCGCTCAATTTTCTGACGTCTTTCTTTTGCATCGCGATCTGATATCATGCCTGCATTTAAATCAGCATCAATGCTCATCTGTTTCCCTGGCATGGCATCAAGTGTAAATCGAGCGCCAACTTCTGCTACTCGTTCGGATCCTTTCGTAATAACGATAAATTGAATAATAACTAGAATAAGAAAAACAAGGAGTCCGATGACAACACTTCCGCCAACCACGAAGGAACCAAACGTTTCAATAACCTGTCCACCTGTTTTATTCGTCAGAATGGATCTTGTAGTCGAGACGTTCAAACCAAGTCGGAAGAGCGTAGTCAGCAATAAAAGCGATGGAAAAATCGAAAATTGTAGCGCTTCTTTCGTATTCATCGCGACAAGGATAATTGTTAAAGCAAGACTAATATTCAGCATAATGAGAAAATCAAGTAGAAGCGGAGGGAACGGAATAACCATCATGATCACAATCATAATGACAGAAACGAGCACGGCATAATCTTTTATTTTCATTGTTAGTTCCCTCCTCCCGGGTAGCCTTTTATGCTATAAACGTACGCGAGCACTTCTGCAACAGCTTTGAAAAGATCCTCAGGGACGCCGTCACCGATCTCTACCTGGTGATAGAGCGCTCGAGCAAGCTGAACGTTCTCTGATGTTATGATGTCGTGCTCTTTTGCTTTTTCTTTAATTTTTAGCGCAACGAAGTCCATTCCTTTTGCCACAACTGTCGGTTTATCCATTTCTTTTGGATCGTACTTAAGCGCAACAGCAAAATGTGTTGGATTTGTAATGACGACGTCAGCATTAGGAATTTCCGAAATCATTCGGTTCATCCCTAGCGCTCGCTGCTTTTCTTTAATTTTTGATTTAATGAGCGGATCGCCCTCGCTCTTTTTATATTCATCTTTAATGTCCTGCTTCGACATTCGGATGTTTTTTTCGAAGTCATATTTCTGATAAACATAGTCTAATAGGGCAAGGAATAATAATAGAATTCCAACAGCTAAGCCCGTTTGGACGATCAATGAACCAACAAGTGCCATTGCTTCACCGATCGACTTTTGCGAAATGAGCATCACTTCGTCTCGTTTATTCCAAAGAACAATAAAGGTGCAAGCTGAGATAAACGTAATTTTAATTAACGACTTTAATAGTTCGACGAGCGTTCGAGCTGAGAATATTCGTTTCGCGCCTTTTAATGGGTTAATTCTTTCAAGCTTTGCCTGAAGGGGATCTGTGGAAACGAGAAATCCCACTTGCATATAGTTTCCTAGAACTCCCATGACGAGCGAAATTCCCATAAGCGGGGCTGCGATCAGTGCCGCCTGCCACACATTTTCTTTAAGCATGCGATCAACATTCTGTTCTGTGAGCGTCCAATCTGTAATCTGAACAAGATTGCCTCGAATCATGGACTCGAGGCTTTCAATCATCCACCCACCAATGAAAGACATAAACAGAAACACACCAATCATCATAAAGGCGGATGGAATCTCAGCACTTCTCGCCACCTGACCCTTTTTACGAGATTCTTGCTTCTTTTGTGGTGTTGCTTTCTCAGTCTTTTCTTGTGAAAAGAATTGGAGATCCATTTGTAAGCGATAAGTTCGCATCGTACTACCCACCCAGTATTTGAATAAGCTGCCCCATCGTAGCGAGCATTTCTTGAAAAACTCCTCGCAGTAAAAAGAAAAATGTAGGAATCGTCACTAGAATAAGCACGAAACCGACAAAGATTTTTAACGGCAAACCGACAACGAAAATATTCACCTGAGGTACTGCTCTCGCAAGAAGGCCGAGCGCCACATCCACAAGAAAAAGGGAAGCAACGATCGGTAGCGCGAGCTGAAATGCTGAGAAGAACATCCCTGCAAATACTTCAGCGATAAACTTTGCAAGGGACTGACTATCCGCCTGACTCAACAGCTCATCAGCTGGTAGAAGTTCATAGCTTCTAACAAGCCCGTCTAGCATCATGTGGTGACCATCAACGGAAACTAGAAAGAGAAGAGCAAGCATGTATTTGAAATTCCCGATAATCGGTACTTGAGCTCTTGTCTGGGGATCGATTACGTTTGCCATAACAAAGCCCATTTGAAAATCAATAAACGCTCCCGCAACCTGAACTGTATACAGGATAAGGGAGGCAATAAATCCAAGTGATAGCCCGATAAAAAGTTCTTTTAAAATAAAGGTCACGAACGCGAGGTCAAGCGTTAGCTCTGCATCAGTACCTAATCCGGTCGTGACGATTAAAGCAAAAAAGAAACCAAGTCCAATTTTGAAGCGGTTTGGAACGCTTCGTGTTGAGAAGATCGGCGCTGTTATAAAAAAAGATGTCGCCCTCATAAACACAAGCAAAAATAAGGGAAGGGCGTTAATGACACTTTCCATGTCTAGCCGATAAACCTATAAAGATTTTGATATAAGTTCGTTGTGTAATCGAGTAGCGTTGTGAGCATCCACGGTCCAAACAGAACGATCGTTAACAGAACGGCAACGATTTTGGGAATGAACGCAAGCGTCTGTTCCTGAATTTGCGTCATCGCCTGAAACACACTCACGATTAACCCAACGCCAAGTGCGATTAAGAGAAGCGGAGCTGAAATAATAATCACGGTATAAACAGCATCTTCTGCAAGTGAAATGACCATATCCGGCGTCATCGTCGTCCTCCTTAGAAGCTTAATAGAAGTGATTCGACGACCAAATACCAGCCATCGACAAGCACAAATAGTAGAATTTTAAATGGTAGTGAAATCATGACAGGCGGCAGCATCATCATTCCCATCGCCATAAGCGTTGAGGCCACAACCATGTCAATAATAAGAAATGGAATGAAGATAATAAATCCAATCTGAAACGCCGTTTTCAGTTCTGAAATCGCAAAAGCTGGAACGAGTGCGGTTAACCGAATATCTTCGATCGACTCGGGCTTTTCAAGCTCAGCGTATTTATAAAAAAGGGCAAGGTCTTTCTCTCGTGTATGTCCTGCCATAAACTCTTTAATCGGAAGCTCTGCGGCATCGAGCGCTTCCTCCTGCCCAATCTCTTCGTTTATATAAGGCTGTAACGCCTCGCTATTAATCTCTGAAAGAACAGGGGACATCACAAAAAAGGTTAGAAAGAGTGCTAGTCCGACCAACACTTGATTCGGCGGCATAGATTGTGTTGCGAGCGCCGAGCGTACGAAGGAGAGGACAACAACAATTCGTGTAAAACACGTCATCAATACAAGAATAGCAGGAGCTAGCGATAGCACAGTTAGAAGCAGGACAAGCTGAATCGTAACGGAAACATCTTCTGTTGCGTTTGAACCGAAATCTAGTCCTGGGATCGTTAAGTTTATGAGTAAATCCATCACTTTTCGTCCCTTCCGCTTCCGTCATTCCAATAATCCTTACGTTTGTTTCTTTGCTTCTTCAAACTTGCCTGAATCATCTCTTGAATTCCTGCTTGCTTTTGATTCATAAACGAAAAGCCCGACCGCTGTTCTTCAGCTTGATCTAAAATACGCTTCACTTCTTCACCCTGAATTTCCTTAAGAAGGTTCACGTTATCTCCAACCCCAAGCATGTAGAGGGAATCCCCGACCTTGACCATTTGAACGGATTTATTGTTACCAAGCGGTGTACCGCCAATTTGCGTGAAAACGGAATGGTGCTGAAGCTTTTGTTGGCGTTTGGACAGAAAGCGAATCAGCAAATAAATGAGGCCAACCACGACGATCGTATAGAAAACGAGCTTGATTAGTAGAAAGAAAATATTTGTGTTTGCTCCTTCCACTTCAGCTGGCTGCTCTTCTATATCAGCAGGGTCATCCCCGTTTTCCGTGAGCCAGTCTTTCACACTTCCATTATCTGCCGCTGCGATGGCGTCATGCGGCATTACTAAGACAAGGCTGAGGAGTGTCATGATGCCAATCACAAGGTGTCTCACTTTTAAGCACTCCTTCTATCGCAGCTTTGATAAACGCTCTGCTGCACTTAAAATATCCGTTACTCTCACCCCAAAGTTTTCATCGATGACGACAACTTCACCTTTGGCAATGAGTTTACTATTGATCAAAATATCAACTGGCTCTCCTGCCAGCTTATCAAGCTCAAGAATCGATCCGTGTGAGAGCTCAAGAATGTCTTTTACAATACGCTTTGTTCGCCCTAACTCCACCGTTACTTGAAGGGGAATATCTAGGAGCATGTTCAAATTTCTTTGTTCTCCGTACGGATGATCTTGCTGGCTAAAATTTGTGAACTGCACGTTTTGGATATTCGGTTCAGGTTCTTTCACGCGCGTCGCAAATGAATCCATCGATTCTCTTTCTTCTTCCTCATGATTCTTTTGTTGATGTGACGATGGGTGCTGTTGCTGCAATTCAGCTTCATGCTCCTTTACCTGCTGTGTCTCTTGTTCCTGCACGGCTTCCCGAAGATCTTCTTCACTTATTAGTAATTCACTCACTTGCTTTGCTACAGATGCAGGAAGGACATGGTGTACAACCGTTTGAACAATCGATCCTATGGAAAGTTCAAACGAAACGTTCATATACACTGATTCAGCGGATTTTTCCAATAACATAGAATTAGCAGGTTCTGAAACAACTTGAAGATTTGTAAATGTTCCTGTAAAAGAAGAACCTGATGCCATGCTCAGTCCTTTATGTATGCTCTCCATCATTCCTGTCATAACAGCAGTTAAACTCTTATCAACACTCTCGTCACCTTCCTCACCCTTTGCCACAAGCCAGATGTCAGCCATATCTTGGGCATCAGGTGGTGTGAGCATAATGATCGATTCGCCCGAAGCTGCCCCTTCATAGCGAATCGCGGCCTCGACATAAGGAAGGGCTAAGTCTTGTTTAAAGCGATCTTCAGGAAGGATGTTCATCTGAACATTTGATACAAAAACGTCATGCATGAAAACGGAAGATAATGTTGTTGTAAGGCTTCCGATCGCAACGCTAAAAAGTTCATTTAATGCTTCTTCTTCAATTGAATGAAAATACACGTTAGGTTCCTCCCTTCCTGCTGCTGTCTCTTGAAATAATACGTTGATTTCATCTTTTGAAAGGCGATTATCCGTCATGGCCTACTTCCTCCTCTTCCTTCACTTCTGTAATTTGTACGGCCATCCGACCTTTCGAAGTCCCTGGCTGTCCATGGAACTTCACTCGGTTATCGACCCTCACAATCAATGGATCTGAGACGGTTTGATCCAACCGAATCACATCTCCATCTTCTAGATTTAAAAATTCTTCAATGGTGATTTCAGAGTGGCCTAGCTCAGCGATAATGCCTAAATTAGTTTTCTTAAGCCTTTTCTCAAGTTCCTTACTTTCCTGAGGCTCCCGATCCTTTTTCTGATTCGAAAGCCAGTGATGAGCTGAAAGCCTTGGCATAATCGGCTCAAGTACAACATGTGGAAGACAAAGACGGATATTACCTGTTACTTCGCCTACTTTTACATCCAGTGTCACGGTGACGACTGTTTCATTTGGAGATACGATTTGAAGAAAGTGTGGATTAACTTCAAGCTCTTTAAGCTCAGTTTTTAGCTTCAGTACCGATGTCCAGGCATCTTGAAAGCTTTCTAAGATTTTACTGAAAATCCGCTCAATAACGACAGTTTCAATTTCCGTTAAGTGTGTCAGTTTTTCAGGCTGACTCCCTTGACCTCCAAGCATTCGATCCAGCATTGCATAGGCAAGCTCTGGTGCTACTTCAAGCACCATTTGTCCTTGCAATGGTGAAGCAACAAAGAGACTAAGAATCGAATTCTCTGTAATCGACTGCACAAATTCTTCAAATGGCATCTGATCAACAGAATGAACGGAGGCTTGAATGATCGTCCGAAGCTGAGCCGATGAATATGTCGTCATGAGACGTGCGTAGTTCTCATGGATGCGAGTTAAAATTCTGATGTGATCTTGAGAAAAGCGAAGCGCTCTTTTAAAGTCATATGTTTGCACTTTTCTATCCTTCATTGACTTCTTTTGCCCTTTATCGTCGATGGCAGAAAGAAGTGCATCAACTGTTGCTGGCGATAGCATATCAGACAACATGGTCACCCCCGTTCTTCTATTATTTCTCTAATACGTGAATATCACGATAGAATTCCGTAACAAGCTGTTTTACTTCCTCGACTGTCTCCATCACAACGTAGCGTTTTCCATTCGTTAATAGAATCATCGTATCCGGCGTTGACTCAATCGTTTCAATGTAAATGGCATTCAACATCATCGCTTCACGGTTTAATTTAGTTAACGGTATCATATGAACAGAGCAGGCCGAGGAAACTCCTCAGCCCTTACCCCCTATCGTTTTAAATTGACGATTTCTTGAAGGATCTCATCTGAAGTTGTAATCACTCTTGAGTTCGCCTGGAAGCCACGCTGAGCTACAATCATTTCCGTGAACTCTTCGGTTAGGTCAACGTTGGACATTTCGAGTTGACCAGCGACGACGCGTGAGTCTTGAGGAAGCCCTGGTACTGCATCCCCAGATTTTTCTGTTTCACGAAAAAGTGAGTTACCTACTTTATTAAGCCCACCTGGATTTGGCACTGTGCTTATCCCTAGATTCAAAGTTTGTTGTTCATTTCCTTGAGTATCTGTATAAGTGATAACCCCATTACGATCAATACTTTTAATTTCACCGATCTGCTGAATAGGGTTACCTTGATCATCTAACACTGCGTAGCCTTGTGTTGTCACAAGATTTCCTGTCGCATCAACCTGAAAAGACCCAGAACGAGCAAGGTAATCAGTTCCGTCACTTCTTACTGTAAAATACCCATCCCCCTGAATACTCAAATCCGTCTGTACCCCTGTCGTCATTGGTGATCCGGGACTATCTACCATATTAATCGCCGATACGGATGAACCAAGACCTACCTGCTTCGAATTTACGGAGTTTCCTGCCACGCTCTGACTGAGTAGATCTTCAAATAGCACTCTACTTTTCTGGTAACCTACTGTATTTACGTTCGCAATATTATTCCCGATAACATCTAGCTTTGTTTGAAAGCCTCTCATTCCTGAAACGCCTGAGTACATTGAATTTAACAAGTTGTTTCCCCCTCTAATTGTTTCGCTGCTTCAATCGGTCCACAGCGAATCGGCCTCCTGCTCGGTCCGGCCACTATAAAATAAGTGCTGAGTCAATGTTTGTAACGATTTGATTCTCCATACTATCCTGCTTCATAGCAGTAATGACTTTGTTGTTTTTGACGCTAACAACAAAGGCGAGATCTTTCATTAACATAAGCGACTCGTTTGATCCTTTTTCTCTCGCTTTTTCTACTCCATCATTCAGCTTTTGGAGCTGATTGTCCGAAAGGGAAATCCCATTTTGCTTAAGTCGAACCTGTGCATGGTGACTAAATGAAATCTGTGAATCGATCGAATGCTTAATTTGATCAGCAAAAGAGTTTTTTGAATTCTCCTGTTTTGTAGTTAGTTGAATCGGTTGCTTTGGATAATAAACTTGATTGATTTGAACCATACTATTCCCCCGTTTCGATACGCTCTAATAGGGAGATATCTACCTGTTTGCCACTATCAAGTTCTGCGAGTACTTTGCCTTCTTTGTATAAAACAGCTTCTACCTTACCTGCGTTCGCTTCGTTATTCTCCTGCCACTGAACGCTTTTACCAATTAAATGTGCGTAATCCGTCATCGAGCTTTGTAACTGACTATCGAAAAATTTATTCATCGACTTATTCATGTTTGTCATTTGCTCGAGTGAACTAAATTGCGCCATCTGCCCGATAAATTCAGTATCTTGCATCGGCTGCATCGGGTCCTGGTTTGAGAGCTGAGCAACGAGAATTTTCAAGAAATCATCTTTTCCTAACTGACCAGGTGCCTCTGTTTTTGGTGTTTGAACAGCTGATGTTGCTGTGACAGAACCTGTATTCATGTCACCCCTCCTAAATAGCGTAATTAATCCCACTAGATGCGCCTTCTTCTAGCTCATTCGTTACGAGTGGATTCTCTTCTAATTCATATTCACCTTTTCGCCCTTGTCGGTGCTTTCCTTGTTGAAACGCCTGACCCTGATCCTGGCGACTATCCTGCATGAACGATTGTTGTGAGCCCTGCGGCTGTTGAACGACTTCCACTTTATCAAGTTGGATGCCCTGTTGAATGAGCGTATGACGTAGCTGGTGAAGCTGTGATTCAATCATGTCCTTTGCCCCTGAAGTCGCTGTTATAATGTGCGCGGTCACTTTCCCATCAGAAGTTGTTAGCCGAATATCAAGTTGACCGAGATTTTCTGGAGAAAGCTTAATTCTTATGTTTGTTTCATCTCCATTTTTCGATAGTTGCATGCGCTCGGTAATCATTTCACTTAGCTCCGAGGCAACATAACGAGTCGGAACTGGTGTAGTCGATTCCTTGATGGTTGTTTGAGATTCATTACCTTTTGCTAGCGGTAGCGCTTCTGGCTTCTCGTCTATCTGGGTTTCATCTCCAGACATTTGATCTGTCACAAGCTTCTCTTGATTGTCAGCTACTTCTCCAGACACGTTCATTTCGACGAGTGCCTTAGTTTCTTTTCCTTCAGTAACACTATGTTTTGGTGTCTCTACTTGAATTTCAATAGCTTCTCCATCTAACTGGACGTTTTGATCGGAGTCCATACCAAGTTTCTGATCTTGTTTCGATTCAGTTGCCATTCTCTCCATCAGCGAATAGAGCTCTTTGGGCTCTTTCAGCTTCAACTCTTGCATAAGTTTCATAACATCAGATGGAAGTTTCGTCTCTACCGCAAACGTTTCAGAGAGAACTTGTTCTTCATTTTGAAAGGCTTGCTCGATTTCTACAAACTCACTTTTTGTAAAACCGGGTAGACTTACTTCCTCCTGTATACGATTAGCATTCACTTGTAGCAGTTCACCACTCAAATCAGTTCCTTGTTGGGCAAGCGATTTCGATAAAAATTGTTGATCATGTTGAACTGGTGGAACATTGACAGCACTCATCATGAGAAGGTGCACGGGGGGTTCACCACTTCTATTTGTTGGCTTATTGTCTCCCTCTTCTAGCTCGCTTTCGTTATGTGTCTCTGATTGCTCACTTTCACTCACATTAAGCTTTTTTCCTAAAGCACTTAATAACGTTGAAAATCCAGTTGGACCATTTTCAGTTCGAACCTTAGGCTGAACAATTATGTTTTTTCCAAGTGACTGGATAGCGTTCACTATTTCACCTCCTTTTAATTGGCTAAATCAGCTATGTAACTAGAAGAAATCGACTCTTCCATTTCTCCAAGTAACCCTGTACGCTTCTCTTCATCAAATTCTTTCAGAATGGAAAGCCCTACTTCTTTCTCCTCTTTAGACTGCGCCATCTCCGATAGGATTTGTGCCGCTTCTTCGTCAGTCATTTCTGACAAATTATCAGCTACGTCTGAAACAGAAAGCGAACTATCTTCACGATCAATCGCATTCATAAGGAGCGTTACTCTCTCTTGCATTGCAGCAATCTCAGGATCGTCCGCTTTTTCAATATCTCTTAACGCGATCGTTAAATCTGCTGCTACAGCTGCATTCATTTTCCCTAGTACAGCTGCTTGCTCGGTGCTTCCCATTGCATCAAGCAGGAGAGCTGCCTCGTTTAACGTAAGGTTTTCCATAATACTAGCGGACTTCGATGCTGACATTCCTTCATACGTTTTTGCTAACTCCTGAAGCTTCTTCTGACGCTCTTCCTTGTCAGCTAATTCGCTCTTCATTTCTTCAGCTAACGATTCCAGCTCAGACTGTTTTTTCTTCAGCTCGATTTCTTGCTCATCTAACTGCTTTTTCAAGTCTGAGATTTCGCCATCCTTTTGATTGATTTCTTGTTCTAGCACTTCATCTTGATTTTGATCAGTAGCCTCAGCGGTAAAATTATCTTCCACATATGCGATCGGCTTCTTACTAAGTGAAGTGGCCATTGCGAACAGATCGTATCCAAGAAACGGAAGAACAACAAGCATAACCGTAGCGATAAACGCGAGCGGCAAGAGAAAACCGTGGATGATACGTTCTTTCCATGAACTCTTCTGTCGCTTTCGCATTCCCCTCACCCCTTAGCCGTTTCTTGCAAGCATATACGCACGTACGGTATTCAAATCATCTAGCTCATTTTGTTCAATCATTTTCATATCGTGATAAAACTCTTCTTTTCTCGTCTCTTTGATTGACTGCCACGTTTTCTCTTCTCTTACTTTAGAAGCAAGCGTGTCCTGCTGCTCACTCACTTGATGTTCAACTTGAATCAGCTGATTTCTTTTCTGGTGGAGCTGCCCCTCAAGATAGGTAATATGCTCTTCTTCCTTAAGAAGATCTATAATGGAAACCCCTTCTTGTTGACGCTCTTCCAGTCTCTGACGCATGGAAAGAACCGCTTGCTCAAGATCACGCAGGGAACGTTCGATATCCACTTGTGCTTTGAGTGATTCAGCCATTTCTAGCTGTGCCTGTGATTTTTCATTTTCTTTTACATCCAAAATTCGTTGAAATGGGAAGTGAAAAGCTGCGATGGTTAGTCATCCTTTCCAAATCGGGATAAAAGCCAGTCCTGACTTTCTTCAAATGAAGCTTGATCATCAATGCCCTGCTTAATATATTTCTCAATCTCCGGGTGAATTGAGATTGCTTTATCAATATTGCTGTTCGTTCCAGCTTTATAAGCGCCAATATTGATAAGGTCTTCAGAAGAAACATACACAGCAAGAAGTCGCTTAAATTCTTCTGCAGACTTCATATGCTTTGGAGTCACAATTTCTTTCATCACACGGCTAACACTCTCTGAAACGTTAATCGCTGGATATTGGCCTTTTTGAGCGAGCTTCCGATCCAAGACAATATGCCCATCTAGAATCCCTCGCACCGCATCTGCAATCGGTTCGTTCATATCGTCACCATCAACAAGAACAGTGTAAAAAGCTGTAATCGATCCCTGCTCAGCTGTGCCAGATCGTTCTAACAATTTGGGTAAAAGAGCAAATACGCTTGGCGTATATCCCTTACTAGTTGGTGGCTCTCCAATTGCCAGCCCAACTTCCCTCTGTGCCATGGCAAAACGTGTCACAGAATCCATCATTAGCATGACGTTCTTTCCTTGATCACGAAAGAACTCTGCGATCGACGTTGCCGTAAGCGCTCCTTTGATCCGCTGTAGTGGGGGTTGATCAGATGTTGCCACAACGACAACCGATTTTTTAAGCCCCTCTTCACCAAGATCACGCTCAATAAAATCCCTTACTTCCCGTCCTCGTTCACCGATCAAGGCGATCACATTCACATCGGCTTCTGAATTTCGAGCCGCCATTCCCATTAACGTACTTTTTCCAACGCCACTTCCGGCAAAAATACCGATACGCTGTCCTTGACCGACTGTTAACAGCCCATCAATAGCGCGAACACCAAGCTGAAAGGGTGTCGTAATGCGCGGACGCGTCATTGGATTTGGTGGCTTTCGATTTGTGGATACAGCCTTCAGTCCACCAGGGAGATCCGAGTAATCAAGAGGTCTGCCGCGCCCATCGAGAATCGTTCCAAGGAGTGAATAGCCCACTTTCACTTCAAGTGGCTGTCCTGTCGCCACCACAAGGCAACCTGGACCAATTTCTGATAGGTCATGCATCGGCATGAGCAGAACACGATTTTCGCGAAAGCCAACTACTTCTGCTTCAATTGGTTCCTTTGATGGTCCTGGATAAAGGTAGCAAAGCTCACCAATTTTAACCTCTGGACCAAGTGATTCGATCGTTAGCCCAATAACCTGTGTCACCTTGCCATACTTCTGGACCGTTTCCATCGAATGAAGCTGCGAAAGATATGGCTCAACATTAATGCTCATCGACAGTTCGCTCCTCAAACATAGCAAGCAGCTGTTTCTTCATCTCAGAAAGCTGGCTGTTAATCGAAATATCGTACGACCCGCTCGGCGTATGAACAAGTCCTGAACCGACTTCCAAGTCACTCATCGGCACAAGCTTTAAGCTCGCATTCACATCAAGTTGTTTTTCAAGCTCGTCAACCATTGGTATCACATGCTGATAATCTTCTGTTGAAACTTGAACAATGACTTCTCCACGATCCTTTACTTTCTTTAGCGTATCTTTCACCATGCCAAGCAGCGTCTCTGGATTTTGTTCCATTTCTTTTAAAATGATTTTCTTCGCAATGGCTGTGCTTAGCGATAGAAGAAACGGTTCAGCATCCTGAATTAATTCTTCCTTCTTGTCATAAGCGCCCTTTACCATGTGTTCCATTTCCTTCTTCTTTTCATCGAGCTCGAAATGAATTTGCTGCATGCCTGCTTCATAACCCGCTGCATATCCGCTTTCTTCTGCTTCTCGATACGTTTTCTTCGTGATTTCCTGCCACTCAAGCTCTTTTTGTTCCTGCTTCTTCTCAAGATTTTGATGAACGTTCGCTTCTTCATCTCCAAGTCTTGTTCGAATGGTATGATAAAGATCTTCTAGCCGGATCATCATCTCAAGAAGCTGCGATTTCTTTTCTTCAATTGTAGTAGTACGAGAAGGCAATATGCGATTTCGCTTTGGCTCTGCGACCGTTCGCTGCTCAATTACTTTCGGAACGGCTCGCTTCTCTCCAGAGGTTTTTCTGATGATATTAGACAATCAGATCATCTCCTCCACCGCGTGCAATCATGACATCACCTGTTTCTTCAAGGTAACGGATGACAGAAACGATGCGTGTTTGCGCTTCTTCCACTTCACGAAGCCTAAGTGGCCCCATCAATTCGATCTCTTCTTTCACCGTATCTACCCGGCGGTTAGACATGTTTCGGAAAATTGTATCCTTCACATCGTCACTCGCTACCTTAAGCGCTATAGAAAGATCTTCATCTTTTACTTCACTAATGACGAGGCGAATGGATCGGTCATCAAGCGTAACAATGTCTTCAAAGACAAACATCCGCTTCTTAATTTCTTCTGCTAGGCTTGGATCATCTTTCTCAAGCGAGCTAAGAATTGTTCTTTCCGTACTTCGATCAACGCTGCTTAGAACTTGAACTATTGATTCCACACCACCAGTAAACGCATAGTCCTGCGAACCGCTAGCGTTAAGCTTACCTTCAATGATCTTTTCAAGCTGACTAATCACTTCTGGTGAGGTACTATCCATCAGCGCAATTCTTCTTGCTACATCTGCCTGACTTTCTTGAGGTAGCGAGGATAAAATTTTGGAAGATTGCTTCGCATCAAGATAAGATAAGACAAGAGCGATCGTTTGGGGATGCTCCTGCTGTAAAATGTTTAGAATTTGATCAGGATCTGCTTTTCTTGCGAATGCAAATGGCTTCACCTTTAAATTGATGCTTAAGCGAGACAAAATTTCTTCTGCCCTTTTCGGCCCTAGCGCTTGCTCAAGGATATGTCTTGCGTATTCAATTCCTCCGACGGCAATGTAATCCTTTGCTTTTACCATCTGGATAAACTCATCCACGACGGCTTCTCGCTCATCGGGCTCAACTTTGCGAAGCTCTGAAATGCCAAGCGCAAGCTGATCAATTTCCTTCTCAGATAAGTGTTTAAATGTTTGAATCGAAAGGTCAGCACCTAAAGAAGTGAGAAGGATCGCTGCTTTCTGAGTTCCTGTTAATTCTTCTAAACTACTCACCATCCAATCCCCCTACTCTTCGTTCATCCATAGTCTTAGTAGTTTCACAAACTCTTCCGGATCATTTTTTGCGAGAGTTTCAATTTCATCTTTTCCAATTAGTGCATCAGGTGTCATATCCACTTCACGTTCTTCTTTTTCCCTCGGCAAGTAGTGATCCTCTGGTACACTGTACGCCTGTTCAAATTCCATGAAGTCGTCCTCATCCTTATTTCCTTTTCGGCGGAAGAGAAGAATGATTCCACCAATTAGAAGAATACCAACGCCACCAGCTACCGCATAAATCACCCAGCTTGGAACACTGTCTAGAACAGAAGAAAAGATGTCTGGCTTTGGCTCTTCATAGTCCGCACGCCCTCTAAATTCATTCGCAAATACAGAGATACGTTCTTCAAGAGCAGCATCCTCAAGCGGAACATCACTTTCACTCAAAGACGTACGGACAACATTTTTGAGCACAGTGCGAATATCTTCTATATGAGCTGCTGTTAAACTAGTCATATCGTCAGCGACAGGTGGCTCTACACCAACGTTAATTGTAATATCATCAATCATATAAGGGCTTTCTTCGATCTCTTTATGAATACGATTCACTTCACGATTGATGCGATCTTCTACTTTTTCATAAGAGCCGTCGCCCTTGGCATCTGGGTCATCTGCATTATAGTTTGGAATCTCGCCTTCATCTGTACCCGTTCCATCCTGGGCAGCAGCTTGATCACCGGAATAGGATTCCATGATTTTCTCAACGCTAATATCAATGCCTTCACCTGTTTCTTCATCAACAGGTTCGACAAGATCTTCCGTGCGCTTTTCTTTTGTGAAATCCACGCTAGCCATTACAGAAACAACCACTTTATCTTGTCCGAGAATCATGCCAAGCATTTGCTGTAATTCTTGCTGCATGTCTTTTTCGATGCCGTTACGAATGTCCTCTTGCTGCTGATAAGCGGATAAAGTTGTATCAACGCCGCCACTTTCGCCGTAATCAAAAGCAGTTCCGTTCTGGTCCATGATGACAATGTTTTCAACAGGGAGATTCGGAACACTTTTACTTATAAGATGATAAAGGCCTGTGATTTGGCCCTGGTCAAGCTGAGCACCAGGATCCCTCGTAAGGACGATCGAGGCAGAAGCTGTCTCACCTGTTTCATCAAGCCAAACACTTTCAGCCGGTAGGGTAATCATCACTTTTGATTCCTGAATACCGCCAATTTGTTCAATTAAATAACTCAGTTCATTTTGCATCGCATCTCGCTCTACAACATCGAATTGGCGATCTGTCATCCCCATGCCCATGTTTTCACTAAAGATGCTGTAGTTAACGTTACCGCTTTTTGGAATACCCTCAGCCGCTAGACTTACTTTTAAATCAGACGCCTGATCCTTTGGCACACTGATCGTTGTTCCATCCGCTGAAACTTCTACCGGAATTCCCTTCTGCTCAATGGCCCCTTTGATCTCACCAGCTTCTGTCGGCGTTAAATTAGAATAAATCGGCGTTAAATTAGGTTTAGACATCCAAAAAACAAGGAATAGAAGCAGAAGAAGAGTGACCAGAAAAGTCCCTCCGATGAGCCATTTGGTTTTCGTTGAATAGCTACCCCATGTTTCTTTCCAGCGACTTGTAAAATTTAGTAGTTGTTGGTTCATCTCTTATCCATCCCTGACATACTACATTTGCATACGCATGATTTCTTGGTATGACTCAATAACCTTATTTCTCACTTCTACCGTTAAATTTAGAGATAGTGAGGCTTTTTGTGCTGCAAGCATAACCTCGTGAACATCCTGAACTTCTCCAGTCACAAGCTTATTCGTCATCTGTTCAGATGCCACTTGATTGTTGTTCACCTGTTTGATCGCATCCTGAAGCATCTGACCAAAATCAGCCGTTGCTTCACCCGAAGTAACCTGAGACTTCGCTTGTGTTGGAAGCTGCTGAAGTGCACTAATTGTGTTCATAAGATCCTCCTATGCCCGACCATTACTTACCAAGTTCGAGCGCTTTCATATACATACTTTTGGTTGCGTTTAACGCTGTTACGTTCGCTTCATAGGAACGAGATGCTGACATCATATCAACCATTTCTTTCACCATATCCACGTTTGGCATTTCCACATAACCTTCTTCATTCGCATCGGGATGAGCGGGATTATAAACAAGTTTATTAGGAGCATTATCTTCTTTAATGTTCGACACTTTCACTCCTGTTGGCGCTTCGCCATTTCCCATTGCGGCTTGAAGCTTACTCTCGAACGAATTTTCCTTAAGCTCTACCACTTTTCGCTTGTATGGCTGCCATTCCCCATCGACGAGCTCAGAGCGAGTCGTTTCAGCGTTTGCGATATTGGACGAAACAACATCCATTCTAAGACGGTTTGCAGTTAAAGCTGAAGCACTCGTATTGAACCCATTAAATAAATTCATATGATTTAGCTCCCTCTAATTGCTGTCTGTAAATCACGGAACTGGCTGTTGGTCTTTTCAACCATCGCATTGTACCAGAGTTGATTTTTGGCAAGTTCGGCCATTTCAACATCCGTGTCGACGTTATTGCCATTTGATTGATTAAGTGTATTTTGATCCGTTTTGACAACGGTCTTTGATGCATTATTTTCGTTACTAAAAGGGACGTGTTTGGGGTTGGATTTGTAGCTCTGCAGATTCTTTGTTGCATCCTGCAGGGTGTCTTGAAATGAAACGGTTTGACGTTTGTAATTAGGGGTGTCAACATTTGATATATTTGATGTGATAGTACGCTGCTGCACCATCGACGCATTCAATGCTTGTTCAAGCGGTCTAATCGATTGAAAAACGTTCACGAAGCTTTTCACACTCCTTGTATAAAACTGTTTTTAAAGTTAAAAAATGGATACAAAACCATAGTTATACTCATTCGACAATTTTTTCGTTAGTGATAGCATAGCATTGTCAAAAATAATAGTAAATGAGTGTTTTAACCTAAAAAACGACTTTTTTCACTTAATTTTCCCATATTTAAACGGTATAATAGAGTTACAAAATTCAATGTACGCGTTCGATAGTACTACGATGGGAGCGAAATAATGTTTAAAGGCATGTATACGGCAACATCCGGTATGATGGCAAGTGAGCGAAAGCAACAATTCTTAACGAATAATTTATCAAATGCCGAAACACCGGGCTTCAAACAGGATGAAGCAACCTTCCGTTCCTTCCCTGAATATCTACTAAAAGAAAGAAATACGAACACACCTACCCCTAACTCTTCCATTGGCACTCTTCAACAAGGCGTCTATACACAAGAAGGCATTCCTAATTTCTCAAACGGTTCCCTTAAAGAAACGAGCAAACAAACAGACATGGCTCTCAACGATGAGAACCTTCCAATTGATGCAGAAACCGGTAAAAAAGGCCTACTTTTATTCGGTGTTCGCCTTGAAGATAATGACATTCGCTATACACGAAATGGAAATTTCTCAGTAAATGAAGATGGATTTCTAACTACGAGCGAAGGATACCAAGTTCTTGGGGAAGATCTTCAGCCAATTCAACTCAATGATGATTCTTTTACAATGACCGACGATGGAACAATTCGTGAAAGAAACGGAAATGAGCAACAAATATGGATTGGCTATACGGGCGATCCATCCAAGCTAGCACAGCAAGGAAATGGTGTCTTCGAATGGGAAGGTAATGAAAATGATGCACCGAGAAATATCCAGACGACAGACATCAACCAGTACGCCGTTAAGCAAGGATTTCTCGAAGGATCGAACGTTGATATGACGACCACGATGACCGATATGCTGAATACTTATCGTTTATATGAAGCAAACCAAAAAGTACTACAAACTTATGATCAAAGCATCGACAAGTCAGTCAATGATGTTGGTCGCGTTTACTAGGAGGGTTACGATTGAATATCCAGATGGCCACAGCCTCTTCTTCACTTAGTCAGACACAAAAGAAAATAGATACAATCGCAAATAATATTGCGAACGTGAATACAGCAGGGTACAAAAGCCGTGAAGCGACGTTTCAAAATCTATTAACTCAAACGTATGCGAACCAAACAGGTGAGGCGACGGAGCCTGGAAGAGAAACACCAGAAAATCTTCGAGTTGGTTTCGGCTCAAAAATCGGCTTAACAACCCTTCGTAATGAACAAGGATCAGCACAAGAAACTGGCAGAGATCTTGACGTCATGCCTGAAGGAGAGAACGTCTATTTCCGAACTCAAAATGGTGATAGTATTCACTACACAAGGGACGGATCATTCGAACTACAAAATCAGAATGGGACTTTGTCACTCGTGAATAGTAGCGGTAACCCGATTCTAGACACGAGCGGAAATGCGATTACATTTAACAGCGATCCGGCTAAACTTGCCATCTCTGATACTGGAGAAATTGTGGCGACGGATGCAACTGGAAATGAACAAACCTATCAACTTAGCATCGTCAAGATTAATCGGCCCGAGGCTCTCACCAATGTGGGAGGAAATGAATTCTCTCTTCAAGATAATGAGCAGCTTGAGCTTGTCGCTCCTGGGGAAGAATTTAAAACGAGACAGGGATTTCTCGAAATGTCGAACGTTGATCTAGCGAACGAAACGACCGAGATGATCTCAACCCAGCGGTTACTTCAATTCCAGAGCCAGGCGATAAAGATGGCCGATGAAATGATGGGACTTGCGAATACGATTAAGAGATAAATGAACTAGATAACCAAAACCCCTCTCACAAATGTGAGAGGGGTTTTGGTTATCTAAGAAAGTCTAATAGAGAAGGCTGAATGATCTTGGCACTTGCCGCAAGGGAGGCCTGATAGACGCTTTCTTCCGTTTTAAGTTTCATGATGGATTCCGCAAGATCCACATCTTCATTTTTAGAAAGGAATGATTGAACGGCTAGATTCTCATCCTTCAGACGCTGGTTCATACTTTCCACTCGAGATTGACGAGCGCCCATACCGGTCCAGCTTGTCAGAACCTGTTCTGCGCCTTCTTCTATTTTTCCAAGGACGGTATTCATGCCTTCTTTATCTCCACTTGATAATGCCGTAGAAAATTCATCAAGTACTTTGAATAAATTTACCTGACCATCAAATACTTCCCCCGCATTAACGTTAATCTTCACATCGCTAAATGGAGAAATTCGCTGATTGATGGACTGGTTATCAAAAGATACATTCCCATCCTGGTCAATTCCGACGGGTTGATCCGTTTTCTGTCCATTAAAGATGTATTTTCCATCAAGTTTCGTATTGGCTAAACCTTTGAGTTCTTCCATTAACTGCTTAAATTCTTTTGCCATTGTTTCCAGCTCTTGAGCTGAATTTGTGCCATTCGAAGCCTGTACGCCAAGCTCACTAGCTCGCTGCATCAAGTTCGAAATACTACTAAGCGATTGTTCCGTCATCTCCATCCATGACATCGCATAATCGGTATTCCTCTCATACTGTTCATTATCAGCCAGCTGCGACGATAGCTTCAGTGATTTTTCCGTACCCATTGGGTCATCAGATGGCTTGTTGATACGGGTACCAGTCGAAACCTGCTGATTGGCTTTTTCGAGATTGGTAAGGTTTCGATTCATTTGTGTCACCATGTTACTTGATAACATTTGTTGAGTAATTCGCATTCGATAACTCCTTCTCCGGCTAGACGCCCATCCGGTTAATAATCACATCTAGAAGTTCATCAGTCGTACTAACATATCGTGCTGCAGCGTTATAAGCATGTTGGAACTGAACGAGGTTGGCCATTTCTTCATCAAGTGAAACACCGCTGATTGACATTCGATTGTTATTGATGGACTGAAGAACGGACTCATGATTATTCACCGTACGCTCAGAAGACTGCGCATTTGAGCCAAGACGTGAAACAAGCGTGCTATAAAAATCGTTGACACTCGTTTGTACCTTATCGTTAGATCCAGAGATATCAAACGTAAAGCTCTGATCTTTCAAATTGCTGATCGCCATTGCAATGTCACCATTGCTCGGAGCATCGTTTCTTGAAGAGGCGCCAAGCGTAGCAGGATTCGCTTTCACGTCTTTCGTGATGGTCGTTTGTTCAAGAAACGTGTTTCCAGTCCCATTCGTGTCAAAGAGGGGCTTACCTTGTTGCATTGTTCCATCTGCATTTCTAACCAACGAAAACCCTGAAGATAACAATTCATTCATTCCTGAAGTATGAACGGTTTTCCCACTTGCATCGACCGTATCTTGTCCTTTAACAAGCTGTTCAAACATTCCGTTCAGGTCATTTTTAAGCTGATTTGTTGTCGTAAGGGAATCTTGAATGCCCTTCAATTTCCCGCCAGTAGGATTAGTTTGATCAAACGTAACCGACATTTCTCCATTCGGTTGTTTTTGAACGTTAACGTCGATAAGACCGGATAATTCATCAATAAGCTGATCGCGATGATCCATTAAGTCGTTCGCGTTTCCGTTCTTCACGATTTCTTTATTTAAACTATCAATCTGAGAATTGATTGAGCTGATTTGGTCTTTTACAGCTGCTTGTTGTTTACTTAAACTATCTGCTACGTTTGTTAGTCCTGATTGAAATGACTTCGCTTGATCAAGAAGCTCTTCAGCTCGACTGACAACAACGGATCTGGCTGCGTTACTATCTGGATTCGAAGCGAGATCTTCCCACCCTGACCAAAATCGATCCAATGAAGCGCTTAGTCCATTTTCTCCTGGCTCACCCGATAACGCTTCGATCTGCTGCAGCGTATCTAGCTTCATAGATTCAGAACCTAGCATGGCGTTCCGCTCGCGGTATTGACCATCGAGGTACTCGGAACGAATTCTTTCAATCGATTGAACACTTACACCAGTACCAAGCTGAGAGGAAACACTTCCTGTTTGATAGGAATAAGGGAGGGCAGAAGTTGACTGCATATCAACACGCTGTCTTGAATACCCAGGTGTATTTGCATTCGATATGTTATGACCTGCCGTTGTTAAAGCAGCCCGCTGCGTATATAAACTTCTTTTCCCAATTTCTAAACCATGAAATGTTGATGTCATGCTTTCACGTCCCTTTCCTCACCTGATCTGTCAGGCCTTTGTATCAAAGTAACCTCTTGGTGCTGCTGTCTTCTTTTGATTGGGCCTGCCGTAAGTGATCGATTGTTCTCTCGGAGTCGTCAAATGACCGATCATATGGTGAATAAAAGCCATTGCGTCTTTCAAGAGCTCCTCATTCTGTTCATTTAATCCTTTTAGCTTCTCCGCTTGCTGCTTTAACTCGTTGGCTCTACTTTCGACCATTCGTTTGACAGCTGGGCTAAGCTTACCCAATACTTCTTTGAGCGTTTGCTCCTGATCTCCTGCAAGTTCAGAGGTTAGCTGCTGGCGTTGTTCTTCTAATAAATTCAACTGGAGAAGAAGATCTTTTTCACTCTTCATAATATCTGTTAAACTCTCCAAGTCCCGTTCAATAATCGCTTCATGCTTCCGTTCAGATAGCGGTATTAATATCTCATGCAATTGAATCATTTCGCTCAAAACCGTAATTAATTTTTGCCCCATCGTGCCGCCTCCTGTTAGAACCACTGATCAAACAGCTTTTCCGCTGTTTTTTGACTGTCGACACGATACGTACCGTCTTCTATCTGCTTCTTTATTGCGGTTACTTTGGCTTCACGCTCTTGTTCCGTTTTCATGTCGTATAGTTCTCTCGCTTTGTTTGAGATTTGAAGCTCATCTTCTCGAGGAGCCTTTTTGACCTGCTCCACTTTCGTAACAGGATTATGCTTCTGGTAAGGGTTTACAATAGGTGGTGCTGACGGTTTATTTACATTCATATCCGGTCACCTCTTTCCGACAATTTATAATACTACTCCTATTCTATTATTCGTACCCTAATTTGAGGATTATACCGTTATTATCGGAAAATTTCTTAAAAAGTTAACCGCTTACTGAATTTTAAAGTCCGTTACAAGAACACGCTCTACTTTTCCATCTTGTAGAACAGTATTAATCTCTGCTTGAACTGCTAAGGTAAACTGCTTCAGACCCTCTGAACCCTTGAGATCTTCTTTCGATAAACCAGCCAGTATCGAAATAACGATAGCTTTTAATTCAGGGTTACGTACTTCTAACTCCTTGTAACTTTTTTCGTTATCCGCAAGTAAATTTAATTGAACAACCGCATAGTTTTCTGAAGATAAATTTGTTGTTAATGGTTCCATACTGTAACTTCTTTCTGCCAGTTCTTCCGCAGTTGGTTCCTTCTCCTGCTGTGCAATCACTTCTTTTAAATTGATATCAAGAAAAAGCACGGCTGCTATCGCTCCTGCACCAACGATTCCTAGTGCCGCTAGGAGGATAATTACGACTCGTTTCACCTTATCCACCCCATTATGTTAATTCTGAACATTATATGGAAGAATCAAAACCTCAACACGACGGTTCTTCGCTCTTCCTTCTTGTGTTTGATTGGTCGTCACCGGCCGATACTCTCCATAACCTGTAAAACTAAATAGCTTTGGGTTTAACTTATTATTTTCTAATAGCTCTGTCATAAAATTCAGCGCTCGTTCAGAGCTCAAATGCCAGTTTGATTCATATTGAGACGTTTTAATGGGCCGATCATCCGTATGACCTGTAACAGTAATACGACGAGGTGGATCTGTCACAAGAAGAGAAGAGATTTCCTTCGCAAGCTCCTTCGCATTTCCGGTTAAATCAGCTTTCCCACTTTTAAATAATGCAGCTTCTTTAATCGTAATCAATAGGCCCTCTTCGGTTAATTTCGTTTGAAGGAACGAGTCGAGTTCTTGATCTGCGATATACTCATCAATTCGCCCTTTAAGCGCTTCAAGCTTATTCAGATCCTGCTCTAGCTTTTCTTCCTCCCGCTCTTCTTCCTTCTCGTCATTCTCATCCGGGTCTTCGTCTTCTGTTAACCCGACGAACGATCCATCCTGTGGCTGCATTGTTGAAGGCTCACTTTCCATGATTCCAGTTCCGCCATTCAACACTTCTTCAAAAGATTGGGTGATCGCTTCATATTTCTTTACATCAACCGTACTTGCCGCAAAAAGAACGATAAACAACGCGAGAAGAAGAGTGAGCATATCTGCGTAAGGAATGAGCCAGCTTTCGTCAACATGTTCTTCATGCTCCTCATGCCGTTTCTTACGCATCAGCGCCTACCCCTTCTCCTACTCCGGCCTCATTTCCTTTCTTCAGTTCTTCCAGGTTACGATCTTTACTTGGTAAATAGACAAGTAGTTTATCCTCAACCATTGTAGGGGAAGCGCCAGATTGAACAGCTAGCAATCCTTCTAACATAATCATCTTAATGTGCGCTTCTGCGCTTGATTTACGCTTCAGCTTATTCGCAAACGGATGCCAGAGCACATACCCTGTGAAGATCCCAAACAACGTTGCAATAAAAGCTGCCGCAATCGACTTACCAAGAAGCTCCATATCTCCAAGATGACTAAGCGCAGCAACAAGCCCAACAACAGCCCCGAGTACTCCAAGCGTAGGAGCGTATGTACCCGCTTGTGTAAAAATACCCGCTCCCATTTTGTGGCGGTCTTTCATCGCTTCAATGTCTTCTACTAGAATTTCCTCAATCGCTTCATGAGAATGCCCGTCGATCACCATTTGAAAGCCACGTTTCAAAAAAGGATCCTCGATTTTCTCAAGACTATTTTCAAGTGAAAGCAATCCTTCACGTCGAGCAACCGTTGCCCATTCACGAAACATTGGAATCAGCTCTTTTTCGGTTACAAGCTTTTGATTTGAGAAAATAATTTTTAACAGCGTTGGAAACTTCTTAATTTCATAGAATGGAAAAGCGATTAATAAGGCCGCTGCTGTCCCAACAAAAATGATGACGAGGGCAGCGGGGTTTAATAGAGCTGCTGGATTCGCTCCTTTTAGAATAAGTCCTCCTATCAGAACGAAAAAGCCAAGCAGTACTCCAAACAGAGATGTTTTTTCCATTGCATTCACCCTCTTTGTTTCTCGTTATTTCATTTGTTCCATTGCTTCTTTCCACGTGTTGCGGAAATCTTCAGCTAATCCCTCTATCTCTTTTAACTTACCTAAATCATTTGCTATATTAGCTGAAACGAGCTCCGAAATCATATACTCATAGAGTGGATCGAGCGATGACGATAGTTCAATTTCCATGTTCAACGAACTCCGAAGCTCCTGAAGAATGTTTTGCGCTTTAATGATGTTCATATTCTTCGCTTCTATGTTCTTCTTTTCCATCGCCATCGCTGCAAGACGAATAAACTTAATGCATCCGTTGTACAGCATTAATGTTAATTCCTGTGGAGATGACGTTGTCACTGCATTCTGCTGGTACGTTTGATAAGGATTTTTCATTGCCATATCCGTTCCTCCTATTTACGCTGATCGAAAAATGCGCCGTCGCTGTAAGCCTGTCCGCTCTTATACTTACTCGTAGCTGATTTGCTCTGCTGAAATCGTCTCATCTGATCTGAAAAAGCAGCATAGAGCTCAGAAAGCTTTGGTTGAATGGTTTCTTCAAGACCACTTAGTTGCTCAAGTAAATGCTTCTCATCCTCTGACCACTGATCTCCTTCATTTTTCATAGCTAGATCAAGCAATTTAATCGTCTCTTCTCGACGGTTAATCATATGATTAATCCCCTCAAGCTGATTTAGTTCATTATCATCCATCGAAGGATTCAATTCTTCAAGCGATTTTGCAATTTGATTTGTCACAACGTGCATCTGATTTAGTGCATCAATTCTTCTCATCTTCTACATCCCACCAAATAAGTTTTGTTGTACCCACATACTTTGTTGATTCATTTTATCCATTGCCGTTTCCATTGCCGTAAACTGTTTCCAGTAACGACTTTCAATTGTCGCAAGCTTATCTTCCCATGTATTCATTTGCTCATCTAAGTTTTTTAATCTCGTTGTTAGAAAACTACTATCAATGAGTGTTCCAGGCGTTCCAGCCTTCTTCCCAAGCTGATCGATGCCTTTGTTGACGCTATCGTAAAGCCGGTCACCAATGCCATCAGTCCCACTCGTAAACAAATTCATTACTTCTTCAGGCTTCTGTTCAAGCGCGCTCTTTAGCTTCGCCTCATCAATAAATAGCTTCCCGCCATCTTGATAAGCGCCGGTGTTAATTCCGATTTGCGAAAGCATATTTAGCTCACCGGAAGGAACACCGCTTACAGGAGACATCCAGGCATTACGCAAATCACTTACAATGCCTCGAACGGTCGAATCGCTTTGAAGTAACCCGCTTTTCGCTTTTTCTTCCCAAAGCTCAATTTCTTTATCCGTTAAATCTTCTCGCTGCGCATCCGTTAGTGGTGGAAAATCTCGATACTTCTTTTCCGTTAATAGCGTCTGCGTTTTATCAACGAACTCGTTGTATTTCTCAACGAACGATTTAATCATATCGAACGGCGCCTGGGTGTCACTTTGAACGGATACAGTTGCTGTTCCTTTCTGAACGAGATCGAGCTTCAGGTTATTAATCGTTGTCGCATTTGTCTTCAGGTTATCGACAATAATTCCATCAAACGTAACAGAACCGTACTTTCCCTGAGCTGTATTCGCTACACCACCGAGGATACGATTTTCTATAGTGGTATCGCTAAACCCGCTTAGCGTAAACGATTCATCTCCACCCATTGCTTTAGAAGAAATGAAAAAGCGCGACGTTGTATTATCGAAGCTCGCTCTCATACCGAGCGATTCGCCTGTGCCATCATCTACAGCACCAGCGATTTTTTCAGCAAGGCTTTTGAACGTATCAGAAGCGGTAATGTTGAGCGATGCCGTTTGACCTTTGCTGTTCGTTATCTGAAACGATGCTGTCTCAGTTGATTTCAATACTCTATCTGTTCCTTTTGCTGCTGTGCCTGCATCATTCATAATCGCCTGTCCAGAAGTTAGCTTCGCACTTTGCGCTAGCTCATTCACCGTTACGTCATAGGAACCTGCTAGCGAGGCCGAGGTTGCCGTTGCTTTTACAGCTGTACTAGATGAAGTCGATTTATACGCATTGTAGCCAGACTGCAAACGCATCGATGAAGCTGCAGTTCGCATATCAGACATCATTGTATTTAGCTCACGGTACGAATCCTTTTGCCACTCGTACGTTTGTTTTTGTTGAGATAGCTTATCGAGCGGAACCCGCTCCGCCGTCATCAGATCTTTCACCATCTGATCGATATCCATTCCCGTCGCTAAGCCGGAAATCCTCATGAACATCTCCTCCGTTCATTCCTCTTATTCATACTATCGGCAGGGGAACCTAAGAGTTTAAGGTGTAATTAGACCTAAATAAAGAACTCTCAACTTGAGAGTTCTAGAGAAGTTATATTTTTTGATCGACTAGAAAACCGAGTAGTTCAGCTGTGGCCGCATAGCGATCAAGAAATTTTTTAGAAGGAATTTCTTTTAACACCTCGTCCGTGTTCGTGTCGATGATTTGGACGTAGTATTCATTTAATTTATCGTGAAGCTGGAATTTGAGGTTTGTTTTTGCAGGTTCAATAAAGTCATTCAGTTCTTTTAATCGAGTAACCAAAGCTTCTTTTGTAAATAAAATTTCTTCACTATCAGTGTTTTGGGGCTCAGTTGGAATTTCCGGTTTTTTTACGTTTAGTATCAACCCCGAAGTAGGTGGGATTTTGGATACTTCCATCGTGTTCTCTCCCTATCTTAGGAGGCGAGGTTCTACCCTTTGATGTTCACGTTGCTCCCGAGATGAGGTTGAACCGATTGCTCCAGCATTTTAATAAGATCATTAGATTGATTTTCAGCTTGATTCATAGCGGTTTTTGTAAGGGATGTTTGAACTTGCTGTTGGACTTTGGATTGGTTTAATACGATTGAAAGGGCAGCTATATCTATAGAGCTTCACTCCTTTTTATAGAAAAAGACCTTAGAAGAAGATCTAAGGTCTTTCGTGGAATATAGTTGCTTAACGAAGAAGTTGAAGAACTTGTTGTGGAGCTTGGTTGGCTTGTGCCATCATTGCCTGTGCTGCTTGAGCCTTGATGTTTTCCTTCGTCATTGTCATCATTTCTTTTGCCATGTCTACGTCACGGATGCGAGATTCCGCAGCTGTTAGGTTTTCGGAAGATGTATTAAGGTTGTTGATTGTATGTTCTAAACGGTTTTGATATGCACCAAGCTTTGATCTTTCAGAGGAGACGTTATTTATAGCACTATCTAGAGCATCAATAGCATCCGATGCACCTTTAGTTGTCGTAACGTCAATATTACTAATTCCTAAAGAAGAAGAACTAGCATCATTAAATGACATACTAATTTTCTGACCAGAATTTGCACCTGTTTGAATGGATAACGCTACCCCAACATCTACTGTTGTTGAGCCGGCAGATTTAGCAGTGAAAGATAAGCCTTTACCATCTCCTGAATTAAGGGTTACTTTGTTTCCATCGATAACCATTGCTCCTGAAATATCATCACCATCTGGATCACTTAATGTACTTACAGCGGCATTTGAACCATTTGAATTAACCAGAGTTGTCCAATCATCTGTAGAAGTTACAATGCCAGCTACATCTGCTGAAATACTAAGAGAAGCATTATTCCCTACATCAGTAGATGAAATTTCAAAATTTCCAGAATCATTGATTTTCGCTTCCACACCAGAAATAGTGTTCATTTTATCAATTACATCCTGTACAGTATCTGTACTAGCAACATTCACATCAGTACCATTCACAGTAATTTTACCTGCTCCATTAACTGTATCTGTAGCATTCGCTGTTCCTGCACTTACATTCTGAGCAGCTGTAGCAAGTGATGTAATAGTTACGTCAAAAGTTCCAGACTTAGTATCACCGGTACTCGAAGCACTTGAAACAATGCTTCCATTACCTACGCTAAGGCCTGAATCTCCATTCAATATTTTTTTATTGTTAAACTCTGTATTACTAGCAATTCGATCAACTTCTTCTGTTAATTGAGTAATTTCTTTTTGAAGACTTTCTCTGTCATCAGCGGTATTCGTATCACTTGCTGCTTGTACAGAAAGCTCTCTCATTCTTTGGAGCATTTCTTGAGTTTCACCAAGTGCACCTTCTGCAGTTTGAATCATAGAAACGCCATCTTGTGAATTGCGACTCGCCTGATCTAAACCACGAATTTGCCCACGCATTTTCTCTGAAATGGAAAGACCTGCCGCATCGTCCCCAGCTTTATTAATACGAAGACCTGAAGACAACTTTTCCATTGAACTACTAGCCGCATTCTGGTTTACACCCATTTGACGATACGTGTTTAAAGCTGAAATATTATGATTAATAATCATCCCTAAATCTACCTCCATGTAATTGGTTTTATCAAGAAAATCCACATCCGTTTGGACTTCCTAACACCACTATTATCGGCAGGGGTTTTTAGATGTTTAATAGTTTTCTGAAAAATAATTAGAAAAACTTGGATTGGTGTCACATTTTAGCCATAGCCATCGTTTTGCTAATCATTTAGTCCTAAAATGGAGAATCATTCTTAAGACATAAAAAAGAACCGACGCCTTATGACTTCGGTCCTTTTGAACTGTTACTCTTCTGAAACTCCTTCAAATCCTCTAAGCTAAACTCCTGCATCGCCGCAAGCTTATTCTCCGATTGAATCGCTTCATAGACTTCTTTTCGGTGGATGGCGATATTCTTTGGCGCTTCTACACCAAGCTTCACCGTGTCACCTTCAATGCTAATAATCTTGAGTTCAATCTCATCGTTAATGACAATCGATTCGCCCTTTTTACGTCCGAGTACGAGCATTTATTCACCCTCCTCTGTGGTGACTTGCTTTAATAGAGGTTCTTTGATGCCGTACTCCTGCTTCAGTACGAGCTGCTTTCCGGTGTGTTCAGCTGTATTAAAGATGAGCGGAGCTTTTAGATTCATCGTTGCGTCTTTTAATGATCCTTGAACAGTAAGAATCGAGAGTACGAGCGCATGCGTTGGATTGGTTAGATTGAGCTGAGCGAGCGTGCTGTCATCAAGGTTTACTTCATAATTTGGATAAAAGGAAAACGGATCTGCGAGAAAGAAGCAAAGACCGCTTTCTTCAGTTGATTGTAAAAAGTAAAAAGGAGACTCATCTTTGTCGTCGGCGGGTAAAAGACAGTAAGTTCTAAAGTGCTCAAGGCCGGGAATGCCACTTTCAAATGTGATCAGACGATCATCCGTGACGTCCATTTCTCCAAAGCGTGCAGTATGTAATTTCATAGCGATCTCCTTTGCTGATCAGTGTCTACCCTCATTATAAGGCTTATGGCGCTTTTTTCCATGGATAATTTGTTGTCTTTTTGAAATTTCGGTAAACTTAAAGGGACAGAAATTCAATCAACTGGTATAAAAAATGGAATCTCTTCGAAGTTCTATTCTTAATTTATAAAAAGATATTAACGAAAGGAGCACTAATCATGGAGATCACCTTTCATCCACTCGGTGAGGCGGCGGTGAAATGCTGTTTTCAGGAGGATATATCGCCTGCTCTTACTGATCAAATTCAAGCGTTTTGTCGGAAGCTACGTTCACAAAAAGGTACTGGTCTTATAGAATGGGTTCCCGCTTATGATTCTGTCGCTGTTTACTACGATCCATGGGATACTTCTTATGAGAAGATAACTACATTGCTTCAAAACATAGCGGTTGGAATGGACACAAAGAGCCATCAAGTAAAAAAAGTGATCACCATTCCAACCTTTTATGGTGGCGACTATGGACCTGATCTCGAAAATCTCGCCAACACCAACAACCTAAGTCCTACCGACGTCATTAATCTACATACAGGTGCAAGCTACCTTATTAACATGATTGGTTTTTTACCAGGTTTCCCCTATTTAAGCGGGCTTGATGAACAGATCGCTATGCCTCGTCTTGAGAGTCCAAGGGAGTCTGTGCCAGCCGGATCTGTTGGCATTGCGGGGAGTCAAACGGGCATTTATCCGCTTGACTCCCCTGGAGGATGGAACTTAATTGGCCGCACGCCGCTTCGATTGTTCGATCCTGAAGAAGACGAGCCATTTCTTTTTGAACAGGGAGATTATTTACATTTTAAATCGATTAATGAAGAAGAATACCAGCGAATTCAACGGGAGGTTGAAGATGGCACTTACGAACTTGAACACAGGGAGGGGTTCGAATGACGTTTCGCATTGATTTAAACAGCGATCTTGGAGAAAGCTTTGGCACCTATGTGGTCGGTCAGGATGAACAGGTTCTTGAACTCGTATCGTCAGCGAATGTCGCGTGTGGCTATCATGCCGGCGACCCGCATATTATGAATAAAACAGTCGAGTGGGCGAAGGAGCACCACGTTGGGATTGGCGCGCACCCTGGATTTCCAGACTTAGTTGGGTTTGGACGCCGAAACATGAACATCACGCCAGAGGATGCTTACTCCCTTGTTCTTTACCAAATTGGGTCACTGCACGGGTTCTGCAGGGCACATCAAGTGCCGCTTCAGCACGTGAAACCGCACGGGGCGCTTTACAATATGGCTTCGAAGGATCCTGAGCTTGCGAATGCGATCGCGCAAGCCGTAAAGGATTTTGATTCAGAGCTCATTCTATTCGGACTTGCAAATTCAGAATTGATTCGCGCTGCGCAAGACGCTGCACTTCCTTATGCTTCTGAAGTTTTTGCCGATCGAACGTATCAGCCTGACGGGTCGCTTACCCCTCGCGTTGAAAAAAATTCGATGATCCGAGACGAGCAAGCAGCGATTGAACAAGTGATTCAAATGGTGAAAGAAGGAACGGTAACGGCTGTGGATGGTTCGATCATTCCGATCGAAGCTGATACTGTTTGTGTTCACGGTGATGAACCGTCGGCACTTGCGTTTATTAAAGCACTTCGGAAACGATTTAGTGAAGAAAACATCGTGATGGATAGGATCGGAAACCGATGAAGTTATTTTCAGTCGAAAAGCCAGGGCTGTATACGACGTATCAGGATTTAGGACGGGTTGGATTTTTGAAGTACGGGGTGCCCGCTTCCGGAGCTCTCGATCGCTTTGCTCTTCAGGTTGGCAATATTTTAGTCGGGAATAAGCGCGATGCGGCAGGACTTGAGGTTACGATGCAAGGACCTGAACTGATTGCAGAAGAGTCTTTTGTGGTCGCTGTAACGGGAGGGGATTTGTCTCCCATGGTGAACGGAAAACGGATTCCGCTCTGGAAATCTGTGCATATAAAAAAAGGACAGGTGCTAGAATTTGGTCAGCCGCGTCAAGGGGTACGTGCTTATCTGACCGTTTCAGGTGGCTTCCATTCAGAAAAATATATGGGAAGTCGCTCTGTTTATGAGCCAGCTGGTCTCGGACGTCCCCTTCAAAAGGGAGATAAACTCGTTGGTAAACCTGCGAAACAAAAAGCAGGAACCGGGCTTTTTTTCACCGAGATTCCTGATTATGCTCGTGATATTGAAGTGCGCGTCGTGAAAGGACCACACCATGAACAGATTTCAGCTCACATTGTGGAACAATTTTTCGCTTCCACTCATGAAGTTTCACCTCAATCCAATCGAATGGGTTATCGACTTCAGTCTGATTTGGAAACAAATCATGAAGCGAACGTCATTTCTGATGGAGTTCCGGTTGGCAGCATCCAGCTGCCTGGGAACGGTCAGCCGATTATCTTGCTTGCGGATCGACAGACGACAGGTGGGTACACACGGATTGGAACGGTGATTGGTCCTGATTTGCCACTTATTGCTCAGCTACCACCTGGTGGGAAGATCCGTTTTATAGAAGTAACGGTGGAAGAAGCACAGGAAGCGGCGAGACAGACTGAACGAAAGCTTCGTATTTGGGAGCGAATCCATCGCTAGTGCAGTCGGAGGTAGCTGTGGAGCTCATCCTTCACAAGCTCCCCCTGATCCTGCTCATTCATTTGCAGGTGGTAATGATCTCCTTCAACCTCCGCTTGGAAATTATAGAAGCCTTTTTGATTCAAATATTCGCTTAGATCTTCAATTTTCTCACAGTGAGAGAACAAAATTTTATCGCCCACATAATCGTCGTTTACATATACGTTATAAGCATCATGTGCATTTTTTATAGCATCAGCCTCTGCTGGATAAAAAAACGGGATTGGTTCCGGCATTCTGTCTCCCTCCTTTCTTTAGGGATTACTATCAATTTGTCCCTTCACGCCTTTTTTATGTTGGAAAAACATTCTTGTATGCTAGTATGTTTAATCCTTTAAGCATTCGGGAACCTTCTCTAACGTACACTAAAGGAGGATGACTCATGGCTAACACATATACAAAGCAATATATTAACGGTGAATGGGTTAAGGGTTCTAGTGACAAAACTGTAACAAATTATAATCCATTTTCAGGCGAGGAAATTTTTACATTAAATTCAGCATCTGAAGAAGATCTAGATAAAGCTTATAAAACGGCAAAAGAAGCACAAAAATCCTGGGCACAAACAACACCAGGCAAGCGCCAGCAAATTCTTGATAAAGTAGCGGCGCTCATGACAGAACGAAAAGAAGAAATCGTTGACTGGCTAGTGAAAGAATCTGGCAGTACAAAAATCAAAGCAAATGTTGAATGGGCAGCAGCTACTCGCGTTGTAAAAGACTCTGCATCGTTCCCATACCGTATGAAGGGACAAATCGCACCTTCTGATACACCAGGTAAAGAAAACCGCATATATAAAAGCGCAAAAGGCGTCATCGGTGTCATCGGACCGTGGAACTTCCCGCTTCACCTTTCTATGCGTTCTGTTGCACCAGCGATCGCAACAGGTAACACAGTTGTTCTAAAACCAGCATCTGAAACGCCAGTAACTGCTGGGTTCTTAATTGCTGAACTATTTGAAGAAGCAGGACTTCCGAAAGGCGTACTAAACGTCGTAGCTGGACGAGGTTCTGAAATCGGCGATGCGTTCGTCACACACCCGATTCCGAAATTGATTTCCTTCACAGGTTCAACTGAAGTTGGTCAACATATCGGTGAGCTTGCAGGTAAGAACATTAAAGAAACGGCGCTAGAGCTCGGCGGTAACAACGTGTTTATCGTTCTTGATGATGCGGATATCGATCAGGCAGCTGAATCAGCGGCGTTCGGTAAATTCTTGCACCAGGGTCAAATTTGTATGGCGATCAACCGCATTATCGTGCATGAAAGCATTCACGACAAATTTGTTGAAGCCTTCAAAGAAAAAGTAGCTTCTCTTCAAGTAGGCGACCCCTCTGACGCGAAAACAGCTGTTGGCCCACTCATCAACAATGACGCAGTTGAACGCATTCAAGAGTCACTAAACGCTTCTCTTGAACAGGGCGCTGAGAAAATTCTTGGTGGCGAAGTAGAAGGTAACGTGATGCATCCGGTTATTTTAACAAACGTAACGAATGACATGCCGATCGCAAAAGATGAAATTTTCGGTGCTGTTGCGCCAATCATTAAATTTAGAACAGTAGACGAAGCGATCGAAATTGCAAATGGCTCTCCATACGGCCTTAGTGGCTCTGTTCACTCTCGCGACTTAAACCGCGGTGTTCAGGTTGCTCAGCAAATCGAAACGGGCATGGTCCACATTAACGACCAGCCGGTGAACGATGAAGCACATATGGCATTCGGTGGTGAAAAAGAGTCAGGCCTTGGCCGCTTCGGTGGTGAATGGGCACTCGATAAATTTACAACTGTTAAATGGATTTCCGTTCAACAAGAACGCCGTCAATATCCATTTTTCCAATAAGCACATGGAAGCCCTCGATTCGTTCGAGGGCTTTTTTATTAGTTTTTCTCTGCTTTTTGGATATCTTTTTCTAATTTAACAAGTATTTTTGCACCTTCTTCCCCAACAAGACGCTTATAGTACTCTCTTACTTCCTGACTTTGCTCTTCAAATTTCTGGCGCTCTTCCTCATTTAATTCTGCAACGTTAATATCACTATCTGACTTAATGTGATCCAGTGCTGACTGGTTGAACTCGTTTTGAATGGCAAATGAACGCTCCTGCATCTCTGCCGTAGTTTCATCAACGATATGTTGGATATCATTCGGAAGACTTTCATAAAAGTCAGGGTTAACAGCTGTTGTTGTAATGTATAAACCGTGTTTCGAAAGCGTTAAGTATTTTTGCACTTCATAGAAATTCATTTCTTCAATTGCAAACATCGGATTTTCCTGTCCATCAATCATATTCAACTGTAATCCGCTGTAAACCTCCATATATGGTACTGGCGTTGGATTAGCGCCATAAGCTTCATATGCTGCGACAATAAGCGGAGATGGCATGGTGCGCATTTTAAATCCATTGAAATCAGTCGGCACCGCGAGCTCCTGATTGCTTGTCCAATTCATAAATCCTTCTGTCCAATAATCGAGAACTTTTATGTTTTTCTCTAGGTAGAGGCTATTTAGGTCTTCATACAGCGCGTCGCTTTCATTTAACACCTGCTTGTTCACATCCATCTCATCTGAAAATAAGAAGTGTAGAGAGAATAGCTGGTTTTCAGGTACGATCGTCCCTGTATTTCCCGGGGAAACAATCGCAAAGTCAATAGCTCCAATTTGAAGAAGCTCGGCTTGTTCTGTGGCATTGCCAAGCTGTCCGATCGGATACCTTTCAACTTTAATTCGACCGTTAGATTTTTTCTCTAATTTGTCAGCAAATTCCTTTACGTAGTCTGCCTGCACACTTGAAGGTGATTCTTCATGAGCAAATCTGAAAATATATTCGGCTTCTTTCCCTTCTGTAACTTGGGAACAGCCCGCAATAACGAGCAAAAGAGCCGGAATAAGCCAGAGCCTATTCTTCATGTTGTCCCTCCTTTATAAATACCGGTAGAACGTAATGATTTCTGGGAAAAAGATGAATAGTAATGAGATTGCTAGTAGCATTAACAGATACGGGCCAGAGCCCCGAATAATCTCAAGATAAGGCCGTTTAAACACTGCAACAGCCGTAAAAATATCAACTCCAAACGGTGGTGTTGCCGATCCTATAGCCGCCTGAAGAGTGATGAGAACCCCTAGTACAATCGGATCAATACCAGCATCCATCGCAACAGGGTAGAATATCGGTGTTAAGATAATAATGACGACTAGAGGGTCAACAAACATACACCCAATAAAGAAAAAGAGGGCGACAATTAGTAGCACCTTAATCGCCGTTGGGTCTGTTCCTAATACAGCGTTGGTGAGCTCTTGTGGCAATTTCGCATAAGAAAGCACCCAGGAAAGTGCGGTACCAGCAGCTACGAGTATAAAGACTGCAGCCGTTACAACACCTGTTGACTCAGCAATTTTCGGTAGCTCGGTAATTTTGATTTTTTTATAGATAAAAACTTCCAAAACCACCGCATATAAAACACTTACTGCAGCTGCTTCCGTTGGACTGAAAAAGCCGCTATAAATACCACCGACAATGATGACTGGGAATCCTAATGGAAGAAGCGCTCTTCTTGTTGCCTGTAGACGTTCTTTCCAGGTCGCTTTCTCTTG
The DNA here is from genome assembly GCF_041366475.1 of Pseudalkalibacillus sp. JSM 102089. Taxonomy (NCBI): domain Bacteria; kingdom Bacillati; phylum Bacillota; class Bacilli; order Caryophanales; family Fictibacillaceae; genus Pseudalkalibacillus; species Pseudalkalibacillus sp. JSM 102089. The sequence continues at coordinate 553,301 of NZ_JBEWYW010000002.1, forward strand.
TCCTTCAATTCCTTTTCTTCGTGCGAGTATGTAGCTATAGACAGCAAAAAACAGAAAGATGATCACACCTGGTAAAATACCAGCTATGAAAAGTTCTCCAACCGAGGTTCCCGTTACAACGGCATACATAATCATGCCTATACTGGGTGGCACGAGCAAGGCGACGTCACTCGCATTAATGATAAGTGGAATAGCTTGCGAATTTTTATAGCCTGATTGAAGAAGCTTCTGACGCATCGGTTTCCCGACCGCTACAACCGTTGCTTGCGTAGAACCTGATATGGAACCAAACAGCGTGCACGTCGCAGCCGTTGTAATCGCATAGCCACCTTTAACGTGACCAATAAATCGACCAACAAATTCAAGAAGACGATTAGCCGTCGTTCCAACTGACATAATATCGGCAGCAAAAATAAACATCGGAACAGCAAGTAACACGAACGGCTGAACACCGCTAAAGTACTGTTGAGTTAACACCATCGGATCGAGGTCAGGAAAATAGACGATGAGGAGCACAATCGGTGCAACAATCATTGGTATCTTCATTGGGAATCCCATGAATAACAGAATAAACATAATGAGTAACATCACCCATATCATACGCCGTCACCTCTCTCCTCTAGTTCACTTTGAAAATCTTCTTCCTTTTCTGTTGCTAGAATAATCTCTTCATGCTTCATGTTAAGGACAAACTGATGTAGGTATTGCAATCCACCAAAGAAGAAGCCGATTGGAATAAATGCCGCTACTAAATAAACGGGAACTCTTAGCGCTGGTGTTACGCGCTCTAGTTCATGTACCGTCCATACATATTCGAAAGCGATATAGGTTAAATAAAATAATGTAAGTGATGTAAGCAACGTTATTACTAAGGTAAGAACTTTTTGACCTTTTCTCGGCAACAGCTCAAATAAGGCCGACATCCTCAGGTGCCTTCCCTTTCTCGCTGCATAGCTGACACCGATAAATGTTACAATAATTATAAAAAACTGTCCTGTTTCTTCAGCAAACGTCCAGCTCGCTTGAAAAACAGTGCGACTAATCACGTTTCCCACAAGAATCAATGTCATAAAAATAACCGAGTAGCTGAGGATGGCCTGTTCGGCTTTTCCCAGAACTCGGTTCACTTTCTGAAACATATCTTCTGGCCCCCTCTTTTATACAAATCCCTTCCAATATTGGTGATAATTCCCTATCATAATGCTAATAAACATCTCTTGCAATATTGTTGCTTTTTATTTTCATTTTTGAAAAAATAAGATAGAGAAAAGGAGATGGAAACATGATTGAAGTTCGTGAAGAAAAGTTACAAGATCATGAGGACATCTCAACCATTCTACAAAAAGCATTTGGTGGAGAAGATGAGATTAAGCTAGTCAGTAGGATTCGGGAGTCTGCGCACTTTGTTCCTGAGCTTTCGCTTGTCGCGCTACATAATCGACGGAATCCGGTTGGTTACATCCTTTTTAGTGAAATCACCATCTCAACAGAAAAAGGAAATCTCACGTCCCTAGCCCTTGCTCCTGTCGCAGTCGTTCCCGAATTACAGGGAGAAGGAGTTGGGGGCATGTTGATCAAAGATGGCATAATGAGAGCTACTTCGCTTGGATATCGTCACGTAGTCGTGCTTGGTCACCAAGACTATTATCCACGATTCGGCTTTGTCCCTGCTTCTGAACAGAACATTTCTGGTCCCTTTAATGCAGGAGATGCGTTCATGGTAAAAGAACTTAAGAAAGACGCGCTAAAAGATGTTAGCGGAGAAGTTGTTTATCCGAAGGCATTCGGCGTCTAAAAACGGCAAACAAAAAAGCCGCTCTTTGGCGGCTTCGCTTAAAAATCAAAAATCGAGTCCTCGTTCGCATCATCGTCCTTCATCGGCTTTGATGAAAGCGACTGTTGAACTGGTGCGGCAGCTTGCTGCTGAATCGGTTTAATTCCAGCGGTGGCGGCAGACTTAGACCTATGACTTCCCGATGCTTGTAGCAGCATGTCACAGTAAGTTTTAATGGCAATCAGCTCTTCTCGAATGCCATCGACATCTGCATCATTTTCTTCCACATTGTATGTGAGCTGTTTCATTCGTGCATTCATTTGTTGAACCAGATGATCAATTGGTATATCTTTCATATCGATAAACTCCTTTAACTGAAGGATCTTTATCACTAGTGTACCAAACTGCATGCCAAATGAAAAAAATTAAAAGGACAAGGAGATAATATTATGGATACCCTTCATGAAGTATTAAAATTTAATGAGGAATTTGTCGCTAATAAAGAGTATGTCCCTTATGAAACAACAGGTCTTCCCGATAAAAAAATCGTGATCCTCTCTTGCATGGACACGCGTCTTGTAGAGCTTCTTCCACGTGCGATGAATCTAAAAAACGGTGATGTGAAAATCGTTAAAAATGCCGGTGCTGTAGTGAGTCACCCATTTGGCAGTATTATGCGCAGTATTCTTGTAGCCGTGTATGAACTTCAGGCGGAAGAAGTTTGGGTTATTGGGCATCATGACTGTGGAATGGGCAAAGTAGATCCTGATAAGCTACTACACAAAATGGAAGACAGTGTAACAAAAGAAGTTGTTTCTTCCATGAAGCACGTAGGGATTGACCTTCACTCATGGCTACAAGGATTTACAACGGTTCAAGATGGCGTGCGCGGGAGCGTATCAATGATTGAGAATCATCCGCTTCTTCCAAAGAATCTTCCTGTTCACGGGCTTGTGATTGACCCTGCAACTGGAAAACTGGATCGCGTAACAGAATAATATAAAAAGCTCACTCCTTTTTTAGAGTGAGCTTTTTATATTATTTCGCTAAAATATCAGCAAAGGCTTTTCCGTACTGTGGAAGATCTGGCGGGCGACGCGCAGATACAAGATGTCCGTCAATAACAACGGGCTCATCAATCCAAGTCGCACCGGCATTTTCCATATCATCACGAATGCCTGGCGTACTTGTCACTTTCTTTCCTTCTAGTACTTTTGCGGAAATTAATACCCAACCAGCATGGCAAATCTGGCCGATTGGTTTCTTATTTTCTTCCATATGCTGAACCATTTTCAATACTTCAGGGAAACGGCGAATCTTATCAGGCGCCCATCCACCAGGAACAAGGATCGCGTCGTAATCGGCAGGATTAATATCTTCATAAGCATAATCGGCAACGACGGGAACACCATATTTACCAATATACTTCTCTCCTGCTTTCTCACCAACGTAATGTACCGTGGCCCCTTCTTCAATTAAACGATAGTACGGATAAGTAAGCTCCAAATCTTCAAATTCATGATGAACAAGACTGATTACTTTTTTATTTTCTAAACGCATGTTTCCACCTCCACTCTTTACCTTATACCATTTTGGCATCATTTCAAAACGATAAAAGATTTCAAGGATTGTCGGAATGAAATCGATTATAGGATAGATCTACCTTTTAAAGCATGTATTTTCTAGTATGGGACTGTCCAACTGGGAATACTAATGAGAAGGTAAAGGAGAGATAACCATGGATGTTGGTCTTTTACTGGAATACGGGTGGGTGCTCATTGTTCTGATCGGTCTTGAAGGTGTGCTGGCAGCAGATAACGCCCTTGTCATGGCCATAATGGTGAAGCATCTTGACCCACAAAAACGTAAAAAAGCGTTGTTTTATGGCCTTGGAGGAGCATTTGTTTTCCGCTTCGGTTCTCTCTTCATCATTTCCTTTCTCGTTGATATTTGGCAAGTTCAAGCCATTGGAGCGATTTATCTTTTGTTTCTCAGTTTAAATCACATCGTGAAAAAGTTTTTACTCAGCGATCGAAAAGAGAAGGAGAAGGAAAATCAAAAGTCTGAGGAAGGGCCTGGTTTTTGGACGACGGTATTAAAAGTGGAGCTTGCTGATATCGCATTTGCCGTTGACTCCATTCTAGCTGCTGTGGCGTTAGCGCTAACGCTACCTCATACAACGCTACCGAAAATTGGCGGTATGGATGGTGGACAATTTCTCGTTATTTTAACCGGTGGAATTGTCGGGCTAATCATTATGCGCTTCGCTGCTAATTACTTTGTGAAGCTTTTGCACCGTAAGCCAGGTTTAGAAACCGCTGCTTTCGTGATTGTTGGATGGGTAGGGGTAAAGCTTGCGATTTATACGCTCGCTCATCCAAACCTCGGCATTCTTGCTGAGGATTTCCCAAAAGAACCCGCATGGAAAATCACATTCTGGGGCGTTCTTGTTGCGATTGCACTAGGAGGCTGGTTCCTTTCTTCCGAACGAGAAGAAGATGACCGAGAAGATGAGAATGAAGATACACTAGTAGAAGAAAATGAGGAAGCGAATGACTTCTGATAAATCAACAACAGGTGCCGCATAGGCACCTGTTGTTTTATGCTTTCTGAAATTCTTCTTTAATTTCATTCATTCGCTTCTTATTAACTCCCATATCTGAATATCCAGTCCGTGAAGCAGAACGAAAGTGAATGCTCTCATTTGCTGTATCAATGTAAAACTCAATATCATCGACAAATTTAAATAGCTTTGATTTCTCCTCTGCTCTTATGTAGTCTGTCCCCTCTTCTACAATTTCTGTTCGCTTTCGATTGGTTAGGATTGTTTTTAATTTTGCGATTGCTTCCTCTGCCGTCCCATTGTATGGCATCGGCTTCATCCCATGCTTCTCATCCGTGCTTTGGCTCGACACACAATTTGGTTTATCTGGACACGGAGCAAGCTTCCCTTTTTTTACGCCTAATTGTTCTGAACTCATTTCGATCGCCTCCTGATTGGATTGTTCTATTCTTTCTATACCCTATCACAATACCTTTTGAACTTATTATGCCTTACATTGCTATAATCACGCAGCACATTGATGTGCAAATTTCCCGTTTAGAACTTTTTCTGAGCGTGTATAGTACATGTGAGATCAAAAAAAGCAGAACAATCTTTGAAGGAGGCAATATTGTGAGTAGACCAGTAGTACGCGAATACCAAAATGATGAGAAATTAAAAAGCGACATTGAAGAGCTAGAAAACATCGGTGTAGCTAACGATGATATTTACGTGCTTTCCCATGACGATGACCGCACAGAGCGCGTAGCAGACAGCGTTGATGCGAATACAATCGGCAAAAAGGAAATGGGTCTCAGCAGCTTGAAAAATGTCTTTAGTAAGAAAGGCGACGAACTGCGCACCAAAATGCAAGAAATCGGCTTTTCCAAAGATGAATCTGAACGCTATGAAGAAGAAATGGACAAAGGTAAGATTTTCTTATTTGTAACGGACACTGATAAAGTGAAAGAGTGGAAGTAAGAATAAATGATTGATATAGAAAGAGCCGTTGATCTCAGTTGAGATCAACGGCTCTTTTACGCAGTAAAGCAGCGGGTCGCTCGGGTCTGACCCCCGCTGCTTAAAGGTCTGCAATTAGCTCACGTTTGCTTACTGCACTTCCATTAACCCAATCCTTAAAGTAAATCGTCATTACTTCATCACTTCCCGCTATCACCGTTTTGAATAAGCATTCTTTCGGATTCATCATTACGGTGTGAAGCGTACCAAATAGATTTTCATATTCTCTAAAAAATAATGGAGATGCTGGATTTCTAAATTCATCAAACCATTCACTAACCTCTACGTTAGGATGTTTTTCTAAATACGCTAACCGTTGAAGGGAATTTTCAGTGGTCTGTGGTTTGTTAGACACTTGAAAATGATTTGTGCAATAAAGCGTTTCTCCACATCTTACCTCGCTACCAAACGGCCCAATTTCGACAATGGCTGATTTACCAGATGCATCTGTTAGAGAATAATTATACTCGTCCGCATGAGGCAAAACTTTTAATAACGAAATGGCATCTTCAATCGTTCGACAGGTATCCAACACCATTCTTACAACGATCCCCGCCATTAGTCCTTTTTGATGAAAACGAGTAGATACAAAATGGAGCCCAGCCGTAAGCCCATGTTCATTCATCCCATCATGCAGACCAATGCCGAATAAGCTGTGACCACACGTAGCATAGCTCTCTTCTGGCTGTCTTAAAATCAACCTTCCATCATAAAAAGCGGGACCAAAATCATAATTTCTTACATAACCGTGATTCGTCATCACAGCCGTACAGCCCAACCCTTCTAGTATAGGAAGATCATATCCACTAAAAAGCGAGAGCGCCTTATGAGGAGAGATCATTAATGCTATACTTATCCCCATTATCTCATCTAGCAGATGCGGAGCGAAGCGTTGATAAACCTGTTGGGTTTCTTCTAAATTTGTCGGTTGAACAAAATTCTCACACCTCTCCTGTACTACTTCCATTTGTTCATGTGATCCAAGCCCATATCCGATCTCAACTGAGGGTCCGCGATATTGCTCAATCGACACACTAAGCTCACTCACTCTTCTTCTCCTCATAAACCTTCAACAGCTCTTCCACCGAAATCCCATCAATTGTCATACCTTCTACCTCAGATTTCTCGATCTTCACATTTTTTAAGTTACAATCTGTTATCGTACTCCCATGCAGATCACAGTTTTCGAAAAGAATTGGCATGTGCTCCTCTCTTCTTCCTGCCGCAAAGTGATCTTCAGGGGGTAATCCGATATTACGAAAAACAGCCCCTCCCATTTGTGCATCTTCGATTTTAAGATCGCTAAGGTCAATATCTCGGAAAGAAATACCGCTCATATTCATATTTGTAAAGGTCGCTTCTACCATATAAGCGTCAGAAAAGATTGATTGTGCTAAGTTCGAATTCATGAAGTTTGCGTTCGTTAATTCAACTTGATCGAAAAGCGCCTTACGGAGACGTATTTCCTTAAACACTTTTCGCTCAAATTCTTCCCCAACGTTTTGCTCGCTCATATTCTTTTCAACCATTTCAAACAGCTCCTTTTTCATTTTTGATCTAGCTCTTCGAATACAACTTTCAATTGCAGAGGTGGAGCGTTCTAACATCGAAGCAATTTCCCCCATCGAATAGCCACCCATATAGTAAAGAACGACAGGGGTGCGAATATCTTCATTTAATTCATTCAGCGCATGCCAAACCAAATCGCTTGTCTCTGTCTCTTTCTTTTCAAGCATATTTGCAAGTGTCTTCTCATGAAATGAATGCTCCAGTAGTTGAACCATTCGTTTTCGTTTCCTCTTCATATCCAGACTCAAATTTCGAGCGATACTTGTTAGCCAGCTCCCCACCTTCTCAGGACTTTCCAACGTGTTTCGCTTCAAATAGGCCTTAATAAACGCTTCCTGCGCAACATCCTGTGCAAGATGATAGTCCCCAAGAACACTATAAGCGACCGCATAAAGTCCATTCGCATAGTTGCTTACCACATCACGAAATCCTTCTTCCGTCTGCCATTCTACAAGCTTTTGCTTCACTACTCTCACCTCGCTGCTTTCACTTATATAGACGTCTCGCACTCTTTCATTCCGTCAACAAAATGAAAAGAATTTTACTCTTTGTCCGTTGGAAGAGGATAAATGTACGTAAAGGGGGACAGAGAGGGGGCAGACCCCAAAATAAAATAGTTCTTCGCTCGTCTCACACTGCATATATTTGTAGGGCACTAAAAATATTTCTTTCAAAGGGAGTGCTGATATGTTGGATCGAACATTGCTTTTCGTAGCCGCTATGATTGCTGGGTTTGCATTACTTCGTTTGTCTGAGGCAGATTCATTCCTCGAGAGTCTTAATCCGGTCTTCGAAGTTGTTGGCTTTCTAGCAGCGCTGCTATTTGCACTTGTCTTGATCTACAAAGGCATCATGGCCATTTTACCTCGGAAAGTGTAAACGCTTTCCACTCCTGAAAGAAAAGCGAAAGGGCCCCGTTTAAAACCGTAGGATGTTGGAGGCTTTTAGAATGAGACGCTTTTTGTCTCAATCTAAAAGGTGAAACAGCCAGAGGATTTGGGCTGTTGTAGCTAGACATGAAAAGCGAAAGCAGCCCGCTTAAAACCGTAGGATGTTGGAAGCCTTTAGAATGAGACGCTTTTTGTCTCAATCTAAAGGGTGAAACAGCCGGAGGTTTTGGGCTGCTTTCGCCGTACAAAAAAGCGGGATCCCAGAGATCCCGCTTTTTCCTATTATTCTTTTGGTGCAATCATATCTTCAGGACGTACGATATCATCGAACTGCTCCGCTGTGAGCAAACCGCTCTCAAGGGCAGATTCACGTAGCGTTGTTCCATTTTCATGGGCTTTCTTCGCAATTTTCGCTGCGTTCTCATAACCGATATGTGGGTTCAAAGCTGTCACAAGCATAAGTGAATTCTTCAAATAATCTTGGATCACTTCTTCATTTGGCTCAATGCCAACTGCACAGTTATCATTAAACGACTTCATGCCGTCCGCAAGGAGGCGAGAAGACTGTAGGAAGTTATAAATAATGACCGGCTTGAAGACATTCAGCTCAAAGTTCCCCTGACTTGCCGCAAAACCAATTGTCGCATCATTCCCCATCACTTGCGACGCTACCATTGTGAGCGCCTCACTTTGTGTTGGGTTCACTTTCCCTGGCATGATCGAGCTTCCTGGCTCGTTAGCTGGAATTGTAATTTCACCAATACCACAGCGCGGTCCACTTGCAAGCCAGCGCACATCGTTTGCGATTTTCATAAGATCTGCCGCTAGAGCTTTCAACGTGCCATGGACATGCACTACTTCATCATGACTTGTAAGCGCATGGAATTTATTCTCAGCAGATGCGAACGTCTTGTCCGTCATTTTGCTAATTTCCTCGGCCACCATATCACCGAACTTCGGATGTGCGTTCAATCCTGTTCCAACCGCCGTACCGCCGATCGCAAGCTCTTTCATATACTTAACGCTCTCAAGCAGCATGTTTTCACATTTTACCAGCATGCGATGCCAGCCGCTAATTTCCTGTCCAAGCGTGAGTGGCGTAGCATCTTGAAGATGAGTACGTCCGATTTTAATAATATGTTCATTATCCTTCATTTTTTGATAAAGCGTTTCTTTTAATTCAATAAGGGTTGGATAAAGATGATCCTCAACAGAAAGTACTGCCGCAACGTGCAGTGCTGTTGGAAATGTATCATTGGAAGATTGGGACTTATTCACGTCATCATTTGGATGAACACGTGCTTCGCTTCCTTGTTGTTGTAAAAGTTCATTTGCACGGTATGCAAGTACTTCATTCATATTCATGTTGGACTGCGTGCCGCTTCCTGTCTGCCACACAACCAGTGGGAAATGTTCATTATGATCGCCGTTGATCACTTCGTCCGCTGCTTTCACAATGGCTTCAGCTTTCTCATCTTCAAGCTTGCCAAGACGCTGGTTTGCAAGTGCTGCGCTCTTCTTCAAAATCGCAAATGCCTTCACAACCTCAAGCGGCATTTGTTCGTTACCGATCTTAAAGTTCTGCTTGCTTCGTTGAGTTTGAGCACCCCACATTTTATCTGCTGGTACTTTGATTTCTCCAATTGTGTCTCGTTCAATTCGATAATCCATTGTGATCCTCCTTCAGAGTATAAGCTAACAGGTTCCACTTCGATAAAAAGAAGGGAAGTCCTTTCTCTTCAAACGAATTTGTTTTATGACGACGCTTTCATCATATCACACTCTTCTTCTACCGGGAATCAGCAGATCTTAGCGTTTTTTACATAGAAAAAGTCGCCCTCTTAGTAGGAGCGACTTTTCGATTTATGCATTCGCAACTTCTTTCTTTCCACCGTCCTGCTTGATCAAGAACTGAAGAGCTAACAGAGTGATAAATAGCCCGAGTCCAATGAGATCTGTAGAACCTTCTGGATAAATAAGCATTACGCCTGCCGCTACAGCAGCGATCCGTTCAACTAAAACAGTTCGACGGTACCAATAACCAATCATACCTGCACCGATGCTAATCATTCCCGTTAATGACGTGAAAAGTACCCAAAGAAGACTTTGCCACGTTGTATCAATCATCATGAGCTCGGGTGAGAGCACAAAAATGTATGGAATGATAAATGCCGCAATCGCGAGCTTAGCTGATTGAACCCCTGTCCGAAGTGGCTCACCTCCCGATACACCTGCTGCCGCAAAAGCAGCGAGCGCAACCGGCGGTGTAATATCTGCGACGATACCGAAATAGAACACAAACATATGCGCCGATAACTCAGGGACAGATAATACAATCAAGGCCGGAGCCGCAATTGTTGACGTGATAACATAGTTTGCGGTCGTTGGAGATCCCATCCCAAGAATAAGGGAGGCAATCATCGTAAAGAAAAGGGTGAGCAACAAATTTTCACCAGAAAGCGAAACAAGACTATTCGCAAGCTTTAACCCAAGTCCTGTTAGAGTAACTACACCTACGATCATCCCCGCTGCAGCGGTTGCAGCCGCCACTCCAAGTGCGGTTCTTGCCCCATTCGCGAGGGCATCAATGAAATCGCCGATTCCCATACGAGTTTCCTTATTAATTGCTCCAACGATAATAGCTGACAAAATCGCATAAAGAGCTGCACGCGTAACGGACGTGCCTGACATTAAGAAGAAGATAACAGCGACGATTGGAAAAAGAAGATAGATCCGCGCAAGTACAGCTTTTCGGTTTGGCATTTCATCTTCCGTCAAACCTCTTAATCCAATGCGCTTTGCTTCAAAGTGAGTCATGATCCAAATACCCGTAAAATATAGGACCGCAGGAATCGCAGCCGCTTTGGCAATTTCCCAGTAGGTGATGCCACCACCGATAAATTCCACCATTAGAAACGCCGCTGCGCCCATAATTGGCGGCATAAGCTGACCACCTGTAGAAGCTGCTGCCTCTACTCCACCAGCAAATTCCTTCCGATACCCAAGTCGCTTCATCATTGGAATCGTAAATGAACCCGAGGTCACAACATTCGCAACTGAGCTTCCGCTAATGGTTCCTTGAAGCGCACTTGAGAAAATGGCTACCTTTGCCGGTCCTCCAACCCGTTTTCCTGCAATAACGAGAGCAAGATCATTGAAGTACTGACCAACCCCTGTTTTGACGAGAAAAGCTCCGAAGAGGAGGAAAAGGAAAATAAATGTGGAAGACACCCCAAGCGGCGTTCCAAGAATTCCTTCTGTCGTGTAGTACATGGAGCGAATAATGCGATCAATACTCAATCCACGATGCTGCAAAAATCCCGGCATATAAGGTCCGAAATAAGAGTAAAGCAAGAAAATAGACGTAATCACGGTAATCGGAAGCCCTACCACCCGTCGCGTTGCTTCAAGAACAAGCAGGATAGCTAAAAGCCCTACAATTAAATCAAGCGTTGTAAGGCGTCCAATCCGATACACAAGTTCATCGAAATTTAAAGGCCAATACATCCCAACGTAAACACCAATAATGGCTAGTAAACCATCATACCAGGCAACTTGAAACTTCCCTTTTGTCTTATTACGCAGCTTCTTTTTGGAAGCAGGAAATAATAGAAAAATTAGTCCGAGCGCGAACGCTAAATGAATGGATCGCTGAAGCTGTGCTGTAAAAACGCCGAAAATAGCTGTGTATAATTGGAAAATGGAGAAACCTACGAGACCAGCAAGTGAGATCCATCCGATTATACCTGTCAGCCTACGATGACCTGCTTCAGGATCGAATTTCGCCATTAATTCCTGCGTTTGTTCATCTGTCATCTGCTCTTTGTCTTGCTTCGTTTTCGGAGGCTGATCTTTCTCACTCAAGCACGTTCACTCCTTTCATCCACTGCCATAAACTGATTGTTTCTGATTCAAGGTGAAGCCATGAACCAGGCTCAATGATCCGACTTAATTCAATCTCTTTATCTTGGACAAGAAGCACGTGATTAGCGACGACCTGACCCGTTCTCATATCAATAAACGGAAATTTCCTGTTCATATCTTTAATCTTGTATCCATCCTTATCCTGGACAAATCGTTCCCCTGCATCCGCATTTGAAGGCAATCCGATGGCAAAATTCTCGTATGAGAGTTCGTATTGCACAATCTCACCAGATTCAGATACATAATAAGACTCCTGAACAGGTGTTTTGTGCACAGAATGTGTATAGCGAATGTCGAAGTTAGCCGGATCATCCTCAAAAGGAACATATGCCAAAACTTTGCCTGACTCTCCTTTTTCGAGCGCCATCACAGGAAAAAATGGATAAAGAAAAACGACTAAAATAAGGGCAACCGCAATTGTCGTTTGGTACATGAATTGTTTCGTTGAATCGGAAGGTTTCATAGTAAGAAGACGCAGGCTTTTCACCTGCGTCCGTCACATCCTTTTTTGTAGATTCGCTACTTTACTCGACACCTTTTTCATCAAAGTATTTCTTAGCACCAGGATGAAGGTCAATCCCAACACCCTCTAGCGCTGTATCAGCTGTAATAAACTCACCTTTAGCGTGCGTAATTTTATCAGAGTTATCAAAGATCGCTTTCGTTACTTGATACACATAATCTTCATCAAGGTCTGAACGAGCTACAAGCATCGCAAGAACTGCGACAGTTTTCACATCACTTTCAAGACCGTACGTTCCACTTTTCACCGTATCTTCTGCATAATACGGGTGCTCTTCAATCAGCTTATCAATTTTATCCTGCTCGATTGGAAGAATGTTCACTGGCTTCACTGCAGACAAGCCTTCTACTGCACCAGTCGGTGTACCAGAAGTAATAAAAGCAGCGTCGATTGTGCCATCCTGGATCCCTTCAGTAGACTCATCAAATGCAAGATGCTGAGCATCGATGTCTTCCATCATAATATCATGAGCAGCTAGCACTTGCTCCGCATTCGCATATGTTCCACTACCTGGTGCTCCAACGGAAACTTTCTTTCCTTTCAAATCATCCACAGAAGCAATGCCACTCTCCTGAAGAGTTACGATTTGAATCGTTTCAGGATATAGTGTTCCAATCGCCTGGATGTTGTCCACTTTTCCATCTTCAAACATTAACTCACCGTTTGTTGCGTATGCCGCGATATCTGTTTGAGTAAATGCGATATCCGCATCTCCATCCTGGAGAATTTGCATATTTTCAACAGAAGCACCTGATGACTGAGCATTGGCACTTTCAATATCGGTTCCATCTTGAATTATATTTGCTAGTTCACCGCCAAGTGGGAAATACGTTCCTCCCGTTCCTCCCGTTAATAAACTAAGCTCTGAAGGAGATCCGTTTGCTTTTCCGTCTGAATCAGAACCTCCACAAGCTCCAAGCACCATCGCTATAGATAGTACAATAACGAATAAACTAAGTCTTCTTTTCTTTCCCATGCAACTTCTCCCCCTTTAATAGTTAGAAAATTTCAAATTTACTATACCATATTGTTCCTTTAATTGGTACAGGTTATTAGAACACCCTCCAAAAAGGAAAACTGTTATAAAACAAAAAAAGCCACATTTCTACTCGGTTCGTTGTCATTCGACTTTACCGATTCAGATCGATAACGTCGAATAACAACGAAATATAGTAAAAAGTGGCCTAAAATTTGTTTTCGCTTGTAAAATAATCAGGAAATACTCCAGTTCTTGAGAGAAGCCTGTCGAATCCTTGTCTCTGGTGGAAAAATAAACGTCCATGGTACAGCTGAATGAGATGGAACAGTTAACTTATGGGTAAACCGTTCTGTTGCCACTAAGCTGTTATCTTCAAAATAAGAGAGCAGGCGATCATCTAATTTCCAATCACCCATACCATTTAGAATACAAACAGAAGCCAGCAGTTCATTACGATGATTAAAAGCTACTCGAATTGGAACAAACTGAAGCTCTCCTTCTTGGATCGGGTTCTCGTCATAAATGTCCTGGATTCGTTTACGATCTTTGTCAGCTATCGTACGGTCCCACTTTTCTTCAAAGATCAGCTTCACGTTTTTCACCTCTGTTCATGTACCGACTCTCTTTTTCTTCTAGAATCGACAAATCATCAATCACATCATTCAAGGAAAGCAACTCAAATATCACAATCATTTTTCCTGTAAAATGATGGCGGGGGTCTGTCGCTTCATCTCTTGAATCATCAAGATCATGAAATAGCTGATCGAGCTTTTCAATGCTATCGATATGCTCTTGTGTCAGCTGCGTAGAAGGGTTATGAAAAGCTTTGGAGATCGAACGACCGGCTTCAATAATGATGCGATGATCTTCGGGATCGATGCCATTTTTCGTATCGGTAAATAGCATATTTCCAAGATGGTAAAGGATCTTCTGCAAGTATTCCAGTTTTTTAAGAACAACAGAAAAGGTGCGAACTTCATGAATGCTGTGCCTGCGGTATTTCCACTCTTCCCGCTGATAGGCAATTAATTTGTATGTTCGTTCAAGGTCACGACTTAAGCGCTGATATACGAGTGTTTGTCTTTTGGCATGCGGAAGATCTGCGATAATTTGATCTAGTAAATCACCAGCGTTGCGGTACAGTCGCTTTACACCTTGATTGATCATAGTATGGAATTTAGGTGGCATAACAAAGTAGTTTACTGCTGTTGAAACAACAATCCCAATGAGCGTCGTACTCAATCTTCCTACAAAAGATATCATATACTCTCCTGATGTATCGGGAATCATCGCAACTGCTGTTAGCGTTGCAACAAGCATACCGTCATCAAGTCCAAGCTTATGACAGGCAATAAGTGTGAAGGTTGCGGCTAGCGCATAAGTGAAGGGTGATTGATGAAGCATGGATTCAAATAACATGGCAAATCCGGCTCCGATTGCAGCCGCTGGAAAACGCACGATCCCTTTTTTTATGGAGTCCGATGCAGTAGGCTCCACCGTTACGATGGCTGTAATCACAGCAAAGAGAACAGGAAGGCCGAGCGCATCACAAATCCACGCCGTCAAAAATGCAGCCAGTCCCGTTTTAAGAATTCGTCCACCAACAAATTTAAATACTTTTTGCTTGATATCTATCATACGAATCAGTCCGTTTCTATTCCCCCATTATAACGTACACTACTCGTTTACATGAACCCATTTTCCACTTATTGTTTAATTAAGCGAAAGGAGAGATGTTATGAAACGCTTTATCGGAATTGATTTATCAGGACCATCTAATACAAAAGATACCTCTATAGCGATCTTTCATGGAGATGATTCCGCGCTTTCCTTTCATCAGCTCATCGAAGGGGCAACAGATGAGGACATTTATCAGCAAGGAAAGCTCACACATAACACAATCATTGGAATCGATGCCCCCCTTTCTTACCAACCAGGTGGCGGCGATCGACCTGCAGACAGAGCACTTAGAAAAGCGGTCGTTAAAATCGGGATGCGAAGCGGATCGATTATGACGCCAACGATGACGCGAATGGTTTATTTAACGCTTAGAGGAATCTCACTCTCGAGGACGCTTTCACCACATGCTACTATTGTGGAAGTGCATCCTGGAGCCGCGATCGGTTTGCGAGCACCCAATATCGAATCTATTCTCGCTTATAAATCAGAAATAGAACATCGCTATCAGCTAAAGTACTTTCTCGAACAAGATGGGGTAACAGGAATTCCAGAAAAAGCACTCGAATCATCGCATTCTTTTGATGCGTGTCTTGCTGCTTATGCAGCGTGGAGGTGGGAGCATGGTCGATCGGAATTTCTATACGAAGCCAAACCACCTTTCCATCCATTCGACATGAGCTGTTAATAGGGTATTAAAAAACCCTGCGCACTAATTGCGTAGGGTCTCATCAAAGACTTTTGGAACGATGTCGCGAACGACAATATATAAAGTGCTTAAGAAAAATGCTGTAATTGCCATCGCAAATGAAGGAAACACATCCCATTCACGGTCCATGCTCCATCCACTGAGCATCGCTCCTGAAAACGTGCCAATCATATAGCAAAACGGAATCCACCATTTCATTTTGATTTATCACCTCAGAAATGATATACCCCGTTTCGACAAATTCCGAACCTTTTTAGAGCATTTCCTCAATATCTTTCTTAATAGCGGCTGGTTCTGTCTTTGGCTCATAGCGTTTCACGACATGACCATCTTGATTTACGAGGAACTTCGTAAAATTCCAGGGAATGTCGCCGTGTTCAACATCTGGCGCTTCGTGCGTTAAATAGCGATAAAGAGGATGAGCATCGCTACCGTTTACATCGATTTTCGCAAACATTGGGAAACTCACGCCATAATTAATGGAGCAAAATTCCTCAATATCATCCTTCGATCCAGGCTCTTGCTCTCCAAATTGGTTACAAGGAAAGCCTAGAATTTCAAACGGCTTGTCCTCAAGCGACGTATACAGCTCCTGAAGTCCTTCATACTGTGGTGTTAATCCGCATTTACTAGCCGTGTTGACGATTAAAAGAACCTTTCCGCTATATTCTGATAGCGGCATGTCTTTCCCTTGAAGCGTTTCTGCAGTGAATGAATGTACACTCATTTTATCCCTCCTATTCGTTGTCTCACCTCACTTTTATCATAGTTAAGCAAGAATCGCTAGCAATCAGCGCGCTCTTGCAATAATGCCGTTATGCACTTTAATATAGCCGTGCCTTACAATATCCATGCCGTTTTCATACGCATAGAGTCCCATTTGACGGATATCCATTAGCTCACGATACGTATGATTCATCATATCAGCCATCACATGATAATAAAGACGCGACTTCATCTGATTTCGAGGTGTTGTCATAATAACGTATCCATCATCTTTTACAAATTTGCGATGCCAATCTAAAATAGCTGGTTTATGTTCATCCGGCACATGTTCAAGCAAGCCTACACTTAGAACAATATCAAACTCTTTATGAAAATCGAGATCACGAATGTCTTTTACAAGATAGCTAATGTTCATTTGGTCTTTGTACCAAACTTTTGGTCCGCCCGTTTGTGGATTTGTTCCAAGAAAGGGATACGTATTCGGAAAATGAGCAAAACGATCTGTTTTACAGAAGGCATCGTAATCTACCATGACAACTTCTCCACCCGGATACATCGCATGAAGCTGCATTGCTTCATACCCTTCGGCAGCACCAAGAAAGAGAATACGAGGATTTTTTACATCAAGTCCTTCAAAAAGCGCTCGCTTTCCACGCGGATCCCAAATCCCATCCTCGATGCGGTGCACATAATTCCAGAGAGATAAGCGTACCATCTCCCCCAGGCCATTCTTGACATCACGAAGATGAAAGCCTTTGAAGCTATCTTTTAGAGAAGACTTCAAGCGCTGCTGTTCGGCAGGTACATCTTGCATAAATAGATTGTGAAATGAGCGATTAAAATACTCCCAAGAGGTTTTCACAGGCATAACCTGCTTATGTTCAGATTCCCAATCTAGACGCTCTTTCGCGAGCTTCTTCACTTCAAACGGCCTTCCTACCTGTTTCCAAGACATTTGCGACCAGTCGCTTACCATATTTGCATTCACAAAGCGATCGAGCTGTTCATTCCTCGGATTCCTTAAATCGACACGATAACTCGGCAGTAATGCTGTGTATTCAAAGTCTTGTTCCGAAAAAGGGTGTTCAGGCGTTATTGAAGCAAGTTCCAATTAGCTCACTCCTTATTTTTTCACTTATTTTCTCACGAAAGCGTTTTCATTTCAAATATTTTCCGAATGTACCCACAAGCGATCACGCTATCCTATCTAAATTATTTGTAATGAAGGTGATATAATAGAGAGATTAACGATCAGGAGTTGGAAAAAAATGAAGATTGTAGTAAGTACGTTAAATGCGAAGTTCATCCATACGTGTCTCGCATTAAGGTATTTGAAAGCCTCTGCTGCCCCAGATTATGATGTACAAATGGCAGAATACACGATTAAAGATCCGATTATGAATATTGTTAGTGACCTCCACAGTATGAAGGCTGATGTCATTGGATTTAGCTGCTATATCTGGAATATTGAAGAGACGATTCCAGTCATTGAAATGTTAAAGAAAGTAAATCCATCGCTCACGATCGTACTTGGCGGTCCTGAAGTGTCATATGATGTGTATGAGTGGCTCGACCGTATACCTCAAGCTGATTATATTGTCATGGGAGAAGGAGAAGTGACGTTTAAAGAACTGCTTCGATCAATTGAAACAGGAGAATCAGTTGAAAACGTAAAAGGAATTGTTTACAGAAAAGATGGAAGTAATCATATTAATCCACCAGCACCAAAACTAAGCTTAAGTGAGATTCCATCCCCTTTTCGATTCGAAGAAGACCTTGCTGATCTTGGTCGCCGCGTCACTTACGTTGAAACGAGTCGGGGATGTCCTTATTCCTGTCAATTCTGCTTATCCTCTATTGAAGTTGGCGTAAGGTATTTTCCTGTAGATCGAATGAAGGAAGAGCTGCGTTTCTTAATGGATAACGGGGCAAAAACGATTAAATTCGTTGATCGAACATTTAACATTAGACGAAACTACGCGATTGATATGTTTCAATTCCTTATTGATGAACACCGCCCGGGCTGTGTGTTTCAGTTCGAGATCACGGCTGATATTATGCGACCGGAAGTACTAGAATTTCTCAATAGCGAAGCTCCGCCCGGACTCTTCCGATTCGAGATAGGTATTCAATCAACCAACGATACAACAAATGAACTCGTGATGCGAAAGCAAAACTTTGAGAAGCTTGCGCGAACAGTCACAATGGTGAAAGACGGCGGCAAAATTGATCAGCACCTTGATTTAATCGCTGGACTTCCTGAAGAAGACTACGCTTCTTTCCGAAAAACGTTTAACGACGTTTTCTCCTTCCGTCCGGAAGAGCTGCAGCTTGGCTTTTTGAAAATGCTACGCGGCACAGGTGTCCGTCTAAGCGCTGAGAAACATGGCTACCTTTACATGGATCATGCACCTTATGAAATTCTTGGAAATAACGTTCTTTCCTTTGATGACGTTATTCGCATTAAACAGGTAGAAGACGTGCTAGAAAAATACTGGAATGATCATCGTATGGACGCAACAATTGAGTATCTTGTCACAGAAGTTTTCCAATCTCCATTTGATTTCTTCCAAGGTTTCGGCAGCCATTGGGAAGGAAAAGGCTGGTCACGAATTGGGCATCAGCTAGAAGATTTATTCCGACGCCTGGCTGACTTTATTGAGAAGCATGCTCCAGCTCATCATGAGCGTGTCACATCGCTTATGAAAATCGATTACTTATCAAAATCCAAAAAGAAGCCTCGTACGGTGTGGTGGCGTGATCGCCTTGAGAAAGAAGAAGAAAACGCCCTATTGAAGCTTGTAAATGAACAACCAGCTTTGCTTGGAGAAGACTATCAAGCGTTAAACCTATCTGAACGAGACCTGTATAAGCATACAGTAATCGATCTGTTACCGAGCTCAGAAGAGGGGCAAATACAGAAAACCATTTTACTCGTTTACTATCATCCGAAAACAAATGAGCGTAACGTGTTTTATGGTGTTCTTCCTTCAGAATCTTCCGTTGCGTTGTAAAGCTGAAGGGAAAAGGCATTTCGACATAGATGAAATGCCTTTTCTATTGAGTGACGTCTCGATTTAAAGGATTTTGTACGTTCAAGACGAATACAGTAATGTATTGATACCGGAGGGTAGGCCGGTAAAATATGGAGGGATAGCATGAAACTATTAGAAATGGATGCCTTGTCCCTATCGAAGAAGATTTCCAACAGAGAAATTTCATCGTACCATGCTGTTAGAACGTATATTGATCATCTGAATGCCATTAACCCAGCCTTAAATTGCCTTGTAGAAGATCGCTTTGATCAAGCTATAGAAGAAGCTAGAAAAGCAGATTATACCCTCACTACAGGAGATGCTAAAGGGCGACTGTTTGGCGTTCCGATTAGTGTAAAAGAGTGCTTTCATGTAGCGAACATGACAACAACAGGAGGCCTCGGGTATCGTGCAGGCTCTCTCGAGAAGAAAGATGCTGAAGTTGTCAGACGCCTTCGCGAAGAAGGTGCCATTATACTCGGAAAAACGAATACACCTGCCCTTTGTTTTTGTCAGGAAACGGATAATAAGCATTACGGCAGAACGAATAACCCGTGGGACACCTCAAGAACAGCAGGTGGATCTAGCGGTGGGGAAGGCGCTTTGATCGCTGCAGGCGGTGCCGCAGTTGGTCTCGGTGCTGACATCGGCGGCTCGATTCGATTTCCTTCCCATTTTAATGGCATTATTGGCTTTAAATCCGGCAATCGTCAGGTATCTCAAGAAGGAAATTTTCCTTTTGTTGATAAGCCAGAGCAAGAACGCATGCTAGGAATTGGTGCGATGAGCAAGTCTGTCCAAGATGCGAGATTAATTAACCAGATTATCGCCCACAAACAGCCACCTGAACGTAACCTTGCAGATTTTAAACTCGTCTACCCAGTTCCTCACCATCGCTATCCGATTAATCGCGAAACGTTTCAATTGATCACAACCATAAGGGATGCGTTTGATGGCGAGCTTTCTGAAGAGCAGGCAAATCCCCCATTTTTTGAAGAAGCCGCTCTCATGTGGCAACAAATGATGTCGATTGACGGGGGAGCCGATATGGCTAAGCTTATGTTGGAAAACGATAAAGCAAGTCCAATCGGTGAATACATGAAGGAAAAGCTTTTCCGTAGTTCAGATGTACATCCCTACTTATCGTGGGCGCTTATTGGAACGAAGCTTTTCAAGCCTAACCAAAAACAAATCAAACAAATCCATGCTTCTCTAAAGCGTGGAGATGAAATTTTAGAAGATTATTTGGACGACCGAATCTTAATTATGCCAGTCTATCATTCACCGGCACCGCTTCACGGAGAATTGTATCAAGAACTTTTCTCCATTCGTAAAACCTTCTTGAACTATATGCCTTACATTGCGTATGCGAATGTGTGGGGGCTCCCTTCTCTTACAATTCCAATTGGAACTAGTAAAGAAGGCCTTCCAATCGGTGTACAGCTAGTAAGCCGCATTGGTCATGAAGAAGCGCTTTTTCAGCTAGGAGAGCAAATTGAACAGCGCATCGGCGGGTATAATCGCTGTGTGCAGCATGATCAAAAAGCCGAGGCTGAAGCAGAACTCGTTTAAGTCGTAATGGAGGATTGAATCCCATTGTTTAAAAACCAACATACGAAGCCATACATCGCCATTATGATCGCAATCCTATTTATCTCCACTTCCGCCGTCATCGTCAAGCTAGCAACTGCTCAAGCTTCGATTATTGCGATGTACCGTCTCGTTTTTGCCATACTTATTATGCTTCCAATTATCCTACGAGGCTATCGAAACGCCTTTAGTCATATTAAAGCTTCTGATTGGGGATTCGGAAGTCTTGCAGGCGTTAGTCTCGCCTTTCACTTTATTCTCTGGTTTGAGTCACTCAACTACACGTCCGTTGCAAGCTCTGTTGTTCTTGTCACATTACAGCCGCTGTTTGCCTTTATCGGTACGTATCTTTTCTTCAAAGAAAAACTCACCCTTCTAGCTATTGCTGGAGGGGTGACCGCTGTGACCGGCTCTATTGTGATCAGCTGGGGGGATTTCAAGATTAGTGGAATGGCTCTGTGGGGGGATCTTTTAGCTCTGACAGCATGTGCCATGGTAACTGGATACCTCTTGTTCGGTCAGAACATTCGAAAGCGGCTGGATCTGATGCCATACACCTTTATCGTGTATGGTATCGCTGCTCTTACGCTTATCATCTATAACGTTGTATTACGCTACCCGTTCTTTACTTATCCATCTACAGACTGGGGATATTTCATCTTGCTCGCGATATTCCCAACGCTTCTCGGTCATTCTCTATTAAATTGGGCTGTGAAGTGGGTGAGCGTAAATGTCATTTCAATGAGCATCCTATTTGAACCGATCGGGGCTAGTATTCTCGCCTATTTTATCCTTGGCGAAACATTGCATACGATGCAATGGATTGGTGGCGGAATTATCATTACCGGTCTTTATCTCTTTATAAGAAGCTACACCTACAAAAGAAAACCGAAAAAATAGCTTGGCGTCCCCTTTCGGGGGACGCCAAGCTATTTCGACAGTATTCGAGCTAAACCGGGTGGTGCCTGTCACCACTCCTAGCGCGCTTTAGGACACGTCTTACAGCACGCGCCACCTTCCGATATTTGATCGTACAAACAGCATGTACGTCGGAAGCGGATCTCTCCTTCTTCACGCTTCACTTTCTCTGAATAATACGGCATGAACGGGTTTGCACCGCAGGTGAAACTTGTGCAGTTGAACTCCTTGAGAAGGTAATGAAAGTCTTCTTTAGCTCGACGCACTTGTACCTCATTTCCCTCAGATGGGATCAGAGTTTCATAGAGCCAGAACAAGTAAATGGCCACATTCTCCCATAAAATCGCCGCTGATAATTTCGTCGCTTTCACCATTGCTTCAACAAACGGAGCAAGGTTCTCGTTAATCAGTTTATTGGCAAGTGCTGCTCTTATTTCAACACGATCTTTCTGAATAATGGTGACGTCTACGTCGTTATCAATCATAAGCTTCATCATCCAGGGCTCCGCATCTGTATCAACTTCATAGCAAAGCTCATTAGGTCCTGCCAGAATCGCTTTATCCCACATCGTAAAAGCATACAGTATCGGCACAACCGTCATAAAACCATATCTTTTCATAAACTGTGATCCCGCCACAATTATAGATGGAAAATGGCTTTCCTCCACGAGCTGTTCAAGAAGACCTTTTAAGTGATGCTCATCATGTAACTGCTGCACAAAGCTTGCACTGCTTTCACCCACAGTCAGGCGAAACTGTTCCAGTCTTTCTATCTCTTCTCTCGTAAACACCGGGTGCTCAGCGACCATTTACCTTCCTCCCTTTGCCATGTGGTACACAAAGCGGTGTACCGAATAGCGGATCCTCTATAATGTCACATTGAAGCCCAAACACATGCTTCACAAGCTCTTCATTCACGATCTCTTCTGGTTTTCCTTGATCATAAATGCCCTTATCCTTTACAGCAATAATATGGTCGGCATAGCGACAAGCGAGGTTTAAGTCGTGAAGAACCATTAGAATGGTCCGGTTATCTTCTTTATTCAATTCAAAAAGTAAATCGAGTACCTCCACTTGGTGAGCGAGGTCCAAGTACGTTGTTGGTTCATCAAGTAATATAATATCCGTATCCTGAGCAAGTGTAAGCGCAATCCAGGCACGTTGCCGCTGTCCTCCAGAAAGGGAATCAACATTACGCTCAGCAAACTCTTCCATGTGCGTTGCTTTTAGCGCGTTTTGAACGGCATCTTCGTCCGCTTCAGACCATTGACTAAACCACGTTTGATAAGGATACCGTCCTTGCTTAACGAGCTGCAGAACTGTGAGGCCTTCAGGTGCGACTGGTGACTGTGGAAGGATAGCCATTTTCCGAGCGATTTCCTTTGTTGGCTTATTCGAAATAGCCTCCCCATCAAGAACAATTCCTCCAGAATGCGGCTTTAGAAGTCTAGCTAGACTTCGTAATAGCGTTGATTTGCCACATCCATTTCCACCAATGAGAACGCTCATCTCTCCTTTAGGAATCAATAAGTTCAGCTGATCAATAACGGTTTGTTCTCCATATCCAAGCGTTAAATCTTTCGTTTGCAGTGCGTACACGTCGCCACCTCCTCATCATTTGTTTCTCGATCGAATCAATAAATAGATAAAATACGGTGCTCCAATCGCCGCTGTGAATACACCAGCCGGAACCTCCAAAGGTGAAAAAAGCGTGCGGCCAATTAAGTCAGCAATCATCACAAGTATACTACCAACAAGCGCAGCCACCGGCACAACTACACCGAAAGACGATCCGACGAGCTTTCTCGCAATATGCGGTGCCATTAAACCTACGAATCCGACTCCACCAGCAAATGCAACAGCCCCTCCTGCAAGCGCCGTGCTAATTAACAGTAACGCAATGCGGTCTTTTAAAAGCATCGCTCCTGCACTTCTTGCTACATCATCCCCAAGCTCTTGCAAATTCACCCTTCTTGAGTAAACCATTAAAATAATCATCAGAACGACTACCCACGGCAGCAGCGTCAGAACATCCTGGCCGTTCGTTCCGTGGACACTGCCCGTAATCCAGATGTTTGCATCAGACGCTCTGTAAATAGGACCGATAATCATCAATAATGTCGTTAGCGCCTGCAATAATGCCGTTAACCCGATTCCAATCAATACTAAACGAATCGGTGAAATACCATTTTTCCATGATAAACCAAACACAAGAAATCCAGCTAAAATAGCGCCGATAAAGGAAGCGAGCGGCAACCATTGAATGCTTACCGTAAGGGCATTCGCTTTATCACTAAAGATCGTAAGAAAACCAATCGTTGCAAGTGCACCGCCCCAAGTGATGCCAAGAATATCAGGTGACGCAAGTGGGTTCCGAATCATTCCTTGAAGAATAGCGCCAGATACTGCAAGGGCCGCGCCAGCCAATATGGACATGGCGATCCTAGGAAAGCGGAACTGCTTCACAACAAGCTCATTCATCTCATTCCCATAACCAAATAGCGCCTTCACCACTTCATCCGGGGTCATAAATATCTCCCCAAGGCCAATACTAAGTAATGCGATGATGATAACAGCGCCAGTCAGTCCCGCTATCACCCAAAGCGAGCGGCGATCTAGTAGAAAAGAAACAGCTTTCATTCGAAAGGAAGTGTATTTCATCATAGCTGTTTAAACTCCCTTCGAGCAATATAAATGAAAAATGGCGTTCCGATAACAGCCGTTAGTACACCAACTGGCGCTTCAAGTGGCATGATCACATACCGAGCGGCAATATCAGCTGATAACAAAAGAATCGCCCCAATGATTGCGCTGTACGGAATGACCCAACGATAATCCGGTCCTGTAAAAAAACGAGCAACGTGTGGGACGACGATGCCAATAAAACCAATCGGTCCAGCTACGGCTACTGATCCTCCGGCAAGAAAAACGATAAAAAGTGCTGCGAAAGCTTTGACAAGCAGGGTACGTTGCCCAAGTCCTTTTGCGACATCTTCTCCAATCACCAGAGTGTTAATTTTCGGACTGATCAAAAGCGCACCGACTAAGCCAAGTCCAATATAAGGAATAACCGAGTAAAGCATATTTAGACTGCGCCCTTCAATCGAGCCAGCAAGCCAGAAGAGAACATCTTCAAGCGCTTTCTCATTCAACACAAGCATTCCTTGCGTTAATGAGGAAAACATCGCCGCAATGGCCGCACCGGCAAGGGTCAGCTTCATCGGTGTAAGCCCTTCTCTACCAAATGAGCCAAGCACGTACACGACGATGGAGGCGAACGCAGCTCCAAGAAACGCTAACCAGCTAAATGCTGCGAGTGACGTAACAGAGAAAAAGGTGACCGCAATCACTATCACAAAACTCGCCCCCGCATTTACGCCTAATATGGATGGTGAAGCAAGAGGATTTCGAGTAATCGCCTGCATCAAAGCACCAGCGACAGCAAGACTTGCGCCTACGGCAGCCCCGATCAGTGCTCTCGGAACGCGATTTTCGATAATAATAATATGTTCATTGCTTCCATTAAACTGCGTAAAGGCTTGCCAGGCCGTTGTCCATGTAATACTTGTTAAGCCATAGACCACGCTCGCAAGCATCAGTATTATGACAAGCAACAAGCCAACTGCTAATCCGAACCATTTTTTATTCATTGAGTGTAATTTATGCGTCATAAAGGTTAATCCCTTTCTTTATCATCCTTTTTAAGTTTAAGAAAAGAATGAAAACGTGTCAATGAATATGAGAATCACTCTCATTTACCTGTTGACTAATTTGTGACAATTCAGTATGATTACATCGTAAATGAAAACGATTATCAATGACAAGGAGGATATACATATGTTAAAAAAAGGATGGCTCATCGTTAGTCTAAGTGTACTTATGGTCCTTGCTGCGTGCGGCACAGGTGGGAATAATGAAAACGCTACTAACTCTGGTGGGCAAGAAGAAGAGTCTACTCGAACAATTTCACATGCAATGGGCGAAACAGAGGTGCCAGAGAAGCCAGAAAAAGTTGTCATTTTAACTAATGAAGGAACAGAAGCACTACTTGCTATGGGAGTAACACCAGTTGGGGCAGTACAATCATGGCTCGGCGACCCGTGGTATGAGCATATTTCGGACGATATGAAAGATGTTGAAGTCGTTGGAACAGAAAGTGAAGTGAATCTTGAAGCTGTCGCTGCACTTAAACCTGATCTCATAATCGGAAATAAATTACGTCAAGAAGACATCTATGATCAGCTTAGCGCGATCGCTCCAACCGTTTACTCAGAAACGTTGAAAGGCGACTGGCAGGAGAATTTCAAATTCTACGCTAAAGCACTAAATATGGAAGACAAAGGCGAAGAAGTGATGAGTGCTTACACCGATCGCATTGACTCCATGAGTGAAGAACTTGGCGATCAGCTTGATCAAAAAGTGTCGGTTGTTCGTTTTCTAGCTGGACAAACAAGAATTTATTACAAAGACTCGTTCTCTGGCGTTATCCTTGAGCAGCTAGGCTTTGATCGTCCAAAATCACAGCAAAAAGAAGATTTTGCTGAAGAAGTAACGAAAGAACGTATTCCAGAAATGGATGGCGACGTGCTCTTCTACTTCACGTATGAAGCGGGAGATGGCGAAGCGAATTCCACTGCGGAAGAATGGACAAATGATCCATTATGGAACAATCTTCAAGTTGTCAAAGACGGTAACGTTCATGAGGTGAGTGATGCGATCTGGAATACGTCTGGTGGCGTCATTTCGGCTAACTTGATGCTTGATGATATTGAAGACGTTTTTAGTAAATAAAGAAATAAGTGTAGCCCGGCCTGCGCCGGGCTTTTAATATGCTTGAATTTATGAATTTAAGGGAAAAAGAAAGAGAAATGTTTTCTGAAGATTATGGCAAGAAGACAAGTTCTCTTCAGGTATACTAATAGAAAGACATATAAGGAGGGGATAAATCGATGCCAAATGTCTGGACACATATTTTATTCGGAGAAGAAGCTGCGATGGAAGCCGGCATATGGAATACGATCAAAGGTGACCTGCCTTTCTTTCGACTTGGTGCACAGGGACCTGACCCTTTCTTTTATCATAATTTCTGGCCCTGGAAAAAGAATAAGCCTGTTCAAGAAGCGGGATCTGTTCTTCATCAAGATCATTGCGGTTCATTCCTCATGGAGATGATTGAATACGGAAAGCAGGACGATCCGATGCTTCGCGCATATATCCTTGGCTTTGTGACGCATCATATTCTTGATCGAAACACGCATCCTTATATCCACTATCGTGCCGGTCTTGAAGGCAACCGACATCAACAGCTTGAAATTATTATAGATACCATTTTGATGAAAGAATACAAAGATGTAGAAACGTGGAAAACACCCGTTTACCAAGAGATTCACATTGGCAAATCACTCTATCCTCCTATTGAACTCATGCTGTATGAATTGATCCAAACCTTTTATCCAGAAACAGCTGAACGCATGCCAGACGACTATATTACTCAATCTTATCGGGATATGGTACTTGCGCTAAAAATATTATTCGATCCACACGGATGGAAAAATCAACTTTTAAAGAAACAAGTCTCTTCCTTTTCCTATCGAAAACAAATTGGCAATGAAGATTATTTAAATCGTGAAGGCACCACTTGGATCCATCCAGCTATTAAAGACGAGGAATCCACCGCGACCTTTGAAGAGCTGCTTGAGCAAGCGGAAGAAGAAGCAACAAGTATCCTGCCTCTTATTTATGATTACTGGCACAACGAAGAAAACTGCCTAACTGAATTAAAAACACAAATCGGCAACCGCTCGTATGACACAGGAAAAGATTGCACGCTTTCACTTGAGTTAAAGCACTTCGACCCCATTTTGTAAGGGGTTTCATATCATAAGAAGTCTCTGAGCAGCGTGTCTGCTCAGAGACTTCTTTGTGGTCTATTACTTGGTGGGAACTGTAGAGAAAACCACTTAATTCCGCGATTTTCTCAATAATTCCGCGATATCTCACTTTTTTCCGCGAAAACCATTATTAATTCTGCGAATATAAGTTTATTTCCGCGATTCTGCTAATTACATATCCACTCCTTCATTCACCATCACAACCTTCGCCTGCTCTTTCCCTTTTTCGATATTCACTTTACTAAGTAAATAGATGCCTGCTAGAAAAAAGACAACTAGCGATACGATCCCAAGTCGACTTGAGCCTGTTACCTGACCAACGAAGGCAAAGAGAAACGGACCGAATATCGCTGAAAATTTAGCTGAAATTCCATAGAAACCGTAAAATTCTGCATGGCGATGATCCGGAACCATACTTCCGAAAATCGAACGACTTAATGCTTGGGCACCACCCTGAACGAAGCCGACCATGATCGCAAGTAGGTAGAAATGCGTAGCAGTTGTCATAAAGTATCCTAGTAAAACGATGCCCACATATATCCATAGCGCTAGCATAAGCGCTCGTTTCGGGCGAATTTTCTTCGCTAAGTAGCCAAATAAGAAGGCGAACGGTATGCCTACAAACTGCGTAATGAGGAGCGCTGCAATCAAATCATTCGCTCCTATTCCGATATCTCTTCCATAGATCGTCGCCATTTTAATAATAGTGGAAATGCCATCATTAAATAACCAGAAAGCGACTAGAAAAAGAAGAAGCTGTTTATAGTGGTTCAATTCCCTAAACGTTGTGCGGAGTCTTTTAAAACCAATTGTCACATAGGAGCCGCTTAATCTCGGCTGACTATGCTCAACTTCATGCACGTTTTTGAACATTGGAATCGAGAACACAAACCACCAGACTCCAACACTTGCGAATGAAAGCTGCGTCGCGACAAGCGTACTCGGAAGGAAAAACCACGATGGATTTAGGATCATCATCAGGTTAACGAGAAGCAGAAGCCCGCCGCCAATATAACCAAAAGCGTAGCCTCTTGCTGAGATACGGTCCATCTCCTCCCCTTTTGCGATCTCGGGTAGGAATGCATCGTAAAAGACGTTGCTACCTGAGAAACCGATTGTTCCAAAGATTAGTAGAATAGAAGCAAATAAATATCCGCCCTCACCAACGAAAGCCATTAAAACACTTGCAATCATTCCCATATAAGCAAAAAAGCGCAAAAATGTTTTCTTTGAATTAGAATAGTCAGCAATAGCACCAAGGATCGGGGCAAGAAAAGCTACGATTAGAACGGCAATGGATTGCGAATAGCCCCAATATGATGTGGCAAGGCTTTGGTCAATATTCTTGGCAGCGACATCGTAATAAAAGACAGGGAGTACTGCTGCCATCATCGTCGTTACAAAAGCAGAATTAGCGAAATCATACATCATCCAGCTACGAATCTCTTTTTTTCTCATCTTTTTGCCTCCATGATGTTCAATTCCTTTCAGCATAGCAGGTCGTGACACCTCTTTCTTGAGGCTGGAACATTCTTCATGATCATTTTACAAATGACAGACTTGCTACATATTCTAGCTGCGAGTACACTAGCGGTAGAGTAATGAAACGGAGGTCGTCCTATGGACCAAAAAGAAATTCAAGACAAAGTTATTGAAAACTATCAGCGCGATGAAAACATGATGATTCTTGTTTTTGCTCAGTGGTGTGTAAACAATGACTTAAATCCAGAAACGCTTTACGCAAAAGCTTATCCAGATCAGGTGAATAACCCTGCTCTTAAACAAAGCATTGAACTCGTTGTACCAAAAGAAGAATCAGAGCATATCCCAGATCAAACGGTGATTGGCGTCCTATCCCTTTTCGGAAATGATGACCTTGCGTTTGTTGTAACAGAAGAAATCGACAAACGCCAAAAAGAAGATAAATAAGCGTTTACCACAGTTTATTCGATAGCAGAGGGAAACTTCCCTTTATAATCAACGAAAGACCCGGTGCATATGCTCCGGGTCTTTCATTTTCAATTAGGCATCGCGAAACAGTTTCACAAGTGCCTGTGTACCACTATCTTCTTCTCCACGCTCAGCAAGATCTTCGTAGAGCTTTTTCGAAAGCTCAAGGCCAGGTGTCAGCATGCCCATTTGCTTGGCCGATTCAAGAGCAATGGTCATGTCTTTAATAAAATGCTTCACGTAAAAGCCAGGCTCAAATCGATTTGAAACCATTCTTGGCGCAAGGTTGCTTAGCGACCAGCTGCCAGCTGCGCCAGATTCAATGCTTTCAAGAACTGTTGTCGGATTCAATCCCGCCTTTTCCGCATAAACAATCGCTTCAGAAACGCCAATCATGTTACTTGCGATGGCAATTTGATTACACATTTTTGTGTGCTGTCCCGCGCCTGCTGGGCCTTGAAGAACAATATTTTGTCCCATTACTTCGAAAATCGGTTGAGCTTTTTCAAACACTTCTAACTCTCCACCAACCATAATGGAGAGTCGCCCTTCCTTCGCCCCAACGTCCCCTCCTGATACAGGAGCATCAAGCGCGTAGAGCTGTTTTGATAGGGCATGCTGATAGATTTCTTCAGCAAGAGCCGGGCTAGAAGTTGTCATATCAATTAGAATCGAATGCGGCTTAGCATGTTCTAGTATCCCTTTCTCACCTATGTAGACCTCTTCTACATCTTTAGGATAGCCGACCATAGTGATGATTACGTCAGCATGCGCTGCCACGTCCTTCACTTCATCTTGCCATTCTGCCCCTTCTTGAATAAGCGCTTCTGCCTTACTTTTTGTTCGCGTTGAGATAAGCGTGTGGTATCCCGCGTTAATCAAGTTTCGAACCATGCTTTCTCCCATTACACCAATCCCAACAAAACCTAGTACTGGCTTTCGATCCATTTCAATCGCCTCTCTTCCCAAAATTTCCTTTTCTATCACTTCTCTTCATCGTACACTAAAAGAGAGGTGAAATCATAATGAAAACAAGCAGTTTTGCCGGTCTATTTCTTTGGGTAGCCTTCGTTGTCACGAAATTACTCACTACTCCAATCGATACACTTCAATATGTCATGATGTTATTAATGTTCGCTTATCTTGTACTTGTGCCGTTAACCTTAAATCTCGTCCCACAGGGAAAGAACTCCTTTTATCGTTATGCCACCTGGATTCAGCTTCCATCAGCTGTTCTTGCTGGTGTTTCCTTCTTTATTGAACAGGGAACGCTCGCTGTACTTCTAGCCGTTCCGTGGTTTCTTACAACGATTTTAATTGCGCTCTACGGATTTTCTCGTCTCCTCCAAACATGGAAGAGAAGCACAATTTTTGAAGTTCTCATTCAACTGGGTTTAATGTACATAAGCATTGGGGGACTCTGGCTCATTCTACATCGGTCAGGCATCCAGATTCTCCATTTTAGTGATGTAATCGTCCTACTCACATCTATTCATTTCCACTATGCCGCTTTCATTACACCCATTACGATGGCGTTCATCGGGAAAATGCTTCTAAAAAAAGCACCTTCCATTCAGCCGTGGTTTAAAACGATTGCGATCTTTGTTCTATTCGGACCACCTTTCATTGCGGTTGGTATTACACTATCGGATTCGTTGCCCGTTCTTGAGTTTATTTCAGTCGTTGAATTCGTAACACCGCTCATCGTTTTTTCGATTCTTTGTCTCGTCTATTTAGTGCCAACATTGGATTATTCCGTTCAAATGTTGCTCTCAATTTCATTCGCTTCTCTGCTATTCTCGATGAGTTCCGCTATGATTTATGGGTTTGCTCATGTGAATGAAACCGTCATTCTCGGTATCCCTTTAATGGTCTTTTTCCATGGGTTCGTGAACACATTTGGCTTCTCTTTATTTGGCCTGCTTGGCGTGACCGCGATGCAGGAAACAAAAGCACTCAAAAAAACCAGCCTCTCTACATAATGTGAGAAGCTGGTTTTTTGGATCATATTAAGAAATAAAGAGGAATTTATAGCTCCTCTGCATAGTGACCGAGTTTTTTCAGTAGTGTAATGGCCGTTTCTTTCTCTGACTCATCCAAACCGGCAAAGATCGACTGGACTTGTTTCTCATGGTTAGGAAAAATTCGATCCATTAACTTTTTACCTTCATCCGTGATAACAGCATGTGTGATCCTTCGATCATTCGGACATGGATTGCGCTTCAAATACCCTTTTCCTTCAAGCTTGTCAACAACGTAGGTGATGCTTCCACTCGCAAGTAGAATTTTCTCACCGATTTGCTGTAGCGGCTGATTTCCTTTGTGATAAAGCAACTCAAGTACAGCAAATTCCGTTGGATTTAATCCATAGCTTTGAATATCCGTTTTAATATGATCGGTAACAGAGCGATTCGATCTAGCCAGGACAATGAATAGCTTTAGTGAAAGCTCACGATCTTTATCATTCATAACGTTCACCCTTAACTTCTAATATCTTGAATTCGAGATAATTATACTTAATTCCAATAACTTATGTCAACTTAATCTGGAAAATTGCTACTATTTTTCATTCACGGAATGAATATGGTCCAACAGCTGTTGAAAGCCAGATAACGCCTTCGTGAATTCCTCTTTTGATAAACCACTGTTTGCCGCCATAGCGTCTGGAATGATCGAAGCTTCCTCTCTTAACCCTTCCCCTTTTGGTGTTAAACGAACCATCACTCTTCGTTCATCTTCTTTCGAACGCTCTCTCATCACGAGACCCGCTTCTTCCATTCTTTTTAGTAGGGGAGTTAACGTACCTGAGTCCAAATAAAGCTCCGCGCCAAGCGCCTTAACGGTTGTTTCATGTTTTTCCCAAAGAACTAGGAGAACGAGATATTGAGGATACGTAATACCAAGCTGGTTCAAATAAGGGCGATACATCTTCGTAATTTCCCTTGAACAAGCATATACAGAAAAACAGAGCTGATTCTCTAGTTTTAATTGTTCGTTACGGTTCATGATAACCCCTTCTTTACAATAAGTTGTGCACAATCAACTTATCCCGATTTGGCTGTTATGTCAACATGATCGCTTTCTATTGACAGATAAATAACGATGAGATATATTTGATCTTGTAAAATTAAATTGTGCACAACTTAAATTATTAGGAGGAATTTTATTATGGAATCGTTATATACTGCAAAAGCATCGGCACACGGCGGCAGACAGGGCAAAGTAGAATCAACCGACGGCGTCATCAACATGGACCTTCGTATGCCAAAAGAACTTGGCGGTCAGGGAGGAGAAGCAACAAATCCTGAACAATTGTTTGCAGCAGGTTATGCAGCTTGTTTCGATAGCGCCCTAAATATGGTCGCACGCATGAAGCGAATTAAAATCAAAGATACGGTAGTAGAAGCGCACGTATCAATCGGAAAAGAAGAAGACGGCGCATTCGGACTTAGCGCGAAGCTACACGTTACAATTCCAGGTGTCGATCAAGAAACAGCAAACGAACTTGTTGAAGCGGCACACCAAACTTGCCCTTACTCAAGAGCAACACGCGGAAATATGGAAGTGGAGCTAGAAGCAATCGCGAAGTAAGCTCCAATCACTAGAAAGAGCTGCCGACAGTCGGCAGCTCTTTTTTTACTGTTGGGGCGGTTTGGCCAATAAAAATGGAACTTGGACAATAAAATCAACTTTTAGGCAATATCCACCCCACTCCACCAGAAACACATCACCCAACTAGGAGAAAAGGTTTTTTTCTCCTCTAAAATCGCTATACTAGAAGTAGATTAGCGGAAGGTGTGATGGATCGTGCTCACCGTTTCAGAATTTGAGAGTGTTAAGGCTGTAAAAGGGACTTTTCAGCTTGGTGGCGTTCGGATGAACGTATATATGTACCTTGTAGATGAGCTATTGATCGACTGCGGACCTCGCCGCCTTCAAAAAGAAATAATGGATTTTCTCTCTAAGGAGAGCTATACCCAAATAATCTTAACGCATCATCATGAAGACCATACAGGCAATGCGTCGATGCTTTCTTCAGAAATACCGATGTATATTCATCCTGAAGGGCTTCCTTTGTGTCGTGCGAGACCTCATCTCCCACTCTATCGCCGCGTTTTCTGGGGCTCCCGAAAACCATTCGACGCTAAAGGAATCGAACATCGATTCAAAACAAAACATCATACATTTGATTTACTTCACACGCCCGGGCACGCGCCAGATCACATGGCCCTTCTTGAGAAGGAACGAGGCTGGCTGTTTACAGGGGATCTCTACGTTATGAGTCAGCCAAAAAGCATTTTCGCTTTTGAATCAATTCCAGACGTCATTCAATCACTCCAAAAAGTATTATCACAAGACTTTAAAACCGTTTTTTGTTCGCATGCTGGTATATTACAGAACGGGCGCAGACGAATAGAAGAAAAGCTTTACTATCTTCTTTCCATTCAAGACCAGGTTCTTGCAAAACATAACGATGGCAAGCCGGCATCCGTCATTCAGAAAGAATTGTTTCCAAGACGGCATGTGCTGAACTACTTTTCACTTTTCGAAAATTCATCTAAACATATCGTTACTTCGATCATAAATAAAGAAGGATCACGCTAGTAGACGTGATCCTTTTCTGTATATTGATCATACCAATAAATTCGATTTCTCCCCTGTTTTTTTGCGAGATATAACCGCTCATCTGCGAGCTTCATGCATGGAATAATGCCATTTTCTAAAGGATAAAGTGCTGTTCCAAAACTCATTGTCACACTAAAATCTTCACCCTTTGCAGTGAAGGTCATGTTTCTGATAACTACCTGAATATGTAACAAACATTCTCGCGCTTCTTCTACATCCTCAGCATCTAACAAAATAGCTAATTCCTCTCCGCCATATCGATACGCTCTGCCTTTTGTTCCAATTTGTTTGTTTAATACTTCGCCTATTTTACGGAGTACATTATCGCCAACTAGATGCCCAAATTGATCATTTACTGATTTAAAATAGTCTAAATCTGCAATAACAACGAGGATCGGCTTCTCTCGCTCAGCACAGTGACGCAAATCTTCTTGAAAGGAGCGATGATTGTATAGATCCGTTAAAAAATCTTTCCGCGCAATATCTTCTAATTGAGTATTCTTAGAGCGCATCTTCCGTTCTCTCGAAACGATAATCCCGCCAAGAATCCCCATAAATATAAGGAACATAAAATCAAGAAGGTATGAAATTAGATTATCCCCATTAAACGAATAGCCGCTAAAGATAAGAACTCCTGTATAACCTACACCTAGACACAGCGCTGCAATCATACCTCCGCTAAATTTCCAATACACTGCAACATGGAGGATAATTAAATATCCGATGGGAAAGAGCGGACTCCCTCCGCCTCCAGTTAACACAATAAGCCATAGAAAAGCGACGTAATCAAAAGCGACACTCACTTTCGTCATGTAGTGGTATCGTTTTGAATTTAAAGGCGTTCGATGAAGCGCATATTCAGCGACTGCCATATAAACAAAACCAAATATAAGCAAACTCAAAAAAGCAAAGCTATTTCCCTGTAATAAAATATAATAATATACCCCTGCAATGAGGAGAAAAACCCATCGAAAAAGCGATAAAATCTTTTCAATTATATGGTCGTTTTCTGTTATTACATTCATTATTTCACCCTTTTCACCTTGATTTATTTCAAGTATGAAAATTTTTCCACCGTATTTATTATAACGCAAAAGTTACGAAACAAGATGCTGTTTTCAAAACTTTCGAACAAGATGAATACAGAAAAAAGGAAGACTTCACGTGGAAGTCTTCCTTTTCATCAACTGCTTTATTTCTTCTGCTACAGCTAACCCTGATAATACAGCACTTTCGATTCGCGTTCGTCCGGCTTGATCATTTTCATGTAAGAATGCATCCCCTGCTACAAAAACAGCCTCTTTCTCTGAAACGTTGAGAAATGGATGATCATGAAAGTGCACTGCTTGAGCATAACGCCATCTTTTTAATTGTTGAGACACCAACGACTCAAAGGGAAGCAAGTGCTCTATCCTTTTCAGCAGTTCAGCCAAAACAGCTTCATCCTCATAGTGATAAAAACTCTTTGAGAAATCAGGAGTTGCAGAGACCGTTATAATACGTTCATCCGAAATACCTTTTACACGATTATCAACCATACGCTCGATGCCGTCAGGCAAATCTGAATCCTTATGTCCTTCAGGAGGTAGCCTGGTTTCGTCTTCTTTTTTTAAAGTCAGAAGGCCAACTACCGCAGGATTGAATGTTATTTGGTTGAGCGACTGATGCGATTGATCCGATACATGAACGTCACTCGATTCAAGTATCTGTAGGGTCTGGGGAGCAGGTGGGGTAAATAGTACAAGGCTTGCCTGGACTCGCTCACCCTTCTCCAAAATAACGACGTACTCTTCTTCAGACCGCTCAATTCGCTCAACTTTACTATTTAATTGATGCGGTACTCCACTAGCAAGGTTCTTTACTAATTGATTCATACCGTTTGTTGCTTTGTATCTTGCATGTTTATCTCCGAACCACCTTGATATCCATTGGTTCTGTTCCCATTTATCGACAAATTGCTGGAACTGATCTGTTCGAACGGTGAAAAATTGTGCCCCATGATCAGCTCGACCATCTCCTATTCTTCTCGTTGCGAGCCGGCCACCGACACTTTTGCTTTTATCAAGTACTAAGGCATTAACCCCGTCTTCGGTTAATTTTCTTGCCGCAAGAATTCCAGCAATACCGCCACCTACAATCGCAACATCAACTTTTCTCATTCAAATAAAACTCGGTATTCGCCGTATCCTTCTTCTTCAAGACTTTCTTTTGGAACGAATTTCATTGCTGCTGAATTAATACAATAGCGAAGACCATTCTCTAAAGGACCATCATTAAATACATGACCGAGATGAGAATCAGCTTCCTTGCTTCGCACCTCCGTTCGAATCATAAAATGACTGAAATCCTTCTTTTCTTTCACAAAATGATTGTTGATCGGCTGCGTAAAACTTGGCCAGCCACAGCCAGCATCATATTGATCCGTTGAGCTAAATAATGGTTCACCAGAAACAATGTCAACATAGATACCAGGTTTGGCATTATCGTAATACTCATTCTGGAACGGACGCTCTGTTCCATTTTTTTGTGTCACTTGGTATTGAATATCTGTTAAACGACTGCGAAGTTCGTCATCGTTTTTCTCATATGCCCAGTTTTTCTCTATGAAATCAGCGCGACCTGATCCTTTTTTGTAGCGATTGTAGTGGGCAGGATTTTTCTTATGGTAATCCTGATGATAATCTTCAGCCGGGTAAAATGGCTTGGCTGGGAGGATTTTTGTCACGATCGGTTTGGAGAAGCGTCCACTTTCTTCTAGCTCTTTACGAGACTCTTCAGCCAGTTTCTCTTGCTCTTGGTTATGATAATAAATCGCTGTGATGTACGTGTCACCACGGTCAAAGAACTGTCCGCCTGCATCTGTTGGGTCAATTTGACGCCAAAATAGATCAAGTAGTTTAGTGTATGGAAAGACGTTTGGATCAAATGTAATTTGAACGGCCTCAACATGACCGGTAGTTTTCGAAATAACTTCTTCGTATGTTGGATAAGGCTTCTCTCCGCCTGTATAGCCAGATACGATGCTTTGAATGCCCGGCATTTCTTCAAATGGCTCAACCATACACCAGAAACACCCTCCAGCAAATGTTGCAAGCTCATAATTCGTACTCATTCTCTACCACTCCAATATAGAAGATTTATTCTACCCTTAAGTGCTACTAAAGGTCCGATTGGTTCGTCTAACCATCAGAAGGAAATGAACTACCTCCTCTTGATGGAAGTTTTCACTTTACATATAACATATCCGAAATGGACGGTTTATTGCCAGAAACTTGCTTTATGAGTAGGTAATCAGGGAATAAATTACTAAAAATCAAGAAATCTGCTACAATTTAGAAGTATAACTACGTGAAAAAAGGAGATCTTCGACTATGGCTACGTTTCAAGAGAATTTACAGAAATACGCAGATTTAGCGGTTAAAGTAGGAGTAAATATTCAACAAGGACAAACTCTTGTTGTAAACGCTCCTCTGACATCAGCCGAATTTGTTCGAAACATTGCTGAAAGCGCTTATAAATCTGGAGCTAAAAATGTCCACGTTGAATGGAACGATGAAACCTTAACTCGTATTAAGTTTGACAAAGCACCTGACGAAGCATTCAAAGAATTTCCGACCTGGAAAGCGAAGGGCTTTGAAGAGATGGCAGAGAACGGAGCGGCTTTTCTCTCAATCACCTCTTCTAATCCAGACCTTTTAAAAGGTGTAGACCCTGAACGCATTTCGAATGCAAGCAAAACAGCAGGCAAGGCGATGGAGGGGTACCGCAACTATATGATGTCTGATCATAATAGTTGGTCAGTAGTTGCCGTTCCTTCTAAAGGATGGGCTCAGAAAGTATTCCCAGACGCACCAGATGAAGAACAGGAAGCCAAGTTATGGGAAGCCATTTTCGAGGCCACTCGTGTTTCAACTGGCGATCCGGTTCAGGCATGGAAAGAGCACAGTGCTAACCTTGAACAAAAGGTGGATTATCTAAACAATAAGCATTACAGCAAACTTCACTATCGTGCGCCGGGAACAGATCTCACTATTGAACTTCCAAAGGCTCATCAGTGGGTTGGCGGAATCAGCGAGAATGTGAAAGGCGATCATTTTGTTGCGAACATGCCAACAGAAGAAGTGTTTACAATTCCGAATAAAACTGGTGTGAACGGCGTTGTTTCCTCAACAAAGCCCCTTAGCTACGGCGGAACAGTCATTGAGGACTTAACGCTTACATTTGAAGAAGGACGCATTGTAAAAGCAGAAGCGAAGAACGGCAATGAAACACTTCAACATCTGATCGAAACGGATGAAGGCGCTCACTATCTCGGTGAAGTAGCGCTCGTTCCTCATGATTCACCAATCTCGAATGCAGAAATCATTTTCTTCAACACGCTTTTCGATGAAAATGCTTCGAATCACCTTGCGATTGGGAATGCTTATTCCTTCTGTCTTGAAGGTGGGAAAAACATGTCGAAAGAAGAGCTTAAAGCGGCAGGAGCTAACGAAAGTGTAACGCACGTCGACTTTATGATCGGTTCAAAAGAAATGGATATTGACGGAATTAAAGAAGACGGGACAAGTGAACCAGTGTTCCGCAAAGGAAACTGGGCAATTTAGTTTTTAAAGCAGAGCCAACGAGCTCTGCTTTTTTATTTTGAGGCAGGTGAACGTTTTCACTGGGATTCTTATGAAAACTCCTTTATACTTGAGTAAAACGATAGGTTTTAACGGTTATTAAAAAAGGAGGTTATTACATGAGCCCAAAAGTATATATCATTCATGAGAACGAGGAATGGACAAAACCCCTTAAGCATGAACTTGACCAGCTTAACGTCCCATATGAAGACTGGTTTCTGAGCGAAGGGAATTTTGACTTAAGTGACGTACCACCAGATGGTGTTTTCTATAATCGGATGAGTGCTTCCTCCCACACTCGTGATCATCGCTATGCACCCGAATATACTGCAGCAGTACTATCATGGCTTGAGAGTCATGGGCGAAGAGTATTAAACGATAGCCGCGCACTAGCCCTTGAAGTCAGTAAAGTTGCCCAATACGCAGCCCTTAGAAAACATGGGGTTGTTACACCAAAAACGATTGCCGCTGTCGGAAAAGATCATCTTGTGAACGCAGCTGATGCATTTTCTGAGCCATTTATTACGAAGCATAACCGAGCTGGAAAAGGTCTCGGCGTTCAGCTATTTAACAATCCAGAGACGTTGAAGGGCTATGTGATGAGTGATGCTTTTGAAGATTCAATTGATGGGATCACATTGCTTCAGCAGTACATTCAGGCTCCTGACGCTTCGATTACTCGCTGTGAGTTCGTCGGCGGGAAATTCCTCTATGCCGTTCGTGTCGATACGTCTGAAGGTTTTGAGTTATGTCCAGCTGATGCTTGTCAAGTTGGGGATTCTTTTTGTCCGACAACAGAAGAACCCGCTCCTAAATTTGAAGTCATTGAAAACTTCGATCATCCTGTTTTGACCAATTATGAAGCATTCTTAAAAGCCAACGGCATCGCTTTTGCAGGAATTGAATGCATTCAAAATGAGCGTGGCGATTTGTTTACTTATGATGTGAATACAAATACGAACTACAATGCCGATGCAGAGAAAAAAGCAGGTATTTCTGGGATGAAAGCCATCGCTGAAACGCTCGCACAGGAACTTTCTAACCTTCATTCTCTACAAAAATAAAGAAGGGCGCCGCGGGCGCTCTTCTTGCTTCTTAATCTTTGTATTGCTCTTTTATCTGGAGAAAACCGTCTATATTTGCTAAAAAAACGTCAATAAGATTGGGATCAAACTGGCCTCCTCGCTCCTTTTTAAAATGAGCGAGAATTTTTTTTGCGTTCCACGCTTTTTTGTAAGGACGATCCGTAGCAAGCGCATCAAAAACATCAGCAACAGAAACAATCCGTCCATAGATGTGGATGTCGTCGCCACTTAGTCCATCTGGATAACCTTTGCCGTCCCAGCGCTCATGGTGCTCCTTGGCAATAACGGCCGCTGCCTTTAGTATACTGCGATTAGAATTTTTCAAAAGGTTATAGCCGATATTAGCATGTTCCCTTACCGCTATGAACTCCTCTTCTGATAGTTTACCAGGCTTATTCAATATCGCATCGGCAATGGCTACCTTCCCGATGTCATGCATTGGTGAAGCTACTTTAATAAGGTCAGCTTCTTCTTCACTCAATCCGCATTTCATCGCTAGAAACTTTGCATACTCCGCTACTCGCTTAACATGAGCTCCTGTTTCCTTTGAACGAACTTCCCCAATTTCCCCCATTTTAAAAATGATCTCTCGTTGAGCCTCTTCCATCTCAATGTTCGTTAACACAGCTTCGAGCGCTTGAGCTGTATAAGAAGCTGCAAGGCTTAAATACTTTACGTCCTGAGCTGTAAATACTTCATCAGCAGTTAATTTGTTGATGACCTGATAGACTCCAAGCCTTTGATTTTGCTTATTCGTCAGAGGGATCATCATGACAGACTTTGTTCGGTAGCCTGTCTTCACATCCAACTCCGGACAAAACCGCTTATCCTCATAAGCATCATCGATTACGAGTGGCTTTAACGTTTGATAGACGTAGCCTACTAGTCCGCTCGTGGCAGGAACACGAATTTTTTCCATCCCATGAGGAATCCTCGCCAACAATTCATCTGTTTTTTCATCATATAGCCAGAGTGTACATCTGTCAGCAATGGTCATACCCCTTCCCATATTTTCCATAAGCATCAGGAGTCGATCCAGATTGTTCTCAATCGTTATACGAGCCGCATAATCAAAAATAATCTCGAGAAGCTCTTCAGAATGGAGCTCCCTATTCAATCGGCCATGAGACATGTAGCAATTAGGCCTCCCTCAACGTGCTCATTTCTACTCATGTGAATGAGCCAAATAGTAAAATACGAAAGTGCTAATCTTATGAATACTTCTATCATACACTTTTCCAGAGCTTAGTGGTAGAAAAAGGAAGATGACCCCCCCACAATCATCACCAGTTTTTGTGTTTCGAATATGAAAGATTTAATCTTACTCACCCGAGTATGTATCCCTTATTATTAAGATCATGCGAAAAACTCTCTTCTTTCCTGATTCTACATTCATACGTATATAGAAAGGCAAACAAGGGAGTGGAAAAATTGTGAAGTCCTTATTACCTTTCTTTCCACCACAAAAGAAAAAGAGTTTATCTGCTACTCTCAAGTACGAGTTAAAAAACGCAAGCAAAACTCATTCAACTCCCTCGTCATTATCTGCGGAGGAGCAGCAGCTCGTTCAAGCCATTCGTGAAACAACAGAGCGTGCAAATGCGAATAACGTCACTCGCACAAAAGCTTATTTAAATTTCTTTTTCCAACACCCAGAAATCCATTGGGCTTTCCTTGCCCATCTCGTATCTCGGAATGCAGGATGGACAATGACTGATCTACAAGGAGAATATCTCCCTCACCTATTATCTGTAGATCAGCAGATATCCTTCTTCTCTTTTTTGGAACGAGGAAACTGGCTTATTTTTCAGGATGCCTATCCTCAACTTCTTGTTTATCAAGAAAGTGTTAAAAGAAGGAAACCACTTTTTCATCTACTATCTACTTTTCACGTCTCTTCTTTTATGAGTGTTGTTTGGAGAAGGTTCTGGATTGAAAAGGACCGTGATATCCTATCAACAGCTCTCATTATTAATGAACAACACTACATCGATTCACGCGTAATAAAGGATAACGTCTTCCATCAATCAGTTTTTAAAACATTGCCCTTTCAACTACAAAATGTTTTCAATATGAACGTGATTTTATTTCCAAGAAATGATAATAGCTCCATTCAGCTAATTGGGGAAACAGCCAATCATTTTCTTTATGTTAAGGAACGGATCCATCTTGGAAAGCGTCTCTACCAGCTTCTCTTTTCTAAGCAAGAAATCTTCAATGCCATTTTAGATTGGGCATCACATCATCCACATACTGGTTCACGAAAAGACTTTTGGCCACATTTTTTCCATCCAGTAAAGGAAGGAATACCGGGAGAAAAGCGCACCATGGAAAATTGCATGATAACAGAAGGGCCGCGTATTTATAGCCCCCTTTTATCTGTTTGGAAGGACGTCAGTCATGAGCCTCCCAATCGAGAGGATTGGTTTACAAATGATTCACCCCTCTCCCTATTTTCGTTACCCGTTCCTGATTTAACAGGAAACGTCGCGAAAACCTACTGTCACTCAATTGAATGCCTCGAAAAACTCTGTCGTATATAAAAGTCCTGCTCATCTCCAATAAAAAAACTTCCGCACGGGAAGTTTTTTCTGATTAGATAATGTTTTGCATTCTCAAAACTACTTCAGCAATGAGAGCAGAACCTAGAAACGTTCCTACCATGACAAACATAGCGACCACAACACTTCGCCAGCCGAGCTTTACAAAATCTGTCCAAGAGCGTCCAATTGCTATACCAGCATAAGCTAAAATTGGAGTTGCAAGGGCGAGAATATTAATATTTTCCGTCCACTTTACGACATATTCAGAACCTGGCATGATGGGCATCGAAAGAAGAATCCCAATAATTCCAATGTAAGCAACACTTGGAATGTTCATAGGGAGAACGTGCTGAAGAATAAGTCCAGCTAAACAAATGACAATTAAAACGAGCATACCAGGTAAAGCAGAAACCGGAAACACACTATACCCAATCCAGTTTCCCACAGCTGCGATCAAGCCGAATATCACTAATAATAACGTCCACTCTTGTACATTTTTTAATAGCATCCTATGCTCCTTTCCTCACGCTCGCCTGAGGTGACTTTTCTTTCGTTAGCAGCTGATACATTTTTTCTGTTAAAGGAAGACCTATGAAAATGCTCATGTATAAGCCTGTTGAGAGCGACAGCAAATTGCTCGCACCTGCGAATGCAATAATGTCGTCTGAAAATGCAGGAAAAGCAGCAACGAGCGAACCACTTGCAGCGGCCATCATACTTCCACTTCCAATCCCAGAAGCCATTGCGAACGATAATGGATGGAGGGGTGTAATTGTCGCAAGGAACCCAGATATCACTCCCATAAATACTGCCCCAAAGACTG
The DNA here is from genome assembly GCF_041366475.1 of Pseudalkalibacillus sp. JSM 102089. Lineage (NCBI taxonomy): Bacteria > Bacillati > Bacillota > Bacilli > Caryophanales > Fictibacillaceae > Pseudalkalibacillus > Pseudalkalibacillus sp. JSM 102089. The sequence continues at coordinate 596,717 of NZ_JBEWYW010000002.1, forward strand.
TACCAAATATATAAATGGCCATAACACCTCGTCCTTCAGGTGAATTAAAGCCATATTTATCAACAATCAGCCCAACGTTTGGCTCTCTTGCTACAGAATGCGCCATGCCAATGCTTTCTCTCTTCAGTCCAAGAAAAACAGCAATTGGTAGAGCAATGAATATCGTACCTAAATTTCCAAATTCCTGCAGAAGCAAAGCGGGACCTGCTTCGATTAATTTCGGTAGGGACGGTCCAATAATCACGCCGATTTTTGCGATTAGTAACGTTACACCAAGCACAATTAACGGTTCAGCATGAAGCGCCTGAGCTTTTTTAACGACCGGTGTGAAAAACAGACCTAGTCCAATAAGCATAGCGTACAGCATTGGCAATAATAGAATAACGCCCGGTCCTACTGTAAATTGAAAAACGCCAACCCATTCTGTTAACGCAACAATTCCAAACACAAGTAAATGCAATCTCCAATCTTTCCAAATCCCCTTAAGTTGATCTGACACCCGTATCCCCCATTTCCTTTTCTGCATGAAAGCTCTAAAGTTATTGTTATCTTAATATTTAGATTCTTAAAAGTAAATGGATTATTCTTACACCAGGGTAGGATTTAGCCTATAAGTTTTTTAGGAAGCGGATACAAATACAGGCACTATCATCTTTATCCTTTTTAAGATAAAATTTAGCCCACAATAAAAAGCCAGGCATCGCCCGACTTTTTATTACTTCGCTATCTTCTCTTTTGCCAATCTCTCTTTTCGATTAATAATTGAAGCACCAACAAGATCTCCCGTTACATTAAGACCAGTGGCACCCATTCCTACTAAGGCATCCACGGCTGTTAATAAAGCAACGGTTTCCATCGGTAACCCAACCTGAGCAAACACGGTGGCGATCATAACAATTCCTGCACCAGGGACACCGGCTGTACCAATTGATGCAAGTGTTCCAACGATAACGACCATCAACATGTCTGTAAAGCTTAGCGGCGAGCCAACGACATTTGCAGCGAACACCGCAGATATCGCAATTCGGATTGCCGCTCCGTCCATATTAATCGTGGCACCTAGTGGCAAACTAAAACTATATAAACTTTTCGAAACCCCTAGCCCTTTCGCCGCATTCATCGTAAGTGGCAATGTGCCAGAGCTACTTTGCGTAACAAAAGCGGTGATCATCGGCTTACTTGCATGACTAAAAAATTCTTTCGGACTTACTTTGAATAATAACAAGAACAGTACATATATTCCGATCTGTACAATTAAAGCAATATAAAGGACAGCGATCATGTTTCCGAGCGAGAGAATCGTATCCAACCCCTGATTTCCAATTGTTTTCGCAATGATTGCAAAAATCCCGATTGGAACATACTGCAGAATCACATTCATAATTTTAAAAGTCGCTTCATTCAAGCCTTCAACTACTTTATATAAGTGCTCACCGAGCTGACCGTGTTCTTCTGAGTTTCGCAGCGCAGAAATCGCGATACCAAAAGCAAAAGCAGTAAAAATAATACCAAGTAGGTTCATCTCATTAAACGCTGTAACGATATTTGATGGCACGATATTTAAAAGAACACTTACAATCCCAGGATTATCCGGAACGTCAAATGATTGGTTAGGATCGATTGATAATCCTGTACCTGGATTAAATAACGTCGCTATTGTTAGTCCAACGATGATAGCTAAAGCAGACGTCAAAACATAGTATAGAAACACCTTACCTCCCATACGGCCAAGGTTATTCAATTTCGTTTGATTGACACCAACAATCAATGTAAATAGAATTAATGGGATAATAAGAAATGATAGCAATTTAATTAATAAATCTCCAAGCGGAGCGAGAATGGCCGCATCCTTGCCAAAAGCAAGACCAACTATAATACCGAGAACTAGCGCAACGGTGATTTTTACTATTAACGAAGCATTCAAATAGCCTCTCAATACATTCTTCATGATTTCCCTCCTAATAAAAGAATGTTAATTATTCATATATAATTACTAGGGAATAAGATACAGCACTATAAGCTATAAGTCAAAATGTTAGCTTTAACCTCCAAATATCTGAGCTTAACCCACTCTACAAAACTTTCATTCTTTAAATCTCTTTTTCATGTATAGAGTAGGATAAACTCGGATAGACTGCTTACTAAAATCTATTAAAATAGCTGGAGGATGAACATGAGTAAATTAGAAGTATTCCCCGTCACCCCTTTCGAAACGTACCTTGAGATGACGCAATACGGAACAGAGGTCCATTTTGAATACGATAAATACGAGCTCTTATCCGGAACACTTGAAGATGGAAAGATGTATTTTCTAATTGATTACAACACAGGACTAACGTATGAAGTAGAAGAAAACATTGCGCATACTTTATTACAATTAAATGAATTAGGAAAAGGCGATCATCTTGTCCAGGAGATCAGACCGCGTTTACGACCCTCTACATCCCTTTCCCGCATATGAAAAAGTCCTGCTAGACGGCAGGACTTTTTCATATGCTTCATTCGTTTATCTGGCGGAGTTACCTACATATCCATCACGTTCACTAGTTCCGATTGAATCACATATCGTTCAGGGGCGTGTCCAATGAATTCAAAAGGATAGCACGTCGTTAACGTTAATGTCGCCTCTTCTTTGTCGACAATAACCGTCCTGTCGTCCTCATCAACAACCTTTATTCCGACAACGATGTACTCATATCGTTTTCCATCGAATTCAAAAAAGATTGGATCATCTTTCTGAACATTATTCAATCCAGTGAAAACGGTGTCCCGATGTCCACTTAATACGGTATGACGGCCTTGATCAGGTGTCGTTGTATACTGACTTACGTACATCCCAACACCTTGACTTAACGTTTCTTCATCTGTTCCCCAATAAGTAGTAAATCCCTTTTCAATTGCAGGAATAATTAATCGACCAACTTCCTCGCCCTTCTCATAAGCATTTATTTCATTACTCATTACCACCGCTTGCTCTTTTGAATGACTACTAGCCGTTTCTATTTCCTGAACTTCGCTTGCTTCTTCGGTATTCCACCTCTCAGTCTCTTCAGCATCTACTTGCTCAACTGCTTGCGTGGACTGCCACCACTCATAGCCATAGAAGGCTGCTATAAATAGACCTGCACACATCAAAACAACATAAACTTTGTTCATTTCTCCACCTCAATTGCTCGTCCTATAGAAAGGGAAAAAAACGCATCATGCTTGGCGGTTCTTCACAATAGATTATTGAGTACGTGTTTTCCTTCTGAAAACCAATAGGCCACCTGCTATTAAAGCTAGTGACGCTCCACCTAAGGCAAGCATAGGATTGGCAGTAGCCGTTTCAGGCATTTGTCCGCCCTCCAATGGCTTCGCCGAATCAATCACATTAGCTGGAACGGTAATTTCATCAACACCGTTATAGTTGTCTACCGACATTTCCATCGATTGAGTCATATTCATGCTTTCTCCCTCGATTTCCATATCCATATCAATGTCCATTGATAATTGCTTCATGTAATAAGTCTTTTTATCGATCGTCACTTCATAGTTAAAATCATTAATCGTCATCTGCTCCATAAGTCCTTTCATTGACCCGGAGTCTTCACCTGACATACTCTCTTCAAACATTTTCATAGATGCTTCCATTAACGTCTTGCCGTCGCCCTCATATGTTAAAACGAATCCTTCGCCAGTTTCTTCAACGCTCATCTCTTCACTAAGTTCTTCGACTTGCGACATCTGGCCTTCCACCATCGTCATGCTTTGAAGCTCTTCTAAACCTTGCGTCAGTTCTTCAGGCATCTTAATCCACCCCTTTTCAGGATCTTCCTGGTAGAAACCTTCCTCTGTCCAATAAGACTCTAGTGAGACTTCACCTTCCTCAGGCGATTGTGTTGTCACAACCTGATGCATTGCGAAAGGCTTCAGCGTTATGTCCGCTTCAGATTCGCTAGAAATGGACATCGTTTCACCTTTAAGAGGAATCGATTGTTCCATATTTGTTTTTGTAGAATAGCTCTCGATTTCAGTCATTGCTTCATTCGACTGCTTTAGAATGTCCGTCGCACTCATTTCCTTTGCAGAGGTGTGAAACGGGGCACCTACAAAAACAACTGCTGCTAACGATAGTGGGGCTAACTTCTTTAACATCCAAACACTCCAATTCATTTTTTTGGCATGAGAAGGCTAGGGATCTGACGTTACATTATGTATGGAACTACCTGATGGTTTTCGTAATCACCAGTTTCTTTCACCTATACCTTAATTTCCCATTTTTGTATAAATCGAAACATTTTTATATAAAAAACCAAGGAGCCTCCGAATAAAAGGCTTCTTGGTTTTGAGAGACAAACTATTACGAATCAGAAAAGAATCCAATAACATCAAGGTAGATCCTATATGAGATACAAATAGTACTTTTAACACCATTGTATATAAAAGGACTTGATGAGGATTTATGGTTACCTCGTTTGAAATTTATAGCGTGTTTTTGATTCATATGGTGTGTTTTCACTTAGCACAACAGATGGAAATTCTGGTTGATTAATAGCATTTGGATGTTTTTGCGTCTCAAGACATACCCCTAGATATTTTTTTGAAGGAACCTCTCTTATCTTGAAACCTTCACATATGCTGTTGCCTGTATATAGCACAACACAGGGCTCGCTCGTAGCAACGGTCAGCTTCCGTCCTGAAGAACTTAATACAATTTCTTGATGATCTTCAAGGATAAATGGATGGTCATACCCTTCACCTACTAGTAAATTCTGCTCATGAGGATGATTCACACCCTCACTCAATTTGTTCCCGTCTCGAAAATCAAAAGACGTTCCCTGCACATTTAATAGCTTTCCAGTCGGTATCATGTCACGGTTTAACTCTAAATAGTAATTGCTTTTCAACTTTAAAGAATGACTCAACACATCTTCCTTCAAATCCCCACTTAAATTAAAATAAGTATGGTTTGTCAAATTCATGATCGTATCTTTGTCAGAAGTAGCACTGTAATGAATCGTTAATTCATCTTGATTGTTCAAAGTATAACGTACAACAACTTCTACATTGCCCGGATAACCTTCTTCTCCATCAGCACTATGATATTTAAATTCAATAGTCCCCTCATCCTGGTGATTTTGAATGACTTTGGCATCCCAAATTACGCTATTAAACCCCCTACTGCCTCCATGAATATGGTTGTTAGCATCGTTTTTATGTAAGTGAAATTCTTTTCCACCTAATTCAAAGGAACCGCCATCAATTCTTCCAGCTACTCTCCCAATAACAGCCCCAAAATAATTGGAACAAGTTAGGTACTCTTCCAGGGTGTCATAACCCAGTACTATATTTTCAAGTTGTCCATTCTTATTTGGGCTGAGAATGCGAGTAATAATGCAACCATAATCAATACAAGAAATTTCAAAACCACTTTTCGTTTGCAACTTAAATAATGTTACATCCTGACCATTTAACGTGCCAAAGTTTTCTTGAGATATGTTCATAAGTATTCCATCTCCTTATAAAGCGAAGTTATAAGACTATTATCTAAAAAGGTTCTAGTAAAATTGGGGGTGGAAAAACCAAAGAATGAATCGATTCTTTTAATACTTTGGTTAGTATATCACCTACAAATTTGTTAATCTACTGACTCCATACATATACGGTTCTTTCTAGAATCTGATTCGAATTTCTCTCTTCAAACACGTTCCAATTTCACATCTGTTCACTTTTGCAAATTGACGAAATACAAAAACAACACATTGCAAACCCTTTCATATTAATCTTATCGCCTATATACTTAGCAATATCAAATCATGATTTGTTTCATCCGTATCATTTTGCAATTGTAAGGGAGTTGGAGATCTCCATGTCACTTGATGAAAGAAGCACATTTTTACTAACAAAGCTCGTGAATGCAACAGAGTTAGTTACGGTTGATCATGTCATTGACCAATTAGGAATATCAAAACGAACTGTTCATTATGACCTACAAAAAATTAACGATTGGCTAGATGAGAACAAGCTACCCATTATCCAAACAAAACAAGGAATGGGGTACTATCTCTCTGAAGAGACCAAACAAACCGTTCCTAAATTGATGAAGGAACTAAAAGAATGGCAGTACCACTATTCTCAACCGGAACGCATCACTTTAATTGGCGTTGAACTCTTAACAAACGATAAGCCAGTCTTTATGCAGAACTTTATGGAACGTACTCAAGTAAGTCGCGGCACAGTCGCTAAGGATTTAAAACTTGTTAAAAAAGTTCTGGCCGAGGAAACATTAACTTTACAATTTGAAAGAACAACCGGCTATGTAGTGGAAGGTAAAGAGGAAAATAAGAGGAGAATATTGAGTCGTTTTCTGTCCGAGGTTCTCACAAATGGACAATTAACCGAAATGACGAATTTTCTTTATCCTCTCTTAAAGAACGGTGATGAACACACCTATTCACACCTCATTCCGATGAAGCAAATCATCATGAATGCTGAGCCAATTCTAAAAGTAGAGCTAACGGACGATACGATACATGTTCTAGCCATTCAGCTTGTCGTTCTTCTTCAACGTTTGAAAGGCGAGCATCGCATCCTGCTTGATCCAGATGAAAAACACGCTGTTTGTTCAACGAGAGAATTTGAAGCAGCAAAGAGCATTGCAAAAGAATTAGAAGTTCAATTCAAACTCTCACTATCAATGGATGAGATAGGTTTTATCACGATGCACCTTCTTGGCTCAAGGGTCAATTATTCTGAAGTGGGCACTGTTGGTAGTCTTGAAAGTAACAAGCTGAGAAACGTTGTTAGAGAGATCGTTAATGAATTTCAAGTTTACGCTTGTGTCTTATTCGATCAGCGCGATGAACTAGAAGAAGCTCTTTTTCTTCACCTTAAACCAACGTACTACCGCTTGAAATATCATGTTCCGATTACAAACGAACTAACAGAGTCGGTACAACAGGAATATCCAGATGTCTTTTCCATTACGAAACGCGCTGTTTGGCCGATCGAATTGATGATGTCTCAAAAGCTACCCGATGATGAGCTCGCTTATCTAGCGATGCACTTTGGAGCTTGGATGCAGAAGGAAGAGCTTCCGGAAGTGACGTTCGGAAAAGCAATTATCGTTTGTGAAAAAGGCATTGGCACATCAAATATTTTAAGAGGACAGCTTGAAAAGCTTCTCACAAATGTGGAAGTCATTGGGACAGTATCAAGAAGACAATTTATACAAAACCACTACGATGTGGATTATGTCTTCTCTACATCACCATTGGAACATGACACGTTACCTGTGTTAACGGTGAATCCCATTTTGACACAGCAGGGAAAAGAGAAAATCCTTCATTGGATGGAGGAAGTACAAACAACTTCTCATGAAGAAACTGACTTGAACCCAGATGTGATCGTTGAAATCATGAAAAAACATGGAACGATTACGAATGAGAAGGAACTAAGAAATGAATTACATCAGTTATTTGCTCCATCACCAACCAGCTTATCAATAGAAAGGTTTGAACGACCTATGTTAAATGACTTACTACATGAAGAAACCATTCAATTTGCTACGCAGACAGCAGATTGGAAAGAAGCGATCAAAACAGCAGCTCTGCCGCTCCTTGCGACAGAGCAAATCACCTCTTCTTATATCGATGCCATGATCAAAAATGTAGAAGATTTGGGGCCTTATGTAGTCATCGCTCCAGGAATCGCTATTCCTCATGCCCGTCCAGAAGAAGGTGTGAATACGGTTGGTATGAGCTTGCTTCGATTAGATCAAGAGGTTCCCTTTTCATCTAAAGAAAAGCATCAGGTAAAGTTGTTAATCGTACTCGCTGCAGTAGATAACGAAACGCACCTAAAAGCTCTTGCTCAACTTTCGGAGCTGCTGTCAGAAGAAGAAAACCTAGAAATGATTTATGGTGCAGAGAAAAAAGAAGAAATTATTAAACTCGTATCAAAATACTCAAACTAAGGGAGAGAATAAAAATGAAAAAAATTCTTGTTGTATGTGGTAATGGACTAGGAAGCAGCTTTATCGTAGAAATGAACGTGAAAAGTATTCTAAACGAGCTTGGAATTGAAGCTGAGGTTGATCATACAGATCTTACAACTAGTAAATCTGAGAATGCTGATTACTTCTTAGGCTCAACAGAGATTGTTGAAAATCTAGAAGACGGCAAGCGAAATGTCATTAAGCTAAATAATTTAATGGATAAAAAGGAACTAAGGACGGCGATTGAAGCAAATTTGAAAGGGGCATAACATCATGGTCGATCTTATAATGAAAGATATTCTAGGAACACCGGCGATTCTTGTAGGGTTATTTGCTCTTATTGGTCTCCTTCTTCAAAAGAAAGATGTCGCAAATGTTATATCAGGTACATTAAAAACGATCATGGGATTTGTCATTCTGGGGGCAGGCGCTGGCGTGCTTGTCGCCTCCCTTGATAACTTTAGTAGTATGTTTGATCACGCTTTTGAAATTCAAGGAATCATTCCGAATAATGAAGCGATTGTAGCATTAGCGCAGGATGCGTTCGGCGCAGAAACAGCGATGATTATGCTTTTCGGAATGGTAGCAAACATTCTTCTAGCGCGCATTACCCCTTTTAAGTATATCTTCTTAACTGGTCATCACACCATGTTCATGGCATGTCTGATTGCTGTTATTCTTTCAACTGGTGGCTTTAGCGGTGTAACAATGATCGTCACTGGTTCAATTATTCTTGGTTCTCTGATGGTCCTCTTACCTGCCCTACTACAACCTTACACAAGAAAAATTACAGGTAGCGATGATTTCGCGATCGGCCACTTTGGCTCGTTCGGTTATCTAATCGCAGCTGCTGTCGGAAAAGCAGTTGGTAAAAACTCTAAATCTACTGAGGAAATTAAAGTACCGAAGTCTTTTAACTTCTTGCGAGACACATCTGTATCCGTTTCTCTTACGATGGCGATTCTCTTCTTCGTAGTCGCTCTTTTCACAGGGCCTGCATTCATCGAATCCGAGCTAAGCGGTGGAACAAACTTCTTAGTCTTCTCGTTTATGCAAGCGTTAACGTTTGCAGCTGGAGTGTACATCATTTTAGCGGGTGTAAGAATGCTCCTATCTGAGATTGTACCAGCTTTTAAAGGAATTGCTGATAAAATCGTACCAAATGCGATTCCAGCACTTGATGCCCCGTCTGTGTTCCCATTCGCAAACAACGCGGTAATCATCGGTTTCTTCTTTAGCTTTGTCGCTGGACTTCTCAGCATGTTCCTTCTACCGATCTTAGGCCTAAAAGTAATTGTTCCTGGGCTTGTCCCTCACTTCTTTACCGGAGCCGCAGCTGGCGTATTCGGTAATGCAACTGGCGGGCGTAAAGGAGCGGTATTTGGCTCTATGGCTAACGGGGTAATTATTAGCTTCTTGCCAGCTCTTCTTCTTCCAGTGCTTGGCTCATTAGGCTTTCAAGGAACAACATTCGGAGATTCAGATTTCGGCGTAGTCGGACTCCTTCTCGGAGGCTTGATTGAACTTCTATCTTCTAACATCCTATTCCTTGTGATCGTTGCTGCGATACTAATTGCTGTATTTGTAGGGACTAGCTTAATTAAACGTTCTTCAACGAAGAATAAATTAGAAGAAAAGCATGAAGCTATGTAGGTGATTGAAAGAGACCATCCCTGGTTATAGGGATGGTCTCTTTTATACTACGCCAAATACTTTTCCACAGTTACCATATAAACTAGCTGATCCAAGTCATTGGAAATACATTCTCGCTAACGTTGAAAAATCAATCATTGTAATATGCGCGCCAAAGATTAAACTCTTTCTAATGAACACATCTAACTCTTGGATTAATAAAAACTTAGCATCTTTATAGTCAATTCCATTTAAAAAGAATAGTTTACAGACTATCACATCTTTTCTCGATCAAGCTTATGATTAATTTCATGAAGCAAATAAAGCCCTCGAAGCAAACAACCTACGATAATCCCAAATCCAATGATGAGTCCGATTTCGTTCAATGGCAACAATATAAGTCCAACCACACTGCTCGCTACGATAAGAAAAAAGAGAAACATCTCGCACCTCCTAAATTCATACAAAACTAATCTATCATTTCTTACGTCAAACATGGGGTTATGAGCAAAATTAATAAGTATTTTTGTTTCTTTACAGACCTTAACCAGTGATTTCTGCTACTTTTATCTACAACCCAACAATAAAAAGAGCAGCTGCCATTATGGCAACTGCTCTCTTTCATAATTTATCAAATTCACTTAAGAAGGGAATCCTAGTACGGCTTTCGTTTCAAGGTACTCTTCAATCCCGAAATCTCCCCACTCGCGTCCGATACCGGATTGCTTGTAACCACCAAACGGTGCTGCAAAATCCATGTCTGCATTGTTCACTTTAATTCTTCCAGCACGGATGCTTGTTGCAACTTTGCGAAGCGTTTCTTTATCTTCACCAAAGACATAACCTGCCAGGCCATATACAACGTCATTTGCAATTTCGATCGCTTCATCAATTGTTTCATATGTGATGATCGACATAACTGGTCCAAAGATCTCTTCTTGCGCAATAACCATGTCATTCTTCACGTCTGTAAAGATAGTTGGTTGTGCGTAATAGCCCTTTTCAAGACCTTCTGGCTTACCAGTTCCACCTGCGATAAGTGTCGCGCCTTCGTCAATTCCTTTTTGAATATAAGACTGCACGGTATTCCACTGCTTTTCAGAAACGAGTGGTCCTACATAGTTATTTCCATTCGGATCGCCAACTGGGAATTCTGGAAGAACATTTTTTACCGCTTCTTCAAATTCTTCTTTTCTAGAAGCAGGAACAATCATTCTAGTCCCAGCGGAACATACTTGACCAGAGTTTGTTGCAATGTGGCTTACAGCAGCTTTAGCAGCTTTTGTAATGTCTGCATCTTCAAGCATGACAAATGGAGATTTCCCTCCAAGTTCAAGTGCAACTGTCTTGATTGTTTCTGCCGCGTTTTTCATTACTTTTTCACCAACGCCTGCTGATCCTGTAAACGAAACAAAATCGATATCAGGGTGTGAGCTAATGCCGTCACCGATCGTTTCGCCTGTACCGTTCACAAGGTTAAATACGCCTTTAGGTACGCCAACTTTATCAAAGATTTCTGTTAAGATAATTGCAGCAAATGGTGTGATTTCAGCTGGCTTTAAGACAACTGGACTACCTGCTGCAAATGCACTCGCAATCTTAGTAGACGATTGGTTTGTCGGGAAATTCCAAGGTGTAATAAGGCCACTTACACCAACTGCTTCTTTAAAGATCGTATGATCGCCACGATCTTCTGAGAAAGAATACTCTTTCAGTGCTTTCGCTGCTTCAGAGAAGTGTTGATAGCCCATGTTGTAATGAACTTTCTCTGAAATGGATCGAGGAGAACCAAGTTCTTGTGTAATCACGTCAATGATTTCTTCTTTACGGTTCGCGTATTCTGCCGCGATATCTTCGAGCATTTTCACACGTTCTTCTCGACTTGTTTGAGAGAAAGAAGGGAATGCCGCACGAGCTGCTTTAACTGCTTTATCCAAATCTTCTTTCGTTCCCAAACTAATCTTGCCGATGACTTCTTCTGTCGCTGGATTGATTACGTCATGTGTTTCTGAACCTGTAGATTCAACCCATTCGCCGTTAATGTAATGTTTTAATTGGTTACGCATGATGTAAAAACTCCTTTTTATGTTTAATCGATTTATATCATTTAGCTTATCTTTGCTTCCACAGTAACTGTAACCGATAAGGACTATAGTTAAACATACGAATGCTTTTATGAAGTTTAGTAAGCGATTGCTTATTTTTGAATTCTGGGTATGCTAGCTTTAGACTATTAGATAGAGACGTGAAGAAAGGATGATCAATAATGGGACAATCCATTAAAGGTAAAATCGCTTATATTACTGGGGCAAGTAGCGGTATCGGACGTGCGACGGCTCTTCAGCTTGCAAGTGAAGGGGTTCATATTGGCTTGATTGCCAGAACAGAAAGCAAGCTAAAAGAAGTCGCTGTGGAAGCAGAATCTTACGGTGTTAAAGCCGTTGTTGCGCCTGCTAACATTGCAGAGATTGATGAAGTTAATAAAGCCATTGATCACTTAAAAAACGACCTCGGCTCGGCAGATATTCTGATCAATAATGCTGGTATGGGGCGATATGGCTCATTCTTAGAAATGGCGCCCGATGACTGGAAAGAAACTCTCGAAGTAAATGTTTACGGGACGTATCATGTAACGCGGGCTGTACTTCCACAAATGATCGATAAAGATAGCGGTGATATTATCACAATCTCGTCAAGTAGCGGTCTAAAAGGCACAGCTGGCTCAACATCTTATAGTGCTTCTAAGTTTGCCATCCAGGGCATGACCGAAGCTCTCATGCAAGAAGTTCGCAGAAATAATATTCGCGTCTTCACACTAAACCCAAGCCTTGTTGCTACCGAACTCGTCTTCGGCGACAAGCTCGACGAACAGGATAAGGAAAAGTATATGCAACCTGAAGATCTCGCTGAATATATGGTTGGCCAGTTGAAATTGCACCCTCGCATTTTCATCAAGCAGTCATTGCAGTGGGCGACAAATCCGTTTTAAATCATAAACAAACAAACCAGGGGGCTCATTTGCAATGAGCCCCCTGGTTTGTTTAAAACGCTTTCCTACATAATAATTAAATGTTGCCCTCCCTCATTCAAATATCGATAGATCAACCGTATCTGCCATCTTCTCGTATCCTTCATCATTTGGGTGCAAATGATCTCCAGAATCGTACTTCGGGAGATATTTCGCAGGATCGTCAGGATCTCTCAATGCTTTATCAAAATCAATTACATCATCGAAGGCTCCACTTGTCCGGATCCAGTCGTTAACTTCCTGACGTGTTTTCTCCCCTTCTTCTGTATACATATCGGAATTCTTATATGGTGTTAACGTTCCTCCATAAATATCGAGACCCTTTTCATGAGTTGCTTTAATAATCGCTTTCATACGATCAATGATTTTCTCTGAATCATATTCAGGATAATGTCTTAAATCATTTATACCTTCGTGTAATAGAACCGCTTTTATTCCTTCCTGACTTAAAACATCTCGATCTAATCTAGCTAATGCGTTCTCCCCTTTTCCTTCTTCACTATTAATTAAATGATTCGCAGATACCCCTGCATTCAAGACAGACATATTCACATGAGCTTCTTCTTCATTCATTCGATTGGCAAGATAGTCTGGCCATCTGTTATTCGCATTCATAGTTGAATAATTGCCATTCGCTATTGAACTCCCTATTATGACGAGTGCACCATCTACTGAATGATTTGGAACCACCTCTAATCTATCTAACCAGAACCAGGCTTCTTCTTTTGAAGTGTATGATGTTCCTTCCACATCCCCAGCATGATTTCCTTCCTCAGACATGTACACCGTTTGGTTTGAACGCTGATGCCATGTTGTAGGTCCAGTCTCACCATCTACTGATAAACTGACAGCAAGATTCTGATCCGCGCTAATAGGGAATTCAATCGAATCGCTATACTGCTTTTCACCTGGAGGAATTGTAACGGATTTCTCTCCGTTAAACGTGATAACTTGATCTGTCTCGCTGTCTACGCTCGCACCTTCTTTTGAGACAGCAACCCTTACTTCTTTCATAGATAAAGGTAATGAACCAAATTCATTAGACAGTCGAATACGCATTTGATCTCCATCCATATGGGGACGAAGTATTAACCGGATTGTTTGATCCTTAAAACCTTCATGCGAGTTTCCATCCTGAGCAGGCGCCTGCATGCTTGCTGTCCAAGATCCGACCCACTCACTCTCTTCTGATGCACTATTATTTGATGAAGGCCATCCTTTAGCACTTACCAAACTGATTGATCCAATGAGTGCAATGATGATAAAGCCAATTCCTATTCGCGACATTGTTTTCTCGCCTCTCATGTTGTTTTCTATTGCACTTGTGACTTCCAAAGCGCTTCTGATAAAAAAGCCTTCGCATACTTCCAATAATCTCAGTTGGTCGACCATTCTTTGTTTCCTATTCTTAATTAAGAAGCATACCCTTATTCCTATAGAATGAAGCCGTTTGAGCTTTAACGTAAATAACTTGCAAACAAACTGATATATAGATTACGAACAGTTAAAACGGAAAGAAGCTGATAAGATTCGCACAATATCAATTTAAAAATCCGGTCCATAGGAAGATGAACAAAAAAATCGCCACTTTCATCATTTGAAAGAGGCGATTTTTTAATGAAAAACGATTCAATAAAACAAAAGCGATTATTAATTCATTTACCTTAACAATTGAGAAAGCAGCTGGCCAAGGTGAACTTATTAGAAGAAATCCATAAAATTCGATTCTCTGTTCGGTATTACTTTTTGCAGAATGGCTACTTCCTTCTCTGGCCCTTGCAGTAAACCTGCTTCATAAAGCAATTCCGCCTTCTGATAGCCAGTTAGAAGGGCTGTCAACGTATTAATATTACATCGTAGTCCACGTTTAGGTGGATGCATACAAGAAGCATTTTCTTTATCTCCCTTGTACACATTAACTCCCTCAGCGCTAATATGATAGCTCCTATTATTCCATTGTGCATGTGCATCTGTAATATGTAGAAAGAATGATTCATTCTTATCTAACTTGAATGGATACTGTTTTAGAAAGTTCTCTACATCTACGATTCGTGCCATGAAATAGGCTTCAACTATTGTTTTCACTTTAGGGTTGTTCAGCAAGAAAGGGAGTGGATCGGCTACATTCGTCAGCAGTGTTCCATCATCAATCATAGAATCATGCTGACAGATATAATTCCAAAGCCCTCGTCTCGCCTCACCATCCAAACAAACCAATTCCTCTACCTCAATCGAACGATCTTTTACTTGGTAGTACACATACCCTGTTAATCTGCCTTCTTCGTTTCGATATCCCGCAAACTGAAATCCTTCTGAATATACCCGTTCCCGCCACCAGCTTTCCGTTCGAACAAGCATGCCATTAAATCGATTAGAAAATTCTTCATATACTGGATTAAGCGTTTCGTAAACGTGTTCTAGTACAATTCGTCGAACTTTACCATTTACACTTGGTAACAGTTTGAAATCTTCCTTCTTTAAATTTAACTTTTTCCAGTCATTCAGAACTTCAAAACCAAACTTACGGTAAAAGGGAATTTGAAAAGGATGGAGAAAAGAGATAGTTTGTCCTCTATTCTTCATTTCCGATAGGGCGTTTTGTAGTAAACGTGCTACTCTCCCACCTCTTCTATGCTCAGGGTATGTTGCAACCGACGCAATACCGCCCATAGCGAACTTTTTCCCAGCAATCCATGTTTCTAAATCAATTAAATGAAGCTTAGCGGCAAGCTCGTCGCCTTCAAAATCTCCCCATATTTCATGTTGACTATAGCCCCTAATTTTTTCTTCTAAATCTTTATCAGGAACTTTATATTGAAAAGCATATTCTGAAAGTCGTACGGCATCAATTACTTCGCTTTTTTCTAATCTTCGCATGTTAAGCCTCCTAATTTAACGTTTTCCTTTTATTACAATCATGAGTGGACCAACAATCGGTAGAAGACCATGTATTCCTGACACACGGTCGCGTTCACGTAAAGCCAGAATAGAGAGTCCTGTTAAAACTAGAAAATCGATCGTCATCACATGAACAAAATTCGATTCTAGAAAAGCTTTGTGATAAATAGAAGCATCTCCAGCCACTAGTCCGTAAATCATTAAACCAAGAGCTATCATAATAAGGACAAGGGAAAGACCACGAGATTGAAGTAATATCCTCAACTTATCTGGCGTTCGATTGGGGGCATCCTTCTTCTTATTTAAAATAAAATATGGCATTAAACTAAATGCCCCAGTTACAAATGAACCAAGTACAAATGGCCATGCTGGTATTGAACCTCGGTCGCTCCGTAACAGCAATACAGCAAAAACAGCAGGAAATACTCCGAGTAGAGAAAACATGGCAAGCAAACTGGGATCGGGTTGATTCATCGTTAATAATTCAGAAAGATAAGGACCATTTCCTTCTGGCGCTAGAAAAACTGAATACAATATAAACCCAAGCCATAGGATAAGTAAGATGAATCTCTTCATCATGCACCTTCTTTCCACTTTATCTTTCTAAATCATAAAGTTATCCTGAAAAAATCTCAAATATGTGTAGAATTTTCGAACAATTGTGGTATACTAATTGTAACAAAACATTCACAAATTATTCTTTATTTCGACATAAGTTTAGTTTGTAAGCGGTATCATAAAAAGGAGTTGTTAACTATGGATGTCTATATGGTCTATCTTTTCGTTATCACGGCTACACCGTTGTTTCTGTGGCAGGATTATAAGAAGCTTGCTTTCTTACACACACCGTTTATTGTGGCAATCTGGGCGCTACTTATTTTCTACATTGGTGGCGGTATGACTCCAGTAGCACATACACTCTTTATTACTCTTTTCGCAATTAATGTTCTTTTCGCTCATTTAGCGGCTTATCTCATCTTTGCTCGCCCATTCCTTAAGGAACGGTCACTTGCAAAGAAAATGCCACAAATTGAAGAATAAGAATACTATAGGGTCACTAAAGGATCACCTTTCCCTATCAAAAACTTCAAACAAAAAGCTGTTCACCTCTTAAGGTGAACAGCTTTTTTTGAATCACATATTCATATTGTGCATACCGAATGACATAACCCAGATTGTACCTGCAACGACTGCAACTGCAATGAAAACTGCGTAAAGAATCGTTCCGATCTGAATTCGGCTACTATCACTCTCAGTAATGTGCATAAACATTAAGAGCTGAATCGCTGCCTGAATCAATGCCAGGATGACAACAATAATCATAATCGTTCTAAAACTAAAGTCTGAAGCGAATCCGACCCATAAAGCAAGTAGTGTTAAAACGATCGATAGACCGAAACCAACAACGTGGCTCCATGGGAAATGGCTATGACTATTTGTCTGCTCGTTGTTTGAGGCCATCTTACATCACCATCCCATACAAGTAGACTGCTGTGAAGATAAAGATCCACACAACGTCAAGGAAGTGCCAGTATAAACTTGAAATAAAGACCTTCCTTGTTGTGTCAGGTGTTAATCCGCGCTGTTTTAACTGAATCAAGATAAGAATGATCCACGCAATACCCATAGTAACGTGGGCACCGTGCGTTCCGACTAATACGAAAAAGGCAGACCAGTATGCACTCGTTGTTAGTGCAGCACCTTCATGAATGTAATGAACAAATTCATAGATTTCAAATCCTAGGAATCCTAAACCTAATGCGAGTGTAATACCTAACCAGAGAAACAATCCTTTAAGAGAGTGATTTCTCATATAGTGAATAGCAAGTCCGCATGTGAAACTACTTGTTAGTAGCAAAAATGTTTCAATTAACACACCACTAATTTCAAAAAGCTCTTCTGGTCCTGGACCGCCAGCTGTACGACCAACTAATACTAGATAAGTGGCAAACAGTGTTGAGAACAAAGCGATTTCGGCACCGAGGAAAATCCAGAAGCCTAGAATATTCAGTCGGCCAGTTTCCGACTGATATTCTAAAGGCGTGTTAGGAGAATATTCGACTGATTCCATGCTTCACGCCTCCTTTATAAAGTAGTTTTTTTCTCATCTTCTTCTATTTCTTCTACGCTAACGTAGAAACCTTTATCATAATCAAATGAACGAATCACCATTGTTGCAAGGACACCAATTAGTCCAAGAATAGACATCCAATTCCAAGAGAATACCATACCAAATCCTGCAATAAAGAAGAATACACTCATCACAATCGGCACGCCTGAGTAACTAGGCATATGAATTGGTTTATAAGGTTTCTTCTCAGGTGTTTTTCCTTGTTTCTTCTCTTCTTTCATAATCCAGAATGCATCATGTCCTTTCGCTTCAGGAAGATGAGCGAAGTTATAATGCGGTACTGGAGCTGGTGTTGACCATTCAAGTGTTCTAGCATCCCAAGGGTCACCAGTTGTTTCACGTGGAGAGTAACGGAAGCTATAGTAGATGTTATAAACAAGAATCAAGAATCCGATTCCCATTAGCATACCACCGAACGTAGCAAGTACGTTTAAGCTCATCCATCCGTCTCCAATTCCATATGTGTAAATACGACGAGGCATTCCTGCAAGACCTAGGAAATACATCGGGAAGAAACATAGGTTAAATCCTGCAACGAAAATCCAGAAACTCCATTTACCAAGACGCTCGTTCAAACGGTGATTGAACATTTTTGGATACCAGAAGTATAGACCTGCGAAACAAGCATACACAGTACCCGAGATGAGCACGTAGTGGAAGTGAGCAACTAGGAAGTACGTATTGTGGTACTGATAGTCAGCAGCTGCCATCGCTAGCATAACACCTGTTACCCCACCGATAACGAAGTTCGGGATAAAGGCAAGCGACCAAAGCATCGCTGTCGTAAATCGTATTCGCCCTTTGTACAGAGTGAAAAGCCAGTTAAAGATCTTCACACCTGTCGGAACAGCGATTAACATCGTTGTGATGGAGAAGAATGAGTTAACTGCTCCACCTGCTCCCATCGTAAAGAAGTGGTGAACCCATACTAGGAAGCTTAGTCCGGCAATAACGACCATGGAATAAACCATTGCTTTATAACCGAAAAGTGTCTTACGTGCAAATGTACTAATAATTTCTGAGAACATACCAAACGCTGGAAGAATAACAATGTACACTTCAGGGTGACCCCAAATCCAGAAGAGGTTTGCCCAAAGCATTGGCATACCGCCATCCATCATTGTAAAGAAGTGACTTCCAAACAGACGATCAAACGTCATAAGTGCAAGTGCCACGGTGAGAACCGGGAATGCAAAGATGATGATAACCATCGTAATTAATGAAGACCATGTAAACATAGGCATTTGCATAAGCTTCATAGATGGTACTCTCATTTTCAAAATCGTAACGAGGAAGTTAATACCCGTTAATAATGTACCGATACCTGCAATTTGTAAGCCGAGTAAGTAATAGTTCTGCCCTACTCCTGGGCTTAGTTCAAGACCAGCTAATGGAACATAACTTGTCCAACCAGCAGATGGAGATCCACCAATAACAAATGAAATGTTAAATAGCATAGCCCCCATGAAGAAAGTCCAGAAACTTACTGCGTTTAAAAACGGATAAGCAACGTCCCGTGCACCAATTTGCAATGGTACAACAACGTTTATTAAACCAATTAAGAACGGCATAGCCATGAAAATAATCATGATTGTTCCGTGCGTTGTAAATATTTCATTATAGTGGTTCGCATCCAAAAAGCTTGAATCTGGAACCGTTAATTGCGCCCTCATGAGCATGGCATCTACACCACCGCGGAAAAGCATAAGAACTGCTGCGATGATATACATGATACCGAGTTTTTTATGGTCAACAGTGGTTAGCCACTCCGTCCATAGCCATTTCCATTTTTTGAAATACGTTAAGGCGAAGATTGCGCCAATCAATGTTAGTGCAATTGATACATCCGCCCCATAGATCAGCGGATCCCCGGTGACAAAAAATTCATCCAATTTCATGGTGTCTTCCTCCTCTCTTAATGCGAGTGCTCCTCGGAATCTTTTTCAGAGTCTTCATGGTTCATTTCTGAATGATCCATTTCTGAGGACTCATCTTCATCAGTTGATTCGCCATTACGGACCTTTGTTGCGTATTCAGCGTCCATTCCATGATCAACCCACTGAAGGTGAGTTTCTGAGAATGTCTGCTCTTCTGTATGACCTTTAAGCATCAACTCATTGTATTTCTCTTGAGTAAGTTCAGGTGCGTCTTGCGCCTCTTCTACCCACTCTTCGTAATCTTCTTGAGATTCAGCTGTTACAGTAAATACCTGCTCAGTAAATCCTTCACCAGTGAAGTTGGCATTACGTCCGCGATACTCACCAATTTCATCAGCTTGCAAATAAAGTTCAGTCATCATGCCAGACATTGTGTATTCCTGCCCACCAAGTGACGGAATCCAAAATGATCCCATTGAATCTGCCGATGCTAATTTAAATAGAATTGGGTGATCTTCAGGGATATGAAGATAGTTCACCGTTTCAATATTTTCTTCTGGATAGCTAAACACCCATTTCCAATCGACTGACGTCGCATGAATTACAATTGGATCTTTATGAGACGTCGCTTCCGGTGCCTCTTCTAGTGCAAAAATCGTTTGTACAGTCGGCACTGCAAGGACAATAAGAATAATTACCGGAATTACAGTCCAAACAATTTCAAGGAATACATTCCCCTCGATATGTGGAGGTTCGTATTCAGGACCACTCTTACGCTCACGATATTTAACAAGGATGAGTGTAAATAGCACGAACACGACCAAAACAATAAACAGCATAAAGCCAATAGAGAAAAGAATTAAATTCGCTTGTTGTTCTGCTACAGGTCCTTTTGGATCAAGAACGGTTAAGTTACTACAGCCACTCAATACCATCACTGCAAGAAACATACTGAGCGCAAAAAATGATTTCATTCGCTTCACCGCCAGGCCACCTTCCTTTCTTCCTATATATTAGTTAAGTAGATTTTAAACAAAAAATGACAGAAACAACTGTTACCATTGGCTATTGTAGCAGGTTCCTTTCATAAATGTGACAGGTGTCACAAGATGTCAAAAGTTGCTCATGTATTTATCACTTTTTTGTCACATCTCATACATATTTTGTTCAAATTTGTGGAATGATTTAACTTTAATGGATATAACAGCGCTTGCTTTATTTGTCTCTTTTTTTCTTTAGACGCGGTCGTTGTCTATTCAATAGACTAATTGATAAAGTATGACTGTATTTTGAAATGAGGTTATCATGAACTGACAATTAACTGACAAACTAGCACTTATTACAGGGTCAACTTCCGGAATAGGTAAAGGAATTGCGGAAGTACTATTAAAAAAAGGTGCAGAAGTTATTATTAACGGACCAACATCGTTAATTCAACGTTTTGCACGAGTCGAAGAAGTGGCAAACACAGTAGCCTTTCTCGCGTCACCATTATCATCAGCGATAAATGGATCAGCTCAGCGTGTAGAGGACGGAATTATTCGCTCCGTTTATTAGTACTACCCAATATGAAACCCCCCTCTGACTTGGTCAGAGGGGGGTTCGGCTATTTTGCTTCAAGTAGCCACTTTGTCGCTTGCACATCTACATAGCCGTTACTTTTAAAGGTAAGACTTACATCATGTTCATCAGGGAAAAACCTTGATGTGAACACTTCCTCACCATCATTTACAAACACTTCAATCGAGGATGAATCGACATAGAATCGAAGGTTATATACTTCATCAACGGAGCAGC
The DNA here is from genome assembly GCF_041366475.1 of Pseudalkalibacillus sp. JSM 102089. Taxonomy (NCBI): domain Bacteria; kingdom Bacillati; phylum Bacillota; class Bacilli; order Caryophanales; family Fictibacillaceae; genus Pseudalkalibacillus; species Pseudalkalibacillus sp. JSM 102089. The sequence continues at coordinate 618,058 of NZ_JBEWYW010000002.1, forward strand.
TTCGCGACTCATCCTTTCCATCAACAAAACTCTTTCGTTTAAACGTTAATATTCCTTTATCCGCATCATAAATCATTTCGGCATTGTTTCGGAAGTTAACAGCAAACGAGTTTTCCACTTTCTGCACATGAAGAAGTAATTCATATGTGGTTCCGTGAAACTCCTCCCATTCCTTTTCTTCATTAGAAAGCGTGATTTCTTTTTTCATTTCATTCTGTCGCATGGCTTCTAATTCCTTCACAGGACGTTGGATAAGTTTATCCCCTTCGTAAGAAAGCTCTCGTGGGATGGTTAGCATGTGTATCCAATTGTGTTCGATTGTTGGGTGATACTCTTCTCCTTGCTCAGGCACACCCATCCAACCAATCATCAGCCTTCTTCCGTTCTCATCAAGTGTCGTTTGTGGTGCATAAAATTCAAAACCTCGATCAAGCTCTGTAAATGATCCGTGATTCATCTTTCCACTCACATAATTTATTTCTCCAGAAAGGTACCCGGTTTGATAGACATTTTGGTACAAGTATCCTGTAGGCTTTAGCCCTTGTGGGGAAAAGAGAAGAATATCCTTCCCATCTAATTCAAATAAGTCAGGGCATTCCCACATGAATCCTAAATCGCCAATCGGTTCTTCCCCAGAAGCTGTAACGTCCCCTTTCAACGTCCAGTCCTTTAAATTGGTTGATTCAAACAAGGCGACTCGCCCTTCCTCATTTAGGTTCTGCGTACCAACCACCATGTACCATTTATCTAAATGCTGCCACACTTTTGGATCTCGAAAATGAGGAGTATATCCTTCAGGCAAGTTTAATACTACGCCCTTTTTATCAAAGTGAATTCCATCTTCTGATTCAGCCAGACACTGATAGGTTTCACGTTGTCCCTGCTCATCTTTTACATTCCCAGTATAGAAAAGCATCAATTTATCTTCAGAGACGACCGCACTTCCCGAATAACAGCCATTCTTGTCGTACCAGTCCCCAGGGGCTAATGCAATTGGGGCAAGCTCCCAGTTAATGAGGTCTGTAGACGTATAATGTCCCCAGAATTTAGCGCCATGATCCGTTTTAAAAGGCATCCATTGAAAGAAAACGTGATAAACGCCCTTCCATTGTATAAAACCATTTGGATCATTTAATAACCCTGCAGGTGGCATTAAGTGAAATGCTGAGCGGCGGTAGTCACTTTCAACTGTTTCACGTTGTGCCTCTATTTCTTTCATTGCAAGATCTTTTAGCTGCTCGTTTCGATCCGTCATAAAAATCACCTAGTTCATTGAAATTTTGAAAAAGGGGATCCGCTTTATTGAGGATCCCCTTCACTATTATTTATCTAGCATACCGTCTTTGTAGCCAAATGCCCATGTAAGACCAAAGGCAACCCCAATCGAAATAATGTTAACAAGTAGATACAAGACAATCTGACTATTCAAGAATAGTAATGTACCTGGGATAACAGTAACTGCAAGGCCCGTCGCTTTTAACTTAAAGAGTGATGCGAGGAATCCGCCGACTGCACCACCGATTAATCCCATGATAAATGGCTTCATATACCGGAGATTGACACCAAAGATAGCCGGCTCTGTAATTCCAAGAAAAGCAGATAAAGAAGATGGAAGGGCTAATGCTTTCAATTTCTTAGACTTTGTTTTCAGGCCAACAGCAAGTGCTGCCCCACCCTGAGCTGCGATTGCTGCAGAAATAATTGGGTTAAATGGATTGTAACCAAGGTTTTCAAACAACTGAATTTCAAGGAAGTTGAAAATGTGATGAACACCTGTAATAACAATAATTTGATGGAAGAATCCAATGATTAAACCACTTAGACCAAATGGAAGATCAAGAATATAAATCGTACCATCCATGATGTACTCTTCTACCGTATGGAAAATAGGGCCGATCGCAAATAGCGACAAAGTAATCATAATTAACAATACTAGGAACGGAGTTAAAATAAGATCTAGTGCTTCTGGTACTATTTTACGAATTCGTTTTTCTAACTTTGCTCCGAGTAAACCTGCAACAAAAGCGGGAATAACCGAACCTTGATAGCCTACTACTGGAATAAACCCTAGAAACTTAAGTGGCTCTGCATTTCCTGCCGCTACTTCCCATGCGTTCGGAAGAGCAGGCGTAACAAGCATCAATCCGAGTACGAGACCGATCGTCGGATTTCCTCCAAACACTCGGAAGGTTGACCATGCTACAAGCGCTGGTAGGAAGATAAACGCTGTATCCGTTAGAACTTGTGTAAATAGAATAAAGTTATCTGAGATATCCCCTGGTGTTAAACCGAATAGAGCAAGTATCTCTTCTTGAAGCACAAGACCGCGTAGTCCCATAAATAAGCCTGTTGCTACAAGCGCTGGAATGATTGGAACGAACACATCACCAAATGAGCGGATTGCACGTTGGAACGCATTTCCTTGCTTCGATGATTCTTCTTTAATTTCAGACTTAGTAGAACCAGTTGCTCCTAGCGCTGTCACCTCATCATAAATTCGGTTAACAGTCCCAGTTCCAAAAATAACCTGATATTGTCCAGAATTATAGAAGGCACCTTTTACTTTCTCTACCCCTTCTACTCTTTCTTGATCAATTTTTTCTTTGTCGTGTACCATAATTCTTAGTCTTGTAGCACAATGGGCAACAGATTGAATATTCTCCTGTCCACCTATAGCATCAATGACTTCCTGAGCAATCTCACGGTTTGTAGCCATAACATTAACTCCCTTCACATTATATGTTGCGCATGGTATCGATTCCACATTCGGCAAAATAAGAGCGTTTTCATTTCCTCGCTCTTATTAGTCTATCGTTAAGTAATTACATAATAAGTAATATGTGAACGATTCCATATTGGTTAAAAAGAAATTGACATCGCTTTCACTAGTTACTATACACTATCCCTTTCAATAAGTCTATAGTTAAGTTTAAGCTTTTTCTTTTCCAAAACTTTCCCTGATAGCTGCTCTAAAATAAGCTGAGCCGTTTTCTGTCCAGCATCTTCATTAAAATAGTCCACAGTTGATAATGCTGGCGTCACGTGGCGGGATAAGTCAGAAGCACCGATACCGAATAATGCCATATCTTCTGGAATGCGAATCCCCTGCTCTTTCAACAAGCCAAGCGCTCCAATCGCCATGCGATCCGTTACGGCAAAAATAGCGGTTGGTTTTAATTCGGATTGCTTCACTAATTGTTTGGCAGCTTCATATCCGGACTCAAATGTAAAGTTCCCATATTGAATCCAACCTTTTTCCACTGTTATACCGTGCTTTTTCATTGCATCAAGGTAACCCTGTTTCCTTACGATCCCAACAGCATGGTCTGTTTCTGGTACACCAATAAAACCAATGTGGCGGTGACCTTTTTCTATAAGTGACTCTGTCACACTATATGAAGAATGATAGTCATCGTATACGACAGACATGACGCCATTTAATTCCTGTCCAATTGCAACAAAAGGAATAGAAGCATCTGAAATGGTATCAAGTAATTCTTGGTTCCGATTTGTGGCAAGCAAAATAATACCGTCCACCTGACGACTTTTTAATAGCTTTATATTTTGTATTTCTTTCTCAGGCTGTAATTGGGTATTGGTTAGAAGAATCTGATAACCATTGGCCGCAAGCTCATTCTCGATCCCATTAACAACACGACTGGCTGTTTCAGTACTGATTCTTGGCAGGATAACGCCTATAACGCCCGAACGCTTCGTACGCATTGTTTTCGCATGTGCACTCGGAATATATCCCATCTCTTCCACTGCTTCAACAACGCGCTGCCTTGCTTCATGACTAACATAACCATTGTCATTCAGCACTCGCGAGACTGTTGTTCGTGAAACACCTGCTCGTTTTGCTACATCCTTAATTGTTGGCATAACCGTTCCTCCATCATGACAGTCTTTCCTTCATTCATCATAATCGATCTCACTGCTGTTGTCTATAACTGGAAATATGTGTAGGGGGGACCGATTTTGTAAGTCTCCTCAGTTTACTTCTAATGTAATGCCCTCTATGATGTAGAAGAGTGTGTGTTATTTCGTGATACTAAATAAATAGCGTTAATAGATACTCCAAAAAATAACTTTATTTAAAGGAGGGCTGCTATGACAGACCACTATGAACATGAAAATTTAGATGCATCAGCGCGGAAAAAGCTAATTATTCTTGTATGTACGATTCTAGCTTTTGCCGTTATGAATGGAACAATGTTCAACGTTGCCATTCCCGATATTGCTGCATCTTTTAATCTCAGTCCATCAGAAGTAAGCTGGGTGTTAACTGGATATATTCTTGTATTTGCCATTGGCTCTCTTATGTACGGTAAGCTAGCTGATATCTATCCAATCAAAACTCTTTTTACTATAGGGATTAGTATTTTTGCTACAGGGGCCTTTATTGGTTTTCTTTCTCCCAACTATCCTACTCTTCTAGCAGCACGAATACTTCAAGCAATTGGTGGAGCAACAATTCCAGCGCTTGCCTTTATTGTTCCAATTCGGTTTCTCCCTAAAGAAAAAGGAAGAGTGTTTGGATTGATCTCTTCCACTGTTGCCTTTGCTTCAGGTGTCGGTCCTATAATCGGTGGTGTTGTAGGAGGTACGCTGAATTGGCGCTTCCTTTTCCTTTTCTCTGTTGCGACTGTATTTGCCATTCCGCTCTTTAGAAAATGGCTACCGAATGAAGAAAAGCGTTCAGGGTCCATTGATTTACCAGGTGCTGCGCTTATGGCCGTATCGGTAGCATCACTGTTGTTCTATATTACAACGTTCCTTTGGTATTTACTCGTCCTCTTTACCGTCTTTTTCATTCTATTCTTATGGCGAACGTTTACGATTACACACCCATTTATCGATCCCGTTATATTGAAAAATACTAAATACACGATCACTGTGTTAACTAGTTTCCTTGGAACTTCCGCGCTCTTCGGATTGATATTCGTCATCCCGATTATGTTGCGAGAGCTTAACGGGCTATCAACCTTAAATATCGGTCTTGTCTTATTTCCCGGGGCAATGGCTGCTGGGTTAATCGGCCAAATCGGTGGTAGAATCATCGAACAACGTGGTGCCATACTTGTTGTAAAAATAGCGCTTCTTCTGATCGCAAGTGGAACATTTTTCATCTCAACGTTTTCAGGTTATCACGCATGGGTTATTGCTCCGTGTCTATTAATAGCTTACCTTGGGTTTCCACTCATCCAGAGTTCAACAGCTGATCTTCTGTCTTCTATTCTACCTGATAACCAAAATGGTGTAGGTATGGGGGTTTTCAATTTATTGAACTTCCTTGCTGGTGCTTTTAGTTCAGCTATTTTCGGAAGGCTTCTTGAAATGAAAAACGTTACGTTTACGATGAATCCACTTTCACGATCAGGAAGTAATCTCATTTTTAGTAACTTGTACCTTGGGTTAACCTGTATTGCTCTGCTCGCATTTGCCATCTTTACGTTGAAATTTCTATCAAAACGTGAAAAAGCACTATCCGAATCATCTGTGTCTTAATAAGCAATCAAAAGATCGGCCATAGAGCCGATCTTTTTCTTACATCAAATTTGCAACATATAAACCGCTTGCTGCTGCCTGTGATAGAGAATGCGTTTCACCAGAGCAATCTCCGATCAAAAAGAGACCTTCTACTTCTGCTTCAAAATGATCATTTGTCTGGATCTTTGCTTCATAAAACTTTCCATCCATACCATATAGTAATGTCTCTCCATCAATTGGCTCACCGATCAGCTTTTCGAGGCGATCAAGAAACTCCTGAAGTGCACGAAGATAGATGTTCGGCACTTCGTCTATTAAGTTCCCAGCTTCTCCATCAAGAGAAGGAACAATTGAATTCGAACTTAGAATTGTCGAAGTTGTAGCTTCTTGTTTTTTTAAATCCCGCAGACGCTGGACAACAATTCGCTCCCCACCTCTATTAATCCCTCCAATAATTTGCTGTGCAGTGTTATCCGCTTCCTCTTTCGAAGAATAAAAAGAAGGAACAAATAAAGTGAAGTTCAAATTGTTTCCTTGCGCATTCTCTTCTCTTTTATTCTGTCCATCCGGCATAACAAGCCCGTGTTGATATTTCCTTATAATTCGCCCATTTGGGTTCATACAGTACGTCGTTCCTTCAAATCCCTCTCGTTGAATATGAAGCTTCGTTTCAAACGTATCCTTCAAGATGGATGTGAGCTGATCACCTCGCATTTCTACTCGAATACCTAAATCAAGACGAGCAGGCCCAGGCACTAGACCTAACTGTTCACATTGGGCATACGTCCACTCACTTCCGCTATTACCTGTCGAGATAACAACATTTTTTGTTTTCACGTTTCCTGTTGAGGTAGTTACCTCAAAGCATTCCGCTTTTTCAATCGAGTAAACATCCGTTTCAAATCTTAAATCAATTCTTTCTAACAAATACTCATACAAATTTTGAAACACTTCAAAAGATAGGTTTGTGCCAAGGTGTCTAACTGAAGTCGTGAACACATCTAACCCTACGTTTTTAGCTTTCTCCTCTAACTCCAAACTATATGTATGATAAAGCTCAGCCTTGTCACCGCCAAAAGAACAAAGAATGTGGTCGACTTCCCACATCAATTTTTCCGACTGAGCAATACCTATTTTTCTACCGAGACTACCACCAAAATCATTCGTATAATTAAATTTACCTTCTGATTTACCTAGCCCTGCAAACCCTATGTATTGGTCACAACCGTTACAAGAACATTCTTGTTGTGAACGAGCTCTACAATTTCGGTCGGAAAGCTTCTTTCCTTTATCGATTAACATGATTTTATATTCCGGATGTAGCTCCGTTAACTGATACGCCATAAAAATACCACTAACTCCAGCTCCAATGATCGTGACATCGTACATGGCACTACCTCCAATCGTTTTATTTAAAAGCATATCACATCAAAAGGACTGATCTCTAAAAAATCAGTCCTTTAAATGAAAGCGAATATTATCTAACGACGTCCTCTTGAACGTCTGCCACTTGAACGTCTTCCTGAGCTACGTCTGCAGCTTGAACGCCTACCTGAGCGTCGACTGCGACGGTTACTACGTCTCCCTGTCGAAAAAAGTCCAGAGCGCACGCCGCACGAGCGTTTGCCTGAGCTACGTCTGCCGCTTGAGCGCCTACCTGAACGTCTTCCTGAGCTACGACGTCCTGAACGTGAACGCTTCCCTGAGCTACGTTTTCCACTTGAGCGACGACTACGACAACCGCTCGAACCTTTACCTGAACGACGACCAGATTTCTTCCCTGGCTTACGCTTGCCACCTCTAGCTTCGATCGGGTTTTGAATAAGAAACTCATCAAGTCCTGCTTCCTGAGCTTGTTGTAATAGCACCTCTACATTCATTGAAATATTCTTCAACACTGTTTGCTCCCTTCCCTTATCTTCTGCTTTAGCATTACTATATGATATGAAGAAATGAAGAGCTTGTTCAGTTCCTACGGAAAATTCCACTCTCTCCCATTTAAGTGGCATGATCTCATATAACCTCATATCTTGTTATGAGTAGGAAAAGGATAAAGGAAGTGACGTATGAGCATTCCACACTATCATTTATCGATCGATAAAAATGGTATGAAAAAGCTAAAAAAAGATAAATGGAGCGATCAACTTGTACCAGCTGTTTTACAAGTAGACCAAACGAATTATGAGGTGAAAACAACTTATCGTGGCGCCCACACGCGAAAATTCAAAAAAAAATCGTATATGGTTGAGTTTAATGACACGAACTTATTTCATCACCAAAAAACACTCCACTTAAATGCCGAATTCAATGATTATTCATTATTAAGAAGTAAGCTTTCTTTCAATTTATTTCATAAATTGAATGTACTAACTCCTAATGCTGAGCACATTATGCTCACACACAATAACCTCTTCTCAAGCATCTATTTAAAACTGGATTCGATTGATGAATTTTATCTTAACAATCATAACCTACCAGATGGGCCCATTTATTATGCTCAAAATGATGACGCCAATTTTTCACTCCTTCGACCTGATGATTACAAACCGAAGAAATCATTGCTTGATGGATATATGAGAAAATACGGATTAGAATCAGACGATCATTCAGTTGAAATTCTTCTATATAAAATCAACACTTTAACACAAGAAGAGTTTATAAATGAAATAAACAATTTAATAGACGTTGAAAAATATTTAAGCTGGCTATGTGGCGTAGTGTGCACACAAAATTTTGATGCTTTCATTCAAAACTACGCCCTTTATCAAAACAGGGAAACCAATCGGTTTGAAGTTATTCCATGGGATTATGACGCTACGTGGGGGCGAGATATTAACGGAAGAATGATGGAACATGACTATATCCCCATCGGTGGCTACAATACGCTTACAGCGAGACTACTAGCCTGTCCTACTTTTAGGACTCGATACCGATTAAAGCTTGAGCAAACAATAGAAACATTCTTTACCACCAAAGAACTTGAAAAAGAGATCAATGAACTTCACAAAATTTTGAGACCTTATGCCATTAACGATACTTTCCTAAAAAATAAACTAAGCTACTTTGATTCCGAACCTGACTTTATACTTCAATATATCCAAGACCGAGTGAATTTTATAAAGGAAGAATTGACTGATTTTTAAAAGAATTTTTGGCCGGTGCCTGTCACTCGAATGAGCCTAAACACTAAATGAAAATAACCAAAAAGCCCCCAAACGGGGGCTTTTACTCATTTTCTTCCTTCTGTTTCTTTTGTTCTTTATCTTTTTCTAGTTTCTCATCGGATCGCTGCTTCTCAAGCTTTTCTCTAATCCGATTAAATTCTTTACTAGGTGGCATCAAACTAACAATAACATCACCTGCTTCAGCTCTCGTTTGAGAGTCATGGGCGAAGAACTCCAAACTTCCAGATGGCTTTTTCACAAAGAGCATGATCGTTTCATCGTCTCTTTCTTCAAGGTATTGATCATAAGCATATTGCTGAGTGATGTTTGTTTTACGGAAAACATACCCACTTTCTACCTTACGATTCAGGCTTTCCCATGTAGCTCCTTCTTTAAAGGCTACACGTCCACCGATCGTGTGAACAAGCTCCTCAAGGTCATCTCCTCGATCGTTACGTAAGCTTAACTGGAAGAGGTTATTACGACCAATCTCCGGAACGAATGTCGTACAAACGAGCGCATTGTAAGAATCGAGCTCCGTAGCTGCAAGCATATACTCGTAAGGGGTGAGATCAAGGCGATACTCCGTTTGCTCAGAAAGTATTTCTCCTCTATAAAAAGGTACTCCTGCTTTTCTCGTTGTAAGCAGCCTTTGCCATGATGAGTCTGTAATTAATACAGGGATTTTAAGTTCTTTCAGCGTTTTGGATAACGCCGTAGAGAACGTACTACCTCCAACAATCAGAACACCGGGCTGACCATCACTCGCTAGTCCAAGCTTCTCAGCAGTCCAACGAATAGAAAAGCCGTGAACCACTACAGTAGCGAATACTAATGCAAACGTAAGTGACATTAATATTTTTGCATCCTCAAATCCTGCATCAAGTAAAACACTAGCAAAGTAGCTCGCTACAGTTAATGCCACAATCCCTCGTGGCGCAATCCAGCCAACAAGCGTTTTTTCTTGCCATGATAAATCTGTTCCAATGGTTGATAACCAAATGGATAGTGGTCTTACTACAAATAACATCAGAATTACGAAGACCAGAATTTGCCAATGGAAAATTTCAAGCAAAGTGTCAACTGATAAAGAAGCTGTTAGCATGATGAAAATCGTCGAGATCAATAGCACTGAAATATTTTCTTTAAAATGCCTCATATCATCAATCGAAGAGATATGCATATTGGCAAGAGTAATACCCATTGCCGTAACAGCAAGCAGTCCAGTTTCATGCGTAATTTCATCAGCCACTGCGAAACAAAGAATCACCACTGCGAACACGACTGGAGATTTCAAGAATTCAGGTACATAACCTTTCTCGAACATCCAACCTACTCCGCGACCACATAAGAAGCCAAATAATGTCGCAAAAAGGGATCCTAAGAAAAAGACAAGAAGGACGGTTGCCGTTGCTTCTTCTACTTTTAAGAATTTAATAATTTCAAATGCAAACACAGCGAGAAGAGCTCCAAGTGGATCAACGATAATTCCTTCCCACTTTAATATTTTCGCGGGTCTTGGTTTTAGTTTGGCTTGTCTCAATAACGGCAAAATGACAGTAGGGCCAGTGACAATAAATAATCCACCAATAACAAATGCTACGCCCCAAGATAGGCCTGCAACATAGTGGGCTGATAACGAACCAAGAAGCCACGCTAGAAAAGCTCCTATCGTTACAATTCTTCCGACCGGTCTTCCAAGCCCTTTAATCTCACGAAAATCAAGATTTAGACTTCCTTCAAATAAAATAATAGCAACTGCAATAGATACAAACGGGTCAAATAAGTCACCAAATACATCTTCTGGATGAAGTAATCCAAAGAGCGGACCGACAAGCAATCCAATGATTGACATAACGACAATGGCAGGGAAGTGAAAACGCCAGGCAACCCACTGTGAAAAGATGCCAAGGGCACCTACAAGCATAATATTAAATAAAATCGAATCGACCATGGATAGCCTCCTTATGTTTAACAACTGCTAGTTCTTCATTTCTATTCTGTCCTTTGTACATAACTTCACTATAATCGAAGTGAACAGAAATGTTTGAAAATATGCTCAAATTTGTAGATATTAGTAAAAAAGAAGGAAACATCTATTACCTGCCGTCATTTTATACGTAATCACTGCTTCAGGCAACTATCTACTCTTTTCTATCTAATCAATCCCGAATGACAAGGTATGTGTTGTGAATGAAGTATTACCCTTCAATCTACAAAACGAACCCATTTCCATACTTTATTATTTTCTCATTACAAGAATAACATCGGTATGAAAAAAGAAGCAGGTCCCCCTGCTTCCTGTTATTTATCTTGATCAAGTTTTAATTTCGCTAAAGCATCAGCAAGAGCAGTATTAACCGGTTCATCCTGGCCTTGATTTTTCATATATTTTGATACGTCTTTCTTTGTTGCTTTGGTATTCTTTTCCTTTTTTCGTCGTTCATTAAACGTCGATAGCTTTTCACGATGACCGCACTTACATATAAATGTCTGTGCGTCTCCCTGGCCATGAAGCTCGAGCTTTTTCTTACACTTAGGGCATCTAGCATTCGTTACTTTACTTTTACCTTTACGGTATCCACATTCTCGGTCCTGACAAACGAGCATTTTCCCCTTCTTACTTTTCACTTCGAGCATTAAATTCCCACAGTCGGGGCATTTGGTTCCCGTCACGTTATCGTGCTTATATTTCTTCGTACTTGATTTGATCTTCTGAACAGTTTCATTTGCGTAAGCCTTCATCTCTTCAATAAATGCCCGCTTCGATAGTTCGCCTTTTCCAATCGCTTCAAGCTTTTGTTCCCATTCTGCCGTTAGAGCCGGGGATTGTAATTCGTCTGGAACGATGTCTAACAATTGCTTTCCTTTAGACGTGATTGTTAAGTCTTTGCCATTCTTTTCAATCAAAAAGCTATTAAATAATTTCTCAATTATATCTGCACGCGTTGCAACGGTTCCTAGCCCGCCTGTCTCACCAAGTGTTTGGGCTAGCTTCTTATCCTGATTACCAAGAAATTGAGCCGGCTTCTCCATTGCAGTTAAAAGAGTTCCTTCGTTAAAACGAGACGGTGGGTTTGTTTTCCCTTCTGTTCTTGTAAGAGATAGAACGCGAAGTTCCTGTTTTTCTTTTAGCTCTGGAAGGATAACATCTGCTTCTTCAGTATCGTAAACTTCTTTCCAACCGGCTGAAAGAACACGTTTGCCTTTCGCATCAAAATGCTCTTGGCCAATCTTCGCAACAACCGTGACTTGTTCGTACTCAAATGGAGAGTATAGTGCTGCAACAAATCGCTTTACTATGAGATCATAAACCTTACGATCCTTATCGCTAAGCTCGCGAATAATGGGTGTTTGCTCCGTAGGAATAATGGCATGATGATCAGAAACTTTTCGATCGTCAACAATGTGCTTTCCAGTTTGAATTGGGTTCCCAAGTACTTTTCGAGCCGTTTTCTCATAAGGTGCCACTGCTTCTAGTCGTTCTTTTAACGTATCCTTCATATCAGAAGACAAAAAGCGAGAATCTGTTCGAGGATATGTGACGAGCTTATGCTGCTCGTACAGTCGTTGTGTAGCTGAAAGAGTTTCCTTTGCAGAAAACCCATAGCGTTTATGAGCGTCTCTCTGTAATTCCGTTAAATCATATAAACCTGGAGCGAACGTCTTTTTCTTTGCTTTTTTCACTTCTTCAATCTGAACTGGTTTGCCCGATAAATTCTTTAGGTAAGTATCTATTCTGTCTCGATCAAATACGCGCGAATCATTCGATTTCGCATCGCGATAAGTTAATGTAAAACCATCTACAACAGCAGAAATCCCATAATAGCGTTCAGGTACAAAGGCTTTTATTTCTTCCTCTCGTTTTGCAATAATCGAAAGCGTTGGTGTTTGTACTCTGCCACTAGAAAGCTGTGCGTTGTATTTTGTCGTAAGCGCTCGAGTTGCATTAAGGCCTACATACCAATCCGCTTCAGACCTAGCTGCAGCTGCTTGGTATAGGTTCTTGTACTGATTTGCCTCTTTCAAATTCTTAAAACCATCACGAATCGCTTTATCCGTTACAGAAGAAATCCAAAGTCTTTTTAACGGTTTTTGGACACGTGCTTTTTCAATAATCCATCGTGCCACAAGCTCCCCTTCTCGTCCCGCATCAGTGGCAATGACAATTTCGCTAACATCTTTCCGATTCATTTGCGTTTTTACCACGCTAAATTGCTTCCCACTTCTTTTAATAACAACTAGCTTCAGTGGGGCAGGAAGCATCGGTAAGTCCTCTAGCTTCCACGTCTTGTATGCTTCATCATAAACTTCTGGATCAGCTAGAGTCACAAGGTGACCAAGCGCCCATGTGACGATATAACGGTCTCCTTCAAGAAAACCATTTCCACCTTTTGTACAATTCAATACCCTCGCAATATCACGTCCAACAGAGGGTTTTTCCGCAAGAATAAGCTGTTTACCCACAATACCAATCTCCTCAAATATCGATTCTTTTCTATTTACTATCATACCAGCTTCGATGTTACACGTGAAACAATGGAAATAAGATACTGTTTCTTTCGCTATAAAGTTTGTAGAAGATATATGAACATACAAAAAAAGAAGATGTTATCCCATCTCCCCTTTTGTTAAACCTTATTAAGTATGCCATCTTCAATTAAAACCTCTTCAAGAGCATCAACGACTTCAGCGTCATACAAGACACCCGAAAGACGCTTTAATTCATTCATGGCGTATTCTGGCGTATACGCTTTTCGATAAGAACGATCGTCTGTCATTGCGTCATAGGAATCGCAGACTCCAATAATTTTTGCGCCAATCGTTATCTCATCACCTTTAAGGCCATCAGGGTAACCAGATCCGTTAATTCGCTCATGATGCTGTCTAATGATCGTGCTAATATCAGCATAATAAGTATCTTGAACCATTTCTGCACCGTCGGTAGGGTGCTTTTTTATAACGTCATACTCCTCATCTGTAAGACCGCCCGGTTTATTAAGAATTTCTTCAGGAACGTTAATTTTACCAACGTCATGGAGGATTGAAGCAACTATCAGATTATCAGTGTCTTCTGGCGTTAAATGCATTTTTTTACTTACTTTAATACTCATACTCTGAACTCTTTCACTGTGTTCCTTTGTATATCTATCTTTTTCACCAACACTTTTAACATTCGATATGAGTTTTACTATCTTTTCACTTAGGAATCGGAATGTAGCTTCATTTATTACCCATAAAAAAGTAACTTCTTTGATTACATCAAAAAAGACAAGTTCATACAAACCTCTAACTGTAAAATAATCTCCTCGAGTTAATCTGATGTTTAAATCTTCACTGAATATCTCCCCATCAATTATATAAAAAAATTCAAAGGTTTCATATGTTTTGGCAGGGTATAGATAAAATGCTGTCTTGGCTTTAATTTTATGTTCCATTATTTCCAATCCAGCACCTTTAGCTAAAAGACTTAAAGATGCAGACTCTTGCTCAGCTTTATCTAAAGATTCATTTTTACGGCGAAACTCCAATCCTTCCAAATCTTATCTCCCCTTTGAATAAAAAGCCAAATAATACACGTATATCTATTATATAACACCTAAAAATCAAATAAAAGGTACACTTCAGGTTCAAGTGTACCAACCTTTTTATATCATGGACCCACTACTTGAATCGGATCAACCCATACCCAGCGGTCTCCAATTTGTACGTATACCCATGAACATTCAGCCTGAATGCCCTCTTTAGCAGCTTCTGCAATCATGTCTGCAGTCATTTTGTTTGTTTTATCAATTAAATTGTCAATCAGTTTATCAAGTTCTTGATTGTACTTAGAAGTAAGTTCAGCTTTCTTAGTCTTTACTTCTTTTTCAATCTTAGCAATTTCAGCGTCTGATTTCCCATCCTGACGAGCGGTAGCGAGTGTTGCATCAAGCTTAGTTGTTTCAAGAGAAAGCGTTGACAATAGTTTGTTACCTTTAGCCTGTGCTGTTTGAATCTCTTCTTCAATCTTAACATTTGTTTCTTCAATTTTCTGTAAAATATCACTATGATCATTTTCTGCTGCAAAAGTTCCAGTGCCCATGAACATAAATAGTGCAACTACTGAGAATAAAGCTACGATTAACTTTTTCATTTTAATCCTCCCCCTAGTAAACTCGTATTCTGTGAAAAGATAGAATTGGGTCATACTTCCCACTAATCAACACTATACGGTAAATTTTTCAAGAAATCTATTCTTTTTTACCCTCTTTATTCGACGTTTTTGGAAATTATTAGATTACATTTATCGCTTATAAATGTAAATAATTTCTACAAAATAAATAAACAGCCGATTGAATCGGCTGTCTGTATTAGCGATTTATTCGATAAACTCTCGCTTCATAAGGCTTTAAATTGATCGAATCATTTACTTCTTGCACAACAGGATAGTTATTCAGAAGCAATTGATCTTGCTCTAGAACCAGTCTTGTTTCAAATACAGCTGGCTCTATTGATAGGTTCGTCACAACAAGAACTTGATCTTCTTCTGTTGTTCTCGTATAGGCATAAAGCTGCGGATGCTTTTCAAGAAGCAAATCATAGGTCCCGTAAGTGAAAACTAGGTTTTCTTTCTTCAGCTGAATCATTTTTTTGTAGAAAGTTAGAATAGAGTTGGCATCATTCTCTTGCTTTTGTACATTAATATCTACAAAATTCGGATTGACTTTTAGCCAAGGGGTCCCTGAAGAAAACCCAGCATTATAGTCGCTGTTCCACTGCATTGGTGTACGACTATTATCACGAGAAGAAGCCCAAATTACTTTCATGATCGATTCGTGTGATACACCAGCTTCACGTTGGATGCGATAGCGATTTTTATCTGCAACATCGTCATAATCTTCAATAGAAGGGTATTGAACATTTGTCATG
The DNA here is from genome assembly GCF_041366475.1 of Pseudalkalibacillus sp. JSM 102089. Classification (NCBI taxonomy): domain Bacteria; kingdom Bacillati; phylum Bacillota; class Bacilli; order Caryophanales; family Fictibacillaceae; genus Pseudalkalibacillus; species Pseudalkalibacillus sp. JSM 102089. The sequence goes on from NZ_JBEWYW010000002.1 coordinate 633,624, forward strand.
CCGATTTCCTGTCCCTGATAAATGAAAGGCGTTCCTTGCATGAGGAAGTACATCGCTCCCATTGAAGTCGCACTTTCTCGCCAGTATTCCTTGTCGTTCCCCCATGTTGATACTACACGTGGCTTATCATGGTTCTCAACAAACAATGCATTCCACCCTTTGTTTTCAAGCCCCTTCTGCCAGCGTGTCAGCACCGACTTGAGAGATACGATATCAAGTTCAGGTTTATCTACTGCATCCCATAATCCAAGATGCTCAAATTGAAAAATCATATTCATTTTCCCATTTTTTTCGTCGACCCATTGATCAGCTTCATCAATGCTTACACCGTTGGCTTCTCCAACCGTCATCACGTCATAATTAGAATACGTTTCATCCTTAAATTCTTGAAGAAATTCTTGAATACCCTTCTGATTCATATGCATATCAAAGGAAGAGACGTATTTTTCATTTGCAGGATTGGGCATATCCGGAAATCCTGGGCGTTTTTTAATGTGACTAATGGCATCAATACGGAAACCATCAATCCCCTTATCAAGCCACCAATTCACCGCATCATAAAGCGCTCCACGAACAGCGGGATTTTCCCAATTTACATCCGGCTGCTTTGTTGAGAAAACATGGAGATAGTACTGATCTGTTTTCCTATCGTATTCCCATGCTGAGCCGCCAAAGATACTTTCCCAGTTATTCGGTTCTTTGCCATTCTTACCGTCACGCCAAATATACCAATCACGCTTCGGATCTTCCTTCGAGGACCGTGACTCGATAAACCATTGATGCTCATCACTTGTGTGATTCAATACGAGATCAATAATCAGCTTCATATCTCGCTTATGCACTTCCTCTAGAAGCGCATCAAAATCTTTCATTGTACCGAAATCTTCCATTATATCCTGATAATCAGAAATGTCGTATCCATTGTCATCGTTTGGAGATTTGTACATGGGACAAATCCAAATCACATCAATACCAAGATTTTTTATATAATCGAGTCTTTGAATAACACCTTGTAAATCACCTATACCATCACCATTTGAATCCTGGAAGCTACGAGGATAAATTTGATAGCCTACTGCTTCTTTCCACCAAATTCTATTCATGTCTCTACACCCTCATCTTTTAGTTAAAGTTAGTAAAGTGCAAACGTTTGCCTAATTTTCGATAAAAAAACGCTTTCTTTTGTCTATTTAGATGTTCTTACTTGTAGTTTACTTGTATTCCACCCATTTATCAATATGAATATGAAAGTATTTTTTCGAGATGATGACAGATGCTATTGACGAGAGTTCAAGAGATCTATAGAATACGCTAATAATGCGTACCAGGTTTCGTATAAATTTGGAGATAAGGTCCAAAGGTTTCTACCAAACTACCGTAAATGGTTTGACTACGATGACAATTCTGGCAATGTGAATATGTCATCCTCTGTCTAAATGAGAGGAGAATAATAATGGAGAAGTTAACCAGAAGAGTTCAAGCAGCTGCGGGGAAACGCCCTGCAGATCTTGTGATTAAAAATGGAATTGTATTAGATAGTTACAACCTAGAGCTGATTAAGACAGATGTAGCTATTGTTGATGGTGTGATTGCTGGACTTGGAGATTTCGAAGGTCATCATATTATTGATGCGGATGGGAAATACATCGTACCATCACTAATCGATGCTCATGTTCATATCGAATCCGCAATGGTCACCCCTTCCGAATTCGCCAATGCTGTTCTTCCTTGTGGAGTAACGACAATTGTCACTGACCCCCATGAAATAGCGAATGTCTGCGGATCCGAAGGTATTTCTTATATGCTTCAGGATTCTGAAAACGTTCCGATGGATATATTCTTTATGCTTCCCTCAAGTGTGCCTTCTACCTCCTTTGAGAATTCAGGCGCCACCCTTTCTGCCGAAGATCTCAAACCTTTCTATGAGCACAGCCGCGTCCTTGGCCTAGCTGAAGTGATGGACTATCCTTCAGTCGCTCATACTTCACCTTCTATGATGCAAAAGTTATTCGATGCACGAAACAAGAAAATAGACGGACATGCCGCCGGGCTCCATACCAATGCTCTAAACATTTATAAATCGGCAGGAATTACGACGGATCATGAATGCATCACGGCTGAAGAAGCGCTCGAGCGGATAAAACGTGGGATGTATGTATTCATTCGCGAAGGGTCCGTAGCCAAAAACTTAAAACAACTCATTCCTGCTGTAACTGAACGAAATGCTAGAAGATTCATGTTTTGTACAGACGATAAACATATCGATGACCTGATCAATGAAGGAAGCGTCGATCATAATATTCGACTTGCTATTCAAGAAGGTGTAGATCCACTTCTAGCCATTCAAATGGCATCATTAAATGTGGCTGAATGTTTTGGGTTATCAACGAAAGGGGCTATTGCGCCTGGTCTTGATGCTGATTTTCTTGTGCTCGATGACATTGAGTCCTTTTCTATCTCTCACGTTTATCGTGCTGGAGAACTTGTTGCAGAGTCTGGAAAGACAAAAATGGGATCAAAAGTTACTCCTTCGAATCGGATTACAAGCTCTGTTCATCTCCCCACACTAAGAAAAGATCACCTGAAACTAGCCGTTTCGAAGGAAGTAGCGAATGTTATTGAACTCATTCCTAATCAAATAGTTACAAATGCCAGAAAATTAACAGTTGATCATGATGAAAATGGTGGGTTTGTTTCTTGTTCTAGAAAAGACCTTATGAAGCTGGCTGTGATTGAGCGCCATCATCATACAGGCAACATTGGCCTTGGGGTTGTGAAAGGTTTTCAATTTCATGATGGGGCAATAGCAACAACCGTCGGTCATGATTCGCACAACTTAATTATGGCAGGAACGAATGATGAAGACATGATCAAGGCTGCAGAAGTCATTCAGGAAATGCAAGGTGGGTTGGCTGTTATTCGAGGAAAGAAAGTGATTGGTAAGCTACCGCTGCCAATAGCTGGACTACTTTCGGATAAAGACTACCCTACTGTCATAGAGGAACTTAAAGAAATCGAAAAAGCATTAAAGGAAATTGGTGCTCCAGATCACTTCAATCCTTTTCTTACCCTTTCGTTTTTAAGCCTCCCTGTTATTCCGGAGCTAAAATTAACGGACCTCGGACTTTTCCATGTAGGAGAGTTTCGCCATATTAATATAGATGAATAGACGATATGAAGAAAGCAGCATGGCAAAATCGCCATGCTGCTTTTGAATTATAGAGAACGTTGTAAAATATCTCGAACGCTCTCACGATCCAGTTCTTTATAAGTGCCAACGCCTGGTTTAATAAATGTTTTCTCAACCATACCATCAAATTCAGTCTCGTCAATTTCGTAATCAGCAAGACGTGATGGGGCGCCAAGTGAATTCCAGAACTCACGAAGCGCTTTCGCACCTTCAATTGCTACTTCTTGATCACTTTTCCCTTCTGATGAAACGCCAAGAACGTTTACCGCTAGCTGTTTCACGCGGGAAGGATCTTCTTCAAGAACATGTTCTAACCAGTTCGGGAATAGAATCGCCAATCCGCCCCCGTGAGGAATATCGTAAACAGCAGATACCGCATGCTCAATTCGATGTGTTGCCCAGTCCCCACCATCTGTACCATTGCTTAATGTTCCGTTAAAAGCTGTTGTACTAATGTACATCATCGTTTCACGATGTTCATATGATTCAAGATCATTTAGTAGCTTAGGACCAGTTTGAATTGCCGTGCGAAGAAGTGATTCAATAAATCCATCGATCATTGGTGTATTGTTTGTACGATGGAAGTAATGCTCTAGCGCATGTGACATACTGTCAACAATGCCATACACCGTTTGATTCTCCGGAACAGAGAATGTATAAGTAGGATCTAGTACTGAAAACGTCGGAAATACATGAGGAGAACCCCAACCGAGCTTCTCTTTCGTTTCCCAATTTGTAATAACTGAAACTGAATTCATCTCAGATCCAGTTGCAGCAAGGGTTAATACCGTACCTAGTGGGAGTGCTGATTCAATTGGCTCCTTCTGAGTGATTAAATCCCATGCAGAACCTTCGTAATGGGCACCTGCCGCGATCGCTTTCGTACAGTCAATTACACTGCCACCACCAACGGCTAGAAGGAAGTCTATTCCTTCTTTCTTACAGATGGCAGAACCTTTTTCAACTGTTGTTAAACGTGGGTTTGGTTCAACACCAGAAAGCTCATGCACCTCTGCATTTACTTTTCTAAGTTCTGTCATGACAGCATCATATACGCCGTTTCGTTTAATACTTCCTCCACCATAAACAACAAGAACTTTCGCACCATATTTAAGTTCACCTTGCAATTGGGTGATCTGATCTTTCCCGAAATAAAGACGAGTTGGATTGTATTGTAAAAATGTATTCATAAGACACCTCATTATCGTTAGTCGAAGTTAGTGTAACACATTCACTTCCTAAAAACGTACGTTAAACTATCGGTTAGTGATGACGACTTCACGCCTTTGCTCCTCTGCACGATAAGCAGCCTCCATCAGCACTGTTAATTCAAGGGCAAGTTCTAGGTTTTCATCAGTTTTGATATCCTTTTGAATGTGGTCGATCCACTGAAAGAATGGGGATGGGCGGTCATCTGGAATCGCTACCTCTTCCCACTGATCAGATACTTTCTTTAGTAAAACCTTCTCTGGCATGCCATATACCGCTGATCCTTTAGTTCCATTTATTTCAATGGTAAATGGAGAGTGATCATTTACAAACCCTGTTTCTGCAATACCGTAGGAACCGCTTTGATATCCAAATGTCACGACAGCATGGTCCTCTACTTCTTTCTCTGTTACATAACCGAACTGAGCTGTGACACGTTGCGGCATTCCTTGGAATAGCCTCGTTAAGTACACTGGATGACAGCCAAGATCGATTAATGCTCCGCCCTGACACTCTTCTTTCTGATAGAAGTGCTGTGGAAGCCAATCAGCAGTCGCTCCATTATGAGCAAGGCGTACACGTGTCTGTGTGATGTCGCCAAGATCACCTGATTCAATCAACTGCTGAATAGCTTCCGTATATCCATCATAAACGCGGGGTAATGAAACAAATAACTTTACCCCAGTCTCATTCATCGCTTCTAGAATCTCCAGCGCCTCATCTTCTTTAGCCGCTAGGACTTTTTCAGTAAAAATATGCTTTCCTGCCCTCGCTGCTCGAATGATGATCTCCTTATGCATGTTTGTAGGTGTGCTCACTACAACAGCATCGATATCTTCTCGATTAAGAAGGACGTCTAGATCACTTATGTACTCCACCGCTCTTTCCTGCGCTTCTTTTCTTCCACGTTCTTCGTTCTCATCCCAGATCGCTTTTATATCTGTATCAGGATGAATCTGCGCATCTTTGGCATAATCTTTTGCATGAACGTGCCAGAAACTAATCATTCCAATCCTCATTTTGTAAACGCCTCCATTATTAGTCAAACCTATATATGTCTATTATTGTAATGGAGTTTACACTGATCAATCAAACATACCGCACAACGAAAAAAATATTACATTCGTACAAATTAATTGTTTATGTTATAATAGTAGATGTGCTATAATTTATAAATTTGGGGGTGGGCGCTTGTTTGAGGTAGGCGATAAGATTTTTTATCCCATGTACGGTGCAGGTATAGTCGAAGCAATTGAGGAAAAAGAAATACTGGGCGAAACTCAGATCTATTATATTCTTAATATGCCTTTTCGTGATATTCAGGTGATGATTCCAAAAGGTAAGACGGAAAACCTGAAGATTCGTGAAGTGTCTGATGTCAGTACGATGGACGAAGTGCTAACTTCTTTTAATGAAGAAGTTGACGTAGAAGAGCCCAGTGCTAATAGGAACCAGCGTTACCGGGATAATATGAACAAGCTTAAAACGGGAGACATCCACAATCACGTGGAAGTGATCCGTGAGCTCGTTGCCCTTAACAAGAAAAGACCGCTCGGAACTGACGATAAAAAACTACTGGAGAATGCCCAGCAGTTTCTCATAAGCGAGATCGTTTTGACGAAAGACGTCGAGTTAGATCAAGCAACGGTAATATTGAAGGAAGCCATTAAGCATTAATGCTCGATGGATAACAAAAGACAGCCCAATCAGGCTGTCTTTTTGTGTGGTGTTGAAAGGCTCCAGCGCCTGCCGGTCCTAAACGGTGTGTTTCCGCTTTAGTTTTCATCCAGCTCCTGTGCCACAGACCCTCGGTCACTTCGGCATTCAACCTGAACACAAAGGGCGTGTTCATTTTGAATGCCTCCAGTGCCTAACGGGTCTAAGCGTGGCACATACGCTTTAGTTTTTCCCCAATTTTTTATTTTGGTAGTTGGCTATGGCTGTGTATTCTTCGGTTAGTTTTCTTGAGATTCTAATGTAGATTGGTAGTAGTTCGGCGTAGGTTTCTACGTTTTCTTTTTTTGGTTGATGGCTGAATGTGTCTCCGACGAGGTCGGATACGATGCTTAGTGAATCGATTTCGCCAAGTGCTTTTTTACCGAGAACGATTGCACCGAGGCAGGAGCTTTCGTAGCTTTCTGGAACGGTTACTTCTTGGTTAAAGATATCAGCCATCATCTGACGCCATAGTGCGGATCGTGCAAAGCCGCCTGTTGCTTTAATTTGTTTAGGCTCTCCAATTAGTTCTTCTAATGCAAGAAGAACGCTATATAAGTTATAAATTACGCCTTCTAGTACTGCTCGAATCATATGTTCTTTTTTATGGTGCATGGCAAGACCAAAGAAGCTTCCGCGTGCATCAGAATTCCATAGTGGTGCACGTTCACCCGCAAGATAAGGATGGAAGAGAAGTCCATCGGCACCTGGGTTAACCTGCTCTGCAATTCTTGTTAGGATTTCATAAGTATCAATTCCAAGTCGTTTCGCCGTTTCTGTTTCGGATGCGGCGAATTGATCACGAACCCAGCGGAATGTGATTCCTCCATTGTTCACAGGTCCACCAACTACCCATTTATCTTCTGTTAATGCATAGCAGAAAATTCGTCCTTTAGGGTCTGTTACAGGGCGATCTGTTACCGCTCGAATCGCTCCGCTTGTTCCAATTGTTACAGCAACGACACCTGGTTCAATTGCGTTAACGCCAAGGTTTGAAAGCACACCATCACTTGCACCAACTATAAAGTTCGTTGAAGAAGTTAATCCTGTCTCTTCAATATACGGCGCTTTTAAACCAGTCATCATATGAGTAGTTGAAACGGGTTTTGATAGTTGATTTGCTGTCACTCCAGCAATTTTTAATGCTTCATCGTCCCAGTCGAGCTGCTCCAAATTAAATAATCCTGTTGCTGAAGCAATGGAATAATCAATGACATACTCCTGGAAAAAGCGGTAGAAAACGTATTCTTTAATGGAAATAAACTTTGATATTGACTGAAACAATTCTGTTTCATCATTTTTTAGCCAAACAAGCTTGGACAGGGGAGACATTGGATGAATAGGCGTTCCTGTGCGGCGGTAAATTTCATGACCGTCCATCTCATTTTTAATTTTCTCTGCCCACTTCGCACTTCGATTATCTGCCCATGTAATGCAGTTTGTAAGTGGTTTTCCTTTTTCACCTACCCCAATTAAGCTGTGCATCGCTGAGCTAAATGAAACAAATTTTACCTGTTCTCCTTTTAATGAGTTATCTTGAATAACTTTTCGAATCGACTCCACTACAGCTAACAAAATTTCTTCAGGATCTTGCTCAGCTGTTGCTGGTGTTGGTGTATACAATGGATATTCCACGTTATGTTTTGAAACGGGTTGCCCATTTTCTTTATATAGAACGGCTTTTGTACTTGTTGTACCGATATCTACACCGATCATATATTGCTTGTTCATCGTCATGAGCCATTCCTCCTAAATCGTTATTGTAATCGATCTATTCACTGACTAGTATAGCTTTTCGTAGTCCTTATTACGAACTTGCCTATGATGAAGACCTGTAAGCGCGTTCAATTAACGCAAGATGTTTTGGGAAGAAAAGATCAGGAAGCATGTTTATATAAACATGCTCCCTCCTTTATCTTCTAAATTAATTGCTTTTTTCAGTTGCGTGACCGCCAAACTCATTACGAAGCGCGGCTACAACTTTACCTGTAAATGTATCGTCTTCTAAAGAGCGATAGCGCATCATTAATGCAAGAGCAATAACAGGCGTTGCTGTCTGAAGATCAAGAGCTGTTTCTACTGTCCATTTCCCTTCACCTGAAGAGTTCATAACACCACGAATCTCATCAAGGTTAGCATCTTTAGAGAATGCCTGCTCTGTTAATTCCATTAACCATGAGCGAATAACAGAACCGTTGTTCCATACGCGCGCCACTTTCTCGTAGTCAAAATCATATTCGCTTTTGCTTAATAGATCAAAGCCTTCTGCAATGGACTGCATCATACCGTATTCCACGCCGTTATGAACCATTTTTAGGAAGTGTCCACTACCTGATTCTCCCGCATAAAGGTAACCATCTTCTACACAAATATCTTTAAACAGTGGTTCGATCGTTTTGAAAACTTCGCTATCTCCACCAATCATTGTACAAGCGCCATTACGAGCTCCTGACTTACCACCGCTTGTACCAACATCAAAGAAAGAAATTCCCTTTTCTAGGAGCATCTCACCTCGGCTTTTTGAATCTTTGTAGTGAGAGTTTCCTCCATCAATGACAATGTCACCACGATCAAGAAGTGTCGACAATTCTGTTGTCACAGCTTGAGTAATCTCACCTGCAGGAACCATCATCCAAAGAATACGAGGCGTTTCTAGTGCTTCTACAACATCCTTAAGAGAAGACTTACCATTAAAACCTTCTTCGTTCATTTTTTGTACTTGCTCATCATTAGCATCATTTACAACAACGTTATGTCCATGATCACGTAAGTTTAAAGCAAGGTTGTATCCCATTTTACCTAAACCAATTAATCCGACGTTCATATTAAAAACTCCTTAAGTGAATGAAATATTTTTTCCTGTAATTTAATTATACATTAAATATTTTTTGTTTCAATTGGTTGAGTGGAATCTATTTTCATCTCAATTGTAATCGGTTACAATTATACAATCAGGAGTGATAGAGAGGAGAATGTAAATGTCCGATACGGAAACCCGTCACTGCCTTCCAAGAATTCGCTCTTCCTATTCGCAATTTAGCGAAAAAGAACGACAGGTGGCGGATTATATTTTGAACCATTCTAATAAAATTATCCATAGTACCATTAATCAGGTGGCAGAAGATTTAAACGTTGCAGATGCAACTGTTTTCCGCTTTTGTAAGCGAATTGGCTTTAAAGGCTTTCAAGCGATGAAAATTGCCCTTGCTGCGGAAATCGTGAATCCCATTCAGGATATCCATGAGACCATCACAGAAACGGATTCAACGAAAGAGGTAGCAGAAAAGGTCCTCCGTTCCAACATACGAACGCTTGAAGATACGTATCACATACTCGATAATGCAACCATTGATCAAGCTGTGCAGATTTTATTAAATGCAACTCATATTGAATTCTACGGAAATGGTGGTTCTGGGATTATTGCGATGGACGCCCAGCATAAGTTTATTCGAACAGGATTACGCTCCACCTCTTATAGTGATGCACATTTACAAATCATGTCCGCTTCTCAGCTATCAAGTAGCGATGTGGCTGTCTTAATTTCTCATTCTGGAACGAACAAAGATATGCTTCGTGTAGCTGACATCGCAAAAGAAACAGGTGCAACGACGATCGCCATCACAAATCTGGCGACATCACCGCTAAGTAAAAAAGTCGATATTCCTCTCTATACTGTTTCACAAGAAACCGATTTCCGCTCTGAAGCGCTCGCATCAAGAATTGCACAGCTAAGTCTCGTTGATGCGCTTTATGTGAACGTCATGATCGCACGAAAAGAAAAATCTAAGCACTCTCTTCAGCTTATGCGAGAGGCAATCTCTTCTAAGCGAATATAGCCTCATACTAAAACCCGCCATAATTGGCGGGTTTTAATATAGGTTTTACTAACACATCATAAAAGCACATTGAAAGACAAGGAAAGAGCTGTCATGCTAAACTGTAAGAGTTGTAATTACAGTACGTGTATTAAAAGGAGGACAACAATGACTATGAATCGAAAAATGCTTCAATCTTATACTCTACCTTCTGGCGTAGAATTAAAAAACCGTGTCATGCTTGCTCCAATGACAAACTTCTTATCAAATGATGATGGTACAGTATCCGCACAAGAGCTTGCTTATTATGAAAAGCGTTCTGGTGGAGTTGGCGCAGTTATTACGGCATGTGCTTATGTGCTCCCACACGGGAAAGGCTTTGCTGGTGAAATTGGCGCTAACCGTGATGAACAGATTCCTGGTTTGAAGAAATTAGCTGACACCATTCATGCAGAAGGTGCAAAGGCGATTCTACAAATATTCCACGGAGGTAGAATGTGCCCTCCTGAGCTCGTTCCGAATGAAGAAATTCTTAGCGCAAGTGCTGTACCCGCTGAGCGTGAAGGTTCGAAAACTCCTCGTGCAATGACAGAAGACGAAATTCAAGAAACAATCCGTGCTTTCGGCGAAGCAACGCGAAGAGCTATCGAAGCTGGGTTTGATGGTGTTGAGCTTCATGGTGCCAATACGTACCTTCTTCAACAGTTCTTTTCTCCGCATTCTAACCGCAGAGAAGACACATGGGGTGGCAGCCTTGAAAATCGTATGAAATTCCCATTAGCTGTTCTAGAATCTGTTCAGGAAGCAATTAAAAAGCATGCTAATGGCGCTTTCGTTCTTGGCTATCGGATCTCACCTGAAGAACGGGAAAATCCTGGAATCACAATGGATGATACGCTTCAGTTTGTTGATGAGCTTGCTTCACGAAACTTGGACTATGTTCACGTTTCACTATCTGACTTCTATCAAGGTTCAATGCGCGAAGAAGATGCTACACCACGCATGGAGATGATCAAAGAACGAATTGGTCACAACGTTCCTGTCATTGGTGTCGGCTCACTTCATACTCCTGATGAAGTGGAAAAAGCGCTTGAGACTGGTGTACCTCTTATTGCTCTTGGCCGTGAAATGATCATGGAGCCGAACTGGGTTGAGAAAGTTCAAAACGGTGACGAAGATAGCATTCGAGTGACGTTACGAAAAGACGCTCAGCAAGAACTTGTATTACCTGATCCACTCTGGAATGCCATTTTTAGCGTACCAGGCTGGTTCCCAATCGAAGAATAGAAAAAAGCAAAGCCCCCGCGTTTTAAAGTGCGGGGGCTTTGCTCATTTTAGAACGGGGCTTAAATCCTCTAACTTCTCAAATAAATGCCAGACAAAATCATCGACTCCAAGCTCACGATGTGGGTGCAAATCCTCAAGATCTGGATCACTTACATATTTGTATATACCTTCTTTGGATTCCCATTCAACAATCATCATCACTTGTCTCGGCTCGATATCCCCTTCTGGTGATGAATGTAACTTGCCAATCGCAACAACCTTCCCTCCGTATTTACGTACTGGCTCCTCTGCCCTTTTTGCGTATTCAGCATATTCTTCTCCATCTTTTACGTTAAATAGATTCAGAGCGTACAAAGCCATGTTCATTCCTCCCACTATTTGCTTTTCTAACGACAATCGGTATACCATTTAATACAGCTGTTCCTGAAACAGCATCACGTTTTTTTTCATTACTTAATATATTCATATTGACGCCTTTATTTTTCTTAGCCACCGTCATTTTCGTCCCATCTAGGTTATGACCATATCCATGTGGGATGCTGCCTACTCCAGGCATAATGTCTTCTGTTAATGCTACATTTACTTCAAGACTACCTGTATCTGATAGAACTTGTGCGAGGTCATCATCTTGAAGGTCAAGTCGCTTGCCATCTTCTGGGTGAAGCAATAACGTACAGCGATCCTTCCCCTTCATAAGAACAGGCAAATTATGCATCCAGGAATTGTTTGATCGTAAATTTCTTCGACCGATCAATACCATATCTACTTGTTCAGACGATTCTTCTTTAAGTCTTGCCACGTCTTTTACAATGACTTCAGGGGCTAACTCAACCTTACCTGTGTGAGTCAGTAATACTTCAGGAATTCTTGGCTTTAACGCTCCTAAATCAATTCCGTGCGGGTTTTGTTCAAGTTTATTTAGGCTTAAACCACCTTGCTTTTTGAAATGGTCTCCATAAGGACCTGACCTAAGCATATAATCAAGCATTCTCTCTGGACCAATTCTGCCCTCAAGGACGCTAATAATTTCTTTCGGATCCTGGTCGAAAAGTGGCGATTGTTCATTTTGCACGTCTTTTTTAATGAGGTAATGAATCGATTTCTCATCTAATTTCGCTGCTGCATTGTCATCAGGCTCTTCTTCTCCAACTAATGTCGCAAGCTTTAGGAGGATTTCCCACTCATCCAGCTGGGATTCTTTCTTTTCGAAAACAGGAGGCGAGTAGTGAGAAATGTTTCGAACAGACAGTTGATAAAATGAAAGATCATAGTGTGAGCGTTCAAGTGGTGTAGGAGCTGGAAGAATCACGTTAGCATTTCTTGTTGTTTCATTCAGGTAACAGTCAATGCTTACCATAAAGTCGAGATTTTTAATGCCGTTTTGTAAGCGCTCACTATTTGGTGTTGACAAGATAGGATTACCAGCTACAGTTACAAATGCACGGATCTGTCCTTCCCCTGGCGTATCCATTTCTTCTGCTAAACACGCAACTGGAAGCTCACCGAGTACTTCTGGCAGTTCGCTCACTCTGCTTCTAAAGCGATCAAATCGGTAGCCTTTTTTCTTAGATGTCTTGCCACCGGCTGCAGGTGTTGTGAACATAACACCACCTTCGCGATCAAGATTACCTGTCACAACATTGATCACATCAATCAACCAGCTATTTACTGTGCCAAATGTTTGTGTACATGTCCCCATTCTTCCATACACAGCAGCACACGTTGCGGAAGAAATATCCCTTGCAATGGTGCGAATCGTTTCTGAATCGAGACCACATATCGAAGCAACCTTATCAGGTGGAAAATCTTTCGCGAGCTCTTTCACTGTTTCAAGTCCATTCACATGACCCGATAGGTGAGCTTCCTTCGCTAACTTTTCATCAAACAACGTATGGAGGATACTAAACAAAAAATAACCATCTGTTCCTGGTTTAATAAAATGATGATCATCTGCTACTTTAGCTGTGGCTGTACGAATGGGATCAACAACAACAAGACGCCCACCGCGATCTTGTAATGCCTTCAGCCTTCCTCTCATATTTGGTCCTGTCATTAAGCTACCATTTGAAACAATTGGATTCGCTCCGATCACAAGAAAATACTGCGTTCGATCGATATCAGGGATCGGTATACTGAAATCACTACCATACATAAACTCAGCTGCTAGCTGCTTTGGAATCTGATCGACTGTGCTTGCTGAATATTGATTTCGACTACCGAGAGCACGAAGAAAGAGAGGTAAATAAAGTAAACCTGAGAGATTATGAACATTAGGGTTACCGAGGTAGACGCCCACTGCATCGCGACCATACTTTTCAATCACACGACGAAGCCCTTTCCTAACTTCCTTAAAAGCCTCCTCGTAGCTTACTGTAAACCACTCTGTTCCTTTTCGAATCATTGGCTCTCGAATGCGCTCTGGATCATGATGAAGTTCTTTTAAACTAAATCCTTTCGGGCACAAATATCCCTTACTGAAAGGATCTTTCTTATCACCCTCAATATGCGTTACTTCTCCATTCATCGTGTGAATTTCTAAGCCGCATGTGGCTTCACAGAGCGGGCAAGTACGGTAGTGAATCTTCTCCTCAGCAGTGGTCATCGCATATTCCTCCTTATGTTCGTTTAAATACCAACTGGTTAGTATTTAAAGTTTACTGAAAATTCCATCACTATTCAAGGGAAAGTAAAAGGATTCCGTTAGTTACAGAATCCATTTTTCTCTTAATGCTTTTGCAACTGCTTCGGCACGATGATTAGCTTGTAACTTTCGAATCGCCGTACTTATATAATCTCTCGCTGTAAAATCACTGATTCGTAATAACCTGGCCATTTCTTTCGTACTGCAGCCATCAGCTGCATATTGAAGAACTTCTGTCTCACGTTTGCTTAAGGGGTTAGGTGACTGAGAGATTGGTGGGAGCATATAAGCAATTGCCTGTTGAAAATAAATCATCACATCATCAATAAGCCCTTGATGAACCGTAACACCCTCTTCGTTTTCATCAATTAGGACACAGCCAATAGCAATTCGCTCAATGCTTAATGGAATAATTAAGACAGATGTTAAATTATAAGCTTCGATATATTCTGTGGGGAAGAGCTGATGATGCTGATCCATCACCAGGAAAGAAGGCTTGTTACTTAGAAGGACTCGTTGAATGGGTGGGATGCGCCGTATATCCTCACGTATAGCGCTCATAGAAAACACTCCACTACGATCAACGCGAAGAATGCCTTCTCCAACACCTGTAAAATAGGAAAAAGTAAAGAGACTGGCACGCATGAATGGAAAATGGGCAAGACATTGTTTCATCATTACTTCGCAACGTTGGATCGGATCTTTCATCTCTAACATCCGATGAAAAGATCGCATCCACGTTTCCTCATGCATCGACATGATTCACCCCTATCTTTTCAGGAATCGAACTGCCGTACAAAAATCGTTAAACTGTATATGTAAGCGTTTTCTCTGATAGCTCCTTCATTATAAAATTTGCTAGAATAAATCGCAAGTATTGAAAGGTGGTCAAAGATGCGGAAAGAAATGATAACGACAAGCAACCGCGGACTTCAGGAAGATTCCTTACCATTTCGTCTTTATCAAAAAGCGAAGAAATTTGGCGGATGGGACCCAAGAGAGATTGATTTTACACAAGACGTAAAAGATTGGCAGTTTCTAACCGGGGATCAACAAGAAGAGATACTGAGACTTATTTCTCAATTTCAGGCTGGTGAAGAAGCAGTCACATTGGACCTTCTGCCATTAATCATGGTGATCGCACAAGAAGGAAGATTAGAAGAAGAGATGTACTTAACAACTTTTCTTTTTGAGGAAGCAAAGCACACGGAATTCTTTCGTTTGTTTCTAAATAAGATTGGTCAAACCGGGGACCTGTCCCGTTTTCACTCCGACACCTATCGTAAAATTTTTTATTCTATATTACCGGAAGCAATGGGGAAACTCCACCAGGACCATTCTTCTGAAGCGCTAGCTGAAGCTTCTACTGTCTACAATATGTTTGTGGAAGGGGTTCTTGCTGAAACAGGCTATTTTTCTTTCTACGAATCTCTTGATAAAGCCAAGGTTATGCCAGGATTAATGAAAGGCGTTGGATTGCTTAAAAAAGATGAATCACGTCATATCGGCTATGGAACCTTCTTGTTACAGCGCCTGATTGCTGAACACCCCCACCTCTTTGAGATTGTGCAAAATAAGATGAATCAGCTCGCCCCACTTGCAGAGCAGTTAACACAGGAAGGAATAGGAGAAAAAACACATAGCGCATTCGGAAATACACTTGATGCCACAATGGCCTTTTCTATGAAACAGTTATCGGTAAGGATGGACATCCTTGCACGCGCAAAAGGAAAAGACATCAACGAGATTTACCGTACTTCTGAATCCGATGTTGGCGTTCTTTAAAGTAAAGGAGGAAGAGCTATGTCAGTAAACGTAGAAATAAAGTCATTTCCGCTTTTTATTAATGGAGAATGGTCTCCTTCAGAAAGTGGTCAACTGTTCGAGGTGATGAATCCTGCTACTGGAGATGTAATCGCAAAAGTAACGAGCGGTAACGCTAAAGATGTTGACCGAGCTGTAGAGGCAGCATCCAAAGCATTCAATAATGAAGAATGGCGTGAGATGCCTCCAAAAGAGCGATCGAAAGTCCTTTATTCCATCGCTCAGAAAATCATGGAAAATGCAGAAGAACTTGTTGCCTTAGAAGCGCTCTCTTCAGGTGGCACAGTTAGAAGACTTGGATCCAATGACATCATTCAGATGGTGGATCTATTCCAGACTCTCGGTAAATTTGTGCTCGATTACACCTATTCAGAAACACTGCCCTCTCCTCCCTTTCCAGGACCAGCTCATAACTTTATCTGGCGTGAGCCAATCGGGGTCTGTGCCGCCATAACGCCATGGAACATGCCTATGCTTATTGCAACGTGGAAGATCGCACCTGCCCTTGCCATGGGGAACACCATCGTTATTAAACCAGCGAGTTATACACCACTTACAACCCTCCGCCTCGCTGAAATTATTTCTGAAATAGTTCCCAGAGGAGTAATAAATGTTGTCACGGGTAGTGGAAAAGACGTTGGTGAACCACTCGCTACGCACCCTAAAGTCGATAAGATAGCTTTCACTGGTTCTACTGAAGTGGGACGTCACATTATGAGTCTAGCTTCTAAAACAGTGAAGAACACAACGCTTGAACTTGGTGGGAAATCACCTTCCATTATCCTGGATGATGCAGATCTTTCAATCGCCCTTCCTGGCAGTCTGTTCGGCGTCTTCCTTCACTCTGGTCAATTGTGCGAATCCGGAACGAGACTCTTTGTTCCAGATAAACTGTATGATCAGGTAATCAATGGACTCAAAGAGCTTTCTGAGAAGCTTGTGATTGGGAATCCAATTGATCAGGCGACAGATATGGGTCCGGTGGTTTCTGCTACGCAAAAAGAAGCGATCTTATCATATATTGAGAAAGGTAAGCGGGAAGGGGCTCGTCTTATTTGTGGCGGGAATGTAGTTAACGTGAAGGGCTGTGAGAAAGGACATTTTATTGCTCCAACAATTTTTGCCGATGTCACGAACGACATGACGATCGCCAAAGAAGAAATCTTCGGGCCTGTGCTTTCTGTTATCCGGTATAGCGATGTTGATGATGCCATCCGTATGGCGAACGATACGATTTACGGACTAGCAGCAGGTGTTTGGTCAACTGATGTGAATAAAGCCTATAAGGTGGTAAGAAAACTGCGTGCCGGTGTTGTTTGGATAAATGATTGGCATATGCTCAGAAATGATGCACCGTTTGGCGGATACAAACAAAGTGGTATTGGTAGAGAAATGGGCAAGCATTCTCTTGACGCATATACTCAGGTGAAGCATGTGCACACCTCCATGGTGCCAGAAATCGAACGGAGAAATTGGTACAGTCTTCTCTTGTCTAACCAATCTTAATAAAGGAGGTAAAACTGTATGACATTAACATATTCTCAATATATGCTTCGAACGGCCATTCATAGCGGGGCAGGAACTCGGGCACTTGTACCCGATCTGTTCAGAGGACTTCAAGCAAAGCGTGTGGTTCTCTTTAGTGACCACGGACTTGAAAAAGCTGGTGTCGTTGAAAAGATCAAAGAGATATTCGAGCTGACACCACATGGGACTGGCCCTGAACTTGCAGGGGTTTATCTTGATATCAATCAAGATGCAGGGAGTCATGATGTTAATGCAGCGCTTCAATTTGCCAGGGAAGTAAGTGCGGATGGGCTACTCGCTGTTGGCGGTGGCAGCGTGATGGACACCGTGAAAGGGGTGAAATACGCCCTTCACAACGGATTAACTGATATTAAAGAAGCTATTCCAGGAGGACTTCTCTATTTATCCTGGCCAGAGGCCACTCATATACCAATTCCCCACATCTCGATCCCTACAACCGCTGGTACAGGATCAGAGGTATCTCCTATTGCCGTGATTTATAACGAAGAAATCAAGATGAAGACAAACATTATTCATCCATTTATTAATGCCGATATGGCTATATTGGATCCAGAATTGACAACGGAATTACCACCTATCATTACGGCTTTTACTGGATTTGATGCGTTAACTCACGCAATTGAAGCATTCGCCTCACCATCAGCCACATCGCTAACTGATGCTTATGCCCTCCAGTCTATTCGCTTGATTGAGTCACATCTCTCAACTGCCGTCAACCAGGGAGATAACCTCACAGCACGTATGGAAATGCTCCAAGCGAGTATGATGGGTATAACGGCATTTAGCTTCGCCCTTAATGCCATTCCTGTGCATAATTTTGCGCATGCGTACGGAGCTCTTTTCCGCATTCCACACGGCCTTGCGAATGCCGTTTTTCTTCCAGTTGTGATGGAAATGCTCCCTAATCTCTATCTTCCAAAAATAAAGGAACTTGCTAGTGCCCTTCATTTAGAGACAACCGGCAAGAATAATGACACGTTGCTACAAGTTGTCATTCATAAACTAAAAGAAATGCAGCAGAACGTTGGTCTTCCAGCTAATTTCAAAGATTATGACATTAAGCCTGATGCACTTGACGCTACAATCGCAGCGGTAAAAATGGATCCTGCTGCTCTCAATTATCCACTTCCACCAGAATTAATTCGCGCAGTTGGCGAGCGCGTCATTCATTCCCAGAAGGTATCCGTATAACCGAAAGAACCGTGAAGCTTAAGCTTCACGGTTCTTAGTATGCAAGTCCGATCGATTCTCGAATGTAGAGATGATCTGTTACGGTATGAAGCATAAAATCAGCTACATCTGATCGAGCGATGCGACGTCCGCCTTTTGGAATGCCACTTCGCGCTTTCCGATACTCTCCAGTCCGATCATCATTCGCTAATCCCATTGGACGAGCCACTGTCCACTCTGCTTCACTTGCAGCAAGAAGGTCGACTGCTCTTCGATGATCAGCAAGGACGTTCTGCAACAGCTTGCCTGCAATAAACCCTGTCACTCCAGGAATCTCTTTATTAATCCCAGCAGAAGCCATATAAACGATCCGCTTTACATCATGAATACTCATCGCATCGAGGATATTTGCCATCATTGTAGAAAGATCTGTTGTTTTTCCAAGACCTTTAGCACCCAAACATGAAATAACGGCATCAACGTCAGAAGTTATCGCCTGCTTCACATCAGCAGACTGCATCGCATCGCCAATTTCAACTGATAAATTTTTGTGAGTCGTTTCAAGTTTTGAAGGTGTTCGAACAAATGCAGTGACGGTATGGCCCGCTGCAATGGCCTGTTTCACAAAAGCATTTCCTGTACCGCCTGTAGCTCCGAAAACAATTAGTTTCATGAGTACCACCTCTCCCTCTATTCAACGATCTTTCCTTTTTTATCCCCGTTAATAGTTATCAGTGAAACGCGAATAACCTATTTTATTTTCTTTATGAAAACAACCTTAAGATAGTTTCCTTCACGAAACTCTTTGATTGTACGAAAATCTTCAGGTAGTGTAAATTCTTCAAGCAGCTCATATTTGCCGTTCGTTTCTTTAAATGCCTGATCAATAAACCCTTTAAACTTCTTCATATCATAGCCGCTATAGTTCGTTGAAGCGACAATCACACCATTATCTTCCGTAATTGAAATTGCGTCTTTCAACAGATCTTTATAATCTTTAGCAGCACTAAATGTATGTTTCTTAGAACGCGCAAAACTTGGAGGGTCAAGAATCACCATATCAAAAGATAAATTCTTTTTAACGGCGTACTTGAAGTATTTAAATACATCCATCACGAGGATGTTTTGCTCTTCATAATCAATGCCATTGACGCTAAACTGCTCGATCGTCTTATTCAAGCTTCGATTAGCAAGATCAACGCTTGTTGTACCCGTCGCACCACCTTCAACCGCAAATACCGAGAAAGCACCTGTGTAGGAGAACGTATTTAATACTGTTTTTCCCTTCGCGTATTGATCACGGATTAGCTTTCGAACAGGGCGCTGATCAAGAAATACTCCAACCAAGGCACCTTCATTTAAATACACTGCAAAGTTCACGCCATTTTCTTTCACAATTAGCGGAAATTCGCCGCGTTCTCCTTCAACAAAATCATCATCTTCTACATACTGACCTTTCGCATCAAAGCGTTTCTTCTCATAGATACCTTTAAAATCCACAAGCTGTTTTAACGCCTCTACCACAACATTTTTAAACGAATAAATCCCTTCACTGTACCAGTTAATAAGGTAATAACCGTCGAAATAATCGATGGTTACGCCTCCCAGGCCATCTCCTTCCCCATTCACCACGCGAAATGCCGTTGTTGTTGGATCTTCAAAGAACGAAGTACGATGACGAAGGGCTTGCTGGATTTTCCTCACAAAAAAGTCCTGATCAATTGCTTCTTGTTCATTTTGTGAGAGCACCCAGCCATACCCCTTGTTTTGCCTTCCATAATAGCCTCTAGCAATAAACTGACCTTTCTCATCTTCTAGTCTTAGAATCGTCCCTTCTTCTTTCAAGACGTCTGCATTCACAATCGCTTCCTTGAATATAAGGGGATATCCTTTATAAAATTTCTTTTGATGCTTTACTTGCACCTGCACGCTTCGTTCGTTCCTCATCGTGTCATCCTAACTTTTCAAGTTTTTTAATCTGCTTGCATTATATCACGTATCCTACCTGCTCCATAAACCGAACTTCCCTCTGGATAAATAGGTTGATTCATTCAGAAACTAATGACGAAAGGTGGTGATGAATGGTGAAAACGAAAACAGGAACGGATATTGAGACAGTGAAACGTCTCAATGCAAATTCAGGGCTTACCTATAACCAGGCAAAAGAAATGTTGGCTAAAAAGACGCTGAAAGAAAAGAGTTAATTTCATTGAAACCGTGAAATGAGACGAATCATGCGCTTATCGTTTACAATAAGCTGGTGCTTTACTAACGCATCAGGAGGGTTTTAATGAACGAGAAAACAACTTCAAGCTATTTCAAAACCATTCTTCTTTTAAGTGTGGCGGTCTGGCTTGTTGTCATGAATACAACAATGTTTAATGTTGCTTTACCAAATGTATTAACTGAATTTAACCTTTCCCCTGCAGATGGCGCCTGGATTGTGTCTGGATACTCCATTATCCTCGCAATTTTCACGATTACGTATACTCGTCTATCGGATTATTTACCGATCAGACGCCTCTTAATTGCAGGGATTGTCATATTTGGACTCGGATCAGTTCTTGGCTTCTTTTCAGAGACATTTCCACTACTATTAGCTGCACGTCTTTTACAAGCAACCGGAGCAGCTGCAATACCTGGACTATCTATGGTTTTTGCGGGACGATTTATTCCATTCTCAAGTCGCGGACGGGCGATGGCCATGATTGCTTCAGCATCATCGCTCGGGTTCGGACTTGGCCCTGTCGTTGGGGGAGTCGTAACGGAGTATCTTGATTGGAATTATCTTTTCACTGTAACTTTATTTGTAGTTTTACTCATACCAATTCTCTTTCGTCGTCTTCCGGAAGAGGAGGTTCGTAAAGGAAGCTTTGACATTATAGGAGGACTATTGACAGGGGCTACTGTTACAAGCTTTCTACTCTATATTTCAACTTTTAATTGGCTGTTTTTAGCTCTGGGCATTATCATAGGCGGACTCCTCTGGCTTCGAATTACAAGAACAGATATCCCTTTTATTCAACCGTCTCTTTTTAAAAACAAGGGATATCGAAAGCTATTGTATATGAGCTACCTTGGGTTCACGACCCACTTTGCCATTTTACTTCTTATGCCACTCATGCTTCAGAACGTTTATGAAAAAGGACCTTCTGTCGTAGGGTATATTATTTTTCCAGGCGCCATGCTTTCCGCAGTTGCCGCTATTTATGTTGGTAGACTACTTGATCGATACGGAAACATGAAAGTGATTTATCTTGCTCACGGTCTGCTTCTCATCTCCACCGTGATTTTCTATTTCCTATCACCTCTAAATGAGTACATGATTATGATTGGCTATATGTTCACAAGCTTTGGCTTCTCAAGCCTTTCATCTAGTACTACAAACGAGGTGTCACGCATTCTTCCTTCTGAAGAAATCGCCACTGGCATTGGTATGAAACAGCTCATACAATTTGTCGGGAGCGCCTCAGGATCTGTAGCTGGTGGGATCATGCTTGAACTTAACGGATTAACGTATAGCACACAATCATTCCAGCTAACGTATATCTTCTTATTGATCCTAATGGCACTATCAGCCATCATCATGTGGGTATACGCCCGCAAATTGAAAACCTCAGTATAGATCATATAAGCACTAGAAAACTAAATAACCCACCTCATGATGAGGTGGGTTTTTGATTCGACAGGAATCGGGGAGTGCCTGTCACTCGCTATGTTTCAATCCCCGATTCCAAATAAGCGGTAAGATAAGCGCGAGAACAAGGAGATACGCCCACGTACCGAATGGAACTTTTGTTAGAATGAAGTGCACTCCCCAGAATACAGGAATTAATAACGCAAATGGGATAGTCTTCCAACCATCACTTTGCCCGGCTGATTCAAAAGGCTCTGAAAAAGGAAGCGTGCCTTTCAATATTCGAAAACAAATGACACTATAAATAAGAGCGATTAAGCATACAATGATCAAATCTGGAATGATTTGAACACCGAATAAAAAGGTATAAATCGCACTGATAGCCACAAACACAGGTGCAAATAGGCGAAGTAGAAAAGCCTTTAACGTACCCTTAATAATCACGCCAGAATTTTGTATAGGTGTGACATGATAAATCCATGACCCTTTACTTTTACTCGAATATTGAAGCATGATCACTATTCCCGGAACCATCATCATGCTCGCATAAATCGTTAAATAGGAGTTACCTGAAGTAAGGGCTTCAAATGACTGCCCAGCAGAATAGCTATTATATAGAAAAACAAAAGGAAAGATCATAGCAAACCCGAGAGAAGGATAGATCTTTAGTTTTAAATCACGTTCATTCTTTAGCATTCTCCCCGCAAATTGATAAAACGCATGCTCTTCTCTGCTTCGCGTGATAAATGAAGCTAAACGTTCCATTCCCTTAAATGTCTTCTTTTTCGATGGACCAGTCTGATCGATGAGCTTAAGAAGGTTCTTCTCAAACGTAGGTAACAATGATGAATATAGCCACAGAGCGATTAGTGGTATCAATATAGCTAATGCGATAAAGATATAGTAATAAGCTCCGTTAGCCCCATTCAACACTACAGCAAACGGTGCGCCAAACCAAACTGGCGGTAAAAGGAGATTCCACCATGTTGGTGAAAAGCCTACCTCTAATCCTGCAAATTCAAAAGCACGAGCAAGTACTTGATAACCGACTACGATGGTGATCGATAGGCCAATTTGCACATAATTAATGACATCCCTTAAGCGTTCTCCGCCAAAAAATTTTAAGATGATGTAATACAGCAACGCTGTAAGCGCAACAATTAACAAATCACTAAAAAACACTGTAACGACAAATAACACTCCAAATAAAATTCCATACTGCACAGTTCCTACAATAAATGGAACAGCAACAATCGCAGCCGTTAAGAAAAATAAATATATCGTAACGTGGACAGCCCGTGCTGCACTGATCGTTCGACGATCGACAGGTCTTGTGCCAATAACCGTTTGGTCTCGTACGTCTAAAAGAACAGAAGAGAAATCTGAGATCATCGCCGTCATAATTTAAAACATTAAAACACCGAAAATCAAGCTCATCTGAAACATAAAATTGTCACCAAAAAACAGAATCGGAATCAACGTTAGGCCAATAAAAGCATAAAACCAGAGTGATTTCAAAAACTGGTTGGAATCTTTCTTTTTGTTCCCACTCATGTTCTGACTCATTATCGTAGTAGGGCGTCTCCCATCCATCGTTAGCTTTACCTGAAGTATTCGACGCAAGGTAGGATAATCAATATCCAGCCGCTCAAATAGGAACCGAAAGAGGTCAAGAATCTTTAGTGTTGGAAAGTTCTTCATACATCTTCACGCTGCACGATCTGCACAAAATCCTCCGCAAGATTTTGATGCTCATTAAAACCTGTTAATTGATTAAATATCTCCTCAAGTGAGCCCTCTTTATTTTTTTGACGAAGCTGTTCAAAGCTTCCATCCGCAACAATCTTGCCATCATTTAGAAGGAGAATACGGCTACTAATTTTCTGAACGACCTCCATAATGTGCGAAGAGTAGAAAATCGTTTTCCCCTGAGCCGCAAGCTGAGCAAGGATTTCTTTAAACACCATGACACTATTCGCATCAAGACCATTGATCGGTTCATCGAGAAAAAGAATATCAGGGTCATGAAGCAAGCTAGAAATTAGTAAGACTTTTTGCTTCATACCTTTTGAGTAGGATGAAATACGAGATTCATAAACGTCTTCAAGCTCAAACACTCTCATCAGCAATCTAGCTTTATATTCCGCTGTATCAGCATCTAATCCGTAGAGTTCACCTGTAAACGTTAGGTACTCCTGCGCAGATAAGTTATCATAAAGGTCCGCCGATTCTGGAACATACCCGATTCTCTTTTTATAATTAACGCTATTCTTTTTAATATTTTCTCCAAATATCTCTACTTCACCAGCGTAAGTAGCTTCTAATCCGAGCATGATTTTAACAGTGGTACTCTTACCAGCCCCATTCGGACCAATGTAACCAATAATTTGCCCTTCATAAACATCAAGATCAATATTATCTAGAACGAGCTTTTCTCCGTACCACTTCGTCAATCCTTTCAAAGAAAGTACTTTTCCCGGTCCGTGTTCCATACAATCCCCTCCATATGTAAACTTCTACTTATTTCTACGAAACTTACAATAAAAGGTTTCATCCTGTCCACAAACCCTTTAGGTACTATAATCAGGTACTTTCCCACCGAAAATTCATTTCGTCAAAAAAAAGACGATGCTACTCACATCGTCTTTCCAGCTATTCGCCCTCTCTACTTAACATTCGATTGGCCTTCTCTGTCAGCCCATAGCCTTTGGAGATCTTAAGCAGCAAGCCGTCTTTCTCCATGTATTTGATCCCTTTGACAACATGTTTTTCTTGCCAATTCTGTAAAAGACCGAACACCTCATTTTCATGTAGTCTCTGTGCTCGTATCGCATTTGTTGCTTGTCCGGTAAAAACTTTTGAGAGTACATGAAGTGGCTCATTTTCATGCCTGATAATGAAGTGAAGCAAGATCTTCATCTCGCCAATTGTCATCGTATGTTGCTTTACATTCATGTAATCTTCCTCATTCGAAGGGACATTTTGACTGATTGACTTTACTTTTTCAAGGTAGTCTCGAACAAAGGTGATTTCCCTTTGATTCAAATTCGGAAAAACTGTCCGAGGCTTAAAAGGTGCTATGGTATCGGTTAATACATGGGAAAACCAAATAAGTGGTGAGCCTGATCGATCTTCTGGCAGTCTCACGCATTTGAACTGCTGATAAACCGTAACCGTAGATGGCGCTTCAAATAACGCAAGTTCTTCTTCTGATAAAGTATGCTGAACTTGTAGCACTTCAGCATAAAGCGGTACATACGGCTTGAATGCTTGAATCGCTTGAGACACTTCCTCTATTTTTTCTACTAAACGTGGGGTATTGTCTACCATTTCATTGAATTGTCGTTCAATCGTTCCGATACGTTTCTTAGCACGATCCATGTCAATTTCCTCTTTAAAATGGACATGGTTTTCCTCTATGTCATAATAAATCGCACATCCGCAGGCCTCACAATAAAATTCAACATCACTACTAGTTGGGTAAAGCCTCATCTTCTTCTCATGATGACAAACTCCCTTTTCGGTCCATAACCATTCATCTGGAACTTCGCGGTAAGGTCTCATCACAATGTCGACTCGGTGTCGCCAGTAAGCAAGATCTTCAGGAGAATTTAAAAGGGAGATAAGAGGCGAGTGATTCATCCTTTCAACCGCTTTTACAACGGTTTCTTTCTCTCTAGCCAATTGAATAAACGGATGAAGTTGATACGCCTCTATAATGCGCTCTTCCCATTCTACACGAGACTTTTCAGCTAACTCCGCGCAAAAAAGGTAATCTCGAATAACCCGATCGAGATGACGATCAAGATCTTCCGTTGATAACTGTAAATAAAACTCTTGGTAAGTAGAATTGTTATGGATGGGGAGGCCATGCATCGCCGAAAAGGTTTGCCACAATAATTGCTCTGGTTTGATAAGATGTGGGTAAAGCTCATCTTCTTTATTTAAAGGAATCGGTAAAACGGCTTCGTTTTCCTGTTCAAGAAACGTTTGCAACTTCTGCTTCTCTTCCTGGGTAAGAGCGCCAATCTTCCGTTTCACATTTTCGTGAAGACGATGAATCATGCCTTTTTGTACTTTCTGACCTACCGTTCTAATTCGTTTATTTTTCTTTCCCATTGGAACAAACGCAAACATCGGATAGGCATCAAAATGATAAGTATGATGTTCAACTGTCATTATGCAAAACCCGCTTTCTGTCTTTCAGCTGTTTATCCAACAGTATACGGCGGAAATTGGTATG
This sequence comes from Pseudalkalibacillus sp. JSM 102089, assembly GCF_041366475.1. Classification (NCBI taxonomy): domain Bacteria; kingdom Bacillati; phylum Bacillota; class Bacilli; order Caryophanales; family Fictibacillaceae; genus Pseudalkalibacillus; species Pseudalkalibacillus sp. JSM 102089. The sequence continues at coordinate 659,904 of NZ_JBEWYW010000002.1, forward strand.
GAAACAACCTTACAGCATGCAAAAAAACACATTCAGAGGAGGGATACAATCGTACGGCGCGGGGTATATAAAGAGAAAATAGAAATTGAGGAGCACTACATATGAAGAAACGATCATGGTATCGCAAAAAACGTTGGATGATATTCATTATATTTTTAGTTATTTATGTAGGCGTTATCACTTATCACCGCTTCAAGCCTTTACCTGAAGGCGTATCCTACGCAGGTGAAGTTCATCAAATAAATGATGAAGACATCGAGTTTCTTTTTGACTTAACTTACGACAAAAAGGAGAAAGAAGTTTATGATCATAGTATTTTTGATGAAATCAACAGTACGATTCAAGAAGCCGATGATTTCCTTATTTTAGACCTTTTCTTATTTAACGGATACACGGATGGGAAAAGAGATTATCCAAAAATCAGTGAAGACTTAGCGAATACAGTAGTTGAAGTAATGAAAGCGAAGCCTAACCTGAAGGTTATCCTCATTAGCGATGAAGTGAACACAACATATGGATCTCACGAGGCTGACCAAATAAATAAGATTAAGGAAATGGGCGCCGAAATTATTTTCACTGATCTTGATCGGCTACGAGATCCAAACTTATTTTATTCAGGGCTTTGGAGAATGGGGATCACCTGGTTTGGGCAAGAAGGCAAAGGATGGCTTCCAAACCCAATGGCTCCTTCAGCACCAAAAGTCACTGCACGATCTTATCTAGAGTTGCTTAATGTGAAAGCGAACCATCGTAAAACGGTGATTACAGAAGATGCGGGTATTATCATGTCTGCAAATCCTCATGATGCGAGCGGTTTTCATTCTAACATTGCCTTTAAAGTGAAGGGCGAGATTCTAAATGACCTTATCGAAACTGAAAAAGCAGTTGCCGCCTATTCTGGAGGAAACGTATCGTCATTTCCAGACACTAAGTTGACCGATGAGAGTCCCGAGGATGCTTCTAATGTTAAAGCTCAAATTGTGACAGAAAGTAAAATTCAGGATAGTGTTGTGACAGCTATTGATGATGCCAAAAAAGGAGAGCTTATCTATATTGGAATGTTTTATTTGGCCGACCGGGATATCGTTGATGCGCTTGTTGACGCAACCGAACGAGAGGTCGACGTACGTCTAGTACTAGATCCCAATCAAAATGCCTTTGGACAGCAAAAAATCGGCTTACCTAACCTTCCTGTGACAGCTGAGCTAGAGAAACAAGGAAGTGAGCATCTTACAATCCGCTGGTATGACACAAATAAAGAGCAATTTCACACAAAACTATTGTATATAAAAGGAAATAAAGAGAGCACAATCATCGGTGGATCAGGCAACTATACCTCTAGAAACCTGGATGATTACAATATGGAAACGAATATTCATTTAAACGCACCTAACGATACTAAAGTCGTCCAGGATGTTGACCGCTATTTTGAGCGAATTTGGTCAAATAAAGATGGAACTTATACAGCTGACTACGAAAAATATCAAAACTCTCTTTCCCCCTATAAATATGTCATGTATATTCTTCAAAAATTATTCCAAGTAACCACATATTAACTATCATTAAAAATCCCCGGGAAAGATTTCCCGGGGATTTTTAGATTACCTTGTTCTTCTTTTATTTCGCATTTTCTTTACAATCGGATAAATAATGGGACCGTATTTAATCGCTTTTTTAATCAAATTTCTCATAAAAGGATACCCTCCTCTAGTACTATTCGTTATTCCCGATTTCTTATTACTTAAACGAAAGATTAGAGGAGATTCAATGGACTAGAGAGAAATAGAAAATAACCAGATAATTAGGAGGACGATTTCTCTTATGATCAAACAGGTGAGCCAAATAGCGATTCCCGTCAAAAAGATGGAACGAGCGGTTCAATTCTACAAAGAGCATTTGGAACTTAAATTATTATTTGAAACAAATCAGATGGCTTTTTTTGATTGTAATGGGCTGCGCTTGCTACTAAGTATTCCAGAGAAAGAAACTTTCGCACATGCAAGCTCAGTTCTTTATTTTGAAGTAAGTCATATTGAGAAAAGCTACGAACGTTTAATGAAGAATGGGGTGATTTTCATTAGTAAACCTCACCTAGTTGCGAAAACAGATGACGTTGAAACGTGGATGGCGTTTTTTGAAGATAGTGAGCAAAACACACATGCCATCATGAGTGAAGTGCTAACAAAATAAAGAAAGGATGCCGGTGGCATCCTTTCTTACTTAAGTTCTAAACCTTACTTAATCTTCATCTTTTACATCTGGATCTTCTGGAAGCGGCTCATTGGCTTCTTCTTCTAATCGTCTCTTCATTTTTTCCAACTGTTCAAAATGAGCATTAAACTGCTCTTTATATAGCAAATATTGCTCACCATCAAAAATAGTGCGAACGCGCTTCTCTCGAATGAGCGTTTCGATATAGGATTCTGGTAAAGATAAATATTCTGCCGTTTCTTTAATAGTGAGGTACATGCGCCTGCCTCCAATATACGTCATTAAGTCTCAAGTCTTATTCCAATTTAATACTCTAGATGATGTTTAGATGACTTGAACTACTATAAGATTACCATAGGGAATAGCATAACGAAGGAAACACGGGGAGGAAATATAGTGAGAAGTGGATTTGTGGTCATTGTTGGGTTGCTTGCAGTAGGGGCGGTTTTATTAATTTTATTTGAAAACACCTCTCTTTTTGCACGAGGAAGTGATGAAAACAGCATTGAGTTAAGTGAAAAAATTAATCAAGTTAGTATTTTGACGCACAGCAGTGATATGAACATAGTCACATCATCACGTGATGATGTGAAAGCAACCTTAAATGGTAGTGGAGAGCTTTCGGTGAGAAAGAAAGGAAATGCAATTGAAGTTGAAGTGAAGCGAAAGTGGTATAAGTTTTTTAACTTTAACGGGGGATCAGATGTTACTGTTTACCTCCCAGAAGACTTTAAACGCAATCTCAAGCTTGAGGTTGGCTCAGGAAGTGTTGTCTTCAATAATGAAGAAAACCTTACCATTTTAAACGAAGTAGATATTGATATGAGTTCGGGTGATGTTGAACTTTCCAACCTGGAAACAAAAAGCTTCGAGCATGACGGCTCATCTGGTCGTCTTATCATTGATCGACTTTCAACCGAAAAGGGAAGCTTTGATATAAGTTCTGGAGACGTGATTTTAACCCATTACTCTGGCCCACTTGAAGGAGAAATGTCATCAGGTGACATGAAAGTTCAAATGGATCAGTTAACAGGGGATGTATCGTTTGACCTTAGTTCAGGTGATGTTGATTTGGACCTTCCGGACAATGCTGATTTCACATTGGATAGTGAGGCAAGCAGCGGGGACATCTCAACCAAATTCACTTTAGAAGAGCAGACGATTAGCAATAAGGAAATATCGGGAGTACATGGTTCAGGGAAGTATCACGTGAAGATATCCCTTTCAAGTGGAAGCGCTAGCGTTTATTAAATAGTAACACCTGCTTTCCAATAGGACGGCAGGTTATTTTTGAGTTTTTAATTGAAAATAAACGATTTGGTTTACTCGTCGGTTACTATAACGGCATTTATCATTTCACATCACCAAATTATTTCCATGAAAATATTCCTTAATATGTTCTAGGTAATAGTTATAGCCCTGCCTTCGTAATTATACTAGGTGGAATGCTCATTACCATTATAGGAATCTTGAGCATTCTCTTCATTCAAAAATCAGAAACAAAGCATAAAAAGCAAGCTTACAAAATACCTCGCTATAAAGAAAAAAACCACTTTTCAGCTTTGCTGAAAGGGCGCCCTATGATGACCAATCCGACTGGACATCATAGGTCATAAATGAGTCTAATATCAACAACATTCAATTACATAGTCTTAAAAATAAGAGATTGTTTTGCTAAAAACCTTGATTGCCTTCGAGGAGCGGAATACGTGATTTGTATCTCTCAATCAATGTCTGATTCGATTCATCTGACCCGTCTACATTCCCGCTCTTAAACACAGGAGGAGTTATTCCCCGTGCAATCAACTGATGAATAGTTTCTACAGTAATACCGTTCAGGATCCCCATTCCAATTACGGTAGAGATTGAACCAAATGCGACTTGATTCTCTGTATCTTGAATCACCGCATCACCTACCTCAACATGGTTATCAATCACTTGATCTACTACATCGTATAAATACTTTCCTTCTTTATGACGAGATGATTGTCCATTTGAAGCTTTTCGTGAGGTTAAGCCGATAACGTACGCCCCTCTTTCTTTACTAAGAAGGGCAACATCAATTGGAACAGGATTACGACCTGATGTCGATACAACGATCACTACATCGCCTTTTTGAATATCCTGGTCCACCATGAATTCCCTAGCTAATCCATTCGTTCGCTCTAGAGCAGAAGATCTCGTTCCGCCTCTATGGAGCATTAAGTCTTCAATAAAAATAGGACGAACTGGCACAAGCCCACCTGCACGGTAAAAAACTTCTTCCGCCATCATGTGAGAATGTCCACATCCAAATACATGAATGATTTTTCCGTTTTCGATGCTATCAGCTAGAGCGACTGCTGCTCGCTCGATAGAAACGGCTTCTTTCTCTTCAATTACTTGAAGGGATGTTCTAATTTTGTTGAAGTAATCATGAAACAAATGAACGCCTCCTCAATGAAATTAACGCTTAAGTGTAATCATAAATTTATATCGATCTGCTCTGTACGAAGACTTCACTACTTCAAGCGGTGTATTATCCGCTAGTTTCGTATTCCTCTGAATGAGCAGTATCGGTGCTCCTTTTTGTATATTTAGGTATTCTGCCTCCTGCTGAGTTGCTACAGAAGACTCTAACACTTGGGTCGCTTCCTCAATCTTGATCGCTAGCTGATTTTCAATGTGATGATATAAAGAGTGCTGTACAGTTTCTTCCGTCAACCCTTTTACGAGATTAGCCGAGATGTACGTTTTCTCAAGTGCCATTGGGATACCATCAGCAAGCCTGATCCGTTTAATTTCGTAAACAGGTGCGTGATCCTGTATTTTTAACTGCTCTGATATATAAGGTGGAGCAGGTACAATTTCAAAGCCTACTAGTTTACTACTTGGTTCCATGCCACGTGATTTCATATCTTCGGTAAAACTTGTTAACCCCATCAGCTGTTGCTCAATTTTTTTCTCAGCAACAAAGGTACCTACTCCCTTTTGTCGATAGAGGTAACCCTCATTAACAAGCTCTGTAATGGCCTGTCTTACTGTCATGCGACTAATGCCAAAGCGCTCTGCATATTCTCGCTCGGATGGAAGCGAATCTCCTGGGGTTAACTCGCCTCTTGCAATCAGTCCTTTTATCCACTCAACTAACTGATAATAAATAGGTAATGGGGACGTCTTATCAATCATCGGAAATAACTCCTTTCAGCGCAATGTTACGCCTGATAACGCTTTTTTATCAGCAATAATTGTAACATGAGAATGCCTGTTTAACACCGATGCAGGAAAGGATTCGTCCACTTCACCTTCCACCAATTTCCTCATTGCCTCATTTTTTGCTTCTCCTGCAACAAGTAGCAAAATCTCTTTGCTTTTCATGATGGTTGCAATCCCCATCGTAATAGCTTCATGTGGTACTTCGTTAATATCCTGAAAAAAACGAGCATTGGCTTCTCTAGTAGATTGAGCTAGCTGAACTATTTGTGTTGTAGCTTCAAAAGAAGTCCCAGGCTCATTAAATCCGATATGCCCGTTACTACCCATTCCGAGTAGTTGCACATCGATTCCACCTGACTCTTTAATGCTTTCTTCATATGTTTTACATTCCTCATCAAGATCAATCGCCGTACCATTTGGAAGATGTATATTCGCACTTGGAATATCGATTTTCCCAAAAAGTTTCTCATACATGAAAGCATGGTAGCTGTTCGGATTATCAGCTGAAAAACCGACATATTCATCAAGGTTATAAGTAGTAATTTCCTTGTAGGTAGTATAATTTCGTTGATGATCCTGAATTAAATGCTTATAAGTCCCTTGCGGAGTTCCTCCAGTCGCAAGTCCCAAAACCATACTTGGATTTGTACGGATTTTATCAATAAGATAATTCGCTGCCAGTTCACTCATATGCTCATAGTCATGTGCTTCAATGATTCTCATTTTCTACATCCCCTTTATTCGTATATGCAAGATGTCCATTACAAAATGTCATCATCACTTCTCCATCAATGGATCGTAAGAAAAAGTCTGCATCTTTTCCCACGGCAAGGCTTCCTTTTCGATCAAAAACACCAAGCTGTTTCGCAGGATTTTCCGATGCCATTTTTATCGCGTTTTCAAGAGTACAGCCGGTAAAAGCCTGGATGTTAGCAAGTCCATCCTTCATTTTCAGCACACTACCTGCCAAAGTTCCATTATCTAATAGCGCTTTACCATCTTTCACTTCAACATCTTGTCCACCCAAATCATAGCGACCATTTTTTAGACATTTGGCTCTCATCGCATCGGTGATTAAAATCATCCCAGCATCTGATTTTTGAAAATAAGCTAACTTAATCATTTCAGGTCTCACATGATACCCATCTGCAATCACTTCTGTTTTCAACTGCTTACTTAACAGAGCAGCACCTGCTACACCCGGTTCACGATGATGGAGACCTCTCATCCCATTATAGAGGTGTGTAACGTGAGAGGCACCACATTCAACTGCCTCCATGACCTGCTCATATGTTGCATCGGAATGACCTATTGAAGCCACAATACCTCTTTCTGTTAAATATCGAACAAGTTCCATACCACCTTCTATTTCAGGTGCCAGGGTAACTAGCTTAATCGTGTTGTTTGCTAGTTTATTCCACGTTTTAAATACATCCACATCTGGTTGCTGCATGGCATGTGGCGGCTGTGCACCTGCCCGCTTACTATTAAGGAATGGACCTTCTAAGTGAATGCCAAGTACTTCCGCATGTCCTGGTTGTTGTCTCTCCATTAAGTACTCGCCTGCATTCTGAATAGCACACTCAATCGCCTTTGCTTCCTGAGTAATAGTCGTTGCTAGAAAGCTCGTTGTTCCTTCAGCTGGAAGTGCTTTCGTAATAGTATCAAGCGCTTCAGTAGAAGCGTCCATCGTATCGGCTCCATTCACGCCATGAATATGGACATCAATCATTCCAGGAAGCACAGATACACTTTCATTAAACGAATAGACTTTTTCTTGTCCTGCTATAGTACGTTCATCTGTATGACCTATTTCAATAATTTTACCGTTATCGACTTTAAGATAGCCGTTTTGGATCGTTTGTTCTTCGCTATAAACTGTCACATGATCAATAACAAAACACGCTTCATTCACGATGAGACACTCCTTTTTTCGGTTCATCTTGTTATTAAAATCGTACCACCATTAAGTACAGTTGTCTATACCAGTATAGAACCGATTTTACGACGCACAAGGGAATTGGTATAGACAACTATATTTAGTGCTGTTATGATGAACATGACAATAAAACGTTTTCAAATTTCGAAAGGGGTTGAACGTAAATGCTCGGAGCTTTACAACGTATTGGTAAGTCCTTAATGCTACCAATTGCTGTACTTCCGGCTGCTGCCTTGCTATTGAGGTTAGGGCAGGATGACTTACTTGGTATTCCATTTGTAGCAGCAGCAGGGGGAGCCATATTTGATAATCTCGCACTTATCTTCGCAATAGGTGTAGCCATTGGATTCTCTAAAGACAGCAATGGTGCGGCCGGACTAGCCGGTGCCATCGGTTACCTTGTTCTTACACAGGGGACTCAAGCAGTTAATGAGAATATTAATATGGCGATACTTGGAGGAATCCTTTCTGGTATCGTTGCGGGACTTCTTTATAATCGATTTCATGATATTAAACTTCCAACCTGGCTTGGTTTCTTTGGTGGACGACGCTTTGTCCCTATCGTCACAGCCACAGCAATGGTTATTCTAGCAGGGATATTTGGATTTGTTTGGCCTCCAATTCAAGAGGGCATTAATTCGATCGGACAATGGATTATCGATGCAGGAGCACTTGGTGTTGGTGCATTCGGATTCTTAAACCGACTCCTTATTCCATTCGGACTACACCACGTTCTAAATAGTTTAGTTTGGTTTGTTTTTGGTGATTACAATGGTGCAACTGGGGACTTGAATCGATTCTTTGCTGGAGATCCAACCGCTGGCATATTTATGGCTGGTTTCTTCCCAATTATGATGTTCGGACTTCCAGCAGCGTGTTTTGCAATGATTGCAGCTGCTAAAAAGGATAGAAGAGCAGAAGTAAGCGGAATGTTAATTGGTATCGCATTTGCATCCTTCTTAACAGGGATTACTGAACCAATTGAATTTGCCTTTATGTTCTTATCACCATTATTATATGGGATTCACGCGCTATTAACTGCCAGTTCGATGGTTCTCGCGTATGTGCTGGATATCCATCACGGCTTCGGTTTTTCTGCAGGAGCCATTGACTTTTTCCTAAATTACGGCTTGGCACAGAAGGCAGGTCTACTCCTTGTTATTGGGATCATTTACGGAGGAATCTATTTTGTTGTATTCTATTTCCTTATTAAAAAATTAAATCTCAAAACACCTGGACGTGAAGATGAAGACATGTCATATCCAACAAATGCACCAGCTACAAAAGAAGACAAATACGATGTAATGGCAGGTCACTTTATCCGCAGCATTGGTGGCATTGATAACATCTCATCTATTGATAATTGTACAACAAGACTCCGCTTACAAATGAATGACATGGCAAAAGTAGACGAAGCAGAATTAAAGCGTCACGGTGCTCGAGGTGTAGTGAAAGTTAACAACCGCAACTTGCAGATCATCGTAGGAACTGATGTGGAATTTGTTGCAGATGCAATGCGCGGAACAAATTCACATGCTTCTAAAGAGAGCAACGATACAACTATCAATCTTACAAAAACGCTAGCTGAGCAAGATTTCGTCATGCCAGTCAAAGGGAAAATTATTCCACTGCAGGAGGTTCCAGACGAAGTGTTTTCTGCAGGTATGATGGGGGATGGCTTCGCAATTCTTCCTGAAGACGGTCATTTCGTTTCACCTGTTGATGGTGAGATTATAAGCATCTTCCCTACAAAGCATGCAATCGGTATTAAGTCGAATAGCGGCGTTGAGATATTGATCCATGTAGGAATTGATACCGTCAACTTAAAAGGAGAAGGCTTTACAACACTTGTAAACGAAGGGGATACAGTTAAGAGAGGCGATAAGCTTATGACGGTCGATTTAAGTAGCGTCAGACGTTCAGTACCTTCAGTTGCAACTCCAGTCATTTTCACGAATTTACAAAAGTTGAAAATCAAAAAATCCGGTAATATTAATCAAGGCGATAGCGGAATCATTTCGATTGATTAATCGCCAAAAACGAAGAAAGGCAGCGGATATCCGCTGCCTTTCTTTTTTATTTATTCATTTTATCAAGAAATCCGCCGAGCAAATCATCTGCGCTTTCTTCTTCCTCCACCGCTGAACTTTGCTCCTGTTGCGCCTGATCCCAATCAAAATTCATCAAATCATCATCAGACGACGTGGAAGAGGCTTCAATCGGTTCATAAACGTCTTTTGGCATAGTTCTTTTCGAAACCTCATCTTGCAAATAAAGCGCCTGATCAATATCAATCGAGTTGCTGTTAAAAGATGCAAGGAGTGATGCAGCCCGCACTGGATCAGATAAAATTTGGTAAACGATGTTGCCAAGAAGCGCTTCTGAATGCTCATGCTTAAGCCAATCTCGTTGTGCTTTGCTTAATCCCTTAGGCAAAGGCACCGTAATAGCATCATTATCGCGCCTTATCGTTTGCGTGACACCATCTAACACATACTCCGCAACGCGGCTTGAGAAGTTACGCTTTTCTTCGTCCTTTAACTTCTGAAGCTGCTTTAGAATATGATCAGGTGTATCAGAGGGAAGACGAAATGTAATCGCCTGTCCTCTCTGAATCCCCGTCATCCCCGCCTTTTTCATCAAATCACCCTACTAGTTTTTGACCTTGTTCTTTTCTTCTCTCTTTTCCTGGGGCTTGTCTTTATTATTCTTACGATTAAAGTCAGAGATGAGCTTGTAGTAAGCATTCGACATCATCCAAATGCTTTCTTTTTCATCTTCAAAGAAATCAATATTGTAGCCATCAAGGTTGTTATTCAATGTTTTAAGGTAATCTTTTAGAACAATGGAGCCACCACCAACGAAATAGCAGATTTCAGATTGAGAGTTCTTCTGCCAAACGTTACGAAGATGGCGATATTGCTTCTTAGCTAGTTCTAGTAAAATGCGATCCGTAATATCATGAACGCTTGTACGACTTCCGCGAACCATAATATGATTACGATCGTTTTTCTTCGTAATAATATCTACTACGTCTCGACGGCTGTCGAGCTCCACACCATGCTTAGATCGAATTTCCTCACGAATGGCTTCTAGTGACTCAGCAACTCCTAGATTAAAGCCCTGCGCCTTATCATCGTCGACATTACGATTCTTAATAACCGCGATGTCAGTGGAAAGACCACCGATATCTTGAATCAAAATACGCTTATCAATTAAGTCTTTATTGATGATGTTTAAATCGCTGTCCATTACAAGATTAATGTAAGCAGCAAAACCTTCAGGGTAGACCTTTACTTCATCAAATTTAATATTAACTTTCTTTCCTTGGTACTTAGGCGTTACAAGAAATTCTACCTGGTGAACGGATCCTAGAAGTCTTGAGCGATATCCAACGTCCTTTCCTTCTTTCACTTCACGTAGTGGAAGTCCTGTACCAAGCGTGTAATTCGCATCCACAACGCCGTTCTGATTTCTGAAATTTGCTGAGTTTTTTGGATCAACGGCATCTAGTGCAAGTGATGCAAACAACATTACAAGAGTTTGATCCTCTTCTGATTTTGCGCTTCCTGGATCTAATTCTGTTGGGTTGTCACTCTTTGTCGCCAGATTGCCAACCCGATAGATCGCGTTGTTATCTTGTAGAGCAGGGGAGTGTACACGAATATGAATACCATCAAGCGGATCTTTAGTATCCAACTCTTCAATTCCAATTACAGGACGATCTTCTATATCTCTAGCAATTACGTTTGGTATGTATAGATCAGATTCAAGTTTTCCATAGATTCCTTTTAACGAGTCGTTACCTACATCGACTGCTGCAATTCTTGAATTACTCATAAAATAATCCATCCTTTCATATTTGAAATCTAGTATTTCTACTATTAACTTAAAATTTATAGAAATTTGCAAATGAAGTCAATGAGTCATTCTATCTAGTTTACAAATTTGTGTACTTGTATACAAATACGTTTACAAGCGTACATTTTACGTATACAAGTATACAATTTCGTTTACATCCCCACAAATCAATATGCGTACACTTTTGTGTACTTGTGTACATTTTACGTATACAAGTGCACGGTTTTGTTTACATGTATACGTTTACTGTATACATTACTTTTTTAAGTTCTATTCGTCTTTTTAAGGGCCCTAATATTCTTTACAATCTATAGATTTTATGCAGAAACTGCAGAAACACTAAATCAACTTATTGAAATTCTAGAGAAAGGAAGAGTAAAACAAACTAAGTCTTTTCTGTAAATGTTCGGAAGTAGAAATAGAAAAAGGAAGATGAGAGAAACTAATCCCTCCCCTTCCCTTCAAACATGTTACATTAATGAGGCAACTCCTGCCCAAAACCATATTTTCAAACCTAACGTAACAATTCCCGTAACTAACCCTGTAACGGCAAATCCTTTCTTAAGAGGGTTTTTCTTCGCAATTACTCCAAAAATGATGGCCAATATTGCCAAAGGATAAGGAATAATTGGCACTAGAAAAAGCACAAGTCCAATAATACCTAACACCATCGAAGACACCGCAAGACCATTGCTCTCTGGTTGTGGAGCTACATTCATATTTCCTTCCATATCATTTCCCCCCCTAAAAATCATCTCTTTTTAGAAACCTATTTTTTTACATAATTGAATTTATTAGAGTGGCATTGATTTTATTCCATTAAAAAAAGCATGTAGCAATTAATTGCTACATGCTTTTTTTGTGTATTTATCCACTAAGCCAAATATAATCAGGGTTTCTCTAGCAAATAAGGCTACAGATCCTCATTTATTTCATCACAAATTAACTATAAGCGGGCTCACTTTCATTGAGAGCAAGCGTCTGTACAATTGAGGCATTGATCTCATTGAATAATTCAGGATTTTCTCCTAGTAACTTGCCATATGAAGGTATTATTTCTTTAATTTTGGGTTCCCAATCAGCCATCATCTCTGGGAAACATCGCTCGAATATCTCAAGCATAACGTGTACAGCAGTAGAAGCACCTGGAGAAGCGCCAAGAAGCGCAGCAATGGAACCGTCAGAGGAACTAACAATCTCTGTTCCAAATTGAAGCGTTCCTTTTCCTCCACCTTCCGTATCTTTAATTACTTGCACACGTTGACCAGCCGTTACGATATCCCAATCTTCACTTTTGGCAGTTGGAATAAATTCACGTACTTCTTCCATACGTTTTTCATCTGATAACATGACTTGTTGCACTAAATATTTTGTAAGGCCCATCTCTTTTAAACCAGCAGCCATCATTGTTAACACATTATTGGGCTTAACTGAGCCTATTAAATCTAAATTTGACCCGCCTTTTAAGAACTTTGGTGAAAAGCCCGCAAATGGTCCAAACAACAAGCTTTTTTTATTATCAATATATCTTGTATCAAGGTGAGGAACAGACATAGGAGGAGCGCCAACTTTGGCTTTTCCATACACTTTTCCATGATGTTTCTCAATCACCTCAGGATTATTGCATACCATGAAGAGTCCGCTTACCGGGAATCCGCCAATATGCTTTGATTCAGGAATACCAGTCTTCTGTAATAGTGGTAGACTACCTCCTCCACCGCCGATAAAGACGAAATCAGCTGTGTGATACTCAAGATTGTCGTTGTCGATATCCTTTACCTTTACTTCCCAGATACCTTCACTATTTCGTTTAATATCTTCTACGCTATGCTTATAGTGAAGTTCTACATTTTCACCCTCTAAATGCTCAAACAGCATCCGAGTTAACGCTCCGAAATTGACATCTGTACCAGAATCAATTTTTGTCGCAGCAATCGGTTCATCTGACGTTCTTCCATCCATGATGAGTGGAATCCATTCTTTCAGTTTCTCAGGATCGTCCGAAAATTCCATTCCTTTAAACAATGGGTTAGCTGACAACGCTTCCAATCTCTTTTTCAAAAATTTCACATTATCTTCTCCATGAACAAGGCTCATGTGAGGAAGAGGCTTGATAAAGTCCTGAGGTTTATCAATCAATTGATTATTTACTAAATAAGACCAAAATTGTTTTGAAAGCTGAAATTGCTCATTGATTTTGACAGCTTTCTCAATGTCTATCGACCCATCGGTCTTTTCAGAAGTATAGTTTAGTTCACATAGTGCAGAATGGCCTGTTCCTGCATTATTCCATTCATTAGAACTTTCTTCTCCTGCACTTCCTAGTTTTTCAAATACTTTAACGTTCCAATCAGGTGCTAATTCTGTCAGTAATGATCCCAAAGTCGCACTCATGACTCCAGCACCAATTAAGATAATGTCTTTTTTTTGATTCTTGCTCATGATACCCTTCCTTGTCTCATTTATTTGTAATAAAAAGAATAGGCGCTCATGCTCACATGTCATAAAAAGCAAGGCGACTCTTAGGTACACAACATGTTCTATCTTAATTATACCTTATCATAGTCAATTGTTATAATTGTAGAAAAAATATCTAATAATCTGATGCGTTTTTACTAATTTTTACACATTATTTGAAGAAAAAGAGGCTTAAAAAACAATACAGAAACTAACAACGGAAACTATAATGTTAAATAAGGCAGGATCATTCTTTTTAAAAAAATTTACTATCCCAGGTAGCTTAAAGACCAACTTCTACCATGAAAACTAAATATTATACGAGATAGAATTCCTAACAAACCAAATTCTTATTTAAAATCCCACTAACCATTTTCCCTTTTAGCCCCGTCATTAACCGTTTTGAAGTCTGTTTGTTCTTATCCAGAGGTTAGAGAGTTTTAATTTATTTCTATGTCGATTTACTTGAACACAAGACAACTCTTCCTCTTGCACTTTTCATTGAATGCTTTTAAAGTATATAATGGTTAAATTCAGTCTAACTAGTAATGGATAAGATAGAAACATTATTACTTTTTAATTTTGGGAACTTGTTTTCCCTTAAGGAAAGGGTTCAGATATACTATGAAAGATAATTTTTGGCACGAGTTGCCTCGACCATTTTTTGTTCTTGCTCCAATGGAAGCTGTGACGGATGTTGTTTTTCGACATGTTGTGAGTGAAGCAGCGAGACCTGACGTGTTTTTTACCGAGTTCACCAATACTGCAAGCTACTGCCATCCGAGAGGAAAAGACAGCTTAAGAGGACGATTGACATTCACAGAAGATGAACAGCCAATTGTTGCCCATATTTGGGGAGACAAGCCCGAATACTTCCGAGAAATGAGCATTGGCATGGCAGAAATGGGTTATCGTGGAGTGGATATCAATATGGGCTGTCCTGCTCCTAATGTTGCCACTAAAGGGATGGGATGCGGACTCATTCGTCGTCCTGATGTTGCAGCGGAAATCATCCAGGAAGCGAAAGCGGGGGGATTGCCCGTCAGCGTAAAGACTCGCCTTGGTTATACGGAAGTGGAAGAATGGCGTCACTGGCTGAAGCACCTTCTAGAACAGGATATTGTTAATCTTTCCATCCATCTTCGTACGAAAAAGGAAATGAGTAATGTTGATGCGCATTGGGAGCTGATTCCGGAGATCAAGAAACTTCGAGATGAAGTTGCACCAAATACGCTTCTGACGATTAACGGCGATATTCCAGACCGTCAAAAGGGACTTGAACTTGTTGAGAAGTATGACGTGGATGGCGTTATGATCGGCCGTGGGATTTTCCATAATCCGTTTGCTTTTGAAACAGAGAAGAAAGAGCATACGAGTGAAGAATTGCTTGATCTTCTTAGATTGCAGCTCGATTTACATGATAAATATTCAGCAGAACTAGAAACACGTCAGTTTATAACACTTCGCCGCTTTTTTAAGATCTATGTAAAAGGATTCCGTGGCGCAAGTGAATTAAGGAATCAGCTTATGAGCACTGAATCCACTGATGAAGTGCGTGCTCTTCTTGATGAGTTTAAAGAAAAAGAAAGATCAAATGAAAGTGAAAATTTTTCTGTTTCTTGAGTAAAGTTTGAGTCATTTGAACCAAATCGATCTTAGATTGTTACAGGAGAGGAGAGCCATTCGTGCTTTTCTCTCTTTTTTTATAAGACTATTTAAATAATCCATTTTGATTTTTGCCTCATTGAAACTCTGTGATGACCAATCGCATTGAGCAAAAACGGAGAATCAACAGAAGAAAACTGGTCTGGCTTCAATATGGAGGCTTGACCCTATTTCTTTAAAGGATTATCAAATGTGATGTCAGACAACTTATATCTGTTACTTTTAAAAATTTAATATAAAAGCCGGTTTCTCCCGCACTTTTCAAGTATAATGGACCATATTCTGATAATGCATATAATATTTCTTGGAGAGAATTCTATACATATGACGAAAAACCAAAAACGAGGTTGAAAAATGACTAAAAAAAGTTTTGCAGAATATCATCTTAGCGAAGAAATAAAAAGAGCACTAGATGTGCTAAAATACGAAACGCCAACAGAAGTTCAAAGTGAAGTTATTCCATTAGCATTAGAAAATCAAGATCTTGTCGTAAAAGCTCAAACTGGAAGTGGAAAGACTGCTTCCTTTGGTATTCCTGTTTCCGATATGATTGAATGGGAAGAAAAAAAACCACAGGCCTTAATTCTTACTCCAACGAGGGAGCTTGCGGTTCAAGTCCGCGAAGACATTACGAATATCGGAAGGTTTAAACGCATTAAAGCAGTGTCCGTTTATGGCAAAGAACCTTTTACGAAACAAAAGGATGAATTGAAACAAAAAACTCATTGCGTCGTTGGTACTCCTGGACGGGTCATGGACCATATTGAACGAGAAACTCTAGCTTTGGATCAAATAAAATATCTTATCATAGACGAAGCTGATGAGATGCTTAATCGAGGTTTTATCGATAAAGTAGAAGCGATTATTAAAGAGCTGCCTTCAAACCGAGTAACAATGGTTTTTTCTGCTACCTTGCCTAAAGATGTTGAAAATCTTTGCCATAAATATATGAATGATCCGATTCAGATTGAGATTGAATCGGACGGTATGACAGCCGATACCATTGAACATTCTTTAATTGAAGTGAGAGAAGAAGAAAAGATCTCACTGCTTAAAAACATCACGGTTGTAGAAAATCCAGACAGCTGCCTCATTTTCTGCAGAACCAAAGAACACGTTGATTCTGTGTATAGCGAACTAGAGAAATCTGGATACCCTTGCGAGAGGCTCCATGGGGGGCTAGAACAAGAAGACCGGTTCTCTGTTATGGAAGGTTTCAAACTGGGGAACTTCCGCTATCTGGTGGCTACCGATGTAGCTGCGAGAGGTATTGACATTGATAATGTGACACTTGTTATCAACTACGACGTTCCTATGGAAAAAGAAAGCTATGTACACCGAACAGGAAGAACCGGTCGCGCTGGAAATAAAGGAAAAGCCATTACGTTTTCGACGCCTTTTGAAGGAAAGTTCATTAAAGCAATTGAAAGATACATCGGCTTTGAGCTACCAGCTATAGAAGCTCCAAGCCATCTGGAACTGGCTGGCAAAAAAGCAGCTTTCGAAGAAAAACTTAACAGCCGACGCATTGTAAGAAATAATAAAACAGCCCGCATCAATCAAGATATTATGAAACTTCATTTCAACGGCGGTAAAAAGAAGAAAATTCGTGCTGTTGATTTTGTTGGAACGATCGCAAAAATCTCTGGAGTCACTGCAGAGGATATCGGCATTATAACCATCCATGATCATATGTCCTATGTTGATATTCTGAATGGCAAGGGCTCACTAGTTCTACAGGCCATGGAGAATGCGACTATCAAAGCAAAGAAGTTAAAAGTGAGCATAGCCATTAAATAAAATATTTATAGAAATTCTTAAATCCCCCTCACTTTAAAAAATGAGGGGGATATTTGCTTCTATATGAAATTAAAAGAGACATGATGACCACAGTGTTCGGTCTAGCCAAGTGTAGCTCCTACTGTACTGAATACAATGCGAACAAAGTAATATGTTTTTTCCTAAAAAACTTGAGATTTTGACTCTTTTCATTAATATCCTCATTTACTTATGATACGGTTCGCCTCTATTAATCTTAAACGCACGATAAACCTGCTCAACTAGAATAAGCCTCATTAGCTGATGAGGAAAAGTCATCTTAGAGAAGGAAAGCGTGTCATTTGCTCTCTTGAGAACATCATCACTTAAACCAAGGGAGCCTCCAATAACAAAAGCTATTTTACTCTTTCCATATGTTGCGAGCTGGTCAAGGTCGCGTGCTAACTGTTCAGAAGTTTTCATTTTTCCTTCAATAGCTAAGGCAATTACGTGAGCATCAGATGAAATTTTGCTCATAATGCGATCACCTTCCGCCTTTTTCACCTGAAGCATTTCGGTGTCACTTAGGTTCTCTGGAGCTTTTTCATCTGAGACTTCGATCACTTCTACTTTTGCGAAAGGACCGAGACGTTTCGTATATTCCGCAATCCCCTGCTTTAAATATTTTTCTTTCAGTTTCCCCACAGTAACAATACTTATGTTCAAAAGTTATCCACACCTATCCTTTTTTCTTAAATCCACAGCAGACAAACAAGTTATCCACAGAAATTATCCACATATACACATTTTTCACCCACATGTCGTGACCGAATATTAGTTCGATACCATATATGTTGCGCTGTTTTTGCAATACTCACATGTTGTGGACAACTCATTTGATTCTTTCTCAAGCTCTTCTAATACAGGGAAACTTTCAGTTTCATCAACAATTACATCAAGAGCCAATTCAACATGATCTTTACAGCAGTATATTTTCATTCTATCTCTCCTTCATTTCACTTATCCACTGTGCATAAGTTTCTCCAAAAAGAAACAGGAGAGTTCCCCCTCCTGCGCTATTTAAGAGCTTTGCTGCTCGGCAAGTGTCACTTCTACTTCTTGTTTCGTACCTTCACGATAGACTGTTAATTTCACTCGGTCTCCAATTTCTTTTTTTGTGTAAAGAAATTTACGAAGGTCGATTGAATTCTTAATTTTTTCTCCATCCATTGCTGTTATAACGTCAAGCTCTTTTAAGCCCGCAATATCACCTGAAGAAGTAGGGAAAACACTCATAACTACGACTCCATAATCGACTTTATCTGGCAACTTTAGTGATTCACTCCAGTGATAGGTAGGAATCTCCGAGAGTGATTTTGTTCCTATTCCTATTTGAGGCCTTCTGACTTCGCCATACGACTCTAGATCATTAATGATAGGCTCAGCGATATTGATTGGAATCGAGAAGCCAATTCCCTCTACGCTTGATTGAGCGATCTTCATTGAGTTAATCCCTACTAATTGACCTGAGATGTTAATTAACGCTCCTCCACTGTTACCTGGGTTAATAGAAGCGTCTGTTTGAATTACATCAGCATTCCAATCAATTGTCCCATTCTGATCAGTATCTACTGGAAATGAACGCTCAGGGTTGCTAATAATACCTTGTGTGACGGTCCCTTCAAGAAAGCCTAATGGATTACCGATGGCTATAGCTGGTTCACCTGGCTTGAGGGTATCCGAGTCACCAAATTCAGCAACCATTGTAACGGCCTCAGAAGGGATTTTAAGGACGGCAAGGTCCATTAGAGGGTCAGTACCTACAAGCTCTGCAGAAACGCGCTTTTCGGCGTTTAAGCTTACTTCAAGCTGCCCTGCACCTTCAACTACGTGATTGTTAGTAACAACAAATGCCTCTCCGCCTTCTTTTTTATAAATAACGCCTGATCCTGCTCCTGCTTCTCCGTAATCCTCTGCCCAGAAATCTGTTTTTTGTAAATTAATCACTCCGACAACCGCTTCGCTTACATTCGCAACAGCTGAGGTAATGTCATTTGTTACATCAATACTAATATCTTTAGTAATCGCCCGCTGTTCCGACTTCACTTCCGCTTCTTCATCTTGCGGAGGTTGAATATCAGGCAGCACGCCTACATCCGAGAGAGCAGGCACAGTAAAGAGAATAAGTAATGCGCCTAGAATGGCACCAATCAGTCCAGCCATAAATGCACCGCCGCGATTACCTTTCTGTCGCATCGGTCGATTGTTTTCATCACCATCATAATAGCCCAAATTCTTCACCAATCCTTTCAGTTAAAAAAGGAGACCTCAGAATCAAGACTAATCTATCTTACTTGCCCTCACTCAAGCTTCTCGTCATAACTTCGTAACAAGTGTTGGCGCAACAGGATCTGTATCATATAGAGCAATCTGCTCTCCGATTGCAAAGCCGTTTTGTTCAAGGGTTTGTTGGACAGAAAGTCTTGCCAGGTCTTTCATGTTATTATCTTTACTTAAATGGGCTAAATAAATACGCTTTGTTTGATCACCAATTATATCTGATAGGGCAGCTCCCGCATCTTCATTCGAAACGTGACCCATGTCACCTAAAATTCGTCTTTTCACATTCCATGGATAGCGCCCCATCATAAGCATATTGATGTCATGATTTGACTCAAATACAAGCATATCTGAATTGCGAATCGTTCCTTTGATTCGATCACTTACATATCCAAGGTCTGTCGCGATACTAAGTTTCTTACCTTCGTGATGAAAGGTATAAAACATCGGCTCGGCTGCATCATGGGAGACACCAAATGATTCGACATCAAGATCGTCGAAAGTTTTCACAGTATCCATATCAAACTGAAACTTTTGTTCTACTGGTATTGCACCAATTAGACTTGACATCGCTTCCCACGTTTTTGCATTTGCATATATAGGCAGCTTATACCTTCTTGCAAATATGCCAAGACCTTTAATATGATCGCTATGTTCATGAGTCACAAGCAACCCATCTAGATCCTTTGGATCGAGATGGGCTTTTGCGAACAGTTCTTCAAGTTTTTTTCCACTTAATCCGGCATCTACAAGAAGCTTATGCTTCTCTGTACCAACATAAATGGCGTTACCAGTGCTTCCGCTTGCAAGCACACTAAATTCAAGAGACATATTCCATTCCTCTCCTACTTATCGCTTGTTACCGTTTTAGGCTTAGAAGGATCCGGTTTCTCACTGTCATCTGAATCCTCCTCATCCTCTTGCTCATTGGTTTCGACCTCTTTAGGATCACTAAAGACTGTTTTCTCAATCGCATTAACATAATAGTTCTGAATTGGTTTATCCTTGTTTTCGTTCTTAACGACAACATGCCACGTTGGAACGAAAACAAATGTATCGCGGTCATCCTCGTTCGTAACTGTTGTGTAATAGCCAATTGACATGTCTTCTACTTTGTCATTTAAAGAAATATCCTGCTGATTCACAAGAAGCCCAATCGTTTCAGAAGCTGGATCGATTTTACGTTCTTTGCCGATTTTCTTTAAGTTCAAGTATGTTTGCGTATAAGAGACAACCTTGTCATCTTCAAGCGTAACAATTAGCATACCTGAATCCTGGCTATAAATAGGACGATCTTCAAAGGTTTCCGCGAAATAAATAATGTTTGGATTATTCTCATCACGGGCGTAAAACTGATACTTCCCACCTTCATACACATACGTCTCTAGAAATATTGAAAAGGCAGAAGGCTCGTCCGGATCGCTTATCGGGAACGGCTTCTTAAGAGTGGAGATTAACTTTCGTCCATCAAGCGTAATGTCCTGACTTGTTCCCTCTTCTAACGTTTTCTCTTCTTGCTCTGTAAATTCATGAACATCTCCACTAATGAAAGACATCTTCTCCGTTTGAACAGGAAGGTTTTTCTCATACGTTACGTTTAAATTTTTTAATTGATCTTCAATCGTAACCTGCTCATACTGCTCGAGATCACTTAATTCGGTTTGCTTCTTAAATAAATCACTAGCTAGAAAGATATTAAACACAAGAAACGTTAATATTAATATCGTTTTCGTTCTATTCCAATCCAACTGATTCCCCTCCCTGTTCATTGCTAATGGATTGTAGCGGTGTCCAGGAATTGTTCAACTTCACATACCATTGGGGAATAAGCGTAAACTCATAATTTTGTTCTGCTGACCGGTCAATTGTGAAACCCATTGTTATGTTTTGTATTTCGGTTTTCTTAAAACTTCCCTCGTCTAGTAGAGAAAGGACTTCTTCATAATTCGGTAGCTTACGATCTCCAATTTCTCTAGCGTATTGAATAACCTTCAACATTCGCTTGTACGTGCTAACATCATCATTTTCAAGAGTTACATCAATCTCATCAAGATCTTCTGTTGAAGAGCTATAGACTGGATAGCCACCGGTATATAGTCGGAAGGTAATTTGATCTGTATTGTTATCAGAAGATCTGATCCATTCGTTCAGCACATATTCATCATCATCGTAATCGGTGATACGAAAACCAAAATGCTTATTGATAAATCCATAGGCATCCAGAATAGGAGATTCATTCGATACATACCGACTTGTTGTAGAAGGTGGATTCTTAAACACCATAAATTCATTTTCATGACTAAACGTTAAGTCTCGGCTTCCGTCAGTATAAAGATCAGAAATATTGTTGAATGAGTTCTTCTCAACACGATCTTGTTCAGGAAAAAGCGCTTCTTTAAAATCTTCTTCATTTGCTAGCTCATCGGAACTTCCTCCGAACGTCGTTAAAGAAGGACCTTGTATCGGAATATAAAAGGTCGGTAGCTCGTCAGAAACTTGAAACGGTTTGGCACGAAAAATCTTATTTTCTTCAGCTTCACTACTATTAACCTCAAAAGAAGAGAAGACGTTTGAATACCATTCTTTTATATCATTCGAGGCTTCAACCGTAGCTCGCATTCCATCACCATTGGCTGTATTGAGGAAAATGATTTCATTGTTTTTACCTGATGCAATGGACGGAATGATAATGCGATCGAATGTCGACAAAGGAATATCGTCTTTCGAAATGCTCACTAGTTTCTTCAAAACGTCATTTGAAAGCAATGTTGGAAAAATAAGCTCTACGCTATTGCCGGTCTCCCGTATACTTTTCATATCATTCTCCATCGTAAAGGACTTGATTTTCATTCCGGAGATAAATTCATTGTAAAAAGAATCAATGGTATTGGAATAAAAGGAAGTAAAATGTTGATTATCAATGTGATAAACGAGCTGATTTGGTTTTACAACTTCATTGATACTTACTTCCTTAATACCAACAGGACTTGCTTCTGTAGGAGCAGCTTCCTTTTCGTACTCAGGTTCGAATGTCCAAATCTGCCACGTTAGAAACAAGCTAGTTAAAACGAGAACATTGAGTAAAACGGTTTTAAAGTTCTCAAATTGTTTCTTCGTCATTCTCACTTGTCTTCGACCTCCCTTATTCGCTTATAAGGGAGAGTAAAGTAGATCGTTGTTCCATGTCCCCACTTACTCTCTGCCCAGATATCCCCATGATGGGCATGGATCATTTCCTTGGCAATAGCCAAACCAAGTCCAGTTCCTCCAAGCTGCCGTGAGCGAGCTTTATCTACACGATAGAACCGATCAAAGATCTTCGAAAGATTATTTTTGGGTATGCCAACACCTTCATCACTGATGCTGATTCGGATCTTCTTCCCAATCGTCCAGCATCTTGCTGTGATAGTACCTCCATCCGGGGAGTACTTAATCGCATTAGAAATAATGTTATCAAGCACCTGTGTCATTTTGTCTTTATCCACTTTTGTGTAAATCGCTAAACGCGGAAGCTGCCTAACAATTTCAATATTCTCTCGCTTCGACATCTCAAAGCGATCAAGCACATGATCAAACATCTCAACGAAATCGACTTCCGTAAACTCAAGATGATACTCTTTCTTATCCATTTTAGAAAGCTGTAATAGATCATTAACTAACCTGATCATACGCTCTGTTTCATTTTGCGTGACGCTTAAGAAGCGCGGAGCAATTTCAGGATCCTGTAATGCTCCCTCCTGAAGCGCCTCAAGGTAACTTCTCATCGTTGTAAGAGGCGTACGTAACTCATGTGACACATTCACTACAAATTCACGTCGTTCCTGTTCAAGCTGTTCTTGCTCTGTAATATCATGAAGGACAGCAATCAATCCATTAATTGGACCGTCTTCTTTATGGATAATAGAAAAGTTAACTCGAATAATAAACGTTTGTTGATCATCACTTAAATCTAGAATCATTGAGTCAGGACCATTGTAAACATCATCCCACGTCTTCTCTTCAGCGAACTGAAGAATTTTGTTTAGTGATGTTCCAAGAACCGTTTCACGTGAAACGTTCATCATTTCCTCAGCACGATCGTTCATTAGAATGATCATACCTTCTCGGTCTGTAGCAATAACACCATCCGTCATATAAGCAAGCACAGATGTAAGTTTACGTCGCTCACCTTCTGTAATGGCATTAGCTTCTTGAAGCCTTCTTGTTAAATCATTAAAGGCTAACGCAAGCTGTCCAATCTCATCTTCTCCGTACACCTTCACTTTTCGAGTGAAGTCGCCTCGGGCCATCACAAGTGCTTGTTTTCTCATATCCGAAATTGGCCTTGTTATCGTACGAGAGATAATAATACCAAGTAGGCCTGTCAGTACCAGGGCAATCAAGGCAGATTGAGCCAATAAACTATTCACTTCATCTGCTTGTTCAAATACCTGATTCATATTTGCCTGAATATACACCGCTCCAACAGTGGTGTTCGTTTCACCTTTAATAGGATAGCCATAAGCTAAAAACCGCTCTCCTTCACTATCAAGAAGAATTTCTTGTTCAGCTACACCATTTAGTGCACTATCCACGAAATCATTCGTCGCACGTGTTCCTTCGAGACCATCATCATTAAGCGTTCCGACTACTTGACCTAATGAATCAACTACTAGAATTTGACGAATTTCATTTTGGCTAAAATTTCTAATCAAGTTATTAATCGTATCATCTTCTTCATCGCTCTTACTATTCACCTGATCAGAGACATTATCAGCTAGAAGTTCAGCACGATCGCGAATGGAACTAGCGTAGTTACTCTGAAACTGCTCTTCTAACTTGTCGTTAAAATAAACAGAGATAAACTGGATGGCCACAAGAATAAGAAGAACATAAACAATCGCAAACTTAAAATGAATGGATTTAAAAAAACCGACCTTTCCCATCTAAAGTTTACTGCTCCTGTTCCGGTTCACGCATATAGTAGCCAACGCCACGTCTTGTAATAATCCATGTCGGATGGCTTGGATTATCTTCGACTTTCTCGCGTAATCGACGTACTGTTACATCTACTGTTCTAACATCGCCAAAATAATCATATCCCCAAACAGTTTGTAACAAATGCTCTCGGGTCATAACTTGACCTATATGTTTTGATAAATAATGTAGCAATTCAAATTCTCTATGTGTTAACTCAATTGATTCTTCACGCTTCGTAACAAGATAAGCATCTGGATGAATCGTTAGCGCACCCACTTTAATAAGCGAATTCGGTGAAGATTCTTTCTCAGGCTCCTGTTGACGACGGCGCAAATTAGCTTTCACACGCGCAATAAGCTCACGTGTACTGAAAGGCTTTGTGACATAATCATCAGCACCAAGCTCAAGACCTAGCACTTTATCAATTTCAGAATCCTTTGCCGTTAGCATAATAATTGGCATCTCATACTTTTTACGAACTTCACGACAAACTTCCATTCCGTCACGTTGAGGTAACATAATATCAAGAAGAATCATATCCGGATTCTCTTCCTCAACTTTAGCAATGGCCTCGTCTCCATCGTAAGCACAAACCACTGTAAAGCCTTCCTTCTCAAGATTAAATTGCAGAATATCTGCAATTGGTTTTTCATCATCTACAACAAGAATTTTCTTGTCCATTATGAACGCTCCTTCTTTGATATGACAATATCAATTTACCGTTGATATGAAACATGCATACTTTTGTCTATTTTATCATATTATGTAGGTTTTATTACGATTCCCTACCGCTCTTCCCTTAACTTCTATAAGAGAAACGCTACGTCCTTTCTCTTTCGTCTTATAACACCGTTGTCTAATGGCTTATGAAATCCTACTAATACATTCGCCATTCAAACACATCTTTCGCCAGGAAGTCATAAAAGAAACCTTCAGTTTTCACTGAAGGTTATTTTTTCACGTAATTCATTGGATTTTCAAGATCACCGTTCTTATATACTTCAAAATGAAGATGAATACCTGTTGAATCCCCTGTAGTACCCATAACTCCAATTTTATCACCTTTCTGAACCGTATCGCCAACTGAGACAGAAATGGACGCCAGGTGAGAATAAGTTGTTTTTAAACCATTATTGTGATTAACAGTAACCTGGTTGCCATAACCACTTCGCGTACTTGCAGCTGTAACCTTTCCATTATCCACTGTACGGATTGTTTTATCCGATACCCCAGCAATATCGATACCTTTATGGTAAGATCCCCAGCGATCGCCCTGCTTACTTGTAATTGTTCCTCCTACAGCAGGCCATGCAAATGAACCAGTTCCTTTTGATGGAATTACCTTTGTTCCAATTTTAATTACCTCATCTACAGGTTCCTTAGATACGTCTTCTTTCACTACTTTCTTTTCAACGGCTTTTCCATTTTCACGTTTTACTTTATAAGTAACAGTCTTCTTACCCTTTTCTCCAACTTGCGTTACTTTCTTCTCACCCTTTAAGAGAGAATCACTTTTCTTTTTAGTAACTTGATATGGAATTTCTTTTGTTTTTTCAATTTCTACCGTTTCTATCACGTTTACAAATTTATTCTTCTCAAGAACGTTTAATTGATCACCCTTCTGTATCTCATCCTCACTAGAAAGGTTGTTTTTCTCCATTAGATCTTTAACATCCATCTTAAACTTTTTAGCTACTTGTTTAAGAGATTGGTTTTCTGTAACTTTATATGTTACCTCTTCTTCAAAACCTGATTTAAGGAGGGACACTCCTTCCTCCTCCGTTAAAATATCCTCTGGATTCACTTCATTCTTTTCAACTGTAAACGGTTGTGAGAGCTCAACAGCATCGATCGGATGAGGCTTTTCACCTGATTCGAATACATTCATACTTGTTTTCTCAATTTCCTTCACTTTATCATCAGTAAGTAAGGACTTAGCGTACTCCCATAGAGCATCTTTTGCTTGTTCCTCACTCACGAAGCTCCCTACCTGCTCTCCATCAAAAGATAGGGTATACCCTTCACCAGTAAACGTAATTTCTTTATCTAATTGCTCGAGTGCTTCCTTATTATCAACTGAAGGTTTAAATAAGCGTTCCGTCACAACCTCCACGTCATTCTCAACTGATAACTTCACACCATTTGCCTTTTGTTCGTTTTTTAATTCCTTTATATTTTCGTTCAACACCGCTCGACTATCTACAGTGCCTACGTTTTCTCCATCTATATAAACGTGATAAACAGGCTTCATGAGATTATAAACTGATGCACCAACTGGTTCTATCCAAAAAAGTGTACTAACACTCGTTACTATGACCGAAAGTTGTATAAAACGACGTACATTTATTTTTTTCATGCGACTTCCCCCTGCTATAGCTAAAACTATCTTTTTTACTCATGTTTCGCACTTTATCATATACAGGAAGTCACATGGGTACAAATACTCAACTTGTAATAAAAATGTAGTCATTTCGTCACGATCGTGGCAACTCATACCAGAAAATTGGAAGGTTTTTCATCAATTGTCTTACACTTTAAATAAGGATCACGTCTGCAGTAAATAGTTCGCTTTTAAAAAATCTACAAAAAAACGCATACCCCTCAATGAGAGATATGCGATATATGTACGTTGTTAATTGAAAAATAATGGTGGCTCCGGACGGAATCGAACCGCCGACACGTGGATTTTCAGTCCACTGCTCTACCGACTGAGCTACAGAGCCATATAAGTTATACTGTCCATCAGCTTATGCTGTGTAAAACCTCTGTCCCTTCCTCTACAAGCCTTGCTTTGAAGCTAGCTGTGTCGGGACAACTCGTCGGAAATTCAATGAAGCTTTGCTCGTTGCTCTACCGACTGAGCTACAGAGCCATATTACTAATTCCATTTAATAGATTAAATGGCGGTCTCGACGGGAATCGAACCCGCGATCTCCTGCGTGACAGGCAGGCATGTTAACCGCTACACCACGAGACCATTCAAATATTGTTCACTTACGTTTGAGAGAAATCATACCAAGTTATGCGTTTAGGTTTCCCCTGAAGGGACTCCGATAAAAATTTAACAAGGAAGATTAATCGACGCAGTTAAATTTTTGGTTGCGGGGGCAGGATTTGAACCTGCGACCTTTGGGTTATGAGCCCAACGAGCTACCGAACTGCTCCACCCCGCGACGATATGAATGAAGGTTTGCTGCACCTGCTTCTTTATGCTGTGCACTGTTTCTTCCTCTGCAAGATTATGCTCCGATGCGTATCCGTCGAAACAACTCGATGTTGATTCAATGATGTAACGCTCGTTGCTCCCCCCCGCGACGATATGTATCATTTTCATCTAAAGAAAATGGTGAGCCATGAAGGACTCGAACCTTCGACCCTCTGATTAAAAGTCAGATGCTCTACCAACTGAGCTAATGGCTCGTCATAAGTATCTTGTAACGACGACAAGATTTATCATATCATTGGATTTCATAAAAAGCAAGAGATCTTGAAAAGAAAATAAAAAAACAGCCATGGAGTAAGTTAACCCTGTCTTAATTTACCCCTTTGCCTGTTTATTTAATCGCTCTTTCATCAATTCACGAATTTCTTGTTTCCGACGATGACGTTTAATGGCGAAACGATTGACCTCTTGAAAAATGAGTGAGGATTCTTTATCCGTTTTGAGATGAAACTTTACACCAAAAAAGTGACTTGCTCTTGTGTTTGGATCATTAGGATTGTTTGGCTTCCCCCAGACCACTTCACCTGTAATGCGAAATGGTTCATCATTTAACTTAATCGAAAACTCCATATTCGTATGCATTGGCGCTTCGAAATCTACAGAAAAACCAATACCTTCGAGTCCAATATCATGAATATAAATTTTATGGTTAAAATCCGTAGCGACAGGTTTGTTCTTTTCAATAATTCTCATCCTTGCAGCAAAAGGAACGTCAAGCTGCTGACGAAAGACCTGTCTTTTATTGCGACTCATGCGAACACCTCATCAAAGTTTAACAATTTTGATAGTCCAAGTTTACCACAAAAATCGTTTTTCCGCAGAATTTTCCAACTTCTAATGTTCTAAAAAAAGCTGGCAGTCTCAGCTGCCAGCTCGATCAATTAAGCAAAAACCCCACGAATCATATTTGTTTGATTACGGTCTGGACCTACTGAGAAGATTGATAATGGAATACCTGTCAATTGTGAAACACGCTCAATGTAGTGACGTGCGTTAGGTGGTAAATCACCAAGGTTTTTCACACCAGTAATATCTTCTGTCCAACCAGGCATTTCTTCATAAACAGGTTCACATTCAGCAAGAACCTTAAGGCTTGCTGGGAACTCTTCAATAACTTCACCTTTGTACTTATAGGCTGTACAAATTTTAAGCGTTTCGATGCCAGTCAGTACATCAATGGAATTTAGAGAAAGATCGGTAATTCCGCTTACGCGGCGAGCATGTCGTACTACAACGCTGTCGAACCAGCCAACTCTGCGCGGTCTGCCAGTCGTTGTACCATATTCATTTCCTACTTCACGAATTTGGTCGCCTACTTCATCATGAAGCTCAGTAGGGAACGGGCCGTCACCTACTCGTGTCGTATAAGCCTTCGAAACACCAACAACGTGATTGATTTTACTAGGTCCTACACCTGAACCAATTGTAACCCCACCAGCAATTGGATTTGAAGATGTTACAAACGGGTATGTACCCTGATCGATATCAAGCATGACACCTTGTGCACCTTCAAATAGAACACGACGCCCTTCATCAATGGCATCATTAAGGACCACCGAAGTATCTACAACATACTTTGCAATCTTTTGGCCGTACTCGTAGTATTCTTCAAGAATATCTTCTTTTTTAAAGCCTTCAACTTCATACATTTTCTCTAGAAGACGATTTTTATCAGTTAGGTTACGCTCCAGCTTCTCTTCAAATACTTCTCTGTCAAGAAGATCACAAATACGGATTCCCACTCTTGCAGCTTTGTCCATATATGCTGGGCCAATTCCTTTTTTCGTTGTGCCAATTTTATTTTCGCCTTTGTACTCTTCTTCCACGACATCAAGCTTCAAGTGGTAAGGAAGAATAACATGTGCGCGATTGCTAATGCGCAGGTTATCTGTATTAATATTGCGTTCATGTAAATAGGCAAGTTCTTCAAGAACAGCTTTTGGATCAACAACCATTCCGTTTCCAATGACACAAATTTTATCGTCATAAAAAATTCCTGATGGAATCAAGTGAAGTTTGTACTTCGTATCATTAAATACAATTGTATGTCCTGCATTGTTTCCACCCTGATAACGAGCGACAACTTCTGCATTTTCCGAGAGGTAATCCGTAATCTTTCCTTTACCTTCATCGCCCCACTGTGTTCCTACCACAACTACTGATGGCATTTGAGCACCTCCAGATGCTTCCTACGATTAATTCATCAAGAAGCATACTTCTTTTTTTAAAAAACCCAGGGTAAGTGTACCAATTTGATGGTTGTAAGTCAACAAACCCGAACAATTATATAAATAAATATAATTATGTTCGTTATTTAGTTATTCCCTTCGAATAAAAATAAGACAAATGTAGTGCTTTTATTATGCTCATTTTTGTGAACTATAATAAAAAAGCCTCATAAAAGAGGCTTTTTTAGGCACCTGGTGGCATGTCACCTTCATCATGACGCCTTTCCAGGTTAACGAATTTATTGTATTCTTTCACAAACGCAAGCTCTACTGTTCCAACTGGACCATTTCGCTGCTTTGCAATAATAATTTCAATAATGTTTTTATTTTCCGATTCCTTATCATAATAATCATCTCGGTATAAGAACGCGACAATATCAGCATCCTGCTCAATACTTCCAGATTCACGTATATCAGACATCATTGGTCTTTTATCCTGTCTCGACTCAACTCCACGAGAGAGCTGTGATAGTGAAATGAGAGGTACTTCAAGTTCACGTGCTATGCCTTTTAAGGACCTCGATATTTCGGAAACTTCTTGTTGTCTGTTCTCCCCAGATCCATTACCACGTATAAGCTGCATATAATCAATTAGAATCATGCCAAGGCCCTTCTCCTGCTTCAAGCGTCGACATTTAGCACGAATATCACCAACTCGAATACCAGGAGTATCATCGATATAAATACCGGCATTTGAAAGACTCCCCATAGCCATCGTCAGCTTCTGCCAGTCATCTCCTGTCAGTCCACCTGTTCGAAGACGTTGTGCATCAATATTCCCTTCCGCACAGAGCATACGCATAACAAGCTGTTCAGCACCCATCTCAAGACTAAAGATCGCAACATTTTCATCCGTCTTCGTAGCGACGTTTTGAGCAATGTTAAGAGCAAAAGCTGTCTTACCTACAGAAGGTCTTGCTGCAACAATGATCAAGTCATTTCGTTGAAAGCCTGCGGTCATTCGATCAAGCTCAGAAAATCCTGTAGGAATGCCTGTAATATCTTCAGTACTGTTTTGTAGCATTTCAATATTATCATAGGCAGTTACAAGAACATCTTTAATAGATATAAAAGCTCCTGTATTCTTTCGCTGAGAAACCTCCATAATGGATTTCTCAGCTTCTGATAGAAGGTTTTCAATCTCATTTTCTTTCGCATAGCCATCAGAAGCTATATCTGTGGCGGCGCGAATAAGTCTTCTTAAGATTGATTTCTCTTCTACAATTTTAGAATAATACTCAACGTTCGCAGCCGTAGGAACTGAATTAGCCAGATCACTTAGGTAAGATACTCCACCAATTTCTTCAAGAATTTTAAGGTCCTGCAGCTCTGATGTAACCGTGACAAGATCGACAGGCTCACCCTTCTCGGAGAGATCAATCATGACAGAGAAAATCTTCTGATGTGCCGCTCTATAAAAGTCTTCTGGCTGCAATACTTCCGTTGCTGTTGTGAGTGCATCAATTTCTAAGAAAACAGCACCGATTACCGCTTGTTCAGCTTCTATATTTTGAGGTGGCGTACGATCAGCAAATAAATCACTCATGTTGTTTTCCCCCTGAGCATTTCGCTATTTTCCACCCGTGATCACCTATTATTGCTCTACCACATGTACTTTAACAGTTGCTGTTACATCATGGTGCAATTTAATGGGTACATTCGTGTATCCCAGTGAACGGATTGGTTCATCAAGCTCGATTTTACGTTTATCCACTTTGATGTCGTGCTTTTTCAGTTCTTCAGCAATATTTTTACTTGTAATGGATCCAAATAAACGGCCGCCTTCACCAGATTTTGTTTCCAATTCAACTTCAAGGCTTTCGATTGTTTCTTTCAGCGCTTTTGCCTCATCAAGCTCTTCCTGAGCCTTTTTATCATCACTGCGCTGTTTTGCTTTTAAGGTTTTCATATTTGCATTATTTGCTTCTAGAGCTAGATTATTCTTCAACAGATGGTTACGAGCATAACCGTCTGCCACATTTTTCACTTCGCCTTTTTTACCTTTACCTTTTACATCTTCTAAGAAAATCACTTTCATGATTCATCTTCGCTCCCTTCCAAATAGTTATCAATTGTTTCCTTAAGCAATTCTTCTGCTTCTTCGATTGATCCAGAATCAATTTGCGTCGCAGCATTGGTTAAATGTCCACCGCCATTAAGGCCTTCCATTATAATCTGAACATTAACATCACCAAGCGATCTTGCGCTAATGCTAATTTTACCATCAGTTCGTTTCGAAATAACGAAAGAAGCAATTACGCCGCTCATTGATAAGAGCGTGTCTGCGGCTTGTGCAATCAATACTTGATCGTAAGTTTGATCTCTTTCACCGAGTGCAATCGCAATACCGCTTCGATATATGTGCGATTTCTCTATAATTCTGGCTCTCCTAATATACTGTGCAATGTCTTCTCGTAGAAATTCCTGTACAAGAACAGTATCAGCTCCATGTGCCCTTAAATAGGATGCAGCGTCAAACGTTCTAGAACCGGTTCTAAGCGTAAAGCTTTTTGTATCCACAATAATCCCTGCCAAAAGAGCTGTTGCTTCCATAATATCCATTTTGAGCCTTTTCGGCTGGTATTCAAAGAGTTCCGTTACAAGTTCAGCTGTAGAAGATGCATATGGCTCCATATAAACAAGAACTGGATCTTCAATAAACTCTTCTCCACGTCTATGATGATCAATGACGACCACATGATCAAGCTTTTGTAAAAGGCGCTCTTCCATTACAAGAGAAGGTTTATGGGTATCGACGACAACTAGAAGCGTATTCGGTGTACAATTCTCGAGCGCATCTTCAGGATCAATAAAGCGAGCCCAAAGTTGGTCATTCCCTTCAATCTCTTCCATTAATCTTGAGACACCACTTGTCCGCTGATTTTGATCAAAAACGATAGAACCTTCTTTTCCATTGGCCTGTGCTACTTTTAATATACCTATCGAAGCACCGATGGAATCCATATCAGGATTTTTGTGCCCCATAATAATGACTTGATCACTATCCAGTACAAGTTCTCTTAAAGCGTGAGAAATAACTCGTGCTCGAACCCTTGTCCGCTTTTCAATCGGATTGGTCTTTCCTCCATAGAACTTCACTTTCCCGGTTGTCTGCTTAATCGCCACCTGGTCACCACCACGTCCAAGCGCTAAATCAAGACTAGACTGAGCTAATTGACCAAGTTCCGTAAGTGTACTGTGACCACTACCAATACCAATACTCAATGTAATGGAAATGTTCTCTTTCGAAGTAGCTTCACGCACCTCATCAAGGATAGAGAATTTATTTTTCTCCAAATCCTGAAGGATCTTTTGGTTTAATACAGCAAAGAATTTCTCAGATGAACTTCGCTTCAAGAATATTCCCTGCTCATCAGCCCAGTTATTCAGAATCGAGGTAACAGAGCTGTTTAAGTTACTACGCACCTGATCGCCCAGTCCCTGGGTTACTTCTTCATAGTTATCCAGATAAACAATCCCAACAACCGTTTTTTCTTCGCTATAAAGACGTTGTATTTCTACCTTTTCACTCACATCGAAGAAATAGAGAAGTCTTTCTTCTTGTTTGAAATAAGTTTTGTACTTACGATCATGGATCGTTAAAATTTCTTCATTCGCTTCTGACTTCAAAAAGGGAATAATTTGCTCCGATATATCATTCAACGAAAGTCCTATCAATTGCTCTTTCTCCATCATGATAGGCAAATATGGATTGGTCCATTCGATGTGATAATCCTCATCATACAGCAATATTCCAAAAGGCATTTCCATCAGAGCCTCGTCTCCCACCTTCTTCACACGGTGAGACAGAGTTGATACATAATCCCTGAGTGCAGCTTGAAATAAAGATTCAGCTCGAATCGCTGTATAAACAAGAAGCGTCATGACCACTACGCTTCCAACCCCTAATATCCAGTTGTAATAGGTGATGATGCCGATAAACAGGATGGAAATGACGAACAAGGCTACCACATGATAACCATGCCACCGTTTCGTTAAAAACTTTGGCATACTTTCAGCTCCTACCTATGATTTCATTCTCCTTCGCAATTCGAAACCAAGATCAATTATTCCAATAATAACAATAAATGATGTTAGTGCGAAGCCAAGAACCGTTAACAGAATTGGCACGACGATGGGCCACCCCTTTTGATGGCTAAAAAAGTAAATGACTGCAAGCCCCTGAACAAATATCAGTGCGTTGAGTATTAAGTAAACGTTAATGGATGCAACAAATACAGCAGATCCTTCTTCTAATCCTACCATCATAACAATAGTAACAACTAAATAATACCATAAAAAACTCTTCGGAAATGACCATTCTCGGATTGGTGGAAAGACTGGTGGATGAAAATTCCCTACCCTCTTTAAAATCGGCACTGAAATAAGTTGAGATATAAGCGCAATAACTGCCCCCATTAATACAAGAACAGTTGGGATAAGATATCGAATTAAACTAATTTGCTCCCTAGCCTGAGCAATTTGATCCGAATTCCCTCCTAAAGCTTTCGCCATTGACTCAGCCTGTTGAAAAGATTGATTCATCATTTCCATAGATAAATCTGCTGGATTTTGACCAATAAGTAAAATACTTGAAACGAAAATGATAACCAAACCAACAACATAAGCAATGGTACTTCCAAGTAAAACAGCAAGCGCAGATTTACGAAGATAATATAAGTACCCTGCAGTTAAACCACCAAGACTAAATACTAAGGTAAAAGCAAACGAAGGTATACCAGCTGTTAATACCCCAATAACAATAGTGACGGCCCACATCACCAATCCACTCTTCAACCCATTCCGAACTACCATTAAAATGAACGGCACTGGAAGAGCCCATAAAGTAATGACACCAACAACGGGTACATACATCGTTACCAAAAATAAAACAGCAAACACAGCCGCAAGCGCAGCCCCTTCAACTAACGGTACAACAGCACGATTCTTCATCATTAACTCCTTTTCAGTAAAGCGGAGCGGGCCTGCTAAAATCCGCAAGCTGTTGGAGCCCATAGAGACTGAGGCGCTTTTTGCCTCATTCGATTGGGCGAAACAGCCGAAGGATTTGGCCCGCGCAGCTAGATCAATAAAGCGGAAGTGGGCGATTAGGTCCGACAAGCGCTGGAGACCTTTCATTTGAACACGGTCTTTGTGTTCGGATGAAAGGTTGAAGCGACTCGAGGACCTGCCCACTGCAGCTAGATCAGTAAAGAGGAAGTGGGCGATTAGGTCCGACAAGCGCTGGAGACCTTTCATTTGAACACGGTCTTTGTGTTCGGATGAAAGGTTGAAGCGACTCGAGGACCTGCCCACTGCAGCTAGATCAGTAAAGCGGAAGTGGGCGATTAGGCTCGACAAGCACTGGAACCTTTTCATTTGAACACGGTCTTTGTGTTCAGAGGAAAAGGTGAAGTGATCGAGAGACTGGCCACTGCAGCTAGATCAGTAAAGCGAACGATAACGTTCGACTACTAAATAAATCTACATTAAGTCTCACGCCCTACGATACCAGTATTTACACGAATTCAATAAACTACCTCTTATGAAATTCAAAAAAACGGGTCGAAATCCCCTTACTACATTGTAAGAATTTCTGCCCGTTTCAGCAAATGTTTCATTAATTTGAATAGTAAGCATTAAGAAAAGGCTGTTTTCTCAACAGCCTACTATGTATTACATAAGAGATAAAGTCTCTTCTTTTGCGCTATCCATTTCATTTTGAAGCCATTCTTCTAATTGCATAGATGCTTCGGTAGCATCCTCACCGTCAGCAATAAGAAGAAGTGAGTCATTTTCTTTCACCGTAAGATTGAACGTTATTACGCTTGTTAAGTTCTTTGCGTTAATGCTATGACCATTACGATAAAGTGACACGTGACTGTTAAACGACTTCGCTTTTTTTACGAATGCCATAAGGGAGTTCATACTAAGCTGCTCTGTCAGATTAATTGTTGTTGTTTCCACATTCTTCATTATTGTGGTTCCTCCTTACAGATCTCTTGTAAGGTTCTTATTCCCTCAATATGTGAAGTCATAAACCACTTATTCTCCAACAATGTAAAAAACATTATTTCAGAATAAACTTGTATAGAAAAAAACAGTGGGACAATGTCCCACTGTTTTTAGACTTACTCACCAAGTACGTATGGTAGTAAAGCCATTTGACGAGCGCGTTTAACCGCACGAGTCAATTGACGTTGATATTTAGCGCTAGTACCTGTTACACGACGTGGAAGAATTTTTCCACGCTCAGATACGAAACGCTTAAGAAGATCTGTATCTTTATAGTCGATGTAAGTGATTTTGTTTACTGTGAAGAAACAAACCTTTTTACGACGACCTCTGCGTCCACCTGGTCTTGCCATGGGTAGTTACCTCCTTTGCATTTAAAATTCGATCTCTGTTTTCACCGCTCGAAACAGAGAGTATTAGAACGGCAAGTCATCATCTGAAATGTCGATCGGCTTGCCATCGCTCGCAAACGGGTCATCTCCAAAATTGGAGTGATCACGGTTGTTATCACGATTTTGGTTCTGATTCCCGTAACCGCCGGTTTCTCTGTTTTGGTTGCCGCCACCGTAGTTGCTACTGTTGCCGCTTCCGCCACCGCCCTGGTTTGCACCTTTAGGCTCGAGAAATTGGACGCTTTCAGCCATCACTTCTGTCACAAACACACGCTGTCCCTGGCTATTATCGTAAGAGCGAGTCTGAACTCGTCCATCTACACCAGCAAGGCTGCCTTTTTTCAAGAAATTGGCTGCGTTTTCTGCCTGTCTGCGCCATACAACAATGTTGATAAAATCAGCTTCGCGGTCTCCCTGCTGATTCGTAAACGGGCGATTTACAGCTAGTGTAAAGTTCGCAACCGCTACGCCACTAGGGGTATAACGCAATTCAGGGTCTTTTGTTAAACGTCCAACTAATACGACGCGATTCAGCATCAGAACCCCTCCTATTTATAAAACAATTACTTTTTAGCTTCTTCTAGGTTGATCGTCATGAAACGAAGAACATCGTCGTTGATTTTCATCAAACGGCTGAACTCTTCAATCGCTTCAGTATTACTGTTAATGTTAAGAAGCATGTAGATCCCGCTGTTGAAATTCTCGATTTCATAAGCAAGACGCTTCTTACCCATTTCTTTAGTTTCATTAATTTCCGCACCATTGTCTGTAAGGATTCCGTTGAAACGCTCAACAAGAGCTTTCTGTGCATCCTCTTCAATGTTTGGACGGATAATGTACATAATTTCGTAGTTACGCATTCCGTTCACCTCCTTTTGGTCTAACGGCTCTCAATGGTAATTAAGAGCAAGGAGTAAGTATACAAAGATAATTACTCACAGCTTTAGATTATACCAAATTAATTCTTTATTAGCAAGTCCCGTAGAAATTGAATCTATAGACTGGTTGATTTCCGCTTCAATCAGCTACGTATGGATTTTTATACAAACCCCTTTCAAAACAACAATCTTTTAGAAAAGACCCTATATCTTAAACGTTAAAGCGGAAATGGATCACGTCTCCGTCTTTTACAATATACTCTTTTCCTTCAAGACGAACTTTTCCTTTTTCTTTCGCGATAGCCATTGTCCCAGCTTCAACTAGGTCATCATAAGCTACAATTTCCGCGCGGATAAAACCACGTTCGAAGTCAGTATGGATAATACCAGCTGCTTGTGGAGCTTTCATTCCAAGACGGAATGTCCACGCACGAACTTCTTGCTCACCAGCTGTGAAGTAAGTAGCTAGTCCAAGAAGGTCATAGGAAGCGCGAATTAATTTATTCAATCCCGGCTCAGAGATTCCGATGTCTTCAAGAAATGCATCTTTTTCTTCGCCTTCAAGTTCAGCGAGTTCGGATTCTATCTTCGCACAAACAACGATAACTTCTGCGCCTTCTTTTGCAGCATATTCACGAACTTTAGATACATATTCATTATCAGTTGGGTCCAGAAGATCATCTTCGTCAACGTTTGCTACGTAAAGAACAGGCTTTTTCGTTAATAGATGATAGCCGTAAACAATTTTCTCTTCTTCTTCCGTTAGCTCTACGCTTCGAGCAGGCTGTTCTTCTTCGAATGCTTCCTTAAGCTTTGTGAGAACGTTAAATTCTGCTAGCGCTTCCTTATCTTTTTGCTTCGCCATTTTCTGAACACGGGCGATGCGCTTTTCTACTGATTCAAGGTCTGCAAGGACTAGCTCAAGGTTAATCGTTTCAATATCAGAAATGGGATCTACTTTACCAGAAACGTGGGTAATATTCTCATCATCGAAACAGCGAACAACTTGAGAAATTGCATCTACTTGACGAATATGAGAAAGAAACTTGTTTCCTAGGCCTTCGCCTTTACTTGCCCCTTTAACAATCCCAGCAATATCTGTAAATTCAAAAGCTGTTGGTACAGTCTTCTTTGGATTTACAAGCTCAGTTAGCTTTTGAAGACGCTCATCTGGAACTTCTACAATTCCAACGTTCGGATCAATTGTACAGAACGGATAGTTAGCTGACTCTGCTCCTGCCTGTGTAATTGCGTTAAATAAAGTTGACTTCCCAACATTCGGAAGTCCTACAATACCGGTGGTTAATGCCATCTCGGTCACTCCTTTAAAGTATCTGCCTTAGAAGGCGATTTTTATAAAAATAAAGATGGCTAAATGAGCCATAAATAGACTTTTTTGATCATCTTGTTCAACGAACGACATACCTTACCAATTATAGAGATCACAAAGCAAAAAAACAAGCATCCCCCTTTCTCTATAATTAAAATGACCGCCCAAAATGGACGGTCAAGATTCTGCATGCTCAAGAACTTTTTTCAATTTTCTAGAGAATTCTTTTCTTGGAAGCATCACACTATGGTCACATCCGAGACACTTGATTCGGATATCTGCTCCCATTCGAATTACTTTCCAACGATTTTCTCCACACGGATGCGCTTTTTTCATTTCGACAATGTCATTCAAGCCAAATTCTTTATCAGACATAAGGATTCCCCCCCTTTATGCTTTTTCTTTCACTTCACCTTGCTCATCTCGCTGATACATGACAACGCGTGGTAGAGCAATTTCAATACCTATTTCATCAAAACGTTGTTTAACCGCTTTTCGGATTTCTCGCCCTATGACCCAGTGCTCCATTGGATGCACTTCTGAGATAATACGAAGAACTACTTCTGATTGTCCTAAATGCTGGACTCCAAGATATTCCGGTTTCACAATCATAGCATCAAACTGCTCATACAGCTCGTCCATTAAATCAATGATTACTTTCTCGGCTTCTTGTATATGTTCTTCATACGCAATATTCACATCAACAACAGCAATACTGTTATGAATAGAATAATTCGTTACTTGATTAATGTTACCATTCGGTAGGATATGAAGTTCTCCTGTCCAACTTTTAATTTTCGTAACGCGTAGTCCAATTTCTTCAACAAATCCTTCTACACTAGAGATACGGACATAATCACCAACAGAAAACTGTTTTTCGAAAATAATAAAGAAACCTGTAATAACATCACGAACAAGGTTCTGTGCCCCGAAACCTACAGCAAGACCCACCACTCCGGCTCCAGCAATTAGTGTCCGAACGTCTACGCCAAATTCACTCAAAATCATAACTAGTGCAACAAAATAAGTAACATAGGTTAGAACATTCTCAATCAACCTTATGAGAGTCGCTTCTCTACGTTCCGATAACCGGAGGGGGCTTTTTAAACGAATGGAGAAAATCTGACCTAATGCTGATTTTGCTATTCGCAAAAAAATCCATGTACCGATTAAAATAGCTAAAATAGTAAGTGCACTTTTGACCATATTCCCCCAAAGCTCACGATTGGATAAATACTCATATGTAGGCGTCCACAAAGAATCGAACCAATCCAATCCACATACCTCCCAGTTTTTAGTACTATGATAACAAATCATACCGTTTAAGAACTGGGAAAATCAAGATAGATGCTAAAATATAGAGATTAAGCACGCCGTACAGAGGGTATAAAAAAGCAATTAATGTAGAAAAACCAAACGCAGTAAACGGAAGCATAATCATGACAATAATAAAAGCGACTATCCATAGAGGAAGACCAAGCAAATCTCTAAATCTCGATGTAAGACCAAAGACTCCACTTACAGCTGTGGTGTATATGGCTAACCATAGTAAGACAGACATAATCAAAATCATATAGTACGGATACGTTTTTAAGATCGCAAACAATGGGATCTCGTATAAAAGAAGGTCATGAGCCACCTGTATGAGTGATTGATTATAAAGAAAAGACACTCCCCCGAGAATCAATCCACTTCCAACGCTCGCAATCCAAATTTCTCCTTTATGCTTAATTTGATGACCGACGGCTGAAAGGACTGCGACGAGTGGTAAAATATTGAGCGCTGTGAACGTAAAAGCCGCTGGCCAGTTTGCTTGTTTTGTCCAATTGAAAAGCATAGCTGACGGATTCGAGTGAATGAACAATCCAAGTACTGAAAGTAAGAGAATAATAAGCAAAGGAAGAATAATGGCATTCATTGATAACATCCCATTGATATCCCAGAAGAAAAGGATAATGACCAATACAGCAAGAATACAAATACCTAACCAATACGGTAGATGTACCACTTCCATCGTTGCCCCACCACCCGCGAACATTACAATCGTTGTTGTAAACAAATACAGGATAATGAGTAAATCATAGATTCCGGTTAACTTTTTGCCCACAAGTCGTTCTAAAATCGGCAAATAATGAGTCGATTTCGTTTCATAACTTATTTTCATAATCACATAACAACAAATCGAAAACATTACCGTAAATAAAATGATAGCCAGTACGCTTTCATGACCAAAAAATTGCCACAGTTCTCTCCCGGATGCATAGCCTGCACCAATCATCGTTCCTAATATAAGAAACAACCATTTCATTCCACCGCTTATCATGGCATTCCCTCCTCGTCTTACTCGATATACGATTGAATTAAAATCCACGGCAGAAATGATCTTGTATGTATAGATCACGTCAAAATTCCGTATACTGTTACTACTATTACAAAGGAGAGAATCCTATGAATCTTCGAGACAAGTTTTTTCAAAAAAAACCTGCTGCATATCGAATCCATCATGAGGATGATCTTGCTATAGAAACACTTAGTGAGAGGATTTCGCTTCTGCTGCCAACGAAAAGAACAGATTCAATCGTGATCGTTTGCATCGGAACGGATCGTTCAACGGGAGACGCTTTAGGCCCGCTTGTTGGAAGCAAATTGCAGCACCTTCAGCCAAAAGCAACAGTATACGGTACGCTTGAGTCACCAGTTCATGCTGTGAATTTAAATGAAGTGATGACATCAATTGAACAGACTCACACTCGTCCATTTATTATCGGAATTGATGCTTGTCTCGGACGTCTTCACTCTGTTGGAATTATTACGGCAGGAGAGGGCCCTGTGAAGCCAGGTGCGGGAGTTAAAAAAGAGCTCCCAGAAGTTGGGGATATTCATTTAACAGGGATCGTGAATGTTAGTGGATTCATGGAATACTTTGTTTTGCAAAATACACGATTAAATTTAGTTATGAAAATGGCTGATATTATGGCTATAAGTCTTCATCAATCTATTGAAGCATATGGATCAAATATGTCACTTAAGAAGAACAATGCCTTAAATTGGGGAGATGACCTTCTTCAACTTCCATAACGTCGACAAAAAGACCCGTATCCTGGTCATTTACAAAACCAGAGTACGGGACTTTTTAATATAGATCTCTGTTACTAGATCGTGTGGTTTCTTGATTTTTGACTGCTTAACAAAAACTGAATAAATAATCCCACTCTAAAACATCAAAGGCATGAGATACAAACTTGAGACAAGAATAGCTGCAATTAATAAAGCTGGGAGAAAGTTAGCTACTCGAATTTTAACAATGCCGAGCAAGTTCAATCCAATTGCTAGAATCATAATGCCTCCTGCAGAAGTTACCTCGGCAATAAACGCATCGAGAAGGGCTTGGGGGACAAACTGGTTTATCTGTGCAGCAAAGAGAGCAAGAACTCCCTGATACAGCATGACGGGTATTGCTGAAAACAATACACCATAACCTAGCGTTGCTGTAAACATAATTGCAGTAAAACCA
This sequence comes from Pseudalkalibacillus sp. JSM 102089, assembly GCF_041366475.1. NCBI lineage: Bacteria > Bacillati > Bacillota > Bacilli > Caryophanales > Fictibacillaceae > Pseudalkalibacillus > Pseudalkalibacillus sp. JSM 102089. Next base: position 701,869 of record NZ_JBEWYW010000002.1, read on the forward strand.
TCTATTAAAGACTTTGTAAATAATATTGAGTGATCATTTCGTAGGCCGCTATCAAGTGCCCCAAGAATAGCCATAGCACCAACAACGTAAACGAGTGTAGCTGTTACAAAAGCTTGAGCTACGCTGCCTTCCGAAGCAGCACCAGTTTTTCTCTCAATCCACTTCCCTAAATCATTCAGCTTTCCTTCTAGATTCCAATACTCACCTAGTATACCGCCCAGCACTAGACTGCCAATAACAATTAAGAATTGCTCGCTTTTCATGGCCATTTGTAGTCCGATAACAGAAACAACTAAAGCTAGTCCCTGCATAATTGTCGTTTTCGTTTGTTCAGGGATGCGACTGCTAACCGTGCCAATCAACGTACCTGCAATAATGGCTGCACCATTCACAACTGTTCCTAATAATACCATTTCCTACATCTCCTCAGCCAAAGTACCCCTCAACAATTTCTTCTACTGCTTGGATGGTTTTATTAATTTCATCAATTGTATTATAAGGTCCAACACTTAATCGTACCGCTCCAGTAGTGCTCGTTCCGATCGTTTCATGTCCAAGTGGAGTACAGTGTAGGCCTGCTCTTACTGCAATCTCGTAATGCTGATCAAGTATAATTGCAATTTCCTGAGCATCAATTCCTTCAATAGTAAAAGGGATAACTCCAAGGCGTTCTTTATTAGGTCCATACACCTTCACATAATTAATTTCTTTTAATCCATTTATTAGATGCTTAGTTAAATGCAGTTCATGCATTCTTATTTTATGAAGACCCATTTTCTTCACTGCATTGAGACCTGCTAATAACCCGGCAATTCCTGGTGTATTGACGGTTCCGCTCTCAAGCCGTTCAGGGTATTTTAATGGCTGATCAACCAACTCAGAACTACTCCCCGTACCGCCATGATATATAGGATTAAGCTCAACCGCTTTGCTAACCATTAGTACACCTGTACCCTGCGGACCAAGTAAACCTTTATGGCCTGGGAAAGCCAATAGATCAACGCTCATTTGCTCCATATGAATAGGAATAATACCAGCTGTTTGGGAGGCATCTACGAGAAACGTGATTCCATGTTCTCTGGCTATTTTTCCAATCTCATCGATAGGAATAATTTTACCAGTTAGATTAGAGCCATGTGAAACAACAATCATTTTTGTAGAAGGTCGTAGGGCATTGCAGAATGCCTCGATATCAAATTCCTCAGTCGTCTCCAGATTAATATAATCCACTTCAATTCCTGAAGTTTTCTTCATATATTCTAAAGGACGACGTACTGAGTTGTGTTCATAAGAAGTGGTTAATACATGATCCCCTTCATTGAAGGAAAAACCTTTTATTGCCTGATTAAGAGCTGCTGTAGCGTTTGCAGTAAAACAAACGCGTTCAGGTTGGTCAAAGCCAAAGAAATCAGCCAGCTGTTCACGTGCTTGTACAATCATGTTATCAGCGCGCTTGGATAAAGTATGTCCACCACGACCTGGATTTGCCGCGTATTCGGTCATACACTCAGTCATAGCCTGAACAACTTCAGGCGGCTTAGGAAAGGACGTTGCCGCTTGATCAAGATAAATCACATTACCACCCCATTAAGTTCGTTTCAAATTCTACTAAGCTAGAATAAAAGCATAAACTGAATGTCAGTTTATGCTTTTATTCATTATCTTCTTTCTCTAACACTTCTAATATGCGATTTAGATCTTCTTCTGAGAAAAACTCAATCTCTATTTTACCTTTTTTCTTCATTCTTTTAATTGAAACCGACGTTCCAAATCGCTCACGAAGGTGATCTTCCTTTTCCTTAAGAAACGGATCTGACTTCTCTTTTCTCTTTGTTTCACGTGAAACGTTCTGATTCAATTCCGTAATTAACTTCTCTAGCTGTCGAACGTTTAATTTCTCCTTAAGAACTCGATCCGCAAGTGGCTTTCTAGCTTCTTTATTTTTTAATCCAAGTATCGCCCGCCCATGCCCCATCGTGAGCTTTCCTTCTGATATATACTCCTGTACTTCAGAAGGTAACTGTAAAAGACGAAGGAAATTAGCGAGATGCGGTCTACTTTTACCCAAGCGTTTTGACAATTCTTCCTGTGTCACATCTGTTTCTTCCATCAGTTTTTGGTAAGCAAGCGCCTCTTCAATCGGATTTAGATTCTCACGCTGCAAGTTTTCAATTAAGGCAATTTCCATCATTTTTCGGTCTGTTAAATCTTTCACAACAGCTGGAACGGTTGTAAGACCTGCTTCTAAAGAAGCCCTATACCTCCGCTCACCTACAACAATTTCATAACCTTTAATGCTTTGACGAACGATTAATGGCTGGAGGACACCGAAAGTTTGAATCGAAGCACTTAATTCTTCAATCGCTTCAGTACTAAACTTCTTTCTCGGTTGATAAGGGTTAGGACGAAGCTCATTAACGGGAATATCTCTCACAGTCTCGTTCTCATTTTGGGAAGGGAAAAAGGCGTTAATTCCCTTACCCAAACCACGATTAGTCATTGACTAACACTTCCTTTGCAAGTTCTAAATAGCATTCAGCCCCTCGAGATTTTGGATCATAGACAATGATTGGCTTCCCATGACTTGGTGCCTCACTTAAACGTACATTCCTTGGTATGATCACTCGATAGACTTTTTCTTGGAAGTACTTTTTAACTTCTTCAATCACTTGAATACCAAGGTTTGTCCTTGCATCAAGCATCGTTAACAGTACTCCTTCAATCTTTAATTCTGTATTTAAATGCTTTTGGACGAGTCGTACTGTATTAAGTAACTGACTTAGTCCTTCAAGTGCATAGTATTCGCATTGGACAGGAATAAGCACTGCATCTGCAGCTGTAAGAGCATTTATTGTTAATAACCCCAACGATGGAGGACAATCAATTATAATATAATCATAGTTTTTTTCAACTTTATTTAGCGCCCTTTTCAATCTTACTTCCCGGGAAATGGTGGGAACAAGTTCGATCTCTGCTCCTGCAAGCTGAATTGTAGAAGGAATAACGTGCAAATTCTCAACAATCGTCTCCTGAATAATGTCTCCAGCATCTAGGTCATCTACGAGGATGTTATACACACATTTTTCAATATCGCCTTTCTCAATCCCAACGCCACTTGTTGCATTCCCCTGAGGATCAATGTCAACAAGCAAGACCCTTTTACCAAGATAGGCGAGACAGGCACTTACATTCACTGAAGTGGTCGTCTTTCCCACTCCGCCTTTTTGATTTGCTACAGCAACAATATTCACCAAGATGTCACCCCATTCTCCAACCATTCTTTCTTTCTAGTTTATCACGTTTGTTATTAGCCGGACGGTATTCTCAATAAAATTCCATTTCCTCCCTGAAAGAGATACAAACAGAAAACAGCTCAGCACATTTGAAGTTAGTACTACCTATTTTACGTATTAAATGTACAAAAAAACTCATCCAGTTTGGATGAGTTTACTTCTTTTTAGGTATTCGGATCGTAAATTGATAGTATTCGTCATGGTCTTCTTCATCTGTATCAATCGTTAGACCAGTCTCAGTTACCATATCAAGCGATTGACGGATCGTATTTACAGCCAACCTCATATCTTTACTAACCGATTTTTTTCTAGGCTTCGGTTTCGGTACAGTGCCTTCTAGCATACGAACAACACGTTCTTCCGTCTGCTTCACATTCCATTGTCTTTCAAGAACTTCTGTGAGAACTTTTACTTGATTCTCAGGATTCTTAAGTGGAATCAAAGCACGAGCGTGTCTCTCCGTGATTTTTTTCTCGAGAAGCGCTCGTTGAACAGGCTCGGGGAGCTTCAGTAATCTAAGCTTATTCGCAATAGTAGATTGCCCTTTGCCAAGTCGCTGAGCGAGGCTCTCCTGAGTTAAATCATGCAGCTCAATAAGCTGGGCATATGCCATAGCTTCTTCAACAGCAGTTAGCTCTTCACGCTGCAGGTTCTCGATAAGCGCAATAGAGGCTGTTTGAGAATCGTTAAATTCCTTAATAATGGCAGGAATTCGCTCCCAACCTAGCTTTTTCACTGCTCTCCAGCGTCTTTCCCCGGCAATAATTTCATACTTACCTTCACGTTCTCGAACCACGATCGGCTGAATAACTCCATGGGTCTTTATCGTCTGAGATAGTTCAGTAATTCTCTCATCTATAAAAATTGTTCGAGGCTGGAAACGGTTTGGGATAATATCCTCAACAAGAAGCTGTTTCACTTCCTCTTGTTCTGCTTCCATCGTCTCGCTTTTTTCATCGTTCAAACCGAAAAGACGTGAAAACGTATGCTTCATCGCCTAACACCACCTTTAATCGACTCCTTAACTGATTCGCTGCTTCAAAACCGAATTCCTTCCGTCGTAGCAGCGTTCCATGTGAAACACCTATCCGTTCAAATGCAGTCCATCTTTATTATAAAGGATTTTTATTTGGTGTGCCTGGCTTTCTTGGATATTTTTTTGGAGTTGTTTTGATTTTTTTAATTGTAACGATATTACGCTCACTCTTTTCTTTAGGTAATGTTAGCGTATCTCGTTTCACAACTTCTCCACCAAGAAGCTTAATCGCCTGTTTACCAGACTCTAATTCATCCTCTACACCTGGGCCTTTTAGCGCAACAAAATAACCGTTTGGTTTAACGAGAGGAAGACACAACTCACCAAGGACAGAAAGTCTTGCAACGGCTCTTGCAGTGACAACATCATACTTTTCACGATGATCTTTGTTTTTACCAAATAATTCAGCACGGTCATGATAAAATGAAACATTTGTTAGCTTTAGTTTTGACGAAAGGTGTTCTAAGAAACCGATTCTTTTGTTAAGTGAATCGACAATAGTGATGCTTAAATGTGGAAAGCAAATTTTAATAGGCAAACTTGGAAAACCCGCGCCCGCTCCCACATCGCAAATATGATAGTTAGAAGAGAAATCAAATGAGAACGCAGCCATGATTGAATCAAAGAAGTGCTTTTCGTAGACTTCCTCTTTATCAGTGATAGCTGTCAGATTCATTTTCTCGTTCCATTCAACTAGAATTTCATAGTATGTTTGAAATTGTTGAAGCTGTTCAGGAGAAAGAGTAATCCCTTTCTCCTCTAACAACTCCTGAAACTGTTGCTCGTTCATAGACCCTCCACTAGTACATTATTTTGCAATTTTAGCGATTTTCCCCTGTTCGATATACACAAGTAAGATCGATACATCAGCTGGATTAACTCCTGATACACGCGAAGCTTGACCAATTGAAAGAGGGCGAACCTCATCAAGTTTTTGCTTCGCTTCAGTCGCAATACCACCAATCGCATAATAATCTATGCCTTCAGGAATTTTCTTTTCATCCATTTTCTTCATACGTTCCACTTGTTGAAGACTTTTATTAATATAGCCGCTATATTTAATCTGAATCTCAACTTGTTCTGAAACATCTTCTGGAATTTCAAAGTCTGCTGGTGCTAGTTGATGAATCTCTTGATAAGTTACTTCTGGTCTTTTCAATAAATTAGCTGCATGAATAGCTTCCTTCAATTCAGTACTATTCTCCGGAAGAACATCATTAACCTGCTCGCCTGGTTTAATCACAATTTTCGCAAGACGCTTCATTTCTTGCTCAATCATTTCTTTTTTAGCAAGGAAACGGTCATAGCGTTCTTTAGGAATCATGCCGATGTCATAACCGAGTTCTGTTAGTCTTAAATCTGCATTATCATGACGAAGAAGAAGACGATATTCTGCACGTGATGTTAATAGACGATAAGGCTCGTTGGTTCCTTTCGTCACAAGGTCATCGATCATTACGCCAATGTACCCTTGAGAACGGTCCAGAATCACCGCTTCACGCTCCTGTGCATTCCTTGCAGCATTAATACCAGACATGATTCCTTGACCTGCTGCCTCTTCATATCCTGAAGTACCGTTTAATTGTCCTGCAGTAAAGAGGTTTTTCACTGTTTTTGTTTCAAGTGATGGCCACAATTGGGTCGGAACAATAACATCATATTCGATGGCATAGCCTGCACGCATCATTTCAACATTTTCAAGACCAGGTACGGTTTTGAGAATTTGTTGCTGCAAATCCTCTGGAAGGCTTGTTGAAAGACCCTGCACATATACTTCCTTCGTATTGCGTCCTTCTGGTTCAAGGAAAATTTGGTGACGGGGCTTATCATTAAAGCGAACAATTTTATCTTCAATTGATGGGCAATACCTTGGGCCTGTCCCTTCAATCATACCTGAATACATTGGAGATCGATGCAAGTTATCATTGATGAGCTTATGCGTTGCTTCACCCGTATAAGTTAACCAACACGGCAGCTGGTCTGTAATAAATTCTGTTGTTTCATATGAAAATGCACGCGGTTTTTCATCGCCGGGCTGAATTTCAGTTTTACTATAATCAATAGATTTATTATTTACACGCGGAGGAGTTCCTGTCTTAAAACGAACCATCTCGAAGCCCAATTCCTCCAAATGGTGCGACAAATTAACGGAAGGCTGCATGTTATTAGGGCCACTTTCATATGAAAGATCTCCAATAATAACGCGACCGCGCATGAACGTACCAGTTGTTAGCACAACAGATTTCGCCTCGAACTCTGCACCCGTTTTCGTAATAACTCCTTTGCAGACGCCATCCTCAACGATTAGCTTTTCAACCATTCCCTGTAAGAGCGTAAGGTTATCCTGTTCTTCAATGGTTCTTTTCATTTCACTTTGGTATAGTACTTTATCAGCCTGTGCACGCAATGCACGTACAGCAGGCCCCTTACCTGTATTTAACATACGCATTTGAATATGCGTTTTATCTATATTTCGTCCCATTTCTCCACCAAGTGCATCAATTTCCCGCACAACAATTCCCTTTGCAGGACCTCCTACACTTGGGTTACATGGCATAAAAGCGACAGAGTCTAAGTTAAGTGTAAGCATGAGTGTTTTCGCACCCATTCTTGCTGAAGCGAGTCCCGCTTCCACACCGGCATGACCTGCTCCGACGACTATAACATCATAAGAATCGGCTTTATAACCCATTGCCGTATTCCTCCTTTTATCATCTTATTTCCCAAGACAAAACTGTGAAAATAACTGATCGATCAAACTCTCAGATACCGTATCACCAATAATCTCTCCAAGAATTTCCCACGTTCGAGTAATATCAATTTGTACCATATCAACCGGCATTCCTGCTTCAACAGCGCTTAACGCATCATCAAGCGTTCTTCGCGATTGTTCTAACAAAGCAATATGACGTGAATTAGATACATATGTTAAATCCTGTGACTCTACTTCACCTGCAAAGAACAGTTCAGAGATGGATTGTTCAAGCTCATTAACGCCTTGTTCATGTTTTAATGAAGTTGTAATCATTGGATGCTCTTCTGCTAATTCTCTTACCTTAGTTAAATCTAGTTTCTCTTCTAGATCTGTTTTATTCACGATAACAATAACATCCATGCCTTTTACCGCTTCGAACAATTTCTCATCTTCATGCGTCAACTCATCATTATAATTAAGCACAAGCAAGATGAGATCAGCTTGTTTCAAGCGTTCACGTGAACGTTCAACACCTATTCGCTCAACGAGATCTTCCGTTTCTCGAATTCCCGCTGTATCCACTAATCTTAAAGGCACGCCTCTTACATTAACATATTCCTCAATAACATCTCGGGTTGTACCAGGAACGTCTGTCACAATTGCCTTATTTTCGTGAACAAGACTATTCAACAAGGACGATTTCCCAACGTTTGGCCGTCCCACGATAACAGTAGATAAACCTTCACGCAAAATTTTTCCCTGGCGTGCTGTAATTAGAATACCTTCAATTTCCTTAGCCACCTGCTTCAATTGCGTGGTTAAAAGATCTTGCGTCACTTCTTCTGCATCATATTCAGGGTAATCAATGTTCACTTCAACATGAGCAACTGTCTCAAGGAGTTGCTGTCTCAAGGTAGCAATCAGCGTCGATAAGCGGCCCTCCATTTGATTTAACGCAACATTCATTGCTCGATCCGTTTTTGCTCGAATCAAATCAATAACAGCCTCTGCTTGCGATAAGTCAATTCGACCATTCAAGAAAGCTCGTTTAGTGAATTCACCTGGCTCTGCAAGGCGTGCACCACTACGCAAAACCAACTCAAGCACACGGTTTACAGAGACCAGTCCTCCGTGACAGTTGATTTCGACAATATCCTCTCTCGTAAATGTCCGGGGCCCTTTCATAATCGAAACCATCACTTCTTCAGCAACCTGGTCAGTATCAGGATCAATCAAATGACCATAATGAATCGTATGAGAATCAACGGATTCTAACGCCTGTTTGCCCTTATATAGCCGATCAGCTATCGTAACCGCCTCTGAACCACTAAGTCGGACAATCGCAATCGCCCCTTCTCCCATTGGAGTCGATATCGCAGCAATCGTTTCATATTCCAAAGTTATTCACCTCTCTAATCACACTTCTTTGTTCTATTTATTTAAGTTTTCTATATGATATAAGCTAGTATTAGTTTAACCAATTATCCACAGTGGATAACTTCATATCTTAAAGCTACAGACTAATCCACAATACCTTTTAGTGTAACCCATTTTCATAAAAAAAGAAATAAGTTTGCTTCCCCTATAACCAGCCTAAGAAGGGTGAAAAGAATGGAGCTTTCTAGTAAAGAAAACCCAATCTTTCCTCAAAAAAACCTTCGGGCAATGTGCCCGAAGGTTTCATATCATTTATTACGTGGAACAATAACCACACGACGATGTGGATCTTTTCCATCTGAGTGAGTGGAAATCCCCTTCTTTTCTTTCAAATAAAGGTGAATTACCTTACGTTCTAACGACGGCATCGGTTCTAGCTGTATATCCTTTTTCGTAACCATCGCTTTGTCTGCAAGACGATCGGCTAACTTTCTTAGCGTCTCTTCACGTCTTTCACGGTAGTTCTCAGCATCGAGTACTACCCGGACAAATCGGTCAGAAAATCGATTCGCGGCAAGATTTGTCAAATATTGCAAAGAATTAAGAGTTTGGCCGCGTTTCCCTATCAATATCGCAATTTTTTCACCAGATAGAGTAAAATAAAGATCGCGATCCTCTCTTCTACCTTCTATACTGGCTTCTACTCCCATATTGCTAATGACTTTTTCTAAAAAAGCCCTTGTTTGCTCTATGATGTCAGGTTTCTCGCTTACTTTGATGCGGGCGGGCCTTCCTCCAAAACCTAAAAATCCTTTTTTAGGCTCTTCTAACACTTCAATATTAACATTCTCTTGAACAGTCCCGATTTGATTCAGCGCATTTTGAATGGCGTCTTCAATCGTTTTTCCCGTTACCGTAACGCTTCTCACTTCTTCGCTCCCCCCGTATTCGTATCAGCGGTTTTAATGGTAGGTTTCGTAATAAAGTAAGTTTGCGCAATCATAAAGATATTACCTACAACCCAATATAGCGCTAGTGCTGCAGGGAAGTTAATAGCAAAGACAATAATCATAATTGGCATAACGTATAGAAGCATCTTCATTTGAGGCTGCACCGTTCCACCGCTACCCATCATGATTTTCTGCTGAATGAAGGTTGTAATACCAGCAGTGACTGCCAGAATAATATCTGGAGAGCCAAGGCTAAACCAGAGGAAAGTATGTGTTTCGATTGCTTGTGTACGCATAATAGCATGGTAAAAACCTAAAAGAATCGGCATTTGCACTAAGATCGGTAGACAACCTGCAAGCGGATTAACACCATTCTGTTGAAAAAGCTGCATTGTTTCTTGCTGAAGCTGCTGTTGCGTCTTCTGGTCTTTACTACTGTACTTTTCTTTAAGTTTCTGCATTTCTGGCTGCAGTTCCTGCATCGCTTTTGAACTTCTCGTTTGTTTGATCATCAATGGAAGTAATAGAAGTCGAATTAAAATCGTAACAATAATAATAGACAGTCCATAATTTCCATCACCAGTCAAATCAGCGAAAAATGTTAAGACTGCGGAAAGCGGATATACAATGTATTCGCTCCAAAATCCCGTGCTTTCTGCATCAATCGGCTCGTTAATGTTACATCCTGAAAGGACCGCAACGAGACCAATCAATAGAAATGCGAGGGTTATTTTTTTCCTCACGCTTCATCCTCCTTGCAATCATATCTCGACAATGATTTATGTAGTAAAAGCATACCACTAGTCCCTTTTATCCGGTACAGGATCAAAACCGCCAGGATGAAAGGGGTGGCACTTTGAAATTCTTTTAACCGTCAACCAGGAGCCCTTAATAAATCCATGCTTCTGGTAAGATTCGAAACTGTAATGAGAACAGGATGGGTAAAAACGGCAAGATGGGGGAGTTAATGGAGAAATAAACTTCTGATAGACGCGAATTAGCATCAAAGCCACTTTCTTCATTTAGAATCCCTTCCTTTGCTAACTTGTTTCGCACCTCTCAATACACGCGCTCTATTAAGCACATGAGTTAAACTGCTCTTCACTTCCTCGAAACTCATCTCTGAAGTAGGCTTTCTTGCAATTACGACAAAATCGTAAGGAAATTTGATTTGATCTGACAGCTGATGGAATGATTCTTTCACAAGTCGCTTCACACGATTTCGTGTCACAGCATTGCCGATCCTCTTACTTACTGAAAGACCTAATCGAAATTGAGGCTGATCATTTCGCTTTAATACATACACAACAAATTGTCTGTTTGCAGTTGAGTTTCCATTTTTAAAAACGTTCTGAAACTCAGAATTCTTTTTAATCCGGTAGTTGCTATTCAATCCGCACACTCCCAGTGTTACTTGGATAAGCATATTATAAACCTTATCTTAAAAAAAGACCACTGATGATCAGTGGTCTATGCAGACAATACTTTTCTACCTTTACGGCGACGACGAGCAAGAACTTTACGTCCGTTAGCTGAGCTCATACGTGCACGGAAACCGTGAACTTTTTTACGTTTACGTGTGTTTGGTTGAAACGTTCTTTTCATTCTATTACACCTCCCTGAGGATAAACTGTATAAAGACAGTCCAAGTAATTATAAGAAAAGACATGGGGAATTGTCAAGTTTAATTAAAATATCAAACACACTTTCACTAAAAGCAATCATTTAAATCTACGATGATCTCCACCAAATAAAGATTGATCAAATCATTTACAAACCTCTAAAAACACCTGTGTGGATAACTCATTTCGACACTTTTCACTTATTCACATCACTTATCGACAGGTTCTACACAAAATCTAGTGCTGTGGACAGTTTTGATCCACAAGATATGTCCTCTGTGGATAACCTCCCGAAAAACATTGCAAACAAGCTATTCTTTTGTTATGATATTTGTGTTTTAACTCGTGAATAAGCTAGAGTGGATTTAAAAGAGTCCACAGTCTGTGGATAATTATGTGGACAGTTATTCAGGTATGTTATTCTTTATGTCCACAACCATGTGAACACAGTCAATAATTCGACTTTCTTCTATATTATATGATCCACTTCGATATTGTGGACAGTATAATTATTCGTGAATATTCAAATCATTGTACAAAGGTTGTACGTTGGCACATTAGGCGACTATCGTCAGCGAATACAGCCTGTTTTTATTTTGGTAAAAAAACATAAGGGTCTGTTACAATGTCACCCGGTCTGATGATTAGAATCATTCAGAGGCCCGAACTAAGCTCATGATATTAATTTTATTTACTTTTGAACAAAAGGAGGGACTTCGTTGGATAACATCACGGATCTCTGGCAACAGGCATTATCCGAAATCGAAAAAAAATTAAGTAAGCCGAGTTTCGAAACCTGGTTAAAGTCCACTTCTGCTAACAGAATGGAAGGCGACACCATTATCATTACTGCCCCCAACGAGTTCGCTAGAGACTGGCTCGAATCTAGATATTCAAGTTTAATAACGGAAACGTTACTTGAGCTAACAGGCAGTGAACTCAAAGCAAAGTTCATTATTCCCCAGAATCAGTCCGATACTGATTTGGATCTTGAACAATCTATGAAGAAAAAACCAAAAGCAAATCCCGCTCAGGAAGAACATCCACAGAGCGTGCTAAATTCCAAATATACGTTTGATACTTTCGTTATTGGATCCGGGAACCGTTTTGCTCATGCAGCTTCCCTGGCAGTGGCTGAAGCGCCAGCTAAAGCTTATAATCCTTTATTTATATACGGGGGTGTTGGCCTAGGAAAAACACACTTGATGCATGCAATTGGTCACTATGTCATTGAGCATAATCCGAATGCAAAAGTGGTTTATTTATCATCCGAGAAGTTTACTAATGAGTTTATTAACTCCATTCGCGATAACAAGACCGTAAATTTTCGCAATAAATATCGAAATGTAGACGTGCTACTGATTGATGATATTCAATTTCTAGCTGGTAAAGAACAAACCCAAGAGGAATTCTTCCACACATTTAATGCGCTTCATGAAGAAAGTAAGCAAATTGTGATTTCAAGTGATCGACCACCTAAGGAAATACCAACGCTAGAGGACAGGCTACGATCACGTTTCGAATGGGGATTAATTACTGATATTACGCCTCCTGATCTTGAAACAAGAATTGCGATTCTTAGAAAAAAAGCGAAAGCTGAAGGTCTAGATATCCCAAATGAAGTGATGCTCTATATCGCTAACCAGATTGATACGAACATCCGCGAACTAGAAGGTGCTCTTATTCGAGTGGTCGCCTATTCTTCACTAATTAATCAAGACATGAATGCGGACTTAGCAGCTGAAGCTCTAAAAAATATTATTCCATCATCAAAACCTAGAGTCATCACCATCCATGATATTCAAAATGTTATAGGTGATCACTTCTCAGTAAAACTAGAAGACTTTGCGGCTAAAAAGAGAACGAAATCAGTCGCTTTTCCACGTCAAATCGCGATGTATCTATCAAGAGAACTGACCGATTTTTCTCTTCCGAAGATTGGGGAAGAATTTGGAGGTCGAGATCACACAACTGTGATCCACGCTCATGAGAAGATTTCAAAACTAGTGGATTCTGATCAAGCATTTCAGAAGAAACTTCAAGATATAGTAGAGCAGCTGAAAAATGGGTAGTCACCTTTTTGTGGATATTAGTTGATAGAGTGTGTACAATTATCCAGAGTTACTAACACACTATCCACAGGTGGATAACTTACGTGATATAGGTTCACCAACACTTATCCACACATTCACAGCCCCTACTAGTAAGACTACGACTTTTTTTAGTAATAAATATATAATCAGGGTCATTTATTTAGGAGGTAAATTATGCGTTTCAAAATCGAGAGAGATTATCTAGTATCAAGCGTATCTGATGTCATGAAAGCAGTATCTTCAAGAACAACGATACCGATACTGACTGGTATTAAAATCGTGGCAAGCGATGAAGGTGTAACACTAACAGGCTCTGACTCAGATATTTCAATCGAATGCTTCATTCCCGCAGAGGAAAATGATAAACAAATTGTTGAAATCTCTCAGATGGGGAGTATTGTTCTTCAAGCACGTTTCTTTTCTGATATCGTTAAAAAACTACCAGGTGATCAAGTAGAAATTGAAGTTCACGATAGCTTAACAACGAGAATCCGTTCTGGATCTTCAGAGTTTAACCTTAATGGTCTAGATCCTGAAGAATATCCACGTCTACCAGAAGTAGAATCCAAAGAAGGATTTCAAATTCAAGCAGATCTCCTAAAAAACATTATTAGACAGACGGTATTTGCTGTTTCTACTTCAGAAACTAGACCAGTGTTGACAGGTGTAAACTGGAAGCTTGAGAATGGCGAATTAAACTGTACTGCGACAGATAGTCACCGACTTGCTCTCAGAACAGTGCAGGTTGAACCTAATGGTAATGACCTTTCGTTCTCAAATGTCGTTATTCCAGGAAAGAGCTTAAGTGAACTTTCTAAAATTATTGATGATAACGAAGAACTTGTAGATATTACGGTTACAGAGAATCAAATTCTATTTAAATCAAATCACATTCTCTTTTTCTCAAGACTTCTTGACGGAAACTATCCTGATACAAGTCGACTTATACCTAACGAAAGTAAAACAAACGTAACGGTATCAGCAAAAGAACTGTTACAAGCAATTGATCGAGCTTCAGTTCTTGCACGAGAAGGAAGAAATAACGTAGTCAAGCTCGCAAGCATAGAGGAATCAACGTTAGAAATTTCCTCAAACTCTCCTGAAATCGGTAAAGTTATTGAACAAGTACAATCTCAATTCTTTGATGGAGAAGAGCTTAAAATTTCTTTTAGTGCTAAATACATGATGGATGCGTTGAGATCGATGGATTCCAATGAAGTGAATATTAGCTTTACTGGTGCGATGCGTCCATTCTTAATCAAGCCTATTGAAGGAGCTGCTATTATGCAGTTAATTCTACCGGTACGAACTTATTAATTTTAGTTAAAATTCATGCGAAAATATTGAGCTGCTGAGAAGAATTCTTCCAGCGGCTTTCTCTTTTTTCTTGCCATTGTGAAATTTCCACTCTATATATCATGCGTTTTAGTTAAAAAAGAGTTATAATAAACTATTGTCATCCTTCAAACTCGTCATCGTTGAATGGAGTAGAAGGAAAATGAGGTGAACGAAGATGAATGAAATCAAATTAATTAAAGAACACATCACTCTTGGCCAACTTCTTCAAGAAGCTGGAGTGATTAATACAGGCGGAATGGCAAAGTGGTTTCTGTCAGAGTACGAGGTCTATGTAAACGGAGAATTAGATGACCGACGTGGCAGAAAACTCTACAATCAGGATAAAGTGATGATTCCTGGGGTCGGGGAGTTTGTTGTATCTAGCTGAATGGGGGTTTCCCGTTGCATCTAAACACATTGAAAGTAACGAATTATCGAAATTACACGAAGCAAGAACTGCAGTTTGAAAATAACGTGAACGTTTTTCTCGGTGAAAATGCTCAGGGGAAAACAAACATCATGGAAGCTATCTATGTACTAGCTATGGCGAGATCCCATCGTACACCAAGAGATAAAGAATTAATCAATTGGGACGAGGAATATGCTAAAATAGAAGGTAGAATAGAAAAACGAAATGGTCCCCTCTCCCTCCAACTGGTTATTTCCCAAAAAGGTAAGAAAGCCAAACTAAATCAATTGGAACAGCAGAAACTGAGCAACTACATTGGTGCACTGAATGTTGTCATGTTTGCACCAGAGGATCTCAATCTGGTTAAAGGCAATCCTGGCGTTCGCAGAAGATTCATCGATATTGAAATTGGCCAGGTACAACCAGTCTATCTCTATTATCTTGGTCGATATCTGAAGCTTCTTCAGCAGCGTAACAGCTTGTTAAAGACCTTGCGATATCAAAAAAATCCCGATTATGTAATGTTGGATATCTTGACCGAACAATTAATTGAAGCTGCTGCGAATATTTATATACGTCGAGTTCGATTTGTTCAACTCCTTCAACAATGGGCTGAACCAATTCATTATGGAATTAGTAGAGGGTTAGAAAAACTTGAAATTCACTATAATCCAACTGTAGAGGTATCAGAACCAACCGATTTGTCGAAAATAGTAGAAGGATATAAGCAAAAGTTTGATAAAATTAAAGAGAGAGAAGTTGAGCGTGGTGTTACGCTAGCGGGCCCCCATAGAGATGATTTGTCGTTTTTTGTAAATGGAAAGGACGTTCAAACTTATGGATCTCAAGGGCAACAGCGTACCACGGCTTTATCACTAAAACTTGCTGAAATTGAATTGATTCATAGTGAAGTAGGTGAGTATCCTTTGCTTCTGCTAGATGATGTTCTGTCGGAGTTAGATGATTACAGGCAGTCTCATCTTTTAAATACAATTCAGGGGAAGGTCCAGACGTTTGTCACAACGACTAGCGTCGAGGGCATCCATCATGAAACGCTTGAGAAAGCGACGACTTTTCAAGTCCAAGATGGACTAATCGAAAAGGTGAAATGAGGTGAAGTGGTGTTTATACACTTAGGAGAGGACGTAGTTGTTCAATCGAGAGATGTTGTTGGCATCTTTGATTGGCAAGTTATGGAGGAAGCGGAGATTACGAATGAATTCTTGCACCGCCATCAAAAAGATAAGCTAGTAGAAGATATTGGTGGTGATTTAACGAAATCAATCGTTATCACAACTGATACGGTCTATCTGTCCCCTTTATCTTCACTCACACTAAAAAGACGTGCTTATACAGTATCGGATAGTGTAGAAGTAACATCGAATGGAGAATCATCTTAAAACCAGGTTGGCTGTCAATCAGCAAGCTTAATTGAGTCTATCTTTGATAGAGAAATGTAGGTGAACAATATGACATTAGAGCAACAGTCTAATAAAGAAAGTTATGATGAAAGTCAGATTCAGGTCCTTGAGGGACTTGAGGCTGTTCGAAAACGCCCAGGGATGTACATTGGTTCCACAAGTAGCAGAGGACTCCACCATCTTGTTTGGGAAATTGTTGATAACAGTATCGATGAAGCTCTTGCAGGGTACTGTTCGCAAATTACAGTTAGTATTGAGAAAGACAATAGCATTAAAGTAGAGGATAACGGCCGAGGCATCCCTGTTGGTATTCAGGAGAAAATGGGCCGCCCTGCAGTCGAAGTTATTATGACTGTGCTGCATGCCGGTGGTAAGTTCGGCGGCGGTGGATATAAAGTGTCCGGTGGACTGCACGGTGTAGGGGCATCAGTTGTAAATGCTTTGTCGTCTAAACTTGAAATTACGGTAGAACGTGAAGGCAAAGTTTATTACCAAAGCTATACACGCGGTGTACCTGATGAGGATCTCAAGGTTATTGGTGATAGTGATGTGACGGGGACAACCATTCACTTCATCCCTGATACCGAAATTTTTACGGAAACAATAGAATATGAATTTGATATTCTTGCTCACCGTCTTAGAGAACTTGCTTTTCTAAATCGCGGAATTAAAATTGTTGCGCAAGACAAGCGTCCTGAAGAAACAAAGCGTAATGAATATCATTACGAGGGCGGTATTAAATCATACGTTGAACATTTAAATCGTTCACGTGAAGCACTCCATGAAGAACCAATCTTTGTAGAAGGTGAACGTGAAGGGATTTCTGTCGAGATCGCTGTTCAATACAATGATGGTTTTGCGAGTAATATCTACTCATTTGCCAATAACATCAATACGCATGAGGGTGGAAGTCACGAATACGGCTTTAAAACAGCCCTTACTCGCGTTATTAATGACTATGCACGAAAAAATAGTTTATTCCGTGAAACGGACCCTAACTTAACAGGGGATGATGTACGAGAAGGATTAACTGCAATCATTTCAATTAAGCACCCTGATCCTCAATTCGAAGGTCAGACGAAAACAAAGCTTGGAAATGCAGAAGCTCGTACAATTACCGAGTCTATTTTTGGAGAAAAGTTCTCTACATTCCTTTTTGAAAATCCCCTTGTTGCGAAGCAAATAGTTGAGAAAGGTCTTATGGCCTCACGCGCTCGTGCTGCAGCAAAGAAAGCACGGGAGTTAACAAGAAGGAAAGGTGCTCTTGAAGTGAGCGCTCTCCCAGGTAAATTAGCTGATTGCTCATCTAAAGATGCTTCTATTTCTGAACTCTATATTGTTGAGGGTGACTCAGCGGGTGGATCAGCTAAACAGGGACGTGATCGTCATTTCCAAGCAATATTGCCTCTAAAAGGTAAAATTCTGAACGTCGAGAAAGCACGTTTAGATAAAATACTCTCAAATAATGAAATTAGAGCGATTATCACTGCACTTGGAACTGGTATAGGTGAAGATTTTGATTTATCAAAAGCTCGCTACCACAAATTAATTATCATGACTGATGCGGATGTTGATGGAGCCCACATTCGAACGCTTCTATTAACATTTTTCTATCGCTATATGCGTCCGTTGATTGAAAATGGCTATGTTTACATTGCCCAGCCGCCACTTTATAAGATTACACAAGGAAAAAAAGTCACTTACGCTTATAATGACCGCGAGCATGATATTATTTTGAACGAGATTCCGAAAGCTCCTAAGCCCGGTATTCAGCGATACAAAGGTCTAGGTGAAATGAATCCAACTCAGCTTTGGGAAACAACGATGGATCCGGAGTCTCGTACAGTACTGCAAGTTGAACTACAAGATGCGATCGAAGCGGATGAAGTCTTTGATATGTTAATGGGAGATCGTGTTGAACCGAGACGGAACTTTATTCAAGACAACGCCCATTATGTAAAGAATCTAGATGTTTAAGAAATAAGCTGAAGGGGGGAATCCCCCCTTTTCTGCTGTTCAAGGGTTAATAAGGCAATACAGCTAAATGTTATGAGATGAACAAGAGTATAATTGGAGGTTTTCCGTATGTCTGATATGGAAAGATCGAGAGTTAAGGAAATAAATATTAGTCAGGAAATGCGCACCTCCTTCATGGATTATGCGATGAGCGTTATTGTAAGTCGAGCTCTTCCTGATGTACGAGATGGTTTAAAACCAGTGCATCGCCGTATTTTGTATGCCATGAATGACCTGGGTATGACTTCTGATAAAGCTTACAAGAAGTCTGCGCGTATTGTTGGAGAAGTAATTGGTAAGTACCATCCACACGGTGATTCAGCTGTATATGACACAATGGTGCGCATGGCTCAGGACTTTAGCTATCGTAATATGTTAATAGATGGCCATGGTAACTTTGGTTCTATTGACGGAGATTCAGCAGCTGCAATGCGTTACACTGAGGCGAGAATGTCTAAAATCGCTATGGAAATGGTGCGAGACATTAACAAAGACACAATAGACTACCAGGACAACTATGATGGCTCTGAACAAGAACCAATTGTTCTCCCTGCAAGGTTTCCTAACTTACTAGTAAACGGAGCTTCAGGTATCGCTGTAGGAATGGCTACGAATATACCACCGCATAACCTTGGGGAGGTCATTGAAGGGATTTTGGAACTTAGTAAGAATCCAGAGATTTCGATACCTGAATTAATGGAGTTTATTCCAGGACCAGATTTCCCGACTGCAGCTGAGATTCTTGGACGTGAGGGTATTCGCAAAGCTTATATGACTGGTAGAGGATCAATTATCCAGCGGGCAAAAGCTGAAATCGAAGAATTTAGCAATGGTAAAAAGACGATCATTGTATCTGAACTTCCTTATCAGGTTAATAAAGCACGTCTTGTCGAAAAAATCGCAGAGCTTGTTCGCGATAAAAAGATAGAGGGTATCACAGATCTTCGTGACGAATCTGACCGCACAGGAATGCGTGTTGTCATTGAAGTGCGTAAAGATGCAAATGCGAATGTTCTCCTAAATAACTTATATAAACAAACTGCACTTCAAACTAGTTTCGGGATTAACACCCTTGCTCTAGTAGATGGACAACCAAAAGTATTAACGCTAAAAGAATGTCTTGAGCATTATCTAGAGCATCAAAAGGTTGTGATTAGAAGAAGAACGCAGTTTGAGCTAAACAAAGCGGAAGCAAGAGCACATATATTAGAAGGTTTGCGAATTGCACTTGATCATTTAGATGAAGTGATTAAATTAATTCGAGCTTCTGAAACAACAGATATTGCTAGAGAAGGCCTTATGACAAAGTTCTCGCTAAGCTATGATCAGTCGCAGGCGATCCTTGATATGCGACTTCAGCGCTTAACTGGTCTAGAGCGTGATAAAATTGAATCAGAATATCAAGAATTAATGAAGCGTATCGCTGAACTAAAAGCGATCCTTGCTGATGAAGAGAAAGTTCTTGAAATCATTCGCGAAGAGCTAGCGGAAGTAAAAGAAAGATTCGCAGACAAACGTCGTACCGAAATTACAGTTGGCTTCGATATGATCGAGGATGAAGACTTAATTCCTAAACAAAATATTGTTATTACCCTCACACATAAAGGGTATATCAAGCGTTTGCCAATTGACACGTATCGTAGTCAAAAGCGTGGTGGTCGTGGAATCCAGGGGATGGGTACAAACGATGGTGACTTTGTTGAACACCTATTCACTACTCTGACGCATAATACGATTCTTTTCTTTACGAATAAAGGGAAGGTCTACAGACTTAAAGGGTATGAAGTACCTGAGCTTAGTCGAACCGCGAAAGGGATTCCAATTATTAATCTCCTTCAAATAGAAAAAGATGAATATATCACTGCAATTATTCCTATAGAAGAGTTTGTTGATGATTGGTTCGTTTTCTTTGCGACGAAGCAGGGTGTTGTTAAACGCTCTCCATTATCTGCCTTTGCGAATATTCGAAAGGGTGGGCTCATTGCCATTAACTTTAAAGAAGACGATGAGCTAATGGGCGTTCGTCTAACGAATGGATCGAAAGAGCTTATTATGGGAACGAAACAAGGAATGGCGATTCGCTTCCATGAAGAAGACGTTAGATCTATGGGTCGAACAGCTACTGGTGTTAAGGGGATCACCCTTCAGGAGAACGATCAAGTTGTCGGTATAGGCATTCTAGATGAAAACCAGGATGTACTTATTGTGACTGATAAAGGATTCGGTAAACGAACACCTGTTGAAGAGTATCGCGTGCAAACAAGAGGCGGTAAAGGTATCAAGACGTGTAACCTTACTGAACGTAATGGTGTGTTAACAGCCCTCAAGACTGTCACGCTTGAAGAAGAATGTATGATTATTACTGAGAGTGGCGTCATTATTCGTATTGATGTACAGGATATTTCTCAAACCGGAAGAAACACGCAAGGTGTGAGATTGATCCGTATCTCTGAAGGTGACTCTGTCGCAACGGTTGCGAAGGTAGAGATCAATGAAGAGGGTATCGAAGGTGAGGACATCGAAGATACAGAACCTACTATTGAAGTAAGTGCGGAAGAAATCATTGATGTTGATGCTGAAGAGATCATCGAGAATGATGATAACGACGATTCAAAGCCTGAAGAAGAGTAACAAGTTAGAAGAAGAGGACAAATCCTCTTCTTTTTTTATTTTTCTATTGCAATATTGATAAGCAGATGATAAGATGTAATTCCGTCGCTTTGACGGTGTCTCCAAAACCTTCTAATATTGGTTTTAAAAAACTTATAAAAAAGTGTTGACGAGATAATGCATTACATGATATATTATTTAAGTCGCCGATAAACAACGGCGAAAACGAAGGAAATAATTCGATCTTTGAAAACTGAACGAAACGCCATGTAAGTAGTTGTTTCTACGGAAACAAAACATTGTTTTAAAGCTAGATTAAGCTTTCTATCGGAGAGTTTGATCCTGGCTCAGGACGAACGCTGGCGGCGTGCCTAATACATGCAAGTCGAGCGAAGAGATGGGAGCTTGCTCCCTGATCTTAGCGGCGGACGGGTGAGTAACACGTGGGCAACCTGCCCTGCAGACTGGGATAACTCCGGGAAACCGGAGCTAATACCGGGTAATACATCGCACCGCATGGTGCAATGTTGAA